>JAJDVW010000132.1 GCA_022825925.1 Pseudomonadales bacterium | reverse complement strand
CCGCTCGCGTCGCGCGGGCGGCCGCCGGGCCCGGCGCGCCGGGCGCCGGGCGGAGCGCGCGGCGGAACGCTTCCTGCGCAGACGGGGCCTCAGGACGCTGGCCCGCAACTACGCGAAACCCTGGGGCGAGATCGACCTCGTGATGCGCCACGAAGCCGTACTCGTCTTCGTGGAAGTCCGCCTCCGGGGCCCCGGCGCCTGGGAGGACGGGGCCACCTCGGTCAACGCGGCGAAGCAGCGCCGGCTCTTGCGCGCCGCGGAGGCCTGGCTCACGGAGCATCCCCGCTATGCCTCCGACACGTCGCGATTTGACGTGGTATCGATGTCCGGGACAAACTTTTTCTCGGGTTTCTTCTCGAGCCTTTTCTGGAAGAAAGTGTGGATAGCAGATGCCTTCCGTGCGGATCGCGGGTGACCGGACTGCAATGTTGATGCTTCTGCGGGGGCTGTGCGTCGTGCTGGCGCTCGGCGCGGTGTCCTGCGCGACGATCACCGGGAGCGACCCCGGGGCGCGCACGCCGGGGGTCATCCTCGATGACGAGGGGATCGAGCGGACGGTCGCGGGCGTCATCCGCAACACCAGCGAGGCGCTGCGCGACAGTCAGATCCGCGTCACGAGCTTCAACGGCGTCGTGCTGCTGACCGGCCTGGTGGCGGACGAGTCCCTGAAGCAGGCCGCCCGGCAGGCCGTGGAACAGCGGGTCCGCAAGGTGCGCCGGATCCACAACGAGCTCGAGGTCGGCCCGCCGGTCACGACGGTGTCGCGGATCAACGACCGCTGGCTCGGCACCAAGGTCAAGACCAGCCTGGTCGCGAGCGAGGAGGTGGATGGAGACCGCGTGATGGTGGTCACGCGCGACGGCGTCGTCTACCTGATGGGACTGGTTTCGCGCGTGGAAGGCGACTCCGCCGCCGACGTGGCGCGATCGGTCGTCGGCGTGCAGAAGGTGGTCAAGGCCTTCGAGTACCTGGACGCCGGCCGCTGACCGCGTACCTGGCGCCCCCGGCCCGTCCCGTTGTGCCCGGGGCGGCGGGCTCAGTCGACGAGCGTGAGCTTGGGCTTCCCCCTGGCGCCGCCGGGACGATCCGGATGCGTCGTGTCGCCGACCGGCCCGGGACCGGTGTCGGTCCCGGGCCCGGGGCTCGGGAAGCTGCCCGCGACGTTGCTGCCCTGGAAGGCCAGGCCCGCTCCGCTCTCGCGGGCGTACACCGCGAGGACGGCCTCCAGGGGCACCACCACGTGGAACGCGCGGCCGCCGAAACGGGAGTCGAAGGACATCGCCTCGTCGCTGCAGACGAAACCGCGCACGGCCCGGGCCGAGACGTTCAGGACGATGCGGTCGTCCTTGACATGGTCACGCGGGACGGCGACGCCCTCGGCGTCGGCGGCGATCAGCAGGTGCGGGGTCCAGTCGTTGTCGACGATCCAGTCGATCAGCGCGCGTATCAGGTACGGCCGGGGGGAGCCCACGTCACTCCCGCATCTCGACTTCGGCTTCGGTGAGGCTCCGCCGAAACGACTCGCGCTCCACGATGCGGCGCATGTACTGGCGCATGGCGCGCGTGGAACGTTCCGGCAGCTTGACGTCCATGGCCCTGAGCCGCCAGAGGATGGGCGCCACGCAGCAGTCGACGAGGGTGAACTCGTCGCTCATGAAGAACTGCTGGCTCGCGAAGACGGGGGCGACCGCGAGGAGACTCTCGCCCAGCTCCTTCCGGGCCTTGTTCAGGGACTCGGCGCGTCCGCGGCCGGCCATCAGCAGGTTGACGCGGCGGCTCCAGTCCTTCTCGATGCGGTGCATGAGGAGCCGGCTCTGCGCCCGGGCGACCGGGTACACCGCCAGCAGGGGCGGGTGCGGAAAGCGCTCGTCGAGGTACTCCATGATCACCGTGCTCTCGTAGAGCACGAGTTCGCGGTCGAGGAGGGTCGGCAGGGTGTTGTAGGGGTTGATCTGCCCCAGTTCCTGCGGCTTGTGGCGGGGGTCCACGTCGACGATGTCGACGTTGATGCCCTTTTCGGCCACGACCATCCGAACCCGGTGGCTCTGGTGGTCCGAAGGGTCCGAGAACAGGGTCATCGAGCCTCGCCGGGTCAGGACGCTCATTGGCACCTCGCGCAGGATCAGTGGACGTCCTTCCAGTATTCGCGGTTGAGCAGGTACGCGAAGACGAACAGCAGCCCCAGGAAGAGCAGGACGTAGACGCCCAGGCGCTCGCGCTCCAGGCGTGTCGGTTCGCCCACGTAGTACAGGAAGTTGACGAGGTCGTACACCGCGTCGTCGAACTCGCCGGCGCTGAAGCTGCCGGAGCCTTCCTCCACCTCGAGGAAGCAGTGCGGCTCGGGTTCGGCAACGATGACCGATTCGCCGTCGAGCAGGTCGACGGGCTTGAACCCCCTGCACACCTCCCGCTGCACGCCCTGCAGGTCCATCATGACGTGGGGCATGCCGACGTTCTCGAACACCTTGTTGTTCACCCCGAACGGTCGCGTGGGATCGAGGTAGAAGGTCTTCAGGTAGTTGTAGAGCCACTCCTCGCCCCGCACGCGCGCGACCATGGTGAGATCCGGCGGGCGGGCTCCGAACCACGCCTTGGCCTCTTCCTCGGGCATCGACGTCGCCATCAGACCGCCGATCTTCTGCCCCGTGAACACCAGGTTCTCGAGAAACAGCTCGTGCGGGATGCCGAGGTCGTCGGCCGTGCGCTCGTAGCGCTGGAACCTCAGGGAGTGGCACGCCAGGCAGTAGTTGACGTACAGGCCAAGCCCCCGCTGGAGGGACGGCTTGTCGTGCAGGTCCGGCTCCATGGACTGCATGGGCCAGTCCGTCGTGGCGGCCGCGGCCGGCGGGCCGGCCAGGGCAACGAGGAGTACGAGCGTTCGTGCCGTCACGGTATGCGGTCCGGCACGGGCCTCGTCCGGTCGACCCGCGAGTACCACGGCATCAGCAGGAAGTAGGCGAAGTAGAGCACGGTGAAGACCTGCGCCGCCGCCGTGGCCGTGGGCGACGGCGGGATCGTGCCGAGGTAGCCGAGCACGACGAAGCTGACGACGAGCATGGCGAGCATGAGGCGGGACAGCAGGCCCTTGTAACGGATGGACTTGACCTTGCCGCGGTCGAGCCAGGGGAGGATGGCCGGAATCACAATGGCCGCGGCCATGACGATCAGGCCCCAGAACTTGGCGGACAGGCCGAACAGGGGGAACGTCGTGGCCCGCAGCATCGCGTAGAAGGGCGTGTAGTACCAGACCGGCGCGATGTGCTCGGGCGTCTTCAGCGGGTCGGCCTCCTCGAAGTTCGGCTTCTCGATGAAGTACCCGAACATCTCCGGCGCGAAGAACACGATGGCGCAGAACAGGATCAGGAACGCGACCGTGGCCATGAAGTCGTGCACGGTGTAGTACGGGTGGAAGGGGATGCCGTCGAGGGGCACGCCCTGCGGGTCCTTGTGCTGCTTGATGTCCACGCCTTCCGGGTTGTTCGAGCCGACGTGGTGCAGGGCCACCATGTGCAGGAACACCAGGCCGGCCAGGGCGAGCGGCAGCGCCACGACGTGCAGGGCGAAGAAGCGGTTCAGGGTGATCTCGGACATGCCGTAGTCGCCGCGGATCCACTCCATGAGTTCGGGCCCCACGAAGGGGATGGCGCCGGCCAGGGAGACGATCACCTGCGCGGCCCAGAACGACATGTTCCCCCACGTCAGCACGTAGCCGAAGAACCCTTCCGCCATCAGCACGAGGTAGATCGCCATGCCGATCAGCCAGAGCAGCTCCCTGGGCGCGCGGTACGAGCCGTACGCCAGGGCGCGGAACATGTGCAGGTAGATGACCAGGAAGAACGCGGACGCGCCGGTGGAGTGCAGGTAACGGATCAGCCAGCCGTACTCCACGTCGCGCATGATGTACTCGACGGAAGCAAACGCCCCGTCGCCGCTCGGGACGTAGGACATCGTGAGCCAGATCCCCGAGAGAATCTGGATGGCGAACACGACGAGGGCGAGAACCCCGAAGTAGTACCAGAAGTTGAAGTTCTTCGGGGCGTAGTACTTCGTCGCGTGGTACTCGATCGTCTCGGTGAGCGGCATGCGCTCGTCGAGCCACGCCACGAAGCGTTTCAGGGGTCCGGTCAGGGGTCCGGTCAGGCGTCCGGGTGCGGGGGCGTTCGACTCGGCCATCAGGCGGTCTCCTCGTCCTCACCGATGACGATCACGTCGTCCGTCTCGAAGAAGTACGGCGGCACGGGCAGGTTGTCGGGCGCCGGCACGCTCTTGACGACCCGGCCCGCCAGGTCGAACCGGGAGCCGTGGCAGGGACAGAAGAAACCGCCCTGCCAGTCCGGGTCGAAGGTCTCCGGCTGGACCGTTCCGTAGTACTTGGGAGAGCAGCCGAGGTGCGTGCAGAGGCCGACGTAGACGCCGATCTCGGGCCGCCGGGAACGCCAGGCGTTGCGGGCGTAGTCGGGCTGCATGTCCGCGTTCTCCGAGTCCGGGTCGGCGAGGTCCGCCGTGTCGGACGCGAGCAGTTCGACCGACGCCGAGGCCCGGTAGACGATGAAGACCGGTTGGCCCCGCCAGGCGGGGATGGGGCCGAGGATCTCTCCGGGCCGCAGCTTGCCGATGTCGACCCGGATCGGGGCGCCGAGCGCCCGGGCCTTGGCGCTCGGGGTCCAGGCCTTGACGAACGGTATGGCGGCGCCGACCGCGCCGACGCCGGCCACCGCCGACGTCGAGGCGATCAGGAAGTACCGGCGTCCGGTGTTGATGCTGTCGTCGCTCAAGACAGGCTGCTCCCGCCGTGCTGCTTTCGTCGCGTCTCTTCTCGCGTCTGTCGCGTCTCTTTTCGCGTCTGTCGTCGCGTCTCGGGTGTGCCGTCAGGCGTACTCACGCGCGGCGGGCAACCGACCCGTGAACGTCCGTCCCGGATCACCGCTTCGAGTATTGCGGACGCTTGCGCGCCTTGCGCAGTCCGACCTTCTTGCGCTCCACTTCCCGCGCGTCGCGCGTGATGAAGCCGGCCCGCCGCAGGTCCGATCGCAGGGTCTCGTCGTAGTCCACGAGGGCGCGGGCGATCCCGTGCCGGATGGCCCCCGCCTGACCGGACGACCCGCCTCCCTTCACCGTCACGGTGATGTCGAAGCGGTCCAGCGCCCCGGCGACCTCCAGCGGCTGCCGCACGATCATCCGCGCGGTCTCCCGCCCGAAGTACTCGTCCACGGGACGTTCGTTCACCAGGATGCGGCCGTTGCCCGGCCGTATGAAGACCCGTGCGGTGGAACTCTTGCGACGGCCGGTGCCGTAGTTCTGTCCCTGTGCCATGCTCGTCCTCGAAGACCGGGGCTGCTTGCGCTGAATGACCGCTGCGGTTGCTTGGGGAAGCCGCGCCGCTACAGCGCCAGCGACCTCGGTTGCTGCGCCGAATGCGGGTGGTCGGGTCCCGCGTACACCTTGAGCTTGCGGAACGCGGCGCGTCCGAGGGGATTGCGCGGCAGCATGCCCTTGACCGCCTTCTCTATGACCCGTTCCGGGTGCTTCTCGATCATGTTCTCGAAACGCGTCGCCTTGATGCCCCCGGGATAGCCGGTGTGGCGGTAGTACGTCTTGTCGGTGGCCTTGTTCCCCGTCACGCGCACCTTCTCGGCGTTGACCACCACGATGTAGTCGCCGGTGTCCACGTGCGGCGTGTAGGCAGCCTTGTGCTTGCCCCGCAGCCGGCGCGCCACCTCGGTTGCGAGGCGGCCGAGGACCTGACTTTCGGCGTCGATGACGAACCACGCGCGCTCGACATCCTGAGGACGCGTGCTGACGGTCTTCATGCGGAGGATCCGGCCTAGGAAGCGCGCGGATTCTATCGAACGAGCGCGCGGGCGATCAAGGTTTGTGCGAGCGGCCGAGGTACTCCAGGGACTGCATCTCGCGGAGGCGGCTGGCGGTCCGGTCGAACTCCGCGCGCAGGCGTTCGCCCTGGTAGAGGTCCCCGATGGCCGCCTGTGCGGACAGCACGAGCTTGACGTTGCGGTCGTACAGCTCGTCGATCAGTCCGACGAAGCGTCGTGCCGCGTCCTCCCGCGCCCGGTCGAACACCGGCACCGCGCTCAGCACGACCGCGTGAAACTCCCGCGACAGCTCGACGTAATCGTTCTGGCTGCGCGGTCCCTCGCAGAGTTCGGAGAAGTCGAACCAGGCCACGTCGTCGGTGCGCCGCCGCGTCCGTATCTCGCGCCCGTTCACCTCCAGCCGCTCCGCCTCCCTCGGGGGCTGGGGCGCCAGGGCCGCGAAACACTCCGCGAGCCGCGCTTCCGCCGTGTCGGAGAGCGGCGACTGATATGTGTCGGCGTCCGACAGCACGCGCAGCCGGTGATCGGTGCCGCCATCGAGGCGCAGCACCTGCATCCGCGCCTCGATGCGCGCGATGGCCGGCAGGAAGCGCCGCCGTTGCAGCCCGTTCTCGTAGAGACGCCGGGGCTCGACGTTGGATGTGCAGACGAGCGTCACGCCGCGGTCGAACAGCGCGCCCACCAGCTCGCCCAGGAGCATCGCGTCGCCGATGTCGGAGACGTGGAACTCGTCGAAGCAGAGCACCGCCGCTTCGTCGGCCATGCCGTCCGCGACGCGCTGCAGGGGATTCGGCACGCCGGCCATGCGGCGCAGGTCGTTGTGTACGCGCAGCATGAAGCGGTGGAAGTGGAGACGGAGCTTGGCCTCGAAGGGAAGGCACTCGAAGAACAGGTCCATCAGGTACGTCTTGCCGCGACCGACGCCGCCCCAGAGGTATAGTCCGTCGACCGGCGGCGTCCGGCGCCGGAGCAGCGCCGCGAGCCTCTCGCGCAACGGGCGCAACGGACCGGACGGTTGCCCGTGCACCCGCACGAGCCGGCGGTGCAGCGCGTCGAGCTCGCGCAGTGCCCCGTCCTGTGCCGGATCGCGGCGGAAATGCCGTACCGCCAGATTCCGCTCGTGCGCGGCGCTCGGAACCGTCATGCGTGCCGGGCCACGGTTGCCGCGCGGAAGAAGCTCAGACGTCCTCGAGGCGTGCAAGGGCGGACAGGGCGTGCGCCTCGAGACCCTCCGTCCTCGCGATGGCGGCGGCGGTGCGGGCCAGCGCGGGCGCCCCGGCGGCCGAGACGCCGATCACGGAGCTGCGCTTGCGGAAATCGTTCACCCCCAGGGGCGATGCGTAGCGCGCGGTGCCGAAGGTGGGCAGCACGTGGCTGGGCCCGGCGCTGTAGTCGCCGAGCGCCTCGGCGGCGTGCCCGCCGAGGAAGATCGCGCCGGCGTGCCGCACCCCGGGCAGGAGGGCGTCCGGGTCCTCCACGGCGAGCTGCAGGTGTTCGGGCGCCAGGCGGTTCGCGACGTCGACGGCTTCGTCGAGGCCGCGCGTGCGGATGAGCGCGCCGCGGGCGCCGAGGGACGCGGCGATGACCGAGCGGCGGGACATGTCGGGCAGCAGGGCTTCCATCCGCCCGGCTACCGCGTCGAGGTATTGCGCGTCGGGAGAGAGCAGGATGGCCTGCGCCGCCGCGTCATGTTCCGCCTGCGAGAAGAGATCGAGGGCGGTCCAGCGGGCCGGCACGCTGCCGTCGGCGACGATGACGACCTCGCTGGGCCCGGCGATGCTGTCGATGCCGACCGGTCCGAACACCTGCCGCTTCGCGGCGGCAACGTAGGCGCCGCCGGGTCCCACGATCTTGTCCACCCTCGGGATCGTGGCCGTCCCGTAGGCCAGCGCCCCGATCGCCTGCGCGCCGCCGATGGCGAAGACGAGGTCGGCGCCGCCGACGTGAAGCGCCGCCAGGACGTGGTCGCTGCGTTGGCCGCCCGGGGTGGGGACGACGACGATGCGCTGTCGGACCCCCGCGACGCGTGCGGGGACGAGGGTCATCAGCGCGGTGGACGGATATGCCGCCTGACCGCCCGGGATGTAGACGCCCACCCGGTCGAGCGGCACGACGCGCTGCCCGAGCCGGTTGCCGAGACCGTCCTCGTAGTCGAAGGACGCGGCGTCCTCGAGCTGGCGCTCGTGGAAGTCGCGGATGCGCCCCGCGGCGTCGTCGAGCGCATCGCGGTCGCCGCGGGGGAGCCGGGCATGGGCCTCCGCGAGCGTTGCGGCGTCGAGCCTGAGCTCCCCCAGGCTGTCGGCGTCGAGGCCGTCGAAGCGCAGCGTGTACTCCAGCACGGCGGCGTCGCCCCGTTCCCGCACCGCGCGCAGGATGTCCGCGACCGCGCGCTCGACCGCCACGTCGTTGGAGGTATCCCAGTAGCCGAGCCGCGCGAGGCCGGCGTCGAAGTCCGCCGCGCGTGTATCGAGACGGGCAATCCCGGTCACGGCGTGGCCCGGTCCCCCGAGACGCGGCGTACGTCCGCGCCGAGCGCGGCGAGCTTCCGCTCGATGCCCTCGTAGCCGCGGTCGATGTGGTAGATGCGGTCGATCGCCGTAGCGCCGCGGGCGACCAGCGCGCCGACCACGAGCCCGAAGGACGCCCGCAGGTCGGTCGCCATCACCGGCGCGCCCCGCAACCGCGCCACGCCGCGCACGACGGCGGTCCGCTTGCCCTCCAGCCGTGCGTCCGCACCGAGCCGCGACAGCTCGTTCAGGTGCATGAAGCGGTTCTCGAAGATGGTCTCGACCACCCGGCTGGTGCCGCGCGCGACCGTGTTCATCGCCAGGAACTGCGCCTGCATGTCGGTCGGGAAGCCGGGATACGGGGCGGTCTCGATGTCCACCGCCTTCGGTCTCTCGCCGTGCATGTCGAGCGCGATCCGGGCGGGCTCGGTCTCGATCGCGGCGCCGGCGTCCGCGAGCTTCTCCAGGACGGCGCGCAGGGAGGACGGCTGCCCGTTCAGCAGCCGCACGTTGCCCCGGGTCGCGGCGGCGGCGATCAGGTAGGTGCCCGCCTCGACCCGGTCCGGCATGACCCGGTGCTGGCAGCCCCGGAGGGCCGGTATGCCCTCGATCTCGATGACGGGCGTGCCGTGCCCGTGAATGCGGGCGCCCATGGCGGCGAGGCAGGTGGCCAGGTCGACGATCTCGGGTTCCCGCGCGGCGTTCTCGATCCTGGTCGTGCCGCGGGCGAGCGTCGCGGCCATGAGCAGGTTCTCGGTGCCGCCGACGGTGGGGACGTCGAGCACGATCCTGCAGCCGCGCAGCCCCCGCGGGGCGCGCGCCTTGACGTAGCCGTCCTCCAGTTCCACTTGCGCGCCGAGGGCCTCGAATCCCTTGAGGTGCTGGTCGACCGGTCGCGGGCCGATGGCGCACCCGCCGGGCAGGGAGACCTCCGCGCGGCCGAAACGCGCGAGCAGGGGGCCCATGAGCAGGAACGACGCCCGCATCGTCTTGACCAGCTCATAGGGTGCGCGGAAGCGGGACACTCCGGACTGGGTGACTTCGACGGTGGTGTCTTCCCCGGCGACGTCGGCCCCGAGATTGCGCAGCAGGGCGATCATCGTCGTCACGTCCCGGAGCCGGGGCACGTTGTGGATGCGCACGGGCGCCGCGGCGAGCAGTGCCGCCGCCAGTATGGGCAGCACGGAGTTCTTGGCGCCGGAGACCGTCAGCTCTCCGGCGAGCGGTGTCCCGCCGCGAATGACCAGCTTGTCCAAGGTCGCCGCCCCGGTCAGCCGCCCGCGTCGGGATCCGAACCGCGAGACCCGAGGGCCTCCTCGGGCGTGGCCGCGCGGATGGTCACCGCGTGGACCGAGCCGTCGCGGATCAGTTCCCCGATGGCCTGGTAGACGAGCTGCTGGCGGCGGACGCGGCTGAGCCCGCTGAACGCCTGACTGACGACGGCCACCTGGAAGTGATTGCCTTCGGCGTGCACCTCGACCTCGGCGTCCTCGAGGTGATCCTGCACGAGCCCCGCGATGGATTCCTTCATGCGTTCCCGTTTCCGGCTGTCCCCGGGCCGCCTCCCGGATGGTCCGCCTTGCGCCGCAAGCTCCTTGGCCGCGACCGATTCACGTTAACATGCCGCGGCAGCGGCCGGGGCGGGGGACGCGGCCGCCGGACTCGGCGGCACGACGCCACACGCCCTTCCGCAGCGGCGACGGCAGGTGCTTCAAGGTGCGAAGGTAACGCACGAAAGCGCAACGATACTGGGGAAAGCGACATTGGAGAGTATAGCGAGCGGTGCCCGATCGTGAGGACTCTGTGTTCGCGGCCCGCGTACCGCTGGTCGTTTGACGTCGTCGCGCGACGTAGCAATGTTTGATCGACAGGACAGTTCCCGAGCCGGCCCGCCCCGATGTGGCTCCCGATCCTGGCATTGATCGTCGGGTTCGTCGCCCTGATCTGGAGCGCCGACCGGTTCGTCTCCGGGGCGGCGGCCACCGCCAGCAATCTCAACGTCTCCAAGGTCCTCATCGGTCTCACGGTCGTTTCGGTGGGCACCTCGGCCCCCGAGATCCTGGTCGCCCTCGCGGCGGCGCTCGAGGAGTCGTCCTCCCTCGCGATCGGCAACGCGATCGGTTCGAACATCGCCAACGTCGGGCTCGTCCTCGGCGTGACGGCCATGGTCGCGCCGCTGCCGTTCGCCCCGGGCGTGCTGAAGCTGGAGTTGCCCTGGCTCATCGCGGCGACGCTCCTCGCACTGATCTGCCTCTTCGACCTCTGGCTCGGCACGTTCGACGGGCTGGTCCTGCTCGCCGGGCTCTGGCTGGTCATGCATCGCCTCATGCGCAAGCAACGGGGGGCGGCGCACGGGATTCGCGAGACGCTCGAGGAGGAAGTCGAGGAACTGCCGAGCATGACCACGGCGCGCGCGCTGCTCTGGACGGCGATCGGCCTGGCGATCCTGCTGGCGGCGGCATGGATCCTCGTGTGGGCCGCCACCGAGATCGCGCGCCTGCTCGGCGTCAGCGAACTCGTCATCGGACTGACGGTCGTGGCGGTCGGGACCAGCCTGCCGGAACTGGCGGCCACGCTCAGCGCGGCGCTCAAGGGCCACCCGGACATCGCCATCGGCAACGTCGTCGGATCGAACATCCTCAACATCCTGGCGGTGATGGCCGTCCCCGCGCTGGTCCACCCGGTTGGGATCGAGGCGCACGTCCTGTGGCGCGACTTCGGGATGATGGCGGCGCTGACGGCGCTGCTGGTCCTGTTCGCGTACGCGATCGGCTCGCGGCCGAGGATCACGCGCTTCGAGGGCTCCGTGATGGTGCTGGCGTGGATCGGCTACATGGTGCTGCTCTACCACCAGGCGTGACCGCAAGAGACCCCAGTGCCGCCGCGTTCCCGTCCGAGGCATTGGCCGGCGCGCGGGAGGTCGAGCTGCTGATCCTCGACGTCGACGGCGTCCTCACCGACGGCCGCCTGCACTACTCCGACGGCGGTGTCGAGACCAAGGCCTTCCACGCGCAGGACGGAGCGGCCATCAAGATGCTGCAGGGTGCCGGGGTACCGGTGGCGATCGTCTCGGGGCGGGACTCCCCGGCGGTCGGGCGGCGCGCGCGGGAACTCGGCATCGCCCACGTCCACCAGGGAGCGGAGGACAAGGCGCGGGCGCTTCCGGCGCTGCGCCGCGCCACGGGAGTCGCGCCTGAACGCATGGCGCACGTGGGTGACGACATCCCGGACCTGGCCCTGTTCGACCGCGTCGGTTTCCGGGTCAGCGTGCCGGGCGCGCACCCGGCGGTGGCGGCCGAGGCCGACTACGTGACCGCGACGGCGGCGGGGGCGGGGGCGGTACGCGAGGTCTGCCACCTGATCCTGGTGGCGCGGGGCCTCTGGCGCGACGCGGTACTCCGGGCCCGCGGTTCCGGGGCGCGTTAGCCGGCCCTCCTCCCCATGAAAAGCCCCATTGGGAAGCAATGGCGCTGGGGCGGCGGATTCGCGGCGGCGTTCGTCTTTGCGCTGGTGTTCCTGCAGGCCGACGATCGGCCGGCGCCGGACCTGCCTCCGGAACTCCGGGACGAGCCGGATGTCTACATCGACGGGGCGGTGATCACGCAGTTCCGGGAGGACGGCGCCCTGCGCTACCGGATCGCGTCCGACGAGATCCGGCAGTACGAGCGGCAGGGACTTGCCAGGCTTGCGGGCCCGGTGCTCGACCTCTATCCGCGGGCGGAGCCGCCCTGGCGCGTCTCGGCCGAGCGCGGCGTGCTGCGGACCGTGGCCGGACCCTCGGGAGCGCCCGAAGAACAACTGTTGCTGCGCGAGAACGTCGTCCTGCGGCGCGACCTCGGCGACGGCGGCGCGCTGGTCGTCAACACCGCCTCGCTCTACGTCTACCCGGAGCGTCAATACGCCCGTACGGACCGGCCTGTTATGATCGAGGCGCCCGGCCGACGCGGCACCGCGGCGGGCTTCGAAGGCGACCTGGAACGCGGGTGGATGCGCCTGTCGTCCGCGCCCGGGCAACGCGTCCACATCGTCGCCGCGCCGCGCCCCGGCGACGGCGACCCTTGAGTAGCCGAGCGTCCACATGAGCGAGAGCGCGGGGCAACGACACCGGGCGCCAGATGTGAAGCCCTTGCTGCACCCCACGAGCGCATTCGCGGCGACCGCATTCGCGGCGACCGCATTCGCGACGACACTCCTGCTGTGGGCCGCGTCGGCGGGGGCGGGGGAGGCGGCGGCAGCACTGCAGGAAGCGCCGGGCCCCGACGCGGAACAGCCCATACACTGGCGCGCGGACCACGCGGAGGGCGACGCCGCCGGACGCACCATCCTGACGGGCAACGTCCGCATGGAACAGGGCACGCTACGCGTCGAGGCCGATCGCATGGTGATCGAGTACGACGGGGACCGGGTGGTGCGCATCACGGCGGAGGGCGCCCCCGCCCGCTACCGGCAGCGACCCCGGCCGGACGGCGGGCCGGTCGAAGCGGATGCCGAGCGGATCGTCTACCATGCGGTGGAGGAACGCGTGGAGCTGCTGGGCCGGGCGTACCTTGCGCAGGAGCCGAACGAGTTTCGCGGCGAGGTCATCCACTACGACGTGCGGGAAGGGCGCATCGACGCGGCGGGCGACGTCGACGGCGGCGTGGAGATGATCTGGCAGCCGGAGCGGGATGCCGGCGGCGCCGGTGGCTGAACTCTCGGCCAACGGCCTCCGCAAGCGCTACCGCGACCGCACGGTCGTGGACGATGTCACCCTGCGCCTCGCCAGCGGCGAGATCGTGGGGTTGCTCGGGCCGAACGGAGCCGGCAAGACGACGTGCTTCTACATGATCGTGGGGCTCGTCCGCATGGACGCGGGCACGATCCTGCTGGACGGCGCCGACCTCGGCGGGGCGGCGATGCACGACCGGGCCCGCGCCGGGATCGGCTACCTGCCCCAGGAGGCGAGCGTGTTCCGGCGGCTGTCGGTGGAGGACAACCTCAACGCGATCGCCGAGCTGCGGCGCGACCTCGGCCGCGCGGAACGCCGGCGCCTGGTCGAGCGTCTGGCGGAGGAGTTCCGCCTGAACGACATCCGCGCGACGCTCGGAGAACGGCTCTCGGGCGGGGAGCGCCGCCGGCTGGAGATCGCCCGCGCGCTCGCCGGCGAGCCCGCGTTCATCCTCCTGGACGAGCCCTTCGCCGGCATCGACCCGATCTCGGTGGACGATCTCAAGCGGGAGATCCGAGGTCTCGCGCGGCGGCGGATCGGGGTCCTCATCACGGACCACAACGTCCGCGAGACGCTCGATATCTGCGACCGCGCCTACATCGTCAACGAAGGGCACATCATCGCCGAAGGTGACGCGGAGGCCATCCTCTCGAACGAGACCGTCCGGCGGGTGTATCTCGGCGAGCGCTTCGAACTCTAGCCCGCATTTCTCACCAGGTCGCTTGGACATGAGTGGAGGTGATTGGATTCCATCAGGTTTCTCGAACTGTCGGGCCGTGACGCGGAGACGGACTGCGCTGGCCGCGCCCTCGGCGGTCTTTTGGCCCTGTGCGCGCACATGCTCCCTCCGCCGTAGAACACCGCTACGCCTCCGGTCGCGAGCACGCGCACAGGGCCAAAATCCTCGCCGATCATCGCGACCCCTGGTGAGAAATGCGGGCTAGCGGCGCGGTCACCGCGCGGCCAAACTTGCCGTACGGGTGCGAAGTTCGGGAAACTGCCGCACACCACGAGATTCCGGATACGACGGATGAAGCCCGCGCTGTCCCTCAGGGTCGGCCAGCAGGTCACGATGACCCCGCAGCTCCAGCAGGCGATACGCCTGATGCAGCTCTCGTCGGTCGAACTCGCCCAGGAAGTCCGGGAAGCCATCGAGACGAACCCGATGCTGGACTATCCGGAAGAGACGGACTCCGACGCGGCGGAAGGCGGGGAGAACGGCGAGGAGGCGGACGACTACGAGGCGCGGGAAGAGGCGTGGGACGAGGACGACCCTCCGGGCGCGGACTGGGCGCAGGGCACGTCGGAGGAGGTCTCCTTCGCAAGTCCCGCGATCCCGGGGGAGCTTCCCGTCGACACGAGCTGGGACGACATCTACCAGGCGCCGCCGCTGGCGGGGACGGTGTCCGCCGAGCGGGAGCGGGAGTTCGCCGGCGGCGGCGAGTCGCTGACGGACTCCCTCCTCTGGCAGCTCAATCTCGCCCCGGTCTCGACGCGGGACCGGGTCATCTGCACGGCGCTGGTCCACGCGATCGACGCGGACGGCATGCTCACGGCGGACGTGGGCGACATCGCCTCCGACCTGGCCGTCGGGGTCGACGAAGTCGAAGCCATGCTGAAGCTCGTGCAGCAGTTCGAGCCCGCGGGGGTAGGGGCGCGGGACCTGCGCGAGTGCCTGCTCCTGCAGTTGGCGGAACTGCCCCCGGACACGCCCCATCGGGAGGTCGCGCGCGCGCTGCTCGAGGACTGTTTCGACGTGCTGGCGGCGCGGGACTACGCAGCCCTGGCGCGCCGGTCGAAGTTGCCCGACGGTGCGCTCAGGGCCGCGCTGGAACTGGTGCGCTCGCTGCATCCGCGTCCGGGTTCCGCGGTGGGCGACTTCGAGGGGGAGTATGTCGAGCCGGACGTCTTCGTGCGCGGGGACGGCGACCGCTGGATCGTCGAGCTGAATCCCGATGCCCTGCCGCGGGTGCGGATCAACGGCGACTACGCATGCCTCGTCCGCCGCGGCGACAACAGTCCGGACAACACCTTCCTGCGGGACAACCTGCGCGAAGCCCGCTGGTTCGTGAAGAGCCTGCGCAACCGGGGGGACACGCTGCTTGCGGTCGCATCGAAGATCGTGGAGATCCAGCGGGCCTTCCTCGAACATGGCGAGGAGGCGATGGTGCCGCTCGGACTCGCCGAGATCGCCCACGCGGTGGGCATGCACGAGTCCACCATCTCGCGCGTGACCACGCGGAAGTACCTGCACACCCCGCGCGGCATCTTCGAGCTGAAGTACTTCTTCTCCAGCCACGTCGGGACGCTGACGGGGGGCGAGGTGTCGAGTACGGCGATCCGCGCGCTCATCCGCCGGCTGGTCGCGGACGAGGATCCCGGGAAGCCGCTGTCGGACAGCCGCATCGCGACGCTGCTGTCGGAGCGGAACATCTCCGTGGCGCGACGCACGATCGCCAAGTACCGGGAGTCGATGTCCATGCCGCCTTCCAGCCAGCGCAAGCGCCTGCTCTGACCCGCCGGGCGCCCGGCAACGCATGGGCGTCCCCGTGTACACTTGGTCCTGCCCCGCGGGGGCTGCTGGCGCGCCGGACCGACGGCGGTGACGGTGGCAAGGAGGTTTCATGCAGCTCAGCATCTCAGGACGGCACATCGACGTCACGGACGCGCTGAAGGCGTACGTCAGGAACAAGATGTCGCGCCTGCAACGCCACGACGACCACATCACCAACGTGCACGTGATCCTCTCCGTGAACAAGCTCGTGCAGCGTGCGGAAGCCACGGTCCACACCAATGGGGCCGAGCTCTTCGCGAACGCGGACGACACGGACCTCTACGCGGCGATCGACGCGTTGCTGGACAAGCTCGACCGACAGGTCGTCAAGCACAAGGAAAAGGTCCACGACCACCGGGTGCGGAGCAACTAGGAAGCCCCGCAAGGCGCCTCGCCGGCCCTGAGCCCCCACCTCGCCCTGGGCTTGCGCCGTAGAGTCCACTGCCGTTCAATTCCACGGCGCAAGCCCCTGGTCGAGGCTGGGCCATCGATGACCGACTTCCACGAGCTTCTGCTTCCGTCCTGCACGCGCGCGGGTCACCGGGCCGCGTCGAAGAAGGCGGCCCTCGAGCGGGCGAGCGAGATCATCGCGGGTGACCGCCCGGACCTGGAGCCCCGGCGTCTCCTCGAAGGACTCCTCGCGCGCGAGCGACTGGGCAACACCTGCCTGGGGGACGGCGTGGCGATTCCGCACTGCAGGATGCCCTGCGTCCGGCCGGCCGCGGCCCTGCTGCGGCTGGCGGTACCGCTCGATTTCGACGCGCCGGACGGGCTGCCCGTCGACCTGCTGTTCGTGCTGGTCGTTCCCGACGACGAGGCGCGGCGCCACCTCGAGATACTCGGCGCCCTCGCGCAGGCGTTCGATCTGCCCGCCAACAGGAAGATGCTGCGCCGCGCGGAGGACGACGCGGAACTCCGGGAGACGCTGCTGCGGATGGTGGGCCGCGCCGCCGCATGAAGGTGCTCGTCAGTTCTTTCGGCTACAAGCACGGGCTGCCCCCCGACGCGGACTTCGTGTTCGACGTGCGTTGCCTCGCCAATCCGCACTGGGTCGAACCGCTGCGGGCGCTCACGGGCCGGGACGCGGCGGTGATCGCGTTCCTCGACGAAGACCCCGACGCGGACCGCATGTTCGACGACATCCGCGGCTACCTCGAGACCTGGCTGCCGAGGTTCGCCGCGCGGGACCGGGCGGCCGTGCACGTCGCCATCGGCTGTACGGGCGGACAGCACCGTTCGGTGTACATGGCGGAGCGGCTGGCCCGCCACCTGCGCGACCGCACGCCGGACGTGAGCGTCCGCCACACGGGAAACGCGGGGTGATCGAGGCGCACGTCACGGTCGTCAACGCGTTGGGTCTGCATGCCCGGGCGGCGGCGAAGTTCGTCAACCTCGCCAAGACGTTCTCCTCGACGGTCGAGGTGCGGGTGGGCGACAAGTCGGTGGACGGCAAGAGCATCATGGGGGTGATGATGCTGGCCGCCGCGCGGGGTACGGATCTGGTCCTGCGCGTGGACGGGCCGGACGACCTCGAGGCCTTCACGGCGCTGACGGGGCTCGTCGCCGACCGCTTCGGAGAGGCCGAGTAGGGGACGCCCCCGCGGCGTCCCGTCCCTCGAACGCTGGCGGCCATGGAGACCCCCCGGCGGCTCCCGGAGATCGTCCGTTCCGTAGGCGAGGGCGCGTCGGGCGAGACGCGCTCCGTACTGCGGAGCATGAACGACGCGGAAGTCGCGAACGTGCTGGAGGCGACGCCTCCGAAGGTGCGGGGCATCCTGTGGGGGCTCCTCGAGCCCGGCCGCGTCGGCGGGGTGCTCAACAGTCTCGACGACGAGGTGCGCGGCGACCTCGCCGAGGCGATGGATGCGCGCGACCTGGCCGCGGCCGCCGGCGAACTCGACACCGACGACCTCGCGGACATCCTGCAGCAGCTCCCGGACACGCTGATGCAGCAGGTGCTCGAGTCGATGAGCGCCGCGCACCGCGGCCGCGTCGAGGTCGTGCTCTCCTATCCCGACGACACCGCCGGCGGCATGATGAACACCGACACCGTGGCGGTGCGGCCGCGGCACAGCATCGAGGTGGTCATGCGTTACCTGCGGCGGCGGCGAACGCTGCCGGATGCCACGGACCAGCTCTTCGTGGTCGACAGCGCGGACGCGTACCTCGGCGTCCTGCCGGTCGCGCGACTGCTGACGGCCGACCCGAAGGTCACCGTCCGGGAAGTCATGGACGCGGAGGTGGAGGCCGTCCCGGTGGATCTGTCCGACGACCGCGTGGCCCGCCTGTTCGCCGAGCGGGACCTGGTCTCCGCGCCGGTGGTGACCGCCGACGGCCGGCTCGCGGGCCGGATCACCATCGACGATGTCGTGGACGTCATCATCGAGGACGCGGACGAGACGCTGCTCGCGCAGGCCGGTCTCGAGACCGACGAGGAGACGTTCACGCCGGTGCTCCGGTCGGCGCGCCGCCGCGCTACCTGGCTGGGGGTGAACCTCATCACGGCGTTCCTGGCCGCGGCCGTGATCAACGTCTTCGAGGAGACCATCGCGGAGGTCGTCGCGCTCGCTGTCCTGATGCCCATCGTGGCGAGCATGGGCGGCATCGCCGGGACGCAGACCTTGACGCTGGTCATACGGGGCATGGCGCTCGGGCAGATCGCCCCTGCCAACCTCGGCTGGTTCCTCAACCGGGAACTCCTGATCGCCGCGCTCAACGGGTTGCTGTGGGCCGCGCTCGTCGCGACGGCCGCGGCGCTGGCGTTCCAGGACGCGACGCTGGGCGGAGTCATCGCCCTTGCGATGGTCATCAACATTCTTGTCGCGGCCATCGCCGGGAGCCTGCTGCCTTCGCTGCTCGCGATGCTGGACGTCGATCCCGCGATCGCCGGCGGGGTCGTGCTGACGACGATCACGGATGTGGCGGGGTTCTTTACGTTCCTCGGGCTCGCGACCCTCGTGTACGGGTGAGTGGGCGGGAGCCCCCGAAGCTCAGGCGGCGACGGTCATCGAATTGACCAGGACGGAGCCGGTGCGGATGTTGCCGCGGGTGTCGACGTCGTCGCCGACGCCGGCGATGCCCTTGAACATGGCGTCGAGGTTGGAGGCGATGGTGATCTCGTCGACCGGAAAGGCGGGTTTGCCGTCCTCCACCCAGAAACCCGCGGCGCCGCGGGAGTAGTCGCCCGACACCAGGTTCACGCCCTGTCCCATGAGCTCGTTGACGACGAGCCCCGTGCCCATCTCCTCCATCAACGCCTCGGGCGCGACGGCGTCGCATTCGACGGCGAGATTGAAGACGCCCCCCGCGTTCCCCGTGGTCTCCATGCCGAGGCGGCGTGCCGCATAGGTATCGAGGACGTAGCTCGTCAGGCGCCCGTTCTCGACGAACGCCTTGCCGGCGGTCGCCACCCCGTCGCCGTCGAAGCCGGCGCTGCCGAGGGCCTTGGGCAGATGCGGATGCTCTGCCAGCGTGAGTGACTTCGCGGCGACGTCGCGCCCGAGGGCGTCCACCAGGTACGAGGCACGGCGGTAGAGCGCCCCCCCGCTGATCGCCCCCATGAGGTGCCCCAGCACCCCCGCCGCGATCCGTGGGCTGAACAGCACCGGCCACGAACCCGTGGTGACGGGTCGGGCCCCCAGCCGCGCGACGGTGCGTTGCGCCGCCTGCTCGCCGACGCCGACGGGGTCTTCGAGGTCGGCGGCGTCCCGGGCTACGCTGTACCAGTAGTCGCGCTGCATGCCGCGGTCGTCCCGGGCGATCATGACGCAGGTCCCGCCGTGGCGCGTGGCGCGGGTGGCGCCCAGGAAGCCGTGGCTGTTGCCGTAGACGCGGCAGCCGCGCTGGGTAGACATCTGTGCGCCTTCCGAGTTGACGATCCGCGGGTCGTGGTCGAGCCCGGCGGCTTCCATCTCGAGCGCCAGTTCCCGCAGGTCGTCCGGCCCGGCGTCCCAGGGATGGTAGAGATCGAGCTCCGGCCACTCGGTCGCGATCCGCTCGCGGTCGGCAAGGCCGTTGCAGGGGTCCCCCCCGGTATGGCGCGCGATGGCGAGCGCCGCCCGCACGGTCGTGCGCACGGCATCCGGGCTGGCGTCGGAGGTGCTGGCGGACCCCTTGCGGTCGCCGACGTAGACGGTGATGCCGAAGCCCCGGTCGCGGTTGAACTCCACGGTCTCGAGGTCGCGCTGGCGGACGGAGACGGTCAGCCCCTCGTCTTCGCTCACCGACACCTCCGCCGCGGACGCGCCCTGGCGGCGCGCTTCCTCCAGGATGCCCGCCACCAGATCCTTGAGCTCGCGCTCCTGTTCCGCGACTTCCGTGAGTGCCCGGGACATTCCGGTAGCATAGCCGACATGAAGACCGACGGTGGGTCGCCAGAGGCCGACCGTGCGCCCGCGGTCAGCAAGTCCGCCCGCAAGCGCGACGCCAGGGAGGCGCGCCGCCTGGGTGAGGCCTTGACGCGCATGGACCCCGAGCGGCTCGCCCGCATTCCGGTCAGCGAGGCATTGTCCGATGCGCTGGACGCATACCGGGGGCTGTCGCAACGCGAGGCTCGGCGGCGTCAGTTGCAGCGCATCGGGCGCCTGATGCGCAACGAGGACCGCGATGCCATAGCGGCCGGCCTGGCCCGGGTGACCGAGTTCACGCCGGAGGAGCGCGGCCGGAACCGCCGGCTCGAGCGCTGGCGGGAGCGCCTGCTCGCCGAGCCGGAGGCGCTCACCGAGTACGTTGGCCTGTATCCGGGGACCGACGTGCAGTCGCTGCGGCGGTTGATCGCCCGCACGCGGCGGGCGCGGGATCCGGCGGTGCGCGCGGATCTCGCGCGCCGGCTGTTTCGGCTCCTCCGGGAAAGAGAGGAACGGGAGGATCGCGCCGACGGCTCGGATTGACCGGCGGTGCAGCGAGGAACCGTCGTCAGGAACGCGTCCCGCCGACGGTGATCCGGTCGATCTTCAGCGTCGGCTGCCCCACGCCGACGGGCACGCTCTGGCCGTCCTTGCCGCACACGCCCACGCCGCGGTCGAGTTCGAGGTCGCTGCCGACCATCGACACGCGCGTCATGATGTCGGGACCGTTGCCGATCAGCGTGGCGCCCCGGATGGGCGCGGTGACCCGGCCGTCCTCGATCAGGTAGGCCTCGGTCGCCGAGAACGTGAATCGGCCGGAGGCGATGTCGACCTGGCCGCCGCCGAAGCTCACGGCGAAGATCCCGCGATCGACGCTGGCGAGGATCTCCTCCGGCGCCGACTCGCCATCGAGCAGGAAGGTGTTGGTCATGCGCGGCATCGGGACGTGCGCGTACGACTGGCGCCGTCCGTTGCCGGTGGGCGCCGCGCCCATCAGCCGGGCGTTGAGCTTGTCCTGCATGTACCCCGTGAGCACGCCGTTCTCGATCAGGACCGTCCGCTGCCCGGCGGTCCCCTCGTCGTCGACGGTCAGCGAGCCGCGACGGTCGGCGAGGGTGGCGTCGTCGATCACGGTGCACAGGCTCGAGGCGATCCGCTCGCCGACGCGGCCGGAGTAGGTGGAGGTGCCCTTGCGGTTGAAGTCCCCTTCCAGGCCATGTCCCACCGCCTCGTGCAGCAGGACGCCCGGCCAACCGGGACCGAGCACGACGGGCATCGAGCCGGCCGGCGCGTCGACGGCGTCGAGGTTGAGCAACGCCTGACGCACCGCCTCGCGCGCGACCTGCTCGGGAGTCCCGTCGGACCCGTCGGCGCCCCCGGCCAGGATCGACCCGAGGTCGTGCCGGCCGCCGCTGCCGCCGAAGCCGCGTTCGCGACGGCCGTCCCGTTCCGCGATCACCGTGACGTCGAAGCGGACCAGCGGACGGATGTCTCCCGCCAGGGTGCCGTCGCTGGCGACGACGAGGTGGATCTCCTGGCTGGCCGCGATCCGGGCGGTGACCTCCGTGACCCGGGGGTCGAGGTCGCGCGCGAAGGCGTCGACGCGCGACAGCACGGCCACCTTGTCGTCGTCGCTGGCGGAGCCGATGGGATCCAGGGCCGCGTAGCGGGGGGTCGCCGCGTTCCGGGCATAGGCCTGGACGGCGCGGTCGCCGCCGGCCCGCGCGATGGACCGCGCCGCGTCGGCGGCCTGCGAGAGCGCGGGCAGCGCGATGTCGTCGGCATAGGCGAAGCCGGTCTTCTCGCCGCTGATCGCACGCACGCCGACGCCGCGGTCGACGCTGAAGTAGCCGTCCTTGACGGCGCCGTCCTCCAGGCTCCAGGACTCCGACCGGCGGTGTTGGAAGAAGAGCTCGCCGGTGTCGACGTCGCGGCGCATCAGCCGGCCGACGAGCCGGTCCACGTCGCGGTCGGCGATCTCGCTGCTTTCCCAGAGCTGGCGCTTGGCGACTTCGATCGGTTCGTTCACTCGTGCGGTCCCTGCTGCGCGTCGGTCTGTGCCTCCGGCGCCGGCGCGGCGGCCTCCGGGGTGGCTTCCGAGAACTCGCCGGTGAATATGCCGACGAAGCTCGGTTTCGGTTCCTCGAGCGTCCCGGTGACGCGGTAGCGGGCGCTGGAGAGGGCCTCGATCTGGCGCTTGAACACTTCCCGCCCCAGCAGCACGCCGGCCGCGGTGGCCGGGTTCGTCGAAGCCAGCCAGAACGCGTACCACGGCAGGCTCGAGGAGAGGGGCAGCGTGACGACCATCTCGTTGTCGAGGGCGCCGTCGTGAAAGTCGACGGTGCCGTAGATCCGGAACTCGGAACCTGGCCCCTGGATCTCGAGAGGTTCCTCGAAGTGCAGCACGCCCCGGTCGAGGCTCGTCGAGGCCCGTATGCGTTCGAAGCCGATCCCCCTCCCGAAGACGTCGGAGAAGTCGAGCTTCAGCCTCTGCGCGACCTTCGAGAAATCGAGCAGCGTCAGGATGCGTCCGGCCGGCACTTCCCCGACGTCGAGGAAGCGCCCTTCGGTCACCGTGAGGCCGATGTCGCCGGACAGGTGATCGAGCTGGAAGTTGAGCGGGGAGCCGGGCCAGGTAACGTCGCCCCGGATGTCGACGTCGGTGCTCTCGACGCTCGTCGCGTAGCCCCAGGCGGGCAGCACGGAGGCCAGGTTCGACGCCGTCACCGTGCCGCGGAAGCGCGACTCGTTGCCCTGGGTCCAGACGATGTCCTCGAGGGCGTCTATGCGCAGACCCTTGATGTCGCCGGACACGTTCGCGAAGTGGACGGCGTCCTCCGCGGGTCGGACCCCGAAGCGCCAGCTTCCGTAGTGCTCACCGTCCAGCAGGACGCGCCGGATCTCGACATCCGCCGCCGGCAACAGCGGGATGACCGACACGTGAACGGGGTCGACGCCGGTCTCTCCTCCGGGCAGGCGCACCTCGGCGACGTCGAGCCGCAACGGCCGGTCGGGATAGACGGCCACGGATCCGGTCATTTCGTCGCTGTCGAACTGGAGCGCGAGTTCCCCGGGCCCTCCGGACCCTTGCAGGCGCGCGTTCGTCAGTTCGATGTCGTGCAGCCGGATCCGGTGGACGGCCAGATCGTCGAGCCGCCAGCGGACCGGTGCGTCGGACAACGTGGAGGCGCCGGAGGCATCGAAGTGCCGGAGCGCCCCCGCGATGGTGACTCCGTCGGGAACGGCCTCGGGCGGCCTGGGCGGGACGCCGATGCCGACCGCGCCCCGAAGCTCCGCGTCCGGCGCGACCCGCAGCCACCAGGACGACACCTCGTCGTTGCCGTCCGCGAACACGGTGTCGCCCGAGAACACCATGCGCGTCGACAGCGGTCGGGCCGTCGCCGCGTCCTTGGCGAGGGGCGCCGGCAGGTCGAGGGTCACGCCCAGGGCGTCGGTCGAGACCCGCAGCACCGGCGGGCGGTGACTCGCGGCAAAGAAATCGAACGTGGCGTCGAAGTCGAACTCCCCGTCGACGACCGCCGACGGCGCCATCGCTGCGGTCGCCGCGGCCGGGTCGTGGACGTCCAGCACCGCGAAGACGTCCTCCACGCGGCCGTGTCCCGCGAGGGCGAACGAGACCGCGTTCTCGTCGGAGGCCGCGTCGATCCGCACGGGGAAGCCGAACAACGTTCCCTCCACACCCTCGGCCGCGAGGTGGTGGGGCGTGCGGAAGCGTGCGGCGCCGGCGAGGTCGTGGAACTGCAGGCGGAGGTCGGTCAGGTCGAGGGAGACCCCGTCGAGGTCGAAGGTCGCGGCCACGTCGCCGGGTTCGGGCGGGCCGCCGAAAGGTATCCGGAGCGTGGCGTCTATCCCCACCGGACCGGTGCCGGTCCAGCACTCGCAGGCGAACTGCACGAAGTCCTCGATCGGCGTCGCGAACGCGAACGCAAGGGCTTCGCCGGCAGAGGGTCGCGCCTGCACGCCCACGTCCACGTAATCCGCGTCGCCGGGCACGTCGACCTGCAGACCCTGGACCGACAGGCCGAGCGATGAGCCGGCGTCGAAGCGCCCGCGCACGGCGGCGCCGCTGACGGTGACGCGCCCGGAGAGCGACTCCGCAGCCGGCCAGTCGGGGTGGTAGGCGACCACGCCGTCACGAACGTCCCCGGTCAGGGCGATCCTGCGCATCGGCAGGTCGGGCAGCGTGCGCGTGTGGCCGTGGTAGGCGATTGCGACGTCCGCGAGCCGCCCGCTGACGAGGCCCGCATCCAGCCAGGAGCGCAGTTCCCCCCGCAGCTCCCGGGGCAGGAACTGCCTGGCATGGCCTACCGTCGCGCCGTCGACGCGCGCCACCATCGACAGGTGTCCTTCGAGCGGGTCGTGGGGCCGGGTCAACGCCAACCCGAGTTCGACCCCGGCCTGCTCGGACAGGAGGTCGCCCGTGCCTCGCAGGCCCAGGTGGCCGGGTTCGAACCAGAGGGTGATCTCCCCCGCGGCGCTGTCGTAACTCCACCTGCCGTCGAAGTGCTCCGGCATCGCGGCACGCAGGGGGGCGCCGGCGAGCGCTATCCGCAAGGCGTTCGGGTGTCCCTGCAGTCGACCGCCCGCGTCTTCGAACTGGGGGATGCCGTTGAAACTCTTCGTGTAGACGCCCCGCAGCAGTCCCTCGTAGGCGATGCCCTCCCGGTCCACGTGCAGTTGTACGTCCCGGAGTTGGCCGCGCGCGTCCACGCCCTGCAACCACCGGCCCAGCGTCCCCCCCGCGCCGAGCGCGGAGACGAACAGGGCGTTCCATGCCCCGAGGTCCAGCAGGTCCGTCCACAGGGTCAGGGCGCCGGCTGCATCCGCGGCGAAACCGATGTCCTCGAGCGACGTTTCCGTGTCGGGCGTCGCGGCCCGCAGCGATCCGACGCCGCGGTACAGACCGTGGGCTCCGGCGGCGGTCGCGCGGATCGTCAGACTCGCCGGGTTGCCCGCGAGGGCGATGTCCGACAGGTGCAGTTCCGTCCGGGCCGCCGCGCCCACGCCATCGGCGGACCACTGCCCGGTCGCGTGGAGGACCAGCGCCGGCACGCCCAGGGCCTCGGCGAGGGGGACGGGGAGACGGAACTTCCTGGCCTGGAAGTCGACGGCTCCGGTCTGGTCCCCGACGCCCGGCCCGGTCTCTCGGATGTCCGCGTCGAGACGCGCATAGCAGTCGCCGCAGGCGGGGTCGGTCGAGACTTCGGCCTGCCAGCGATGCGCCGGCGCCTCGTTGAGCGCGGAGAAAGCGATGTCGACCGTGCCGGCGGCGCCGTTGGCCAGGAACTCGATGCGGGCGTCGAGGCGGACCTCGTCGCTATGGCGGAAGAACGCCTCGAGGTCGGGGGCCGGGCCCTCGCCGGCGCCCTGCAGGCGCCAGCCGGCCGGACCCTCCTCGAGGCGCAGCCGCGCGTCGGCGACCGCGAAGCGCCGCGCCACGATGCGGTTGCGCCACAGGCTCTCGGCGACGTCGAGTTCGAGGGCGATGTCGTGGAACTCGGCTCCGGGGAGCGTAAGCGACTCCGCGCCGAGGACCGGGTTCAGGTGCCTCCAGCCGCCCCGGAGGCCGTGGACCGTCACGTCGCGCGAGGCCAGCCAGGCGTTGACGCGGGGTTCCAGTTCCGGGAGCGCGGCGATCAGGATGCGTCCGCCGCCCTGCATGGCCGCGGCGCAGACGGCGGCCACGGCGGCCACGACGAACAACCTCCTTCCAAAACCGGGCAACGAACGTCTCGGCGGCGGCAAGCGCAGGCGCACATCATACCCCCGCGGTATCGCGGTGGACTGAACGGCGCTTGAACGGTGTTGCGGGTTGCGGGGCGATCAGGCGGTCCGGCTGGAGGAGGCCGACCAGCAGGGAATGCCGAAGGACGCGAGCATGTCGTGCGTCTCGGGCAGGGGCAATCCGACCACGGCTCCGGGGCTGCCGTCGATGCGGCTGACGAAAACCCCGCCCATCCCCTGCATGCCGTAGCTCCCGGCCTTGTCCGCGGGCTCGCCCGTGCGCCAGTAGGCCGCGGCTTCGGCGGGGCCGATGGCGCGAAAGGTGACGGTCGCGGACGCCAGCCGGCAGGCCTCGCGGTCCGGCGAGCGCGCGGCCAGCGCCGTGAACACTTCGTGCTCCCGGCCGGACAGGGCGAGCAGCGTCGCGATCCCGTCACGCTCGTCTCGGGGCTTGCCGAAGATGCGTCCGTCCAGGGACACGGCGGTGTCGGCGGCCAGCACGACCCGGTCGCCCGTGGCCGCGGCCGCCTTCTCGCGCGCCAGGCGCAGCACGTAGGCGGTGGCCGGCTCGCCGGGGCGCGGGGATTCGTCGATCGCCACGGGCCGGACGACGAACGGAACGCCGATCCGCTCGAGCCACTGGGCCCGGCGCGGCGAGGCGGAGGCCAGGACGATCATGCCGTTCCGGCGCGCCAGGTCGCCCACCGCAGCGGTCCGACCAGGAAGGGCCACAGCACGGCCGTGACCGTGGCCGATGCAACGAACTGACCCGACAGGGGCGCACCCTGGGCGAGAGACACCACGATCCCCTTGGCGAGCTCCGTCGCGAGGACCAGGAGCAGCAGGGTGGCCGCCTGCTGGAACACGTTGATCATGCGCAGCCGCTCGTACGTGGAAAGCCCCAGCACGGCCATGACGACCAGGGCGAACCCGTTCAACCCGAGGGGCTCGGAGCGGACGACGTCGAGCAGCAGGCCGAACGCCCAGACGCTGATGAGGCCGATGCGGTGCGGACGCTCGACGAGCCAGAAGAAGAGGACCAACGGCACCCACGCCGGCCGCAGCCAGGCGACCCAGTCGGGCAGGCCGGCGGGCAGGTGCGCGACGGCCAGCGCGGCCGCCGCGAAGAAGGTCACGCCGACGAGCCAGCCTCCGCGGAGGGGGTTCATCCGGCTTCGCCCGCCCCGCCCGGCGCCCTGTCCGCCGCGCCGTCCGGCGCGCCGTCCGGCGCAGCGTCCGGGAAGACGACCAGCACGTGGCGGCTCCGGTTCAGGGCTGCGCTCGGGCGCACCCGGACCGTTGCGAACCGGGCCGTCGGGAGCTTCTCCACTTCGGTCACCTCGCCCACGGGGTAGCCTCGCGGGAACCGGTCGCCGAGGCCGGAACTGACCACGAGGTCTCCGCGGCGGATGTCGGCCGAGAACGGTACGGCCTCGAGTTCCAGCCAGTCGTAGCGACCGAGACCGGTGGCGATCAAGCGCAGGTTGTTGCGGCTGACCTCTATGGGAGTCGCATGCGTCGGGTCGGTAATGAGCAGCACGATGCTGCTTGCGCGGGACGCCTCGACTACCTGGCCGAACAATCCCTGGGAATCCACGACCGAGGCTCCCACCGACACGCCGTCGGCCGTCCCCTTGTCGATGCGGACGCGGTGCTTGCCCGGGTCCGGCACGACCCCGATGAGTTCCGTGACGAGCACCTGGCCCGATACCTGCGGTCGGCTGCCGAGCAGTTCGCGCAGACGGTTGTTCTCCGTGCGCGTGGCGACGGCCTGCTGGGCGACCAGGGAGAGTTCGAGGACGCGGTGCTCGAGGCGTTCCACCTTCAGCGCCGAGTTCGAGAGGTCGTCGACGAAGTTGCCCAGCAAGTAGGGGGTTTCGGCGACGTAGTACACCGGATCGGCCAGGATCGCGACAGCGGACCGCACGGGGTCCAGGAACCGCGTGTTGGCCTCGATGGCGATCAGCAGGGCGGAGGCGGCGGCTAGCGTCAGCGTCGTGTAGAGGGTGGTCGAGTCGCTGCGGAACAGGGCCTTGGACGCGTCTCCCGCGGAGAGGTCGTCAAAGCCGCGGCGGCCGGCGGGGAACGGGTTGGGCAGGTCGTCAGGCGCGCGTTGCGGCCCGCGCGAACTCATCCGAACAGCAGTTCGTTTTGCCACTCGTCCATCAGTTCGAGGGCGCGCCCGCCGCCGCGCGCGACGCACGTGAGCGGGTCTTCCGCGAGCACCACGGGCAGTCCCGTCTCCTTGGACAGCAGCACGTCCATGTCACGCAGCAGGGCGCCGCCGCCGGTCAGAACGATGCCCGTGTCGGCGATGTCTCCGGCCAGTTCGGGCGGCGTCTGCTCCAGGGCGTTGCGCACGTGCCGCAGGATCATGGCCAGCGGTTCGCGCAGTGCCTCGAGGATCCCCTCGCTGCTCAGGGTGACGCTGCGCGGAACGCCCTCGGCCAGATTGCGTCCGCGCACGTCGATCTCGAGGGTCTGCGGCTGCGGACAGGCGGCGCCGATCTCCATCTTGATGCGCTCGGCCGTCGAGTCGCCGATCACGGTTCCGTGGTTGCGCCGGACGTAGGAGACGATGGCCTCGTCGAGACGGTCGCCGCCGACCCGTACCGTGTCGCTGTACACCACGCTGTTGAGCGAAATGACCGCGATCTCGGTCGTGCCGCCGCCGATGTCCACGACCATGGTGCCGACCGCCTCGTGTACCGGGAGCCCGGCGCCGATGGCGGCGGCCATCGGCTCCTCGATCAGGCGCACGTCCCGCGCGCCGGCGGACAGGGCCGACTCGCGGATCGCGCGCCGCTCCACTTCCGTCGCCTTGCAGGGTATGCACACGAGCACGCGCGGGCTCGGGCGCAACCAGGAGTTCTCGTGCACCTTCTTGATGAAGTACTGCAGCATCTTCTCGGTGACGAGGAAGTCCGCGATGACGCCGTCGCGCAAAGGACGGATGGCGGAGATGCTGCCGGGCGTGCGTCCGAGCATGCGCTTGGCGGAATGGCCGACGGCGGCGATGCTGGAGCGGTTCTCGTTGGTCCGGATCGCCACCACGGAAGGCTCATTGAGCACGATGCCCTCGTCACGCACGAAGATCAGCGTGTTCGCGGTGCCGAGATCGATGGACAGGTCCCTCGAGAAGAGCCCTCGTAAGTTCTTGAGCATGCTGTTGCAGGGGTTCCCGGGACGGCTCGGGCGCAAAGCGAAAACTCTATGGGCTTGCGCCGTAGAACGCAACGACAGCGGAGCACCGGGGAAGCACCGGGGCGCCGGGGCCGGGCGGGCTCCGCGGCAGCCCGAGGGCCGACCGCCGGCGGCTCGACAAACGCCCATCCGCGACCCACAATTCCCTGCGGTTTTTCGTTTTCTTTCGCGGCGTGCGGACCGATGGATCGGCAGACCCTGGACAGGCTGACCCGGCTCAGTCAGCTACAGCTCTCCGCGGAGGAGGAACGCCTCGTGCTCGACGACCTCGGCCACATCGTGGCGCTGATCGACGAGATGCGGGCGATCGACACCGATGGCGTGGAGCCGCTCACCCATCCCCTCGACATGGACCAGCCGCTGCGCCGCGACGCCGTGACCGAAGCGGTGGACCGGGCGCGGTTCCTCGCCGTTGCGCCGCTCACGCGCGACGGCCTGTACCTCGTGCCGAAGGTCGTCGAGTAGACGCCGTCTTGCAGCCTTTCGCCGGCATCGCCGAGCTCGGTCGCGGGCTGGCCCGCGGGGACTACAGCGCCCGGGAACTCGCGACCTTCCACCTCGAGCGCATCGCGGCGGCGGACGGCGATCTGAACGCCTTCATCCACGTCGCGGAGGAGCGCGCGCTGCGGGCGGCGGAGGCGGCGGACCGCCGTATCGCGCGGGGCGAAGGAGGACCCCTGACGGGGATTCCGCTCGCCCACAAGGACATCTTCTGCACGGCGGGCGTCGCCACGACGTGCGCGTCTCGGATGCTCGCCGATTTCGTGCCGCCCTATGACGCGACGGTCGTGGCGCGGCTTGCGGCCGCAGGGACGGTGTGCCTCGGCAAGACGAACATGGACGAGTTCGCCATGGGGTCTTCCAGCGAGACGAGCTGGTTCGGCCCGTCGCGCAACCCGTGGGATCGCGGGCGCGCGCCCGGGGGCTCGTCGGGGGGATCGGCGGCGGCCGTGGGGGCGGGCCTCGTGCCTTGCGCCACCGGAACGGACACCGGCGGGTCCATCCGGCAGCCGGCGGCGTTCTGCGGCGTCACGGGACTCAAGCCGACGTACGGGCGGGTGTCGCGTTACGGCATGATCGCGTTCGCCTCGAGCCTCGACCAGGGGGGCGCTTTCGGGTTGTCCGTCGAGGACGTGGAGACGGTGCTGGGGGCGATGGAAGGCCATGACCCACTCGACTCCACGAGCGCGGAACGGAGCCCGACGCGCCGCAACGGCGCCGGCAGCATGCGGGTAGGCCTGCCTTCCGAGTACTGGACGGGGTTGTCGGGCGACATGGGGGACTGTCTGCTCGCGGCGGCGAAGGAACTCGAGGCCGCCGGACACGTGCTCGTCTCCCACTCCCTGCCGCACACGGACGCCGCGGTCCCCGCCTACTACGTCATCGCGGGCGCCGAGGCGTCGGCCAACCTGTCGCGCTACGACGGCGTCCGGTTCGGCTTCCGGGCCGAGGATCCCGCCGACCTCGGCGACCTGTACCGGCGCTCGCGGGCCGCGGGTTTCGGCACCGAGGTCAAGCGTCGCATCCTTACCGGCACCTACACGCTGTCCGTGGGCTACTACGACGCCTACTACCTGAAGGCCCAGCGCGTGCGGCGGCGCATTCAGCAGGACTTCCTGGAGGCCTTCGAAGAAGTCGACGTGATTGCGGCGCCGGTCGCGCCGGGGCCGGCGTTCGAACTCGGCGCGGTGGACGATCCGGTGGCGATGTACCGGCAGGACGTGTTCACGACGCCGGCGAGTCTGGCCGGCCTGCCGGCCATGTCCATGCCCTGCGGCTTCGTCGGCGGCCTGCCCGTCGGACTGCAGCTCATCGGCCCGGCGTTCGAGGAAGGCCGCCTGCTGGCCCTCGGCCACGAGTTTCAGCGGCGGACGGACTGGCACCTGCGGCACCCGGAGGGATAGTGTGGCGACCGTGGACTGGGAAAGCGTCATCGGCCTCGAGATCCACGTGCAGCTTGCCACGCGATCGAAGATTTTCTCCGGCGCGGAGGCGGCGTTCGGCGCGCCGCCGAACACGCGGGCGTGCGCGGTGGACCTCGGCATGCCGGGCGTCCTGCCGGTGCTGAACCGGGAGGCGGTGCGCATGGCCCTCACCTTCGGGCTGGCCATCGACGCCGAGATCGCGCGGACCTGCCGCTTCGACCGCAAGAGCTACTTCTATCCCGACCTGCCGAAGGGCTACCAGATCAGCCAGTTCGACCAGCCGATCGTCGGCGCCGGCGTCGTGGAGATGGAGGTCGATGGCGCGACGAGACGCATCGGCATACGCCGGGCACACCTCGAGGAGGACGCGGGGAAGTCGCTGCACGAGGACTACGCGGACATGACCGGCATCGACCTCAACCGTGCGGGGACCCCGCTGCTCGAGGTCGTTTCGGAGCCCGACCTGCGCACGCCGGCGGAGGCGGCGGCGTTCTTCCGGGAGATGCACGCCGTGGTGCGTTACCTCGGCATCTGCGACGGCAACCTGAACGAGGGGTCGATGCGGTGCGACGCCAACGTCTCGGTACGGCCGCGCGGGCAGGCGCGATTCGGCGAACGCACCGAGATCAAGAACCTCAACTCCTTCCGTTTCCTGCGACAGGCCATCGCCCACGAGATCGACCGGCAGATCGGCGTGCTCGAGTCGGGCGACAGCGTGGTGCGCGAAACGCGGCTCTACGACCCGCGCGACGACGAGACGCGTCCCATGCGCGGCAAGGAACTGTCCGACGACTACCGTTACTTCCCCGACCCGGACCTGCTGCCCGTGCGGGTCACGTCGGAGCTGCTCGGGGAAGCCCGTGCGCGGGTGCCGGAGCTGCCCCGCGCCAAGCGGCGGCGATATCGCGAGGACCTCGGGCTGTCCGACTCGGACACGGGTTTCCTGACGGGCGACCCCGACGTCGCGGCCTACTTCGAAGCCACTCTCGCCACGGGCTGCGGCGCGAAGCCGGCGGCGAACTGGATCATGGACCGGGTGGCGGCGTCGCTGAACCGGAGCGGCCTCGACGTTTCCGCTTGCCCCGTGGCGCCCGAACAGTTGGGTCGGCTGATCGCGCGGATCGAGGAAGGCGTCATCTCCGGCAAGATCGCGGGCATGGTGTTCGACGTGCTGTGGGAGGAAGGCGGCGAGGTCGACGCGATCATCGAGGCCCGGGACCTGCGCCGGGTGAGCGACGCCGGCGAGCTGGCCCGGATCGTTCGCCGGGTGGTGGCCGATCACCCCGAGCAGGTCGAGCAGTTCCGCGCCGGCAAGGAGAAAGTGCTTGGGTTCTTCGTCGGGCGCGTGATGCGCGAGACCGAGGGCAAGGCGGATCCCGGGCGGGTCAACGCCCTGCTGCGCGATGCGCTGGCTCCGTAGGCGAAGGGCTCGGGGTCGCCCCCACCCCCTTTCGTGGGACCCGTCTGATAGGCTCGCGCTTTCGCGTATGGGAGCGACGGGCCATGGGCAAGCTGGACGGCAAGGTCGCGCTGGTCACGGGCGCCGGCAGCGGCATCGGGCGCGCGAGCGCGCTGCGGATGGCGGCGGAGGGGGCCGCGGTCATGTGCGCGGACATCGATGCGGCCGGCGCCGGGGAGACGGCGGCCGCCGTCAAGGAGACCGGGGCCAACGCGGCGACCGACATGGCCCTGGACGTCACCGACGGCGCCGGGGTCGAAGCCGCGCTCGGCAGGACCGTGGAGGAACTCGGCGGCCTCGACATCCTGTTCAACAACGCCGGCGTCGGCGGCGCGGAGCACGGCTGGGACCGGACCATCGCCGTGAACCTGCAGGGGGTTTACCACGGGCTGGTGCATGGCGCGCCGTTCCTGGCGGCGCGGGGCGGAGGCGCCATCATCAACACCGCCTCCATCGCCGGGCTGGTTGGCCTGACCGGGCCGGCGCCGGTCGATCCCGCGGAGGTGAGCGCCACCACCGGCGCGTACGTCGCCTCGAAGCACGGCGTCAATGGACTCACGAAGCAGTACGCCATCATCTACGCGCGCAGCGGCGTGCGCGTCAACGCGATCGCCCCGGGCTACATCGAGACGCCGATGACGGCCCCGGTCCGGGAGTTCGAGGAGGTGCGGCAGGGCATGGCCAACCTGCACCCGATGGGTCGTTTCGGGCAGCCGGAGGAGATAGCGGCCGCCGCGGTGTTCCTCGCGAGCGACGACGCGAGCTTCATCACCGGGATCGTGCTGCCCGTGGACGGCGGTTACACGGCCCGCTGAGGCGCGACCTTGCGGTCGCGTTGGAGTTGCCGCTGCGCGGAAACTCCTTCGACAAAAGGGAGCATCGGATGTTCGGATCGCAACTGCACAACCAGAACACGTCCTGGGAGGACATCGAGGCGACGCTCGCGGCGATGGAGCGGGGTCGTTGGCACAGCGCGTGGTTCTACGACCACTTCCTGCCGCCGGTGTCGCGCACCGACGAAGTGCTCCCCAACGACTCCTTCCCGACGTTCGAGGGCTGGTCGCTCCTGACCGGCGCGGCGGCGGTCACCGAGCGGCTGCGCCTCGGGGTGCTCGTCACCGGCAACACCTACCGCAACCCGGCGCTGCTGGCGAAGATGGCGGCGACGGTGGACCACATCTCGAACGGCCGCCTCGAGCTCGGCATCGGCGCGGGCTGGAACATCCGGGAGCACCAGGCCTTCGGTTGGGAGTTCCCGTCGATGCGGGAGCGGCAGGACCGGCTGGAGGAGGCCTGCGAGGTCATCAAGCTGCTCTTCACGGCGGAGGAGCTCTTCGACTACGAAGGCCGGTACTACCAGCTGAAGCAGGCGCCGTCGTGGCCGAAGGGCGTCCAGAAGCCGCATCCCCCCATCATGGTCGGCGGCAAGGGGCGTACGCGCACGTTGAAGACGCTCGCGAAGTACGGCGACATCATGAACGTGATCGCGGGTCCGGACGAGCTCCGGGATCTGATCGGCGTCCTCGAAGGCCACTGCGAAGCCATCGGACGCGATCCGGCCGAGATCAGGAAGACCGTGCACGTCCCGATGCGCATCGAGCGCGACGAAGGGCGGGCCCGGGAGCTCCGGGACGGGATGGACTGGCGGATGATCGGGCCGCCCGCCTACGTGATCGACCGGGCGCGGGACTTCATTGAGGCGGGCACCCAGGAGTTCATGCTGCAGATGATCCCGAACAAGCCGGCGGTGTACGACGAACTCGACGCGGAGGTGCTGAGCGCGTTCGACTGATTGCACCCAAGCCTGTTAGGGTGCCCGCTTTTCCGACAGTCCCGCGAATCCGGAGAGATCCCCGATGAAGCTATACGACAGCCAACTGGCCCCCAACCCGCGCCGCGTGCGCATGTTCATGGCCGAGAAAGGCGTGAGTTGCGAGAACGAGCAGGTCGACATCGTGGGCGGCGAGAACCTGACCGACGAGTTCCTCGCCGTCAGCCCCCGCGGGCTGCTGCCGACGCTGGTCCTCGACGACGGCACCGTGCTCGACGAGTCGGTCGCCATCTGCCGCTACCTGGAGGAGACGCACCCGGAACCGGCGCTGCTCGGCACCGACGCGGTGGGCAAGGCGCACGTCGAGGCGCGCCAGCGCCACATGGAGTTCGACGGCATGCTCGCGGCCATGGAGGCGTTCCGCAACGCGTTCCCGGGCTTCCGCGAGCGCGGACTGGGCGGCAGCGTCGGCAAGGTCGACGCGATCCCCGCGCTGGCGGACCGCGGCAAGGCGAGCCTCCTGCGGTGGTACGCGGCGCTCGACCGCGATCTCGCGGAGTCGCGCTACGTCGCGGGAGACACCTTCTCGATCGCGGACATCACGGCGCTCTGCACGGTGGACTTCGCCGCCGGCGCGGCGCGCTGCCCGGTGCCGGACGACTGCACGAACGTGCAGCGCTGGCACGCGGAGGTGTCGGCGCGGCCGAGCGCGGGCGCCTGACCGGCCGCACCGCCGTGTGGCGGGCTCGCCACAGACGACGAGGGCGTTCCTCGGCCAGTGTTCCTCGACTCTAATGCGCGCATGCCCTTCGGGTCCTCCGTGCGCACGCGTGCCCCCTCGGCCTCGATGGCGGTTTCGGCCGACCGGCCCGGCACGAAGTCCGCGATGGATCGACCAACTCGGATTGCACTCCGAGATCGCCTGAACGGTCGTTGGTACGGGTCGGCCATGGGGCGTTACAGGCGCGTCTCGATGGAGATGCTGAACAGGCCGTTGGCGTAGTCGGGAAGCTCGCGGCCGAAGGAGATCAGGTTGCGCGTCGCGGCCACGCCCACTCCGTCGCGAGCCCAATCCGCCGCGCGGTAGTCCTCCAGGTAGTAGCGCGCCACCAGGAGCGTGCGCCGGCGCAATGGGTAGCGGACGCGGGCGTCCACTGCGCGGTGTTCGGACAGGAGGTGCGGGAAGCGGGAGTCGCCGGCCACGGTCTCGGTGTTGTAATGCCCGCGGCCCTTGGAACGGGTGAACGCGAGGGAGAGGCTCAGACCCTCGCGCGGCACGTCGCGCAACTCCACGGTCAGTCCGTCGGTGTCGACCGTGTCCCGGGTCCCGTACCACCAGTCGGCCGCGGAGAACGTATCGCTGCCCGCGGTTCTGGCGTCCGCCTCGCGCACCGCGCGGAACGCGGAGACCGACACGCGCGCGCGAGGCGCGTAGGTGAGGTCCGCGCTCCAGCCCCGATCCTCGTCGTGATGCAGCCCGAGGGGCGAGTCCGGATAGTCGTTCCTGCGAAAGTCCGCGTCGACGCCGACGGACAGGCCCGTCGCCGCGAACTGGTAGTCGAGTGCGGTCGTCCAGGTCCGGTGTTCGCGCTCCGCCTGATGGAAGCGCCGCGTGCGCGGGTTGTTGGCCGTGAGGACCTGGAAGGTGGACGCGTCACGCCTGCCCCCGGCGAAGCGGAGGGCGGCGCGCAAGCCGCGGTGATTCGTGGCTTGCAGCTCCGCCCAGTGCCGCCGCGCGTCGTTGCGTGTGATCTCCGCCGGCCTGCGCCGGACCCGCGAGGCCTCCGATCCGAACCCGAGCCTGACGCTCCGGGAGAGCCGGTAGTGCAGCCGCACGCCCGTGGATGTCCGGTCGAAGCCGTAGACCCGGCCAGGCCTCGGTGGAGTCGCGAACAGGTCGCCCAATACCGGCGTCAGGAGCAGGGTCTCGGTGTCGTTGTCCCGTTCCCTGCGGCGGTGCTTCAGGCTGACCCGGAGGCGGTCCGTGGGACGGCTGACCACCGTGAACCGGGCGGCGAGCGTGCGTACCTGCCCGCGCAGACTGTCGGCGGGCAGGGGATCGACCCGCGCGCCGTCGTTTGCCGTGTATGGCGGGAAGGGGGCGTCCTGCCTCAGGCGTCCCCAGGTCAGGGCACCGTTGAACACCGTCCGCCCGTGGGTCCAGCGCGAGACGAGGGACAGCGAGCGCGCGTCGTTGCCCGGTGCAAGTGCCTTGCGACCGGTCGCGGGGAACTCGGCGTAGGCGTTCTCCCACGCAAGCGCCCGGTCGCCGTTCTCGAAGCGGGACTCGCGCAGGCCGGCGGCCAGCAGGAACGGCCCGGTTTCGAGGCGCACCCTGCCCCCGACCTCTTCGGTCCGGTGGTCGATGGGTTTGGGCAGTCCGGCGACCTGGTAGAGGAAGTCGGCATGGGTCTCGCCCGTGCCCTCCTTCGTCTCGCGCACGTAGTCGGCTTCGATCCCCCAGCGCGGATGCGGGCGGAAGTGCGCCGCCGCGGAGGCCCGGCGGCGCTGGGTCGCGTTGTCGAACGGGGTCCCGGCTTCGGAAAGCGCGGTCATCCCGCTCGTACTGAAGGCGTGAACCCAGTCGTCGGGCAGCGTGAGGATCGTCCGCCCGGAGTACGGCGTGCGGCCATCGGTCGAGACGTTGCGTGGAATCTCGCGCCAGCGAAAGGTCATGCCGCCGCGCCGGAGGGCGCCGTATTCGATACCGAGGTCCCGAGCGTCGAGACCGAGGCGCTCGCCTCGCGCGATCAGCGAACGCCCGTCGGCGCCGCGCCGGAGGTGCTCGGCATGGAAGTCGAGTCGGGTGCCGTCCTCGTCGAGCCCGTTGTCACGGCCGAAGCGTGGCTCGGCGTCCTCGACCGAGACCGCCTCCACGCGGAAGCTGCCGTCCCGGTACGAGGCGTCGTCGAAGGGACAGAGACGGCACCGCCAGCGGTCGGTCCGGGCGTTGTCGTAGTTGGCGCCGACCGGCGCCGCCGCGGCGGCGCCGGCGACGAGGAGGGTGACCGCGGCGAGGGCGGGAACCGCTCGATGGAAGACCTGCGGGCTCATCTGCGCAGGTATCCCCCGGAAGGATGATTCGAGCCGTGCACCTCGGTGTGGCAGTTCAGGCACGCCTGGGCGATGAGGAACTCGGATGCGGGGCCGGGCGGGAGCTGCGCGGCGACCTGGGGGATGCTCCGGTGCCCGGCCGACGAGTGACATCCCTGGCACAGTTGCGGTGCCCGGCGCACCAGAAGCGCGGGCTGGTTGGAGCCATGCGGTGCGTGGCAGATCGCGCAGTCCTCGACCGCCGGCGGGTGTTCCCACAGGAACGGTCCGCGCAGTTCGGCGTGACAGCCCAGGCAGGTGTCGTTCGTCGTGGCGTCCACGGTCAGCGCTTCGCCCGCGCTGCCGTGGGGATCGTGGCAGTCGCGGCAGATGAGTTGGTTCTCCCGCATCGGGTGGGACGAGCGTTTGAGCGCATCGGCGGCGACGTGGCGATGGCAACTCGTGCAGACCTGGGCCTGGGCCGCCTTGGTGCGCACGGGATCGGTCGCCGCGTGGATGCGATGGCAGTCGGCGCAGGCGAGGCCCGCCTCCTCGTGCACGCTACCGGTCCAGTGTGCGCGTTCGTGGTTCGCGTGGCAGGTGAGGCACAGCCCATTCTGCACCTCCGGGTCCGCATTTCCCCCGGCGCCGAAGTTGAGGACCGGCTCCCGCAGCGCCCCTTCCGCCAGGATCGGCCGCCCGTGCCGCCCGATCGGCCCGTGACAGGCTTCGCACTGCAATCCGGCGGGCGGCGTCGCGGCGGATCGCATCTCGAACGGCGACCCGGGCACGGCGGGGTGTCCGTGGACCGTTCGGAAGACCTCGAGGGTGGGGAAAGGTCCCTCTTCGTCGTGGCAGGCGATGCACGTGTCGGCGCCGCGCCGGGAGTAGTCGCCTTCCTCGAGCTTGCGCTCGATGTCGGGCTGGGCATCGTCCGTGGCGCGGGTCAATCCGGCGGCCGAGAGGAGCAGTAGGACCGCGAGCAGAAGCTGCGCGGGGAACGACCGCGTCCGGTCGACGCTGCTCATCGTCGACCTGCGCACGCGGCCTGCAGGCCCCGTACTCGAAGACTGCGCTCCGAAGAGAGCCGCCTATTGATGGTGATCGTCGTCGTGGTCCCCGTCGTCCTCGGCATCGATCTCCGCGCGCAGCAGCGCCAAGAAGAGTTCCATGTTGTGGAAATCCTCGGTGTCGGCCGTAATCTGCACGCCACCCCCGTGATCCTCCATGCCCTGGATCTTGGCGAGGATCAGGGCCATGTGGTCCAGGTCGTCCTCGTGATCGTGGTCGTCGTGGTCGTCCGATGCGAGGAACTCCCGGAACACGCTGAAGTTGGTGGTGGCGTGATCGGCCTGCGAGGACGGGGCGAAGATCAGGCGCGTGGCGGTGGCCAAGCCCCCCTCCACGTGGCAGGTGACGCAGCGCGCCTGGATGATCGGAGCGGAGATGAGCTCGAGGAACACTTCCTCCGCCCGCTCCTCGCGCGCGCCATGCGTCGGCGCCGTCGAGAGGTTCGTGAGGTAGCCGGCGGTGCTCGACAGCAGGCTCATCGCGACGATGGGCTCGTCGGACGCGACGTCCAGCCGCCATTTCCCCGCGCCGTCGCCGAGCGCGCCCTCGATGTCTTCGGTGCCGTTCTCGAGGTCGGTGGAGGTCAGGGTCAGCGCGGCGCCGGCCGGCAGGGAGAGTTCCACGTGCGTGCCCGGCGATGCGGCTCGGTCGTCCGTTCCCGTGATCTCGACGGCGGCGGCGTGCTCCCCGGGGTTGACCAGGCGGAGCCAGCTCTGGAGGTTGGTGTTGCTGGCCGGGTTGAAGAAGACCACGCGGTGACGGTCGTTGGCCGCCGGGACGGTGTCGTGCAAGGAGGTGAGGAAGCCGTCCTGGGTGGTGCGGATGTAGGTCAGGACCTCGATGTCCAGGTCGCTCGAGAGCGCGAGGCGCCAGTCGCCGTCGCCGGAGCCGACGCCGCCGCTCAGGCCCTTGCCGGCGGCGCCGAGTTCGAGGTCGTTCGAGTTGAAATGTCTGGTTTCGCCGGCATCGAGCGACAGGCTTATGGGTCCGAACTCCGCACCGGCGTCGTCGAAAGCACGGATCTCCACGGCGCCCATGGCGGAGCCATGATTGATCACCCGCACGAAACCCTGCCGGCCGAAGGGATCGGAGGCGGCCGGCAGGAACGGGACCCCGTGCCTGCCCTGGGCGTCCTGGTTGTCCGGCGCCGTGGAGAGATTCGTCAGGTGGCCCGTGGGACTCCGCAGCAGGCTCATCGCCAACACTGGTTCGTTGGAACGGATCGTCAGCCGCCACTTCCCGTCGCCGTCCCCCAGGGCGCCCGTCATCCCGTCGCCCCCGGCTTCTAACTCCGCCGCCGAGAACGTGCGGGCGGCGCCGGCCGGCACGGTGACGCCGACGGTCCCCGCCGATGCGTGCCCGTGGTCGTCGGTACCCGAAACTTCGACGTTCGCAGCATGGTCCCCGGCGTTGACCACGCGCAACCGGCTCACTTGGTTCGCGTTGCTGCCGGGGTTGAAGATCGCGACGCGGTAGGCGTGATCGTCGTCATCCGAGTGTCCGTCGTCGTCGTGCCCATGGCCATCGTCGTCCTCGTCGTCGCCGTGTCCGTGTCCGTCGTCGGTCTCGCCCCCGTGTGCGTCCGCGGCCGGCGCGGTGTCGTGCATCGACGTGACGAAGCCGCTCCCGAGGATGCGGATGTAGGACAGCACCTCGATGTCGAGTTCGCTGGACAGCACCAGCCGCCAGTCCCCCTCGCCCGGGCCGGTGCCGATGTCCCAGCCTCGGTCCGGGTCGCCGTTCTCGAGATGCCCGGAGTTGAACGGCACGACCTCGCCGGCGCCCACGGTCAGCATCAGGGGCCCGAAGCTCGCGCCGCCGTCGTCCACCGCGTCGATGCGAACGTCGGCGACCGCGTCGGAATGATTGATGACGCGCACGAATCCCTGCCGCACGCCGTCGGAGGCCGACGGGAACAGCGGCACCACGTGGGTGGTTTGCGTTTCGTGGCCATCCGTGGAGGCGGCGACGTCGCCGGCCATGGCGGCGGCCAACGCAAGCAGAAGGCGGACGGCGGTATCGAGGCGTTTCGGGTGGCCGGGTCGCGAAAACTCGCAGGTCGTCTGGGACATGGGCTTGTTGTCCTCCGTACCGGGGTGGCGAGCGCATCGATGGTATCCCGGGCGGTTTCGCGAGGCTATGGCTTGGCTGTTGCGACTGTTTGCGGCTGTTTCGGTATGACGGGCTCTCCCGCGTTCCTGGTGGAGACGCTGTTCCGGCGCCGGGTGCGCTCGGTAGACCTGGACGGCATGTTCGCCAGCGACGAACTGCTTGCGCTGGGACTCCGAGCGCCGGCGTTCGGCGGCGCACGCGGTCATGCCGGACGCGATGCATGCGTCGACGCCGAGCGCGCCGGCGGTGGAGTTGATCTGTCCGGTGGCGGACTACCGCTACCTGTACCTGTAGCGGTCCACGGAACCCGTGGAAGTCATGGTGCGCCGCGGCTCTCGCCGCTCGCGTCCGCGACGCGGGCGAGCAGTTCGCCCACCGGCGCGATGTCGGCGGCGCCGTCGATGTCGGACAGCAGGCCCAGGATGCCGCGCGGCACGTCGATGGTCTCCCCGTCGGCCGTCGGCTGCGCGAGAAACGCGGCGGCACCCTCGGCGTCGCCGGGTTCGTCGATCCCCCGCAACGCGGCGAGGGCGCCGGCGGCGAGCGTTGCCGCCTCCGCGGCCGGAGTTCGTGCTTCTTCGGCGAACCCGCCGCCTTCGAGCAACGTGGCCGCCTTGAACTTGCGTTGCGCGCGTTCGAGCAGGGCGTTGGCGCGCAGCCGACGCCGGTCGGTCCGCGGCTCCGCCTCGTCGGTCCCGGGGAACACCTCGCGCATGCCCTCGAGCGGCAGCGACACGAAACCGGACGCGGCGAGGCGCAGCATGGCGTCGTGCGTGGCGCCGTCGATGACGTTGACCGGCGCCTCGAACGCCTCGGTCAGGCGACGCTCCTCCTCGGCGGCGCCCGCGGGCGGGAGCGATGCCACCACCAGCGCCGCACGGTCGCCGTCGCGCACGAGGATCCGGTGCAACGCGGGGCCGTGCCGGGCCAGGAGGTCGTCGCGCAGCCGCTCCACCGGGCTCGGCTCGGCCGGCGCCGCCTCCGGCGCTCGGCCCATCACTTGGTCGAGGCGGTCCAGGAACGCCGAGCGGGAGTTGGGCATCTTGACGTCGGCCGGGTCGCCGCGACGGTCGAGCACCGCGTCCGCCAGCGCCCGCTTCTGGTCCAGCAGCGCGAGCATGCGGTGCTCGATGGTGTCCTCGCTGACGAGGTTGACCACCGAGACCGGCCGGGTCTGGCGCTTGCGCCATGCCCGGGCGATGCGCTGTTCGAGGCGGGCGGGATTCCAAGGCAGGTCCAGGTTGATCACGGTGTCGGCGGCCTGCAGGTTGAGTCCCACGCCGCCGGACTCCGACGACAGGAACAGCCGGCAGTCCGGGTCCTCCCGGAACCGGCGTATCTCCGCGCGGCGGCGCTGCTGCGGCACGTCGCCGGTGTGCCAGGCGAACTCCAGCCCGGCCTCGACGGCGTGCTCGCGCACGAGCGAGAGCATGCGGACCCATTCGGAGAAGACGATGATCTTGCGTTCGGGGTCGGCGAGCAGGTCCGGCAGCAGGCGTTCGAGTTCGTCCATCTTCGGACAGTCGTGAGGCTGGTCATCCAGGATGCTGGGCGTGTCGCAGACCATGCGCATGCAGGCCAGGTAGCGCTGCATCTGCTCGAACTCGTCGCGGGTCAGCGCCCGGCGCCGGGCGATGGCGGCGAGCCGCGCGACAAGACGTTCGTAGTCCTGGTAGAAACCGCGCTGGGTCTCGGTCATGGGCACGAAGAACGTCTTGGTCGTGCGTCCCGGCAACTCGGTCTCGACCTCCTCCTTGCGGCGGCGCAGCATCACCGAGGACACGCGCTCCGCCAGCCGGTCGAGGTTGCGGTAGCCGATCGCCCGCCCGCGCTCGTCGAGTTCGTAGTATTCGCGGTTGAACCGGAACAGCGGTCCGAGCAGCCGCGGATCGAGAAACTGCAGGATGGAGTAGAGTTCGTCGATCCGGTTCTCGAGCGGCGTGCCGGTCAGCACGAACGCGTAGCGGCTGTCGAGCTTCTTGATGGCCGCGGCGGTCTTGGTCCGGAGGTTCTTGATGCGCTGGGCTTCGTCCAGGACGACCACGTCCGGTCGCACCAGCGACGGAAGTTCGTCGCCGTCCGCCAGCACCTGCTCGTAGTTGCAGAGCGTGAAGAACCCGCCGTGCCGGTACTGTCGGCGTCGTGTGCTCGCATTGCCGAACACCGCCGTCGCGGGCAGGTCGGAGAACAACCGGATCTGCTCTTCCCACTCGGTCTTGAGCGACGCCGGGCACACCACGAGGACCCGCTCGATGCCGTGCAGTTCGCGCAGCAGCGCGCATGCGGCGATGGCCTGCACCGTCTTGCCGAGGCCCATGTCGTCGGCGAGCAGTGCGCGTTCGCCGAACGCCAGGTGTAGCACCCCCGCCTCCTGGTAGGGCAGGAGCGGACGCTTGAGTAGGCCGGCGAAGGACCGTTCGCCGGACGCGAGAGCCGCCTCGAAGGCCGCTCGGCGTCTCGCCCTGCGCGTCTCCGCGCGGCGTTCGTCGAGCCAGGTCTCGAGGCGCCGGGACACGCGCAGGGCACCCGGATTCGCGTCGGCGAGCCGCCTGAGCTCGCGCAGCGCGGTGGCCGAACCGCCGCGCAGCCGGCCGCAGAGGGCGGCCACGTCGTCGGCCAGCGCGGCGTCGTGCTCCGCAACAGCGGCCGGCTGTCTGATCCGCAGGGTCTCGCCCCGCGTTGCATCGACGTACACCTCGATCCTGGGGTTGGCCGCCCCGGCGGCGTCTTGCCGGACGCGTCGGACGACGCGTCGGACGACGCCCTCGATGTGCTTGCAGGTGCCGAGACCGTTCGTCGCGAAGTCCCGGCACTCGCACGAGTTGATGCGCTCGCCGAAGGCGCGGAGTTCCACCACGTAATCGTTGCCGTTCGATGACGTGACGCGGTAGTCGCAGAACGGCCGGCCCGGCCCGCAGAGCGCCTCGACGGCGTCGATCTCGGTGCGGCCCCGCCACTCCCGCCGTCGGATCTCGTCCGCGTCGGTTGAAATCCAGCCCTTGAACGCGGGCGCCTGCGGCCGGTCCTTGGTCGCCCTGGATTGCCGTCTGGCCACGATCAGTCCTCGCTTCGCGTTGCCCCGAGAGTACGGGCGCCTACGCGCGCGCCCGAGTCGTTCGGTCAGCGGCCCCGCATCGCCGAACGAAGCCGGCAGCCTGCCGTGCGATCGGGAGGATCGGACGCGAACGGCGGGTCGCGCGACGCGTGGCCACGCTATCCCCGAGCCACCTCGAACCCCACCAGGTTGCGGGTCTTCCGGCTGAACTCCACGCCAACCAAGTGGATCGGCTCGCCCCGATGACGGTACTTGGCCGCGTAGTCCCGCTCCCGGAGCTGCGCCATCGCCGCGCCCCTCGAGGCCGACTCCACCACCTTGAACTCGAACAGATACACGCGACCGCCGCATAGCAGCGCCATGTCGAGCCGCCCGGTCGCGCCGCTGTCCTCCACCCGCACGTCCATCTCCAGCGCCATGAAGTAGGCGTGGAACACGCTCGCGTAGTAGCCCTCGTAGTCCGCGATGTCGTTGCGCGCCTGCCACTGGTGCGGGATGTTGGCGAAGAATGATCGCAGGAGAGCCTCCAGGCCGTCGAGGTCGCCCGCGAGCAGCAGCCGGTAGATCCGCGCGCCGTGCCCTTCGCGCAGGGACTGCTCCGGCGCCGCGGCGCGCAGCAGGCTGTCGTTCAGGCTCTGGCGCACCTCGCGGTTGGGATAGCCAAGCCGGTAAAACGTCTTTCCGCCCAGGTTCTCCTCGCCCCGGATGGTGAGGTAGCCGCCCTGGAACAGCAGCGCCTCGGTGCCGACGTGGTCGACGTCGAAGGCAGCAAGGAGTTCGTCGCTGGCGATCATGCCGTCGAGGTCCACGGAACTGACCCCGCGTTGCGTGAGCTTGTCGATCAGGAACTTCGGCGAGCCGGTCTCGAACCACCAGGCCCGAAACCGGCGTTCGTCGAACAGCAGGAGCACGTCGAATGGGTTGTAGACCTTCTGCTCGCCCAACCAGCAGTAGCCGTTGTACCAGTCACGCACCGCGTCGCGATCGAGGCCGGGGAGCTCCGGGGCGAACACCGTATCGAGGTCGAGGTCCGTGTAGCCGCAGATCGCCGAGTGGCGGGGCGACATCGTGATGTCCTTCAGGTTGTTGAGGTCGGAGAACAAGCTGACCTTGGTGAACTTGCTCACTCCGGTGAACAGGGCGAACCGGACCTGCGCATCGCTGTCCTTGACGACCCCGTAGAAGCCGCGCAGGAAGTCGCGGTTGGCGCGGGCCGTCTCCGGTTCGCCCAGGACGTCCAGGATCGGCTTGTCGTACTCGTCGACCAGAACCACGACGCGCTGTCCGGAGCCCTGGTGCAGGGACTCCAGCAGTCGTGCGAAGCGTTCGGGCGCCGTGTCGAGGTCGGAGGTCGCGCCCGTCTTGCGCTCGATGGCGTCGAGTTGCGCCATCACGCTTGCGTACAGGTGGTCGGTTGCCTTGAAGCTGCCCCCGCCGAAGCTCAGCCGCACGACCGGGTGGCGCACCGACCAGTCCCAGTGCCCGTGGACGTCGAGTCCCCGGAACAGCGGCTCGTTGGCCTCGAACAGTTCCTTGAGCGTATCCACCAGCAGGCTCTTGCCGAAACGGCGCGGCCGGGACAGGAAGTAGCGCGACCCCTCGTCGATCAGTCGCCGGATATGCGGGGTCTTGTCGACGTAGTAGAAGCCCTCTTCCCGGATCGTCCGGAAGGTCTGGATGCCGATCGGCAGCTTGCGTTTGGCCGGCGTGGAGGAGGGGTCGTTCATGTCCGGTCGCACGTCGGGTCGTCGGAGTCGCGTGGCGGATCGCCGGATTATGCCCGAGTTCCCTCCAGGTGGTTCCGTGGAGCGCGAAGGTATCCGGGGGCCAGCCCCTCCGCGACGATCGCCTTCCGCTTTGAGCTGCTCGAACGTACTCTCTTCGTGGAAGCGCCATTTGCGTAAAGTAGACCCTGCATGCGCGATCACCATGGCAACCAGGCTGGACGGCGGATCGCTGCGTTGGCGGGGCAGTGCATGGCGTTTGTGCTTTTGGCTGCGCCGCACGTCCTCGCCTCGGAGACGGGCGAGCGGATCGCGGAAGCCGAGTGCGCCGCGTGCCACGGCGAGCGCGGCCGGAGCGAACAGTCGGACCTGCCGTCCATCGGCGGCTTCAGCGAGTTCGCGATCATGGATCTCCTGGACAGCTACCGCCTCGGCTTCCGCAAGGCCCGGGTGGTGGAGCTGGACGACGGCTCCGAAACGGACATGGCGCAGATCGTCGAGTCTCTCTCGGAGGAAGCGATCGATGCCGTTGCGCTCTACTACGCGGACCAGGAGTGGATTCCGCACGAGCAGCCCTTCGACGCGGACCTCGCGCGGCGGGGGGCGCGCATCCACTCGGTGAAGTGTGGCAAGTGCCACCCGCGCGGCGGAAGCGTGCCGGAAGCCGATCACGCGCTCCTTGCGGGGCAGTGGCGCGAGTACCTCGCGGGCGAGTTCCGTGACTTCGACAGCGGTGCCCGGCGCATGGCCGACAGGATGAAGAAGCGTTACGACACCCTGTCGCAGGCCGACAAGGCAGCGTTGCTCGAGTTCTACGTCAGCGCAGGAAGGTACTCCAGCGAGCTCAGCGACTCGAGTTCCGGGGCGTGGCCTGCGACCTCGTTCACGACGGTCGACTACCTGGCCCGAAAGGCGGTGGGTGCGGAAGAGGCGAAGGCCCAGGTGGCGTACCTGCTATCGACGCTCGAGGTCGGGCCGATGAACGGCGCGATCCTCCGGGATGCCTTCGAGAGCACGATCCGCGACTTCGAGGACGCCGTCGTGGTGGAGTCGGCCCGGGTGAGCAATGCGGACTACATCGTGACCCGGGACCTGCGGGATTTTGGCGCGTCGCCCATCCCCTTCCACACCCCGGAGTCCTTCCGCAAGCTGCTCGATCTCATGCACTGAAGGCTCGTCCCGGGAGCTCCGCCACGCACCGGAACCCCGCGTTCCCCGTCGTCGAGTCCGGCGTGTTCGCGTAGCGCGCGGCGACGCGGTAGCGGTTGCAGTAGCTGTCGTGGCAGAGGTACGAGCCGCCCTTGAGCACCTTGCGGTCGCCTCCGTCCGGGCCGTGCGGATTCGCCCCTGACCGTCGCTCCAGGGCTTCCGCGGAATACCAGTCCGCGCACCACTCCCACACGTTCCCCGCCGTGTTGTAAAGGCCGAAGGCGTTGGGCGGGAAAGACGCGGCGGGCGCCGCGCCGAAATGCCCGTCCGCGAGGGTGTTCGTCTCCGGGAATCGTCCCTGCCAGATGTTGCAGCGATGCCGTCCGTCGACCAAGAGCCGATCCCCCCAGGGGAGCCGCTTCCCCGCGAGCCCGCCGCGGGCCGCGTACTCCCATTCGGCCTCGGTGGGCAGCCGTTTCCCGGCCCAGCGGCAGTAGGCGAGCGCGTCGTTCCAGGAGACATGCACGACGGGATGCTCGCGGCGCCGGCGCAAGTTCGAGCCGGGACCCTCGGGCTTCCGCCAGCACGCCCCCTCGACGGCGAACCACCACGGCACGGGCTTCACGTCGAGCGTTCGGGTGCGGCGTCGCGCGGCCTTGCCGAGCAAACCGTCGAAGACATAGGACCAGCCGGCCGCTTCGGCCTCGGTGCGATGCCCGGTCGCCGCCACGAACTCGGCGAAGCGGGCATTCGTGACCGTGGCGGTGTCGATCCGGAAGGCGTCGACCCGCACTTCGCGCACCGGCCCTTCGCCGTCCTCGGTCCGGGCGTCGGCGTCTTCGGAACCCATGAGGAAGACCCCGCCGGGCAGTGCCGCCATCCCGTCGCCGTGGTGCCGGACGCCGGCACCGGGAGCGGCCGGAGGATCGGTGGCGTGTGCCGGCGCGCCTGGAACCGACGGGCCGGCGGGTGCACAGCACGCAGTCGGTTCGTTCGGCGTGCGGGTCACCCGGGTGAGACTCCCGTGCTCGGCGCTCCGCGCGAAGAGTCGTCCGCGACCATCATGGCGTCGACGAGGCCCTCGAGCATCCGTGCACGCGCATCGGATCGGTCCCGGACGTCGTGCATCTCGTCCGGATCCGACCCGAGGTCGAAGAGCTGCTCCTCGCCCTTGGAGTTGCGCGTGTAGCGGCAGCCTTCCGCGAGCACGGTCCGGGTCCGGGCGGGGATCGGCGTGAGCTGGGAGAGGATGACGGGCACGTCGTCCTCGATGAGGACCCGCTCCCGCACCGACGCGCCGGCGTCCCGGACCACCGGCGCGAGGCTCACGCCCTGGATGCCGTCGTAGCCGGCGACGCCGCAGAGGTCCAGCAGCGTCGGGCCGAGATCGATGGAGGAGGCGATGGCCTCGGTCCGCCCGGCGTCGCAGCCGGGGACGTCGATCACCAGCGGTACCTGGAGCGTGCCGCGGTAGTGCATGAAGCCCTTCAGGAAGAGCCGGTGGTCGCCCATCATGTCGCCGTGGTCGGACGTGAACACGACGATCGTGTCGTCCCGGACGCCGAGTGCGTCGAGCGTCCCGAGGACCCGGCCGACGCCGGCGACGACCATGCCGATCATCCCGAAGGTCGCCGTGATCTCCTCGCGCAGCAGCGCGTCCTCGCCGAAGCCGCAGGGGGAAACCCAGTTGCGCTGGTCCCGCGGGTGGATCGCGGCGAACCTGCGCAGGTGTTCGGGCGCTCCCTCGAGCGGGTCGTCGCGGGTGTCCGGCAGGGGCATGTCCGCCGGGCGATAGGCGTCGAACCACTTGCCGGGCGGCGTCATCGGATGATGCGGGTCGGGGAACGAGCACCATGCCAGCCAGGGCTCGCCCGAGGTCTCGGCCGCTTCGATGAACGCGATCGTTCGCTCCGCGACGAAGGCGCTGGAATGCAGCTCCTCCGGATACGGCGGCCGGTAGATCTGGCGCCAGTGCGGTGACCGGTCGGTGCCGGGGCCCGGGACGTCCTGGTCGGTCAGCAGGTCCGGGAGGCGCCCGCCGCGCTCGAGTGCCCACTGCAGGTGATGCCCGGCTACGCGCGCGCCGTGATCGATGCTGAACTCGACGTGCCCGAAGCCGTAGAAGTCCTCGGGATCTTCCGGCTGGCCGTCGACGTAGCGTTCGAAGTCCTCGAGGCGGTCCCAGCCGTCCGGAAACGGCAGCGCCCCGGAAGGCTCGCCGCGGAAGGGGAAGACGGCGTTCCGGCTCATCCCGTGCTGGAGGTGCGACTTGCCGATCAGCCCGGTGCGGTAGCCGGACTTCCGGAAGCGGCGGACGAACGTGTTGGCGTCGCGCTCCAGCGAGCGGTCGTTGAAGATCACCCCGTGGGCGCTCGGCATGCGTCCGGTCATCATCGTGCACCGGTTGGGCATGCAGACCGGGTTCGACACCCAGGCGTTGTCGAACACCATGCCCGATGCGGCGAGGCCGTCGAGGTGCGGCGTCTCGAGGACCGGGTTCCCCATGAAGCCGTTGTGGTCCGCGCGCTGCTGGTCGGTGATGACGAACAGCACGTTGAGGCGCTCACGCATTCGCGGAGGCCTCGGCGGGCGTGTCGTAGCGCTCCCAGAACGTCTGGCCGCGGTCCGGCGTGCCGTCCTCCCAGGTCTCCCGGAAACGCAGGAGCTTCGCGCGCAGGTCCGCGATCACGTCCTCGTGGCCGGGCTGCGCCGCGAGGTTGTCCGTCTCCCACGGATCGTTCGCGAGGTCGAAGAGCTGCGTCTGGCGGGTCCGGTTGCGCACCGCGTACTCGATGAGCTTGTGGGTGCGGTTCTTCACGGCGCGCTGCGAAGAGACGTACGCGAAGTAGAGCGTCTCCCGCACCGCCGCTTCGGGATCCCGGATCGCGGCCACCAGGCTCTGTCCCTCGACGGTCGGAGGCGCCGGCGCGTCGATGAGTTCGCACAGCGTCGGGAAGACGTCGAGAAGATAGACGAAGGCCTCGCTGCGGACGCCTTGCGGGATGCCGGGGCCCGCGAAGACGAGGGGCACGCGCACGCTGTGCTCGTAGCAGTTCTGCTTGCCCATGAGCCCGTGCTGGCCCACGGCGAGACCGTTGTCGCCGGCGAAGACGATCAGGGTGTTCTCCGCGAGGCCGTTCTCGTCGAGCGCGTCCAGCACCCGCCCGAACTCGTGGTCGAGGTGGGTGATCATCGCCCGGTACTCGGCGATGTGGCGGCGGATCTCCTCGGGCGTGCGCGGGAAGTCGGCGAGCACCTCGTCGCGGATCTTCAGGCCGCCGTTGTCGAAGGGGTGGCCGCCGAGGTAGTTGGGCGGCAGCTCGACGTCTTCCGGCGCGTACATCGTGCGGAACCGCTCGGGCATCGAGCGCGGGTCGTGCGGGGCGAGCAGGGAGACGTAGCAGAAGAAGGGCGTTTCCCCGTCTTGCCTGCCCAGGAAGTCGATCGCGGTGTCGCACAGCAACTCACTCGAATGCCGCCCCGCGTGGACGTGGTCGGCCTCGCGCCAGAGCACCTCGTTCGTCTCCCGCGCGTGGACGATCTGCGGCAGCCGGGAGTCGTAGCGTCCGGTGGGATCGTAGTGATAGACGGGCACGTTCCAGTGGTCGGCCATGCCGCCGAACATGATCTCGTCGCCGTCGTCGAAGGACCGGTTGAAGGCCTCGCGTCCGTTGTGCCACTTGCCGGCGCCCCACGTACGGTAGCCGGCGTCCCGGAGCGTCTCGCCGAGCATGGTGTGCTCGCGGGGGATGCTCGTGCCGCCGTCGCGCAGGTGAAAGAGCGTGCGGCCGGTGTGCAGCATGGCGCGGCTCGGCATGCAGATCGCCCCGTCGGTCCCGCAGGGGATGTGGGCGTGGGTGAACGTCGCGCCGCGGGCGACGAGCCGGTCGATGTTCGGCGTGTGGACCTCGGAACCGAGCGCGCTGATGGTGTCGAAGCGCTGGTCGTCCGTGAAGAAGATGAGGATGTTCGGTCGCGTCATGGGGGTATCCGGCAGAAGGGCCCGGCACTTATAGCATGGCGTACGAGAGGGCAACGGACGCGCCACAACGGTGCACGGGCCGCATCAAAGGAGTGCGCCCCGCCTGCATCGGGCCGCCGGAGTCTCGAAAGGGCGTGGCTTGGCGGGTTGGCATGGCCCTTGCTTCAACGAATGCCGAAGGGAGAGCCTGCGCTCGAACTGGCAAGGGAAGGCTAGGGTTCCGGTCCCCGATCTGTTTTGGGGATGTCTGGTCCGAGAGCCTTCGACCCGCCGCGCCTCGTGCACGGAAGGTTACACGGAGGGACAAAAGCCCGGGAGAGCAGCCGCCTCCCCGTGTACACCAACCGGTAAGGAGGCCATCATGGCAACTCGCTTCCACCGCTCGCTCGGACGGGCCCTGCTCGCCGCGACGCTCTGCGTCTGTTCCTTCTCTTCGCTCGCAAAGGACGACTACCGCATCGCCTGGAGCATCTACGTCGGCTGGATGCCCTGGGACTACGCGGAGCGCTCCGGCATCGTCGCCAAGTGGGCCGAGGAGTACGGCATCACCATCGACGTGGTGCAGTTCAACGACTACATCGAGTCCATCAACCAGTACACCGTCGGCGCGTTCGACGGCTGCACGATGACGAACATGGACGCGCTGACGATCCCCGCGGCCGGCGGCGTCGACTCGACCGCGCTCATCGTCGGCGACTTCTCGAACGGCAACGACGGCATCGTGCTGAAGGGCGCCGGCAAGTCCGTCGCGGACCTGCGGGGGCAGGACGTGAACCTCGTGGAACTCTCGGTGTCCCACTACCTGCTGGCGCGCGCGCTCTCGAGCGTCGACATGAGCGAACGCGACCTGACGGTGGTGAACACCTCGGACGCGGACATCGTCGCCGCGTTCACGACCGAAGACGTGACTTCGGTGGTGACCTGGAACCCGCTGCTCGCCGAAGTGCAGGCCATGCCGGACGTCAGCCCCGTGTTCGACTCGTCCCGGATCCCGGGCGAGATCATCGACATGCTGGTCGTCAACACCGAGGCCCTCGAGGACGAACGGCTCGCGAAAGCGCTGGTCGGCGCCTGGTACGAGACGATGACGGTCATGGCCTCGGAGGCCGCGGCGGGCATCGCCGCCCGCACGCAGATGGCGGAAGCCTCCGGCACGGACCTCGCGGGGTACGAAGCGCAGCTTGCCGCCACGCAGATGTTCTATGAGCCCGCGCCGGCGGTGGAGTTCGTGCGTTCCGAGGCACTTTCCGAGACGATGACCAACGTCGCCGCGTTCTCGTACCTGCATGGCCTGCTCGGCGAAGGCGCCCCCGGTCCCGAATTCATCGGCATCGAACTCCCGGGTGGGGAAGTGCTCGGCTCCGAGACGAACGTGAAGCTGCGCTTCGACGACACCTACATGCAGATGGCGGCGGACGGAGAGATCTAGTCGGCCGGCAATGAGCCGGAGGAGGGGCCGAGCTCATGCGCTTTATCAACCGCCGTCCCGGCGGCCTGGGGATCCTCGCGAGCGCGGCGGTGCCGTTCGCGCTCGCGCTGGTCCTCTACGTTGTCGCCTCGGGCATCCGCCTCGCGGAGAACCCGGACGACAAGCTGCTGCCCGGGCTCGCGAGCATCGGCGCCGCGGTCGAGCGGGTCGCCTTCGAGCCCGACCGGCGCACCGGCGACTACATCTTCTGGACGGACACGGCCGCGAGCCTCCAGCGACTGCTGACCGGCGTGTTGCTGGGCGCCGCCGTCGGGCTCGCCGTCGGCGTGCCGAACGGCCTGCTGCCGTGGTTCGGCGCCTTCTGGTCGCCGGCGGTGCGGGCGCTGTCGATGATCCCGCCGCTCGCGATCCTGCCGATCCTGTTCATCGCCTTCGGCGTCGGTGAACTCGCCAAGGTGATGCTGATCGTGCTTGGCACCGCGCCGTTTCTCATGCGCGACATCGAGCAGCGCGTGCGCGAACTGCCGCGGGAGCAGTTGATCAAGGCCCAGACCCTGGACGCCACGAGCTGGCAGATCGCGGTGCGCGTCGTGCTGCCGCAGGTGTTCCCGCGCCTCGTCGACGCCGTGCGCCTGTCCCTCGGCAGCGCGTGGCTGTTCCTGATCGCCGCCGAGGCGATCGCGTCGACCGACGGGCTCGGCTACCGGATCTTCCTGGTGCGCCGTTATCTCGCGATGGACGTCATCCTTCCTTACGTGGCGTGGATCACGCTGCTGGCCTTCGCGCTCGACTTCGGGCTGCGGCAGCTCAACCGGCGCTGCTTCCCCTGGTACGGGACGTGACGATGATCGAGGTACGCAACGTCTGGAAGCGCTATCCGGGCAAGACCGTGCTCGAGAACGTCCGCCTGCGCGTGGAGAAGAACGAGTTCGTCACGATCGTCGGCGCATCCGGTTGCGGCAAGACCACCTTCCTCAGGATGCTCCTCGGCGAGGTCGAGCCGTGCGAGGGCACGATCCGCGTCGAGGGTGCGCCGCTGGTGCCGGAACCGCGCGCGGACCGTGGCGTCGTCTTCCAGCGCTACTCGGTGTTCCCGCACCTGACGGTGCTCGGCAACGTCCTGCTCGGCCTCGACCTCGGCGACGCGCCCTGGCTCGGCCGGACGTTCGGCGGGCGCCGGGTCCGCAACGTGGCCCGTGCCCGCGAGATGCTGGCGCGCGTCGGCCTCGAGCGCTCCGCGCACAACTACCCGTCGGAGCTCTCCGGCGGCATGCAGCAGCGCCTGGCGCTGGCGCAGACCCTGATCACCGAGCCGCGCATCCTGCTCCTCGACGAACCCTTCGGGGCCCTCGACCCGGGCATCCGTTCCGACATGCACGAACTCGTGCGCGAACTGCACCGCGAACTCGACCTCACGGTCTTCATGATCACGCACGACATCGCCGAGGGCTTCAGCCTGGGCTCGCGCCTGCTGGTCTTCGACAAGCCGCGGGTCGATCCCCACGAACCGGACCTCTACGGCGCGACGATCACGTTCGACCTGCCGGTCGGGCACCGGCGCCGCGCCGACTCGATCATCGACGACATCAATGTCAAACCCGGAGAAGAACATGCGCCCTGAGGTGCTCTACGAGGACGTGCTGCCCGGCGGCAGTCACTGGTCGTTCGTGGCCAACCCCGGCGTCCAGCTCGAACTGGTGGACGTCGAGGGCGGCGGCAACGCGGCGATGCTCGCCTACAACCCCGGCAACCCGCTCGAACGGCTCAACCTGCCGGACACGCTGAAGTGCCAGCACACGTTCCGGCTTACCGAGGGCCACTGCCTCTACTCCGACATGGGGCGCATCTTCTGCTCCGTGGTCGCGGACGACGTCGGCTGGCACGATGCCTCGAGCGGCACCTGCAACGCGGCGATCGTGCGCCGCAAGTGGGGTGCCCTGACCTACCAGGAAGCGCGCAACGACTACTACCGCAACGGCCGCGACTCGTTCCTGGTCGAACTCGGGAAGTACGGCCTCGGGCGCCGGGACTTCGCCGCGAACGTCAACTGGTTCTCGCGCGTCGACGCCGCGGACGACGGCGCGATGACGTTCGCCCCGGACCATTCGCGGCCCGGCGCCGCCGTCACGCTGCGTTTCGAGATGCCGACACTCGTGGTGCTCCACACCTGCCCGCATCCCCTGAACGAGGCCGCGGAGTACCCGCGGCGCCCCATCGGGTATCGGCTGAGCCTCGCCGAACCGGTGGCGGAGGACGACCCGTGCCGCCTCTCCCGCCCGGAGAACGGCCGCGGCTTCACGAACAACTACCTCTACGCGCTCGGCGCGTGAGCATCGGAAGAGGAGGAGACGCAATGCTCAAGGCAAGCAACCTGTCGGTGGACGTGGCGGACCGCAGGGAGACCGTCCCGGCCGGGGAGTACTGGATCGACACGATCGGCGCCGGCGACACGTTCCGGATCACCGACCTCAAGGGCAACCAGGCGGTGGACACGCTGTTCTTCAACGCGAACAACCCGCACGAGCGCTACAGCGCGTTCGACACGATGCGGGAGCAGGGCAACCTGTACCTGTCGGCAGGGACCACGCTCCTCTCCGACGAGGGCAACCCGATGCTGACGATCGTCGCGGACACCTGCGGGCGGCACGACACGCTGGGCGGCGCGTGCGCCGGCGAGAGCAACACGGTCCGCTACGCCCTCGAGAAGAAGAGCATGCACTCGTGCCGCGACAGTTGGCTGCTCGCGGTCAACACCCACGAGGAGTGGGGTCTCACCAAGCGCGATCTCACCCACAACATCAACTTCTTCATGAACGTGCCGGTGACGCCCGACGGCGGGCTCACGTTCGAGGACGGCATCAGCGCGCCGGGCAAGTACGTCGAACTCATCGCCGAGATGGACATCCTCGTGCTGATCTCGAACTGCCCGCAGCTCAACAACCCCTGCAACGGCTACAACCCCACCCCGATCGAGTTGGCGGTCTGGCGGCAGAACGGCTGAGACTGGTGTTCCGCAAGGTCCTCATCGCGAACCGCGGCGAGATCGCAGTGCGCATCTGCCGCACGCTCGACGCCATGGGCGTCGCGAGCGCGGCGGTGTACGCCCACGCCGACCGCGGCGCCCTGCACGTGGAAGCCGCCGGAGAAGCGCATCCGCTCGGCGACGGCGGCGTGTCCGAGACGTACGTCGACATCGGCAAGCTGCTCGACGCCGTGGACGGCTCCGGCGCCGACGCGGTGCACCCCGGGTACGGTTTCCTGAGCGAGAACGCGGCCTTCGCCAGGGCGCTCGCGGAGCGCGGCGTCGCGTTCGTGGGCCCGCGTCCGGAACACCTCGCCCGCTTCGGCCTCAAGCACGAGGCGCGGCGGCTCGCGACGGACGCCGGCGTCGCCCTCCTGCCGGGCAGCGGCGTGCTCGCGGATGTCGAGGACGCCCTGCGGGAGGCGGCGGCGATCGGCTACCCGGTGATGCTGAAGAGTTCCGCCGGCGGCGGCGGCATCGGCATGCAGCGCTGCGAGGACGCGGACGAACTCGCGCGGCGTTTTGCCGCCGTGGAACGGCTCGCCGGCAGCGCGTTCGGCGACACCCGGCTGTTCGTCGAGCGCTGCGTGCCCGCACCGCGGCACGTCGAGGTGCAGGCCTTCGGCGATGGGGAAGGCGGCGTCGCGATCCTGGGGGACAGGGACTGCTCCCTGCAGCGGCGGCACCAGAAGGTCGTCGAGGAGTGCCCGGCGCCGAACCTGCCCGGGGCCGTGCGGCGGCGCATGCACGAAGACGCGCGGGCGCTGCTCGCGAGCGTCTCCTACCGCAGCGCCGGCACCGTGGAGTTCCTCTACGACCCGGGCCGGGAGGAGGCGACGTTCCTCGAGGTCAACACGCGGCTGCAGGTGGAGCACGGGGTCACGGAACTCGTGTACGGCGTCGACCTCGTGCGCTGGATGCTCGAACTGGCCGCCGGCGAGTTGCCGCCCCTCGACACCCTGACCGCGGACCTCGCGCCGTCCGGCTGCGCGATCCAGGCGCACCTCTGCGCGGAGGATCCGAACCACGGCTTCCGGCCGACGCCGGGCTGGCTGTCCGTCGTCGCCTTCCCGGACGGGCCAGGCCTGCGCACGGACACGTGGCTGCGTTCCGGCACCGAGGTGTCGCCGCTCTACGACTCGCTGCTGGCCAAGGTCATGGCGCACGCCGCTACCCGGGAAGAGGCGCGCCGCCGGCTGCGCGGGGCGCTCGGGGAGAGCGTCGTGCACGGCGTGGAGACGAACCGCGCCTACCTGCACGAGGCCCTCGGTTGCGACGCGTTTGCGGCGGCGCGCCACGACACGGCGACCCTCGGTACCCTCGACTATCGGCCGCGTACCGTCGAAGTGCTGGTGCCGGGCGCGCAGACCACGGTACAGGCCTGGCCCGGACGCATGGGGTACTGGCACGTCGGCGTGCCGCCGTCCGGCCCCATGGACGACCTCGCGTTCCGGCTCGGCAACCGGTTGCTCGGCAATGCCGAAGGTGCGGCCGGCCTGGAAGTCACCGTCGGTGGTCCGACGCTCGCCTTTCACGGTCCGGCGAGGGTCCTGGTCGCGGGCGCGGTCGAACTCCGCCTTGAACGGCCGCGGGGCGCGGAGTGCCCGGAGACCTGGCGGCCGTTCACGGTCGACCGGGGCGACGTGCTGACGGTGGGCGACGTCACATCGGGCGTGCGGGCCTACCTGCTCTTCGGAGCGGGGCTGGACGTGCCCGAGGTCATGGGCTCCGCGGCGACGTTCGCGCTTGGGGGCATCGGCGGGATGAACGGACGGGCGCTCGCGGCCGGGGATGTGCTCCGCATAGGGGTGGGGCCGGACGCCGATGGTCCCGACTCGGGCGGGAGGGCGCGTGTGCCGGGCCTGGACGCGCGTCACGTGCTGCGCGTGACGATGGGGCCCCACTGTACGGACGACTTCCTGACGCCGGCCGATCTCGACGCCTTCCTCGGCGCCGAGTGGACGGTCCACTATCACTCCAGCCGGACGGGCGTGCGCCTGGTCGGTCCCCGCCCCGAGTGGGCGCGGCCCGACGGGGGCGACGCGGGTCTGCATCCGTCCAACGTCCACGACAACGCCTACGCCTTCGGCGCCATCGACTTCACGGGCGACATGCCGGTCATCCTCGGACCGGACGGGCCGAGCCTCGGCGGCTTCGTGTGTCCCGGCGCCGTCATCGAGGCGGACCGCTGGAAGCTCGGCCAGCTCGGCGCGGGAGACCGGGTGCGGCTCGTCGCGGTGACGGAGGCAGAGGCGAACCGGATCGCACACGAACGCGACTCGTCCATCGCGACGGGTTCCTCCCGTGCGTTCGCCGCGCCCGCGATCGCGCGCGGACCGGTGGAGGACCCGATCGTTGCGGAGGTCGGCGACATCCGCGTGCGCCGCGCCGCCCAGGACGCGCTGCTCGTGGAGTTCGGCCCCGCAGTGCTCGACATCGGGCTGCGCCTGCGGGTGCACGGGCTCGAGGCCGGGATCGCGGAGGAACGGGTCCCGGGGGTGCTCGAGATGACCGCCGGCATCCGCTCCGTGCTCATCCGTTTCGACCCGAAGCTCCGGTCGGCGCCCGAACTCGCCCGCGCCCTCGAGCCTCACTTCGAGCGGGCGCGCGTGGCGGAGCCGCGGGTGGCGTCGCGGATCGTGCACCTGCCGCTGTCTTGGGACGACCCGGCCTGCCGCGCCGCGATCGACCGCTACGTGCAGAGCGTGCGCCCGGACGCGCCCTGGTGTCCCGACAACATCGAGTTCATCCGCCGCATCAACGGGCTGCCGGACCGCCAGGCGGTGAAGGACATCGTGTTCGGCGCCGAGTACCTGGTCATGGGTCTCGGCGACGTCTATCTCGGCGCCCCGGTCGCCACCCCCGTCGATCCCCGGCACCGGCTCGTGACCACCAAGTACAACCCGGCGCGGACCTGGACCGCGGAGAGCTCGGTCGGCATCGGCGGCGCGTACATGTGCATCTACGGCATGGAGGGCCCGGGCGGCTACCAGTTCGTCGGCCGCACGCTGCAGGTGTGGAACCGTCACCGCCGCGGGCGGGCGTTCGACGAGCACTGGCTGCTGCGGCCCTTCGACCGGATCCGCTTCCACGAAGTCGGCGCCGCGGAACTCCTGGAGATGCGCGAGGCGTTCCCGAGGGGCGCGTTCGACATCGACATCGAGCCGGGAATCTTCGACCACGACCGGCATCGCGCTTTCCTGGCGGAACAGGCCTCCGGGATCGCGTCGTTCGAGACGCGGCGGCGGGAAGCCTTCGCCGCGGAACTCGAGGACTGGAAAGCGCGCGGCGTGCTGACGTTCGAGGCCGCCGAGACGGACGGGGCGGCCGCGCCGTCCGCCGACGGGGACGGCGCGGCGTTCGTCGCGAGTCCGCTGGCCGGCTCGGTCTGGTCCGTCCAGGTGCGCCCGGGACAGCGGGTGCAGGCCGGCGAGGTGCTGTTCGTCGTCGAGTCCATGAAGGCGGAGTTCGAGGTGACCGCCCCGTCCGCGGGCGTCGTCGGGGAGGTACTCGTCGCGAAGGGCCAGACGGTGCTGGCGGGACAGGCGCTCGCGGCGGCCGCGGCATGACACGGGCCGGGACCGTCGCCGCGCTGCGGCGCGCTCACGCGGAGCGGGCGCTCCATCCGCGGGAAGTCGCCTGCGAGGCGCTGCGTCGCGCTGCCGGAGCGGATCCGGCGACGTGGATCCATCGGCTCGAGCCGGCGGCCGTGTTGGCGTACGTCGAGCGACTCGAGGGGCTGGACTTCGACAACGCGCCCTTGTGGGGCGTTCCGTTCGCCATCAAGGACAACATCGATCTCGCCGGTACGCCGACGACGGCGGGTTGCCCCGACTACGCCTACGTGCCGGAACGGTCCGCCACGGTGGTCGAGCGCCTCCTGGCCGCCGGCGCCGTGCCCATCGGCAAGACCAACCTCGACCAGTTCGCGACGGGGCTCGTCGGGACCCGGTCTCCCTACGGCGCGGTGCCGAACGCGATCGACCCGTCGTACGTCGCGGGCGGCAGCAGCAGCGGTTCGGCCGTGGCGGTCGCGCACGGCATCGTCCCCTTCGCGCTCGGGACCGACACGGCCGGATCGGGCAGGGTCCCGGCGGCGTTCAACGGGCTCGTCGGGTTCAAGCCGACCCGGGGCTGGTGGTCGACGCGCGGCGTCGTCCCGGCCTGCCGGACCCTGGACTGCGTGTCCGTCTTCGCGCGCACGGTGGCGGATGCGTGCGCTGTGGCGGAGGTCGCGGGCGGTTTCGACGCGGAGGGCCCGTTCTCGCGCCGCGTGGAGTTCGCCGGATTCGACGCGGACGCCGCGCGATTCGGATACCTCGCGCCGGAGCGGCTGCCGTGGTTCGGCAACGATGCCTACCCGGACCTCTACGAACGCTGCGTTTCCGGCCTGCCCGGGACCCCGCGAGCCGTCGGCCCCGAGCCGTTCCTCGCCGCCGGCCGGCTGCTCTACGAGGGGCCGTGGCTCGCGGAGCGGGTCGCGGCGGTAGGTGACTTCGTGGAGGCGCACCCGGACGCCGTGCACCCGGTAACGCGGACGGTGATCGAGGGAGGCCGGACCCTGGACGCGGCGGACTGCTTCCGGGCGCAGTACCGGCTCGCCGAGTTGCGGCGTGAAGCGGACCGGGCATTCGCGGACATCGACGTGCTCGTCGCGCCCACCGCTGCGACGCACTACGCGCTTGCCGAGGTGGAGGCGGACCCGCTCGGGACGAACGCCCGTCTCGGTACCTTCACCAACTGCGTCAACCTGCTCGACCTCTGTGCGGTGGCGGTGCCGGCCGGGACGACGCCCGAGGGCCTGCCGTTCGGGGTGACCCTGCTCGCGCCGGCCGGACGCGACCACGCCCTGCTGCACGCGGCCGCGGCGTTCCTCGGCGAAGAGACGCCCGGCGCCGACGAACCGCTGCCCGGCACACTCCACCTGGCGGTCTGCGGCGCCCACATGGCCGGTCAGGCGCTCAACCCGGAACTCACCGGCCGCGGCGCCTGGCGCGTCGACGCCACCCGCACGGCGCCCCGCTACCGCCTCCTCGCCCTGCCGGACGGCAAGCGGCCGGCGCTCATGCGTTCGGAGTCCGGCGGCGCCCCGATCGAACTCGAGGTCTGGTCGGTGCCGAGCGGTGCAGTGGGCGGGTTCCTCGCCACCGTCGACCAGCCCCTCGCCCTCGGCTCCGTCGAGCTCGAGGACGGCCGCTGGGTGCACGGCTTCGTGGGGGACAGCGCGGCGTCATCCGGCGCGACGGACATCACGCGTTTCGGCGGCTGGCGGAGCTACCGGGCGAGCTTGCGGGCGTTGTAGGGGCGACGCTTGTCGTCGCCCGTCCCGGAGTCGTGCAGGGCCTCGACACGGGAGGGGACAAGCCCAGGGACAAGCCCCTCCGCTCGATCGTTGTCGAGTTGGTCGACTTCGGGACGACCACCCGACCCGCTTTGTCGATGGTAACGACCATGCCGCGATGGTATTGGCACGGAGTCCGGCGTCAACGGCCGGGTTCCGCGGATCTGTTCCGCTGGCCACGGCGGGACCCGCCCCCAAGACACCGGCGCATCGGGTAGGCTTGGCGTCGATGAACCAGGAGCGGGAGGTGTCGACCATGGTGCGGTTTCACGACCCGAGGGGCGAGGTTCGCACGGAGATGGAGCCGTACGAGCTGTCGCGCGACATTCGACCGAACGGAGGCGCCGGGGCGACGGTGGCGCTGATCGCCAACGGGTTTCCCGACTCGGAGCTCTTCGTCTCGAAGGTGGGCGAGGCGCTCAGCGAGCGGCTCGACGGCCTCGAGACGCGGCTGTGGAACAAGGGTAATCCGGGCGCGGTAGTGAGCGGCGACACCCTCGATGCGATCACGTCCGAATGCCAGGTCGCGGTGGCCGCCTACGGCCACTGAGGCAGTTGTACTTCCGGCACCGTGCGTGACGGCATCAACATGGCAAGGAACGGGATCCCCTCGGTCTGCCTGATCACCGAGGAGTTCTGGCCGCAGGCGGAGTTCGTCGCGGCCTCGGTTGGAATGCCGGACATTCCGATGGTGCGGCTGCCGCACCCGGTGGCCGGCACGGGCGAGGCGCGGATTCAGGCGATCGCCGACAGCATCGCCGACGAGATCCTCGACCGCTTCGCGGCATGAGCGCGCTGCTCGAAGAGGCGAGCGAGGAGGCGGCGCTCGAGCGGCTCCACGCACTCGACTGCACCGACGGGCTGCCGGTCGTGGTGCCGACGCCGGAGCGGGTCGACCGGATGGTCCTTGCATCGGGGCTCGACGCGGACCTGGCCCTGGGCGAAATGGGGCCCGCCATGGGCGTGGCGACGGTCGAGAAGGTGGCCGTCGCCGCGGTGATGGCGGGCTGCCTCCCGGACCACGTGCCCGTGGTCGTGGGGGCGGTGCGCGCCGCCGTGGACCCCATGTTCGACCTCGGGGACATGCAGGGCACCACCCACTGCCTCGCGCCGCTCGTCATCGTGAACGGCCCGGCCCGGCAGGACTGCGGCGGCGTCGCGTCCGGATTCGGCGCGCTCGGTCCCGGACACCGCGCCAACGCCGCCATCGGGCGCGCGCTCAGGCTGTGCATGATCAACATCGGCGGCGGCCGGCCCGGCGTCTCCGACATGGCTTTGCACGGCCATCCGGGCAAGTTCACCTACTGCCTCGCGGAGGCGGAGGAACACTCCCCGTTCCCCCCTCTGCACGTCAGCAGGGGCTACCGGGCGGAAGACAGCGTGGTGACCCTCGTCGGCTGCGAGGCGCCGCACTCGGTCATCTACAGCGACGACGCGGACGACCCGGAGAACGCCGAGAAGCTGCTCCACGTCCTCTCGGTCGGCGTGGCGAACCTGGCGACCAACCACGCCATCCTCCGCCACGGAACGGCGGTCGTCGTCCTCAACCCGACCCACGCGGACGTGCTGGCGAAGGCGAACATGAACCGGGAGACGGTGGCGAAGCGCCTGTGGGAACTGACCCACCTGCCGGCGGCGGACCACGACCGCTACGCCGGCGGATTCCGCCGGCCGTTGGAAGCCGAGACCTACCCGGCCTTTGGATCCCCGGACCAGCTCGTCATCCTGGTCGCCGGGGGCACCGGCCTGTACTCGATGGTGATGCCGAGCTGGGGCGGCGGCGCGCACAACAACTGCGCGGTCAGCGCGCGGGTGGAACTCGACCAGTTCTGCGAGGTGCCGGGAGCGTCCGCTGCCTGAGCGCCGCCGGCGTCAGAGCCAGACTTCGAGGTTGTTCCGCCGCCCGATGTCGCGGGTGAGCTTGCGGTAGGTAACTGCGCGCGCGGCCGGTGTACGGCGACATCGGTACCCCGTAGAGGACGAATCGGTTGCATCGGCAAGTGCCCGCCGTTAGCCGCCGTTCCCCTCCGCGAAGGCGAACCCCTCGGCCGCCCAGCCGACGACGCCCCCGATCATCTCCTTGACCGGCCGCCCGAGGCGCGCCAGCCGCACGGCGGCCTTGTTCGCGCCGTTGCAGTGGGGCCCCGCGCAGTAGACCACGAAGAGCGTGTCCGCGGGCCAGGCCGCCATGCGCTCTCCGTCGATCTCCGCGTGGGGTAGCGAGACCGCGCCGGGTACGTGCGCGGCGCCGTAGGCGTCGCGGCCCCGCACGTCGAGCACGACGAAGTCCGACGCGCCGTTCGACAGGGCGTCGTGCACGTCCCAGCAGTCCGTCTCGAAGGCGAGCCGTCGCGCGAAGTGGGCCTCGGCCTCGCTCGCCGGTGCGGCAACGACCGCGGTTACGTTGTTGGGCATGGTGTTGTCCTCCGTCTTGTCTACGCGGCGGCGCCGACTCACGGCGGGGCGCGCCAAAGCCGGTCGGCCAGTTCCCGCAGGGCGGGCGAATCGGCCGCGCGCAGCCGGTGCGAGAGCGATCGCAACCGGGACTGCGACTGCTCCGCCCGGAACGCCGCCAGTCCCGCCCCGTCGGCGAGGGCCATGCCGGCGCGGCGCTCGGCCAGGCTTCGCCATGGCGCCGCGGCATCCGGGCTGCGCCCGGCGGCGCGATCGTAACCGGTGCGGGCCGCCTCACCCTCGCGCAGGTGCCGAAACACCCGGTCGAACATCTCGAATGCGCAGATCGCGTGTACCACGCCCGCCATGTCGACGAGTTCGTCGATTTCCCTGAAGGTGCGGGAGCCGCAGGCCTCGAGATCCGCGATCACGTCGAAACCCGGGAACAGCGCGTCCGCGAGATCCGCCGTGTTCCGTTGCGGGAGCAGGCGGTCGAAGGGCGAGTGGTACAGGAGGATGCGCGCGTCGGTGGCGGGCAGCGCCCCGGCGGGCTCCACGAGGTTGGGGAACGAGTTGAGCTGCAGCATCGTCCTGAGGGCGTCGAAGCGTTCTTCGCCGTCCAGCATGCCCGTGACGAATGCCTCGGAGAGGCGTTCCCCGTCCAGGATGTCGTTGGCGGCGAGCCCGACATCCGTGTAGCTGAGGAAGGCCGGCAGGATGCGGCCGACCGCGTAGGGGAGCATGACGTCGCGGTCGACCGCCCGGCACCAGGGGTTGCCGTCGCAGCGGTCGGCGAGGTGTTCGAAGACACCGACGAAGGACCGGTAGAGATCGTGCGGTCCGCCGCCGGCGTAGACCTCGCGGACGGCGATGCCATCCGGCCCCGACGCGGCGGCCAGCCACAGCGCGACGGCGCTGTGCGCCCCCTGCGAGTAACCGAGGACCGCGACGTCGACCGTATCCGGCGCATCGTGGAACACGGCGTAGCGCGCGTCGTCCAGTACGGCGCGCACCATGTCCAGGCCGTTGGCGGCGACCCGGTTGGTCATCAGGTAGGTCTCCGGCTCGTCCGCGCCGTCGCCGTGGCCGCGGCCCCAGTTGTCCGGCGCGATGACCAGGTAGCCGCGGCCGGCGAGCAGGTTGGCCAGCACGACCGACCCGTCGCTCGGGTCCAGGCGGCTGGGCGTCGAGCCGGTGGCGTGGGCCAGCACCACGATGCGGTCGGGGGGCAAGTAGTCCGGGGCGCCGACGACATCCGGCATCGCCACCAGGCCGCTCAGGGTCGCGGGGGCGCCGGACGGGTCGCGGGAGCGGTAGGACACCGCGGCGGACAGGGTGCCCCAGGTCGCCTCCCGGGCGCCGATTTCCGTCCAGGCCCGTTCGGCGATCTCCGCGACGAGGAGCGCCACCAGCGTCCCGACGATCGGCGTGTCGACCTCCCGCAGCACAGCTTCGCGCACGTACCGGCCGAACAGCCGGTCGACGGAGCGCCGCGAGAGCCCCGCCGCGCCGCGCGCCTCGAGACCCGGCGCCGGTGCCTCCGCGGCCGCGGAGAACTCGAGCGAAGCGCGATGCCGCGCCCCGTCGCCGGCCGTGGCGTCGACATGGACCTCGTGGTCGGAGCCCGGTTCGAGCCTGCATGCGAGCCTGTGGTGGACGACTTCGCGGCTCGCGTCCGGTCCGCCGAGATCGACGAGCGCGCGGCGCAGCGCGGTCCCGGTCGGCTCGCACGTGCCAGAGTACTCGAACCGCCAGTGCGCGTCGGCGACATGCACGACGTGCAGGCTGCGCGTGGCGGGATCCACGGTGGCCCCGGCCGCGGGAATGCTGTCCGTCAGGGGAATGGGCGTAGGCGGCGGGGGGGCCGTGGGACCGGAGCCTCCGCCGCCCCCCCCTCCGCAGGCAGTGGCGAGGACGGCGACGGACAGGAAGACGCTCCTTCCCCGGACGCGCGATCCACGCGGACACGGCACGCTCAATCAGGCTCGCCGGCGGCGCCGCGCACCACCTCTACTTCGGCAACCGCGTTGTCCGGCCGGAAGCCGTGCTCGTCCGCGATCCGGGACAGCAACGTCGCAAGCCTCCTCGACTCTCCCTCGTTCACCGTGGCCGCGGGAGGAGCGAACCCACCATGTTGTCGGAGCCAGTGCCAAAGATGCGCGGAGCGTCGATGGCCGCGGCGTATACGCAGGACATGGTGAACGATAGGTAAGACGGTGCGCCTGATCGTCGAAGCCATCGCCGACGCGACGTAGTCGGGTCATTGGTCCATCGGCTTGCTGCGCTTCCCAAGGAGCCTTCAGCCGGGGAAGCTCCCCCGGCCGCTGACGCGTAAGGAAGTGTCGGTGTTGCTCCCTCCGGCGGATGCGTACTTCCATGCAAGATCACTCTGCCGGTACACGGCTTCCACGCGGTCACGATTGACGTGTGCAACCGCGGCGCCGCGCTACGGCGTGGCGTAACGGATGGTGAACAGGGCGGAGAACCGTTCGGTGTCGCCGGTGCGGGACCAGGCGCTGACCGGCTCGCTGCCGTCGAGGCGCAGGTTGGGCGGATGGCTGCGCAACAGGTCGCCCGTGTACCCGTCGGACTCGAAGTCCTCGAAGCGCTTCCACTGGGCCTTGAGGCCGACGGAGACGTTTTCCGACAGTTCGCGGTCGACGCCGGCGACCAGGACGTAGCCGACCACGGTGTCGCGGAGTGTCCTGCGGCCCACGCTGGCGGTCCCGGCGAGGTTGCGACGGATCTCCTGCGCGTTCGGCTGGCCCAGGCCGGTCGCTATGTCCGCGGGGTCGGGGCTCCTTGCCCAGAGCCAGGAGAAGTTCTTGCGCATGCGGGAGGCCGCCATTCCGATGCCCGCGTACGGCGTCCACCGGGTCCTGTTCGGCCAGTCGCGATAGACGACGATCCGGAGTTCGTCCGAGGTCGCATTGCCGAGGGTCTCCTCGCCGATCGAGAGCTCATTGCTGATCTTGTCGAAGTCCGCGCCCGTAGCGTCGGTGGACGATACGGTCTGGTCGAAGTTCGTTGCGTCGCGGGCATAGACGGCGGCAAGGCGGAGTCGCGGCGAGATACGGAGCCCCAGCTCCGCCTCGGCGGAGAATCCGGCACCTGCGTCGAACTGCGCCAGCCATCCGTCCCCCGCGCCGCGGTCGGGCGTGGTGCAGCCGGGTACCCCGAGCGCCCTGGGGTTGATGTACTCGTCGCAGATGCTGGCGCGGTCGTTGCTGCGGCTCGCAACGGTCACGTCGCGCGACGCGTTGCCGCCGATCGCGACTCCGGCGTACCACTGCGCGAGTGCATCCCCGGCGGTGAGGTACGCCGACGCGGCCAGGAACATCGCGGCCAGGCCCCGGGGAACGGTGCTGGGAGTTGCGCCGGGGGCCAGGCGGTTTCCGTGTCCGAAGACTTTCAATTCCGTGGTGTGAATCGGGGTATGATCTTTGTAACTTATTGTTTTTCTGGACTCATTGGCGGAGAGGCAGGGATTCGAACCCTGGGTGCCCAAAGGACACACCTGATTTCGAGTCAGGCCCGTTCGACCAACTCCGGCACCTCTCCGGGGGCGGGCATTGTGGTCGAGATCGGCGTGCGCGTCCAACCGCACGGCAGAGGGGCCCGGCGCGGCAACCGAGCATCCGGCAGTGACGGGGCGCGGACCCGGTGGCGGCGGGGGCTGCCAAGAAGATTGCGCTGGTGACGAACCGATGATGCGTATACAGCGCGTCGCGCTTGGGTGCCGTCCTGGACGGCCTCGCCGGGGCCACCCGGAAGTCCCGGGCGCGTCGAAGCGATCACGCCGCGATCACTTCCTCCTGGTCCCTCGGCACGTAGAAGTACGATCCCGGCATGAAGTCGTAGCCGAGGTCGCCCAGCAGGCGCCGTTGGCGCGGCGTGCAGCGCTGGGCGACGTCCGGAATCGTGTGGTAGTCGTAGCACCGCACCCAGAGCTGGCAGTAGTTGTAGAGCAGGCAGCGGCGGCTGCGGCCGGACAGGTTGCGGCTCGGTCCGTGCCACAGCGCGTGCGGGAAGAGGTACGCGTCGCCGGCCTTGCCCATGAGCTGGGCGGCGCCCGGCGAGTACGGCGTGATCGTCCGCTCGCCCGGCAGCGGGATCGGGCGCATGTGGCTGCCCGGGAACACGGTCAGGTTGCCGCTGTCCGGCTCGGCGACGTCCGTCAGCAGGTACATCGCCTTCATCGCGATCGGGGGACTCGACTCGCTGACGCGGAACCTGCGCAGGGACTCGCCGCCGTCGGTGTGCGTGTAGCAGTGCGAGTCCTCGCCGGAGTGGCGCACGATCGCCTGGGTCATGCTGAGCAGGATGTGGGGACCCATGATGTCGACGATGTAGTCGAACACCGGGGAGCGGTCGATCAGGTCGATGAAGCCCTGGTCGTACGTCAGGAGTTCGCGCCGGTCCATGAAGCCGTCGGGGTCGAGGTCCGGCGTGTGGTCCATCCAGCTGTAGTGGCCAATGGGCAGCTCCGGCCGGCGGTCCGGCTCGTAGCCGGGCACCTTCCGGAAGCGGTCCATCTGGTCGCAGTAGAAGTTCACCTCGTCGGCATCGAACACCTGTTCGAGGTGCAGGTAGCCGTCCACCCGCCACTGTCTGCGCTGCTCGGGACTCAGGGTCTGCATGGGGCTTCCTCCTCCGCCGGGCCGTCACCAAACGTCGAATCTCCGGACGAGACGCGAGATTAACGAAGTGTTTGCCGCGGGTCATCCGCGACCGCCAGAGCGGCGGCGGGGCCACTTGGAGTCAGCTCCTGAAGGCGCGCCGGAGATCCAGCACGTCCAACCAACTAGGCCCAGCGCCCGACATGCGAGGCGTCGACCGTGCCGATCGGCTGAGTCTACGGGCTCGCGTCGCAGAACGGATCGGTACGCACTCGTCCGTTGACCGCCCGTCATGCAGCCGATAGCTTGTGCCGCGCGCCACACGGAACCCGCCTCCATGTCCTCGACCGCAAGGCCCGCGGCGCCGTCCGCGGTCCACGCCGCGCTGGCAGCCGCCTGCGCGCTCGCGACTCCCGTCGTTCTCGAAGCCGACGAGCGCGACCACGGACACCTGCACATCGAGGAGGAGATCGTCGTTTACGGAAGGGCCCAGCGACACATCGGCGCGGCCGCCACGGCCTCCGAAGGCATGGTTGGGCACGCGGACTACCATCTCTCGCCGCTGCTGCGGGTCGGCGAGCTCGTGGAAGCCGTGCCGGGCATGGTGGCCACGCAGCACTCCGGTACGGGCAAGGCCAACCAGTACTTCCTGCGGGGCTTCAACCTCGATCACGGCACCGACTTCTCCGCGCACCTCGACGAGGTCCCGCTCAACATGCGCACCCACGGCCACGGCCAGGGCTACCTCGACCTCAACTTCATCATTCCCGAGATGGTCGAGACCGCCGTGTACCGCAAGGGCGTCTACCACCCCGAGAAGGGGGACTTCTCGTCCGCCGGGAGCGTCGACTTCGCCTACCGTACCGAGCTGCCGGAGCCCGTCCTCGAGGTCGCGCTGGGCGAACACGGTTACGCGCGCGGCATGAGCGCCGGCAGCGCCCTGCTGGGGAACGGCGTGCTCACCGGCGCCGTCGACGCGACCCGGTACCACGGTCCCTGGCGCCTGGACGAGAACCTCGAGCAGCACAGGTTCCACCTCGGCTACGGCCACGGTTTCGGATCCGTGGAAGTGCGCGCCGCGCTCCACGGCTACGACGGCCAATGGAACGCCACCGACCAGCTCCCCCGTCGGGCGGTCCGTGCCGGCCTCCTGGACCGAACCGGGTTCGTGGACCCGGACCTCGGCGGCGAGACACAGCGCTCCGCCGCCACGGCGCAGGCCGACGCCGGAGCATGGCGCATCGGCGCCTATTGGCTCGACTACGACTTCACGCTGTTCTCGAACTTCACCTACCTGCTCGACGACCCCGTGCGCGGCGACGAGTTCGAGCAGCGCGACGACCGCACGGTTCGCGGCCTTTGGCTGCACGGCGATACCAGCGCATGGCTCGCGGAACTGCCGCTCTCCTTCCGGTGGGGACTCGAGGCACGCCTCGACGACATCGACGAAGTGGGGCTCTACGGGACCGACGCCCGCGTGCGCACGCACGTCCGCCGGCGCGACCGGGTGGAAGAGACGTCCTTCGGCGCTTACGGCGAACTCGAACTGCGACTCGGCGAGCGCCTGCGGAGCGTCCTGGGCCTGCGCGCCGACTACTACGACTGGGACGTGGCGGCGCTGCGCTCCGAGGACGACACCGCGGGCGACGACCGTCTCGCGAGCCCGAAGCTCAGCGTGGCCTACGAGGTCACCGACCGCCTCGAGGCTTACCTGAGTTGGGGTCGCGGATTCCATTCCAACGACGTGCGCGTGCTGCACGCGGCCGGAGGCCCGGCGGTGCCGGCCGACGCGGGCGCGCCCGACGTGCTCGCCGCGTCCGAGGGCGCAGAGATCGGGCTGCGTTTCGAGCCCGACCCGTCCTTCAACGCCACCCTCATCGGCTTCTGGCTGGGGCTCGACTCCGAACTGGTCTACATCGGCGATGCCGGGGTGACCGAACCGAGCGACGCCTCCGTGCGCAAGGGTCTCGAACTCACCGCCTTCTGGCGCGCGCGCCAGTGGCTGTCGCTCAACGCCGCGTACACCGCCAGCGACGCCGAACTGGATGGCGGCGAAGAGATTCCGGGGGCGGTGGAACGCACGTTCCACGCCGGCGCGACCGCGCTGCTGGGAGGGGGATTCCGCGCAAGCCTGAACGCCCGCCATCTCGGGGAGGCGCCCCTGGTCGAGGACGGTTCGGTGCGTTCCGACGCCTCGTGGCTCGTGCATGCCGGCATCGCCTGGCACTACCGGCGGGCCGAGTTCGCCCTCGACCTGTTCAACGTCCTCGACTCACGGGACGACGACATCGCCTACTACTACGCTTCCCGCCTCGCCGGGGAGCCGGCGGACGGCGTCCTCGACACGCACTTCCATCCGCTGGAACCCCGGACGATGCGGGCGCGGTTCATCCTGCACTTCTGAGGCCCCGGTTCGCGGTTAACGAGGACACGATGCTCTACATCAAGTACTCGGAGGGATACAAGGGCGGCGCCTTCAACGTGGCCGAGTGCGGCGTCGGCGCGTACGATCCCGAGTACCTCGACGCCTTCGAGGGGGCATCAAGTCCACGTTCCTGGACGGCCAGGTGCGCACCAACCTCGCGTTCTACTCGTACGACTTCCAGGACATCCAGTTCACGCTCTACGTGCCGAACCAGGCGTTCATCCGCAACGCCGGCCAGGCGGAGACCTGGGGCGTGGAACTCGAGTACACGATCAGCCCCGCGGCCATGCCGGGCTTCAGCCCGCAGGGCCACCTCTCCTACCAGGCTGACCAACGTGCGGGCCATCTGGCAGCCGAACCAGCGCTACGAGTCCCAGGCCTTTGTCGAGAACGCCGGGAACGAACTCTACTCGGTGAACCGCGTTATCTTCAGCACCCCGGCCGCGCTCGAGAACGTCGGGGGCCAGTTCACGACGCCCAGGACGTACGGCATCCGGATCCGGGCGCACTTCGGATCATAGGAGGGGTCCGCGTTCGTTCGGCGACAGGCACGTAGCGCGGAGGACCGACTCGGGAGGACCCTCAGCGGAGTTCGAACCCCTGGAGGTCCCCCTGCTCCCGCCAATCGGCGAGCAGCGCGTTGAACGCGTTGATGCCCGGCGCATACGCCTGGGTCGCCAGACCCTTGCTCGGGTCGTCGAGTTCCCCTTCGTTGTTGTAGTAGCCGGGGGTGCAGGACTCTAAGAAGTCCCGGTTCGCGAACGCGAGCCGGCGGATCTCCGCGACCCACTCCGCTTCCGCCTCCGCCGTCACCTCCGCCACCGTGCGGCCGCGCCCGAGCACCTCGTCGATGATGTAGGCGACGTGCCGTGCCTGGTCGTCGAACATGGCCGTCATGTTCACCGACAGCCCGTTCTGGTTCACGCCGATGAAGAACCAGTTCGGGAAGCCGTGGCTCGACAGGCCGTGCAGGGTCTGCAGGCCCTGGTCCCAGTGCTCGAACAGCGACTTGCCGCCCCGGCCGACGACGTCGAAGTTGATGCGCCGCCGCGGTGACGAGGTGATCTCGAAGCCGGTCGCGTAGATGATGCAGTCGACCTCGTACTCAACGCCGTTGGCGACGACGCCTTTCTCGGTGATGCGGTCCACGCCCCTGCTTTCGCTCACGTCGACCAGGTGCACGTTCGGACGGTTGAACGTGGCCAGGTACTCGTCGTTGAACGTCGGGCGCTTGCAGAACTGGCGGTACCAGGGCTTGAGCGCCTCCCGGATGGCCGGGTCCTTGACGGTCTTGTCCACCCGCTCCCGGACTTCGTTCATCTTGCGGAAGTCCTCGACCTCCGCCGCGAAGGCGAGCTCCTCCGGATCCCCCTCGACCGCTTCCTCGGGCGGCAGCAGCGACTGCACCCGCCGGAAGATGTCCGTCCAACCGTCCGCCACGAGGTCTTCCTCGAACGGACGGCCGACCACGATGTCGGCGAAGTTCTCGCGCCGCGCGCGCTGCCAGCCCGGCTCGAGGGACTTGTACCACTCCTCGTCCGTCAGCGTGTTGCCGCGCGCGTCCACGGACGAGGGCGTGCGCTGGAACACGTAGAGTTCCTTCGCGTGCTCGCCGACGTACGGCACCGCCTGGATGGCGGTGCAGCCCGTGCCGATCACCGCGACCCGCTTGTCGGCGAGCTTCGTCAGGCCGCCGCTATGATCGCCGCCGGTGTAGTCGTAATCCCAGCGGCAGGTGTGGAAGGAGTGCCCCCGGTAGTCGTGAATCCCCTCGATGCCCGGCAGCTTCGGGGTGTTCGCCGTGCCCGCCGCCTGGATGACGAACCGTGCCCGCAGGTCGTCTCCCCGATGGGTCGACACCAGCCAGCGGCTGTCGTCCTCGCTCCAGCGCAACTCGGTGACCCGCGTCTGGAAGAGCGCCAGGTCGTAAAGGCCGTAGTACTCGCCGATGCGCTGGCAGTGCTCGTAGATCTCCGGCGCGTAGGAGTATTTCTCCTTCGGCATGTAATCGAGCTCCTCGAGGAGCGGCAGGTAGCAGTAGGACTCGATGTCGCACTGCGATCCGGGATAGCGGTTCCAGTACCACGTGCCGCCGAGGTCCGCCCCGGACTCGATCAGCAGGACGTCCTCCACGCCGCGTTCCTTCAGCCGCGCCAAGGCCATCATGCCGCTGAAGCCGCCGCCGATGACGACCACGTCGACCTCCCGGTCGATGGCGTCCTGCTCCAGGGGCTCCTCGACGAACGGGTCCTCGTCGGCGTAGTGCGCATAGTCGTCCATGGTGCGCAGGAACTGGTCGTCCCCGTCGTCCCGCATGCGCTTGTCGCGCTCGGCGCGGTACTTCTCGCGCAACGCGTCGGGGTCGAACCCCAGATTCGAGTATTCCTTCTTGAGTGGTGTGTTCATGGTGCCTCCCCCGTCTTCCCGCCGCCCGGGTCCCGCCGGGCGGTCCGTGCCAGCCGTCGCTACCGCTTCGCGTATCGAATCGCCCGTACCTTAACGCGAAACGCCGTCTCCGAAAAGAAGTTCGAAGGACTGCGAGGCTACTGTTCCCCCAGAGTCGACGCGCTGCCGCCCGCTCGCGACTGCGATCAGCCGGCGGCCATCGCCGCGCTTTCCCGGGCGCTGAAGATCCGCCGGTTCAGCAGCAACTGCCCCGGCGTGGCGCCCGTGCACTCGTCGTCCTCGAACGTGATCGTACCGTTGACCATCACCCACCGGTAGCCTTGCGCGCGCTGCACGCGGCGCCACTCGTCGGCGGGGAAGTCGTGTGCGATCTCGTAATCCCACTCCGGAACACGCTTCAGGTTCTCGAGGTCGTACACCACGATGTCCGCGGGGGCGCCCTCCTTCAGGAACCCCCGGTCCGAGAAGCCCGCCGCCTGCGCCGGCAGGTAGCTCAGGTGGAAGTGCGCTTCCTCGAGCGTCAGCTTGCCCGTATCCCGCACCAGCCACGTCAGGAGGTCCGTCGTGTACGACCCGCCGGTGAAGAACTTCACGTGCGCACCGCCGTCGGAAACGCCGGCGACGATGAACGGGTCGCGCATCAGCTCCGCCACCATGTCCGGGTTGGTGCTGGTGGCGTCCCCGCCGCGGAATTCCACGTCGAGGTTGCCGGCCACGGCGATGTCCAGCATCGCGTCCACGGGATCCTTGCCCTCGTCCTCGGCAATGTCGGAGAGCTTGCGCCCCACGTACTTGCCAAGATCGACGGAGCCATCGGGTACGCGCACGATGGTCAGGTTTTTCGGTCGCGTCCGCTCGCCGATCGAGGCGAGCATCGGCTCTTCCTCCTTCAACTGGCCGCGCCGCGCGGGGTCGGCCATCCTGGTCAGGCGTTCCTCGCGCGTGCCCTGCGTCAGTTCGTTCCACGCGGGGCTGTGGTCGTACAGGTTCCACAGGTCCAGCGTGAACGAGAACCAGGTCCGGACGCATGCGCCCTGGCCGATGATCCGCAGGCCGCGATCGTTGCAGTCCCTGACCCACTCGATCTCGCTCTTGTGAAACTCGGGGCGATCGTCGCTCGCCGCGATGACGTTGTGCAGCACCGGTCGCTGCGAACGCTCGGCGAGCGTCTCGAGAAACGCCCGGTCCGCGCTCTTCACCGCGTCGCCCGAGCGCACCGGGTCGCCCCCTTGCGCCTGCGTGATCTGGATGAACCCTTCGCCGCGTTCCCGCAGCACATCCGCCAGCACCAGCACATCCTCGTCGGCCATGCAGTCCGTCGGCATCGGCGTCCCGTCGAAGTCCGCCTGCAGCGAGTGCTCGCCCAGGCGCTGCACGGAGAATCCCAGCGCGCCCGCGTCCATCGCCTCGTTCAGCAGCCGCTGCATCTCCTTCTGCTCCGCCTTCGTCGCGGGGCGGGACTTCGCCGCCTCCAAACCCATGACGTAGACCATCAGCGGCGACACGGGAACGAAGCTCACGATATTGACGCCCTTCGGAATACGCTGCAGGTTCTCGAGCCACTCCGGGAAGGTGATCCAGTTCCAGGGCATCCCCTCCTTCATCGAGTCGTACGGAATCTGCTCGTTGCGCGTCATCATCAGCAACGAACGCTCACGGTCCTGCGGATGGCACGGCGCAAAGCCGAAACCGCAGTTGCCGAGCACCACGGAGGTCACGCCGTGCCAACCCGAGATCGTGCAGTACGGATCCCAGTGAATCTGCGCATCGTAGTGCGTGTGCAGGTCCACGAAGCCCGGGGCGACGACGAGCCCCTCCGCCGGCAACTCCCGCTCGCCCGCGCCGGCTGGAATGCGGCCGATCTTCGCGATCAGCCCGTCCTTGATCCCGACGTCTCCCTTGAACCGCGGCAACTGCGTACCGTCGACAATCGTGCCGCCACGAACGACCACATCGTATTGCGCCATTCTCTCCCCCTCCGCAGGTGAGTTGACGCCCCGAGTCTATGTCAAAAGAACGTAGCTTGCCAACCACATCTGGACCGCCTTATGTCAGGTTTCAGACCCTCGACTCGATATCGCGTAACCATACCGCACATGAAGCAACGAATATCGACAGTGTCCGGGCTGCCGCACGAAGGACTGGCGTTCCGTTGAGCGCCCCGGCGAAACCCGGCGCGCGGCTCCACCCGAAGGTACGGAACGCTACTCCCGGGCAACCACGATCTCGTGGTAGTCGTGCTTGGTCGCGCCGGATACCTGCCGCACTTCGACCTCGTTGACCCCGTCGAGGGGCCGCATGCGGCGGTTGACGATGTGCATCGCGTCCATCGCGTTCTCGGTGCACAGGACCGCCATCACGTTGAAGCGGCCGGACAGGGCCGCGAGGTACCAGACGTCCTCGAACTCCGCGCAGGTTCGCAGGAACGCCTCGAGGTGCTTCGGCATGACCGACACCTTGACGAACGCGACGAAGTCGATGCCCATCGCCCTACCGTCGGTGACGGCGTCGAAGCGGACCGCGCCCCCGTTCAGCAGCTTGCGCAGGCGCTGGCGCACCTGGCCCTCGGAGATCTCCAGTCGGCGCCCGACCTCCCGGTTGCTGAGCCGCCCGTCCTGCTGCAGCACGGCCATGATGGCCTCGTCCGTGCCGTCGATCCTCATGACTCGTACACCAGCCGCGCGTAGCCCGTCTTGTACTTGCGGATGTCGATGGCGGTGTGGAGTTCCACCCGCGCCACCCCTTCCACCGCGGCAATCTCGTTCTCGAGCACCGCCAGCAGGTCCTCCCGGTCCACGGCGTTGAACACCAGCATGATCTCCGGCGTGCCGAGCAGCAGGTTCACGCTCGTCGCCCCCTCGATCCCCGCGAGGTCCGACGCCACCCGCTCCACCGCCCGCCCCGCGACGGACACCTCCGCGAAACACTGCAGGTCGAACCCCTTGCTGTAGAGGTCGCGCCGCAGCAGCACGCGCAGCACCGACTCCTCCTGCAGCCGCCGGATGCGGTTGGCCACCGTCGCCTCGGAAATGGAGAGGTGCTTCGCGAGCCGCTTGTTGGGCATGCGGCCGTCGGAGCGCAAGTGCTCGATCAGCGCCCGGTCGATGTCGTCGAGACTGGCTGGCACGTTCCCTGGAACGCCCTTACTGGACCGCCTTTCATGGAAGCGGATTCCGATCCGAATGTACAGCGCCACTTCCCCCTGTCCTCGACCCAACCGGCTCCGTTTTGCGTTGACATGCCGACTTGAGAAGTCGCAAACTCGAACGTCGAGGGAATGAAGGGGGAGGACCCGCACGATGACATACGATCTGGTAATCCGAGGCGGCACCGTGGTGGACGGCACCCGCCTGCCGAGGCTCCGCGCAGACGTCGGCATCACCGACGGGAAGGTCGCGAAAATCGGCCGTATCGGCCCCGGCGAGGGGGCAACGGAACTGGATGCGACGGGGCTGGTCGTGGCCCCGGGTTTCGTGGACCTGCACACGCACTACGACGCGCAGATCCACTGGGACCCCTACTGCACCGTGTCCGGCTGGCACGGTGTCACTTCGCTCGTGCTCGGCAACTGCGGCTTCGGCTTCGCGCCGGTGAAGCCGCAGGACCGTGACCGGGCGCTCCTGATGATGACCCGCACCGAGCAGATTCCCTTCAACACCATGAAGGCGGGGATGCCCTGGGCGTGGGAGACCTTCCCCGAGTGGCTCGACAACCTGCAGCGCATCCCGAAGGGCGTCAACTGCGTGAGCTACGTGCCGGTTTCGCCGCTCATGGTGTACGTCATGGGCATGGAAGCCGCCAAGAGCCGCCCGGCCACCCCGGTGCAGCGCCGCGAGATGCAGCGGTTGCTGCACGAGGCGATGGACGCCGGAGCGTGCGGCTTCTCGGTGCAGCGCCTCGGCGCCAACTCGCTGCAGGCGGATCACGACGGCACCCCCATGCCCACCGACTGCATGGCGGACGAGGACGTGCTGGCCCTCGCCGACGTGCTGTACGAACGCGACGAGGGCTTCATCCAGATCACCCAAGCGCAGGCCGGCAACCCGATCACGGCCGCGCCCGAGGACATCGCGAAGGACCTCAAGTTCCTCGAGACGCTGGCGGAACGCTCCGGGCGACCGGTGCTCCACAACGCCATCGCCGTGGTGGACGCGTATCCCGACGCGCACAGGCAGTCGATCGCCTGGCTGCACGACTGCAACGCGCGCGGACTGCGCATCTACGGCCAGGGCGCCACCGGGCGCATCTGGTTCGAGTACACGTTCGAGGACTGGAATCTCTACGACTTCAGCCCGCCGTGGAACCACGCAACCCAGGGCACCCACGAGGAGAAGCTCGCCAGGCTCTCCGACCCGGCGATCCGACAGGCCATGAAGGATGACTACCCGAACTTCATGACCGTTGGCACCGGCGGCGCGCTCGAGACCATCACGGTCAAGGAAGCCGAAGGGAATCTCGCGGGCTACGTCGGCCGCACGATCGGCGAGATCGCCGAGACCGAAGGCAAGCACGTGGTCGACGCGATCCTCGACATCGCCGTGGCGGCCGACCTCAAGCCGCTCTTCAAGACCGGCACCGCGGGCCCGAGCCTGACGAATCCCGCGGCCGTCTCCGAGATGATCTCCGATCCCTACATGATGGCCGGGGTGTCCGACGGCGGCGCGCACACGAAGTTCTTCAGCGCCGGCAGCTACACGACGGACCTCCTCATCTGGCTCGTCCGGGAATCGCAGACGCTGTCGCTCGAGGAGGCGCACTACCACCTGTCCTACCTGCCCGCCCAGGCGGCCGGGTTCCTGGACCGGGGGTATCTGCGCGCCGGAGCCCCGGCGGACATCGTGGTGTACGACCTCGAGAACCTCAAGATCGTCCCGGAGGGCGGCCACGAGGTGGTGCAGGACTATCCCGCGGGCGAATGGCGCCGGGTGCAGAAGGCCGAGGGTTACCGCTGGATCCTCGTCAACGGAGAAGTGACCTTCGAGGACGGCGAGGCCACCGGCGCGACGCCGGGCCAACTGCTGCGCAACCGGGAGATCGCCGAGACGGCCCTCGGGCTCGCCGCCGGCGGATGACGCCGCCGGTCGCCGGCGTTGAGCGGGGGCGAACGACCTGCGTACCGGCCGTTACCCCCGGAGCACCGCTCCGGGGGTAGCCTTTTCGCGCACCGGACGCCACCGCGAGGCTGGTGCGCGGCCGAACGTAAATCGCGGGTAACGGACGGAGAAGCAGCATGGGCGCCAGAGAGGAGCGCAACACGGAGCGCGCGCGCCACTGGGAGTGGACGTGGAACAACGACGTGATGCGGATGGTGGACGAATGCTATGCCGAGCATTGAGAAGTCTCTGACATGCTGCGGGGCCGCACGTTCCACGGCCGCGAGGAACTGCGGCTCATCGAGGATCAGATGGAGGGCGTGGACGCCTCGCGCCGCATGGAAGTCACGAAGATGGTGGCGAGCGGCGACACCGTGGCGCTCGAGATGAATGCCCTCTGGGACCAGGGCCGGGCGGTCGTCAAGGCGGCGGTGTTCCTCACCTTCGACGACGGCATGATCGTCTCCGACCACGGCTACAGCATCGATCCCGTCGGGGCGGCGGAGCGGGACCCGCACGGCTGACGGTTCCGGCGAGTCGCAGCATGCCCGCTTGAAGACTGTATCCGAACTCGCGCGCCCGGAACTCGGCGACTCGTCCTTCGGCGCCAGCTTCGTCCGCCACGCACTCTACGCCACTTGGCGCGCGGCCGAGACGAAGGATGTAGCGAGAGCCTCACCTGGCCCCGCACGGAACCCCCAGACTACTGGAACCGTCGCGATGCGTTGAGCACCATGCTTCGGTATCTTTGCAGGCATGGAGAGCGATCACTGGCAGCGGAACGCCGCTGCCGCCCGCCTCGTTGCCGGCGCCGTGGAGAACGATCATGTCTGAGGGCGCGGTCCTGACAGCGGGAGCCCGCTTCCATCGATGTGCGCTTCAGGTTAATCCGCAGAGCTACGGCGGTAGCTTCCGCGGCCAGCCTTCGGGCGGAGACGAGGTCGGCCACGCGCAGGCGATAGTGGCGAAGGCGCTCGATCTCCGCATTGACGTCCTCGCCATCACCGACCACAACAGCGTTGCCGGCGTTGCGGCCTTTCGCGCCGCCGCCATCGGTCGTGACATCGTACTGCTCCCCGGATTCGAGCTTACGGCGAGCGAGGGGGTGCACATCCTGTGCATCTATCCGCCGGACGCCGAACTCGAGCGTCTAGAGCGCTATCTCGGCGAGTTTGGTATTCGCGATACGAGTCCATCCTCCGATGCGACGAAGAAGTCGTTCGCCGAGATACTGCGGACGGTCGACGAGCAGGGAGGTGTGACGATCGCCGCGCACGTGACGGGACGAGGTGGACTGTTCAAGGCCCTGAATGGGCAGGCCTGCATTCGGGCGTGGCAAAACGAGAACCTGCTGGCCGTACAGATTCCAGGAAGTGTCGAAGACCTACCGCAGGATGTGCGGCAGATCATCCGCAACGACAATCCCGACTACCGACGGACGCATGCGGTCGCACCCACACGGGCGGTGGCGGCATTGAACGCCAAGGATGTTCTGCAGCCAGAGGATCTCGCGAAACGCAGCGCCACGTCCTGGATCAAGATGGATGCCGTCAGCATAGACGGACTGCGTCAGGCGTTTCTCGACCCAGACTCGCGTATCCGCCTCAACCCGAAGGACGGGACGTTCGAGGCGGGAGAGCACATGGAACTCCGGTCCTTGGCCTGGGAAGGGGGATTCCTCAGTGGTGTGCGTTTGTCGCTCAACCCCAACCTGAACGTGTTGATCGGCGGGCGCGGCGCCGGCAAGTCCACTGTTGTGGAGAGCATCCGCGCGGTTCTCGGACTGGCGCCGATCGGCGACGACGCCCGCAAGGCGCATGACGGCATCGTCCGCCATGTCTTGCGCAGCGGCACCAAGATCGTCCTCGGGGTTCGCGTCCGGCGTCCGGGAGTTCACGAGTACCTGATCGAGCGGACAATTCCCAATCCACCGCTCGTGCGCGAGACAACAGGGGAGGTGCTTCACCTGGGTCCAGAGGACATTCTTCCTCGCATCGAGGTCTACGGCCAGCATGAAATCTCGGAGCTGGCGAATAGCCCGGAGAAACGCACCCGACTGCTCGACCGCTTCGTTGAACACGACGGGTCTCTTTCCAGCCGCAAGGCGTCGCTACGCCGCGAGCTCGCGAAGAATCGTAGCGCGCTTGCCGAGGCGCGTGGGTCAATCCAGTCGGCCGAAGAGCGTCTGGCCGCTCTGCCCGGAATGCAGGAGACGCTCGCGCGATTTCAGGAGGTGGGCCTGGAGGAACGGCTGCGAGACCAGAGCTTGCTGGTACGCGAGGAGCGGGTGCTCGCGTCCGTTCCTGAACGCCTGTCGCCTTTCCGAGACGCCTTGGAGACCCTGCGCCGCGAGCTCCCCATCGATCTTGTGTTTCTGTCGGACCGGGCGTTGGCCGAGTTACCGGGTGGGGAAGGCCTCGCCGAAGCCCGTCAGACACTAAGCGAGTTGGGCACGGAGGTTGAGCGCATCGCCGACGACTTGAGCGCTGCACTCGAACGAGCCAACAACGGCATCGACCAAGTTCGTGCGATTTGGGATGTCCGGCGACAGTCCAGTCAGACCGAGTACGAACGCATCCTTCGCGAACTACAGAAGTCTCGCGTGGACGGGGAGGAGTTCATCCAGCTTCGTCGGCGCATAGAGGAACTGCGCCCCATCCAGGAGCGCTTGTCCGTACTTCGGCGGCTGGAAGAGGAACTCGACGCTAAGCGCCACACATTGCTGGCGGAATGGGAAGACACCAAGGCGACCCAATTCAGGAGCCTCGATAACGCGGTCGGCAAGGTCAACAGAGCGCTTCGCGACCGGGTGCGGGTCGAAGTCGCTGCCGCCAACGACCGGGAACCGCTGTTCAAGCTGCTAAGGGAGAAGGTTGGCGGTCGCCTGTTGGAGACGGTGGAGAGCTTGCGGAAGTCTCCCGATCTCTCGCTTACGCGTTTCGTCGAAGCCTGCAGAGCCGGCGCGGGCACGCTCAACGGAACTTACGGGATCGTACACCGTCAGGCAGAGCGGCTTGCCGCCATCGACACCGACGTGCTGATGCAGATCGAGGAACTGGACTTGGCGCCCACGACCTCGATCCGGCTCAACACGGCGCCGGCCGGCGAACCGCCCGCCTGGCGCCCGTTGGAGGACCTGTCCACCGGGCAGAAGGCGACCGCCGTGCTCCTGCTGCTGTTGCTTGAGTCCGGCGCCCCGCTGATCGTGGATCAGCCCGAGGACGATCTCGACAACCGTTTCATCACCGAAGGCGTGATCCCCCGGATGCGAGAGGAGAAACAGCGGCGACAGTTCATCTTCTCGACGCACAACGCCAACATCCCCGTCCTTGGCGACGCGGAACTGATCCTCGGGCTCTCTGCGGCTGGCGATGCGGCGGATGGTCAAGCCGAGGTCAGGCCAGGCCACGCCGGTTCCATTGATGCGCCCGGCGTGCGTGAACTCGTTGAAGAGATCCTCGAGGGGGGGCGGGAGGCATTCGAGACGCGTCGCCGGAAATACGGGTTCTAGGGTCGATGCTGAGGGCCGAGCTGCTCGAACTGATCGCCGCCAACGAGAACTCGCGGGTCGAGTTCAAGCGAGACGACTGCCGCCCCGACCAGATCGCGCGGGAGATGTCGGCGCTGATGAACTTCGAAGGCGGCGTGATCCTCCTCGGCGTGGAGGACGACGGCGTGGTCTCCGGGTTGACCAGAAGCCCGAAGGAGGCCGAAGAGTGGGTGATGAACATCGCCCGCACCAACCTTCAGCCAGCCGAGACGCCGGCTTGGAGCACGACAACCATGCCAGGGGACAGGGTAGTGGGCGTGGTGGAGCTAGCCGCCGGTGGCCCCGGCAAACCCTACAAGGCCAAACGAGGCAATGCGTGGGCCACCTTTACTCGGGCCGGCGGCCAATCGCGCGAGGCGACACGGGAGGAGGAAGCAAGGTTGTACCAAGCGGCGCGGCTGGTCCACTACGAGACGCGCGCCATCCCCGATCTAGGTATGGAGAGCCTTGATCTCGATCGCACCGCAAGCTACTTCCGCAACATCTTGAGGCGAGGCACACCCGGACCTGATGACGCCGACGACTGGCGACGTCTCCTGCTCAACTCGGACTTGTTGGTGGAGACCCGAGACGGTGATCGCCCAACCGCAGCAGGACTGCTGCTATTCGGCGAGCACCCCAACCGTCGACTCCGTCAAGCCGGCGTGACGGCGTGGGCGTTTCCCGGCACGGAAAAGGACTACAACACCATCGACGAAGAGGTGATACAGGGGCCCCTGACACCACTTGTCAACAAGCGGCGGACCGTCGTGGACGGAGGTGTGATTGACCGTACCGTGGACTTCGCCAGGCGGAACATGGGGAGCATTGCCTGGCTTGACGGAGCTCGTCGCCGCCGCAAGCGATCTTTCCCTCTTGAAGCCGTCCGAGAGGCATTGGTGAACGCGCTCGTGCACCGTGACTACGCTCGCGAAGGCACGGACGTCGAACTTTCCCTCTACAGCGACCGCCTGGAGGTCATTTCCCCCGGCCGGCTGCCGAATGGCGTCACCATAGAGAAGATGAAGGAAGGTGTCGTTCGTGTCGCTCGCAACGGATTGCTCAAGGAGATTCTGCGCGACTACCGCTACGTCGAGAGCCAAGGCATGGGAGTTCGCCGGCGGATCATCGAAGCCATGCGACAGCACAACGGCACCGAGCCCGACCTTGAAGAGCACGACGACCGTTTCGTCGTGCGTCTCTGGAAGGGGTAAGGCCTGCCATGCCCGTGAGGTTTGACATCTGGTCCCTTGTCCTCGGGTGTATCGCCGGAGGCTTGGTTGTTCGGGCGCGCCAACGCGCGTCACAGGCGCAGAAGAGAGTCTGACTTGTGTCCGTGACCCCCGCCGCCAACGGATTCATCCCCCTCGCCTTCGAGGAGCACACTGCTGAAGAGATGATGGGTCGCGCAACGCGCTTCCACGACCTCATGCGCCTTCGCCGCACCGTGCGGGACTTCTCCGACCGACCGGTGCCGCCGGAGGTCATCGAACATGCCCTGCTCACCGCCGGCAGCGCGCCGAGCGGCGCCCACCGCCAGCCCTGGCACTTCGTGGTGGTCACCAATCCCGCGAAGAAGGCGGAGATCCGGGAGGCGGCCGAGCGGGAGGAACGGGAGTTCTACGGCCGGCGCGCCTCGAAGGAGTGGCTCGAGGCGCTCGCGCCGCTGGGCACCGATGCGAACAAGCCGTTCCTGACCACCGCGCCGGTGCTGATCGCCGTGTTCCTCAAGCGGTTCACGCTCGTCGAAAGCGACGCAGGCGCGGGCCCGACGCGGCTCAAGAACTACTACACGACGGAGTCCGTAGGCATCGCCACGGGCTTCCTGATCGCGGCGCTGCACAACGCCGGGCTTGCGACGTTGACCCACACGCCGAGCCCGATGCGGTTCCTGAACGCCCTGCTCGACCGGCCGCGCCACGAGCGGCCGTACCTGTTGCTGGTGGCCGGCTATCCCGCCCCCGGCGCAAAGGTCCCGGTCCTGGAGCGTTACCCCCTGGACCGGTTGGCGACCTTCGTCTGAGCGAATCCCTACCGGCGCCCCGCCCTCACTCGCTGGGCGCCAGGCGACCCGGGGGCGTCCCGGGGGTCGGAGGCGGCCGGACCGGTGAAACCAGGGCCCGGTCCATGGTCGGGTCGTAGTCGGGGTTGTGCGTCGGCATGGGGGTTCCCACCGCCGCGAGGTAGGCCTTCAGTTCCTCGTGCAGCGACGCCGAGACCTCGGGACGGTAGCGGGACAGGTCCGTCGTCTCCGAGAGATCGAGGTCCAGGTCGTAGAGGTAGGTGCGGTCCGAGTCGAGTTCCCAGATCAGCTTGTGGTTGCCCCGGCGGATGGCCGTCTGCGGCGCCACGTGCTTCATATTGCGGTAGGCGCCATAGAACCAGATCAGCGCTTCCGTGCCGCGCTCCACTTCCCCGACGCCGCCGTTGGTCAGGACGCCGTGCAGGCTGCCCCCGTCCTGGTTCTCCGGCAAGGGCCCCGAAGCGCCGACCCAGTCCGCGATGGTCGCGAAGAAGTCGTAGCCGATCGCCGGCACGTTGCTGCGCGTGCCGCCGCCGATGCCCGGCCCGCGGATGAACAGCGGGACGCGGATGCCGGCCTCCCAGACGTGCGTCTTGCCCCAGGCGAGGGGCGTGTTGTCCGTCACCGGGACGTCCGACTCGCCGCCGTTGTCCGAGGTGTAGATGACGTAGGTGGAATCCGCGAGGCCGTGCTCGTCGAGGGCGTCGAGGATGCGCCCGACGCCGTCGTCGAGTTCCGTGGTCATGGCCGCGTACACCGCGTTCGTGTGCCGCAGGTTGACGAAGCGCCCGAACGGGCCGCCGACGGGCGGCTCCGGGGTGATGAGCCCCTTGTACTCCTGCAGCGTGTCGTCCCTTGCGACGACCGGGGTGTGCACGGCGTAGTAGGATGCCTGTACGAAGAACGGTCGCCCGGCCGCGGCCTGCTCGGCGATGAAGCGCACGGTCTCGTCGGTCACCTCGCCGCTGCGTTTCGGGTCCGGCAGGCCCTTGTCGCCCGGCGCGTTGGTCGTGATGCCGCTGTGCTCGTCGTAGCCGTGCAGTTCCGGGTTCTCGCCGCCCATGTGCCACTTGCCGAAGTGGCCGGTCGCGTAGTTCGGATCGTGCGCCTTCAGGAACTCCGCGATCGTCACCTCCTCCTGCGCGAGGTCGCTGATCGGCAGCGGGACGTTCATGGGCTTGTTGTGGTACATGGCGTCGTGGAAGAACTGGATGCCGGCGCGCCCTTCTTCGTCCGGCACGACGTCGATGATGTCCGTCGCGCCGAGGCGGGCGGCCGTCTTGCCCGTCTGGATGCTCATGCGCGTGGGCGAGCAGTTCGGCGCCGGGGAGTAGGCGTTCGAGAACGTCATGCCCTCCGCCGCGAGCCGTTCGAGGTGCGGCGTCCGGTAGAAGTCGCTGACGGAGTTCGGGACCCGCGCGTCCATCTGCACGGAGGTCCCCGTCCAGCCCTGGTCGTCCGACAGGATCAGAACGATGTTCTGCGCGGCGGCGGGAAGCGCGGCGCAGGCGAGTACGGTGCCCACGAGCACCGCGAGGCGATTGAAACGCGGTTGCATCGGCAAGGTCTCGACAAGCGTGGAACCCTGCATTGAACCGGCCTTCGCCCGCGTCTGCAAGAGACGCGGGCGAAGCCTGCGAGGCCGGCGGCGGGCCTACCCGCGGAAGCGCACCCGCACGCCGAACGTCCGGGGCTGGTTCGTGGTGATCCGCGGATCGTAGTAGCCGGAGTTCTGGAAGATCTCCGCCCGTTCGTCCGTCGCGTTGTTGACGAACAGTTCCGCCCCCCACGCCCCGTCCCGGAAGTTGATGCCCGCGCGCAGGTTGACCAGCGCATAGGAGTCGAGGAGGACGGGCTCCTGTTCGCTCTGCCGGGCGAGGAGGTTCCAGCGCTCGTCGGTGTACGACCAGGTCGCCTGCCCATAGATGTCGCGGTTCCCGGTGATCGCCCTGTCGTAGCGGAGACCGAGCGTCCACGCCCACTCCGGCGTGTGCGCCAGCCGCCGCCCGTCCTCGGCGTAGACCAGCGGCGGGTCCCGGGCGATGGTCGCGAAGTCGCCTTCGAGTTCGGCGATGTTGTAGGCCAGCCCACCGGTCAGCGTCCAGTTGGTGTTGATCCGCGCGACCATGTCGAGTTCGACGCCCTGGATCGTCGAACCCCCGACGTTGCGGCGGAAGTTGAACGGCACGGTCAGCAGGTCGTAAAGGACCGTGTAGAAGTTGTCCCAGTCGATCATGTAGGCGGCGCCGTTCAGCACGACGCGGCCGTCCGCCAGGGTCGACTTCCACCCGACCTCGTAGGACTTGGTGTAGTCCGGCTCCACGAAGACCGGCACCTCCGGGTGGGTCACGTTCGGGTTGCGCCGGCCTGGGCGCACGCCCTCGCCGTATGCGAAGTAGACGAGCAGGTCCTCCGAGACGTCGTAGCGGACGTTGAACTTGTAGGTCTGCTCCTTGACCTCCGGGGCCTCCTCGTTGCGGGAGAACGTCCCCTTCGACTCCCACGGGTAGCCGCAGTTGAAGCCCCAGTCGTCGCCGTCCTCCCAGCGGAAGTGCCGCATGCCGGCGGACACGGTCAGCCGGTCCGTGAAGTCCCAGGACACGTCGCCGAAAAAGGCGGTGCTGTAGTCCTCGTACTTCCAGCCCGGGCAGCTCCACCATTCGTTCGGCAGGGGGTCCACCCCGGCGCCGCGGGTGTAGTCCGCGGCCGGGCCGGTCTCGAAGTTGATGTTCTGCATGCGCCAGAAGATATGACCCGTCCCCCAGCTTTTCTCCTGGAACACGCCCAGGAGCCAGTTCAGCCTGCTCCCACTGTCGCCCTTCGAGGTCAGGCGAATCTCGTGGCTCATGCGGCTGTTGTTGTCCTCGCTGTCGAAGTGCACGGTCGGGTCCGCGCAGCCGGTGAAGCCGTACCAGTAGTAGTCCTCGCAGGCGTGCTGCTGGATCCATGCCCCGAACGAGGCGTACTCCACGTAGTCCGAGTAGTCGTTCACGGCGAAGTCCTGGCGATCGTAGTAGGACGCCGCGTAGACGAGGTCGCCGATCCCCGTCTCGCCGGAGAGCGTGAACCCCATCTGGTCGCTGTCCACCTCCCGCCATTCCGGGCCATACCGCGTGACCTCGAGGTCGCCGCGCCGCGTCGGGTCGTGGTTCCACGATCCCACCGCGTCCAGGGACTGGGTGAACGCCGACAGCGTCGCCGTCCAGTTGTCCGTGAGATCGACGAGGAGCGATACGCGGCCGCCCTGGGTCTCCTCCTCGTTGTAGTCCTCGCCGGCGTAGCGGTCGTTGTTGACGGTGACGCCGTTGCGGAAGGTGAACTCCGAACGCCGGTTGTCGATGAAGCCGTTGCTCTTGTCGTACCAGAACACGCCCCGCAGGGCGGCGCGGTCCGACAGCGGAACGTTGACGAAGCCTTCGGCGGTGTAGGTCGTGTCGCCGTCGCTGATGCTGCCGCCCGTCAGGTCCACGCCGTACTCGAACTGCTCGGGGTCCGGCTGCTTGCTGATGATGCGCACGGTCCCGGACACCGCGGAGGCGCCGTAGTACGTGCCTTCCGGCCCGCGCAGCACTTCGATCCGCTCGATGTCGTAGAGGTGCAGGTCCGGCGCCCCGCCGTTCCGTCCGGTCACCGGCTGTTCGTCGAGGTAGTAGGCGGTAGTCGCGGCGTTGGTGCGGAACACGTGCGGGATGCCGCCGTCCGACACGCCCCGGATGTGCATGACCTGGGTCCCGGGGCCCACGCTGATGTAGGAGATCGACGCGCTCTGGTCCGCGAAATCCTCGAAGCGGCTGATGTCGAGCTTGTCGATGTCGTCGGAGGTGAACGCCTGGATACTGACCGGCGTGTCCTGGATGTTCTGCTCGCGCTTGCGGGCGGTGACGATGATCTCTTCCACCGTGGGTTGCGCGCCGGCGTCCTCGCCGGCGACCGGGACGGCGTACAGACCCGACACCGCCGCGATGGCGGCGGCGATCTTCGTCTTGCGGAATGCGGGCACGGGGGCCGGCTTCTGGATGGTGCGCCTCGACATCGGCTCTCCTCCGAGTCTCTGCTCAAGCCCGGGAGCTTAGCCCAGAGGCATGGATAGGGGAAGATCGGAGGCCCCCCCCGGTCCCCTCCCCGGTTCCTCTCCGGTAGGCCCGCCCGTCGGCTGCCCTGCGAGGCCAGCGCACGGAAACGTCGAGGAGGCCGGGGCCGGCCCGGGAAACAGGATGATCTCAGCGGCGCCCTCCGACCCGCAGGGCCAGCGACCAAAACTACGTGGCCGGTGCGTAGCCGACTCCCCAGACCCGAAGTAGCGCACGGCAACCATGATCGAAATCGCTGCGCTCCCTGGATGTTGGCTTCGCTGTACCAGACGGGAATCCCGTGGCCTCGCAGCACGCCGGCCAGCGTGGTCACGAACGCACGGTCCGCACTCGAGTGCGACAGGAAGACCTCGTCGGGCACCGGGCCGTGACCAGGCGGCGCTCAAGCGCGGCCCAGGATCGCGTCCGCGATCGGCTCAACCTTGGGGAAGTCCGATTCGGCGTCCTCCAACCCGACCCATGGCATGCGCCGAACGATCCATGGCATCTCATTCGCGGGGAACGTGTCGGGGTCGCCGACCACGACGGGAATCAGGCGGTTTCTGTAGTTCTTGGCACCGAGCGCGTATTCGATGTCCCGCCTCACGTAGGGCGATGCCACGGCCGCGGGGGTCAGGAGCACGACCATGGCTTGTGACTCCTCGAGCGCACGGCCTACTTCGCCCGCCCAGTTGTCACCCGGCAGCAGGTCGCGGTCTGGATCCCAGACCTGCATTCCGTTTCTCTCCAACGCGTTCGAAACCCGCGCCGCCAGCGACGCGTCCGCGCAAGAATGGCTGAGGAACACCTTCATGGCGACGCCCGCGACCCTACGGGCCGGTAGTGGAGCCGCAATGTAGCCGATGCTCCGTCGCTTGTCACACCGCACTCAACAGCTCGAGGCCGCCCGTCAGCGCTGCCCCGTGAGCCCCGCCGACGGCACGTCGATGAGGCCCAGACCGGCCCGGGCGCGCTGGCGGAGGTAATGCTGAAGCGCCTCGAGGTGCGCATCCGAGAGCCCCGGGAACGCCGGCATGCCGTTCCCGAGCAGCGTTCCCTCGCGCACCACCTCCTCGAACGCACCGTCCGAGAGCACGATCGGAGACGCGCGCAGGTCGGGAGACGCCCCGCCCGAGATGGCGTCCGGTCCGTGGCAGGTGGCGCAGTTCATGTACACCTGGAGGCCGTAGTTCGCCAGATCGTCATCGATCTCGAAGCCGGGGTCGTCGAGGGGCACCGGTGGCGCGGGAGGCGGAGAGGCAGGCATCGCGGCCTCGCCCTCGAGCGAGAACGCCAGCAACCGCCGGGGATGCACGCCATAGGCCCAGCCGAGTCCGTGCTGTTCGTCCGTTCCGCCGACCGCGGGGCTCGAACCCCATCCGACCAGCACGGCGAGGTACTGACGGCCGCCGATGGCGTACGTGATCGGAGGCGCCGAGACGCCGAGTCCCACGGCCTGGCGCCAAAGGGCCTCGCCGGTGGCCGCGTGATACGCAACGAGGTCACCGTGGACCGTACCCTGGAACACGAGGTCGCCGGCGGTCGTCAGCGTGCCGGGGTTCCAGGCGACTTCGAACGGCACTTCCCACACCCGCTCCTGCCTTACCGGGTCCCACGCCTGCAGCGTGCCCTTCGGCTTCCCGGGAGCCCGCGGCACCACGAGGGCCGCCACTCCGAACCCCTCCTTGGGCACCGGCGCCTGCCAGTTCGGCGACTTCCAGAGCGCGATGTCGATCCCCTCGTCGAAGAACTGGTAGGTCTCGTGGACGGTGGGGATGTAGACGAGGCCGTGCTCGGGGTTGTAGGACATCGGCGGCCAGTTGTGCGCGCCGAGCGCTCCGGGCGTGATGTGCACCGGGCCGCCGTCGAGGTAGCGGACGCCCGGCATCTCGACGGGGCGGCCGGTCTCGAGATCCACGTGGCTCGCCCAGTTCACCTCGGCTATGGGTTCGGCGGAAATCAGTTTCCCGTTGCTGCGGTCGATCACGTAGAAGAAGCCGTTCTTCGGGGCGTGCATGAGCGCCTTCACGTCGCGGCCGTCGATACGGAGATCAGCCAGCACGATGTCCATGTTCGAGTTGTAGTCCCAGGTCTCGCCCGGGGTCGTCTGGTAGTGCCAGCGGTACTCGCCGGTGTCGGCATCCAGGGCCAGCACCGAACACAGGAACAGGTTGTCGCCGCCGCCGGGGCTACGGATCTTCTGGTTCCAGGGAGAGCCGTTGCCGGTCCCGATGTAGACGGCATTGAACTCCGGGTCGTAGGTCAGCCCGTGCCACGAGTTGCCGCCCCCGCCGACGTTCCACCACTCGCCGGTCCAGGTCTTGGCGGCCATCTCCATCGCCGCGTTCTCGAAACCGTCCGCCGGGTTGCCCGGGACGATCCAGAAGCGCCACGCCTGCTCGCCGGTCTCGGCGTCGTAGGCCGTGACGTAGCCACGGGCCGGACCGTGCTCCGTACCCCCGTTGCCGATCAGCACCTTGCCCCGGAACGCCTTCGGGGCGCCGGTTATGTACATCGCCTTCGAGGGATCGATCGTGGTGGCGGTCCACACGTGCTCGCCGGTCGCGGCCTCGAGCGCGATCAGGCGGCCGTCGATGGTCGGGATGAAGACCTTGTCGCCCCACATGGCCAGGCCGCGGCTGCCGTGCACGAAGGCGATGCGCATGCGGTGCGCGGCATGCTTCGGCACTTCCGGGTCGTAGGTCCACAGGAGCTCGCCGGTCACCGCGTCCACGGCGCGCGCGATGTTGCGCGAACCGACGAAGTACATGACGCCGTCGGCCACCAGGGGCGTCGAGACGAGCCCCACGGCGTCGGGCACGTCCAGGTACCAGTCGAGCTTGAGCCCGGCCACGTTCCCGCTGTTGATCTGGTCGAGCGGGACGAAGCGCTGCTCGTTGTGGTTGCGGCCGTAGGTGAGCCACTCGGCGGTATTGCTCACGTCCGCCATGGCGGCATCGTCCACCGCGCGGGGCTCCGCCGCCATGCACGAAAGCCCCCAGGCGCACAGCGCCAGGACGGTCACCCGATTCATGTAGCCCCCTCGCTCCCCCAGCCGTTACGGGTGACGCTACTGGTCGCCCTCCACCGTGTCAAAGGCGGCCGGCGCGGGGACGAGGAGGCGCCGGGGACGGACGATGCCTATTCGAAGCGCAGGCTCTCCACGATCCCCGAAGCCTCCTCCGTGGCCTCGGCTGCGTGCGCGGCGACCATCACCAGCCGCCCGCCCCGATAGGCACTGACGAGTTGCGTGGCCACCGCGGCGCCCCGTTCGACATCCCGCCACCGGACCTCCGACCGATGCGCCGACGACCCGTCCCCAAGCGTGATCGGTTCGTTGCGGGTCACTTCGAAGCCGGAACCCGTTCCCGACGCCGCGGCCAGCCCGGCGAAGTACTCCGCCGCCTTCTCGATCGGCATGAGGATGCCCGCGAACGGGAAGTCCGTGACGGAGACGTCGAAATCGACGCCTTCCGGGGTCGAGCCCGAGAAGACCTTTCCGGGCGCCCCGGGCGGGCGCTCGCGCGTACCCGCCGGGAACATGATGCTGAACGCCGGAAACCGCTCGTGCCGGTACGAGGAGAACCCCTCCGGCGCGACAGCCGGTTCGCCGGCGACCGCCGACCCGGCTGCAAGGGGAAGGAGCCATGCGGCGATCGCGAAGATGAACGCTCGTTGTCCTTGTCCCCTGACGTGCATCTGCACGGCACAGTATCTGCCTCGGCGGCGGTCCCTCGTCTCCATCTCACACACCCCCTCAGGGTCCCAGTGCCGCGACCGGAATCACGCAAACTCCGTCCTCGCGCCGATAACCGTACCCGGATCCCACGATCACCGCGAGCACGCCAGGGTCTCCTACGGCACCGGCGTCCAGCCGAGTCCGGAATCGCAGCAGCGTGTCCGCCGCGGCCTCCACCTGCCCTCCTCCCAGCTTCACTTCGAACGCACACCACTCTCCACCCCGCGCCTGGACCACCAGGTCCACTTCCAGACCCGTATTGTCCCGGTAGTGGTACACCTCCCCGTCCGATGGTCGTGCATAGACGCAGAGGTCCCGGTACACCATCGACTCGAAGAGGCATCCGAGGAAACTCAGCTCCGTTAGCAGCCGTTCCGGGCTCGCCCCCAGGGCCGCGACGGCAAGGGATGGATCGACGAAGTGCCGTTTTGGCGAACCGCGCAGGATCGAGCGGGAACGCAGCCGTGGCGCCCAGGCGGGTTGCTCCTCGACCACCATGAGCCTGACGAGCGAGCGGATGTAGTCGCGAACCGTCTCGGCGTCGAGGGGGCGCTCGGCCCCACCCACATCCGCCGCCAGGGTCCTCGCGCTAACGGTCGTCGCGACGTTCCGCGCCAACGAGCGCAACAACCGGCCGACGTTTTCCGGGTCTCTCGAAGTGCCGTCCACACGGGAGATGTCGACCCGGCGTATCTCTTCCAGGTAGTCGACCCGCCCGGCCAGGCAGGTCTGGGCAGGGAGATCGAGATCGCCGGGCCATCCTCCCCGGCAGATATGCGTGGCGAGATCCTCGACGGACAACCGCGAGGGTGCGCAGCCCTCGAATCGTCCCCGCAACAGGTCTCTCAGAGAGACCTCCCCGGTCGAAACCCCCATCTCGCTGCAGCTCATGGTGCGCAGCCGCAGCCGCGAGATGCGTCCCGCCCCGGTATGTCTCGACGTGTCGTCCGCCGGAACGGAGGAGCCCGTGAGGATGAATTGCCCGCGGGCTGGCCGCCCGTCGACCGCGCGACGGACATGATTCCAGATACGCGGATCGATCTGCCACTCGTCGATGAGGCGGGGCGTGTCGCCGGCCAGCACGAGGCCCGGATCGATGTCCATGGCCTGCCGCGCGTTCTCGTCCACGTCGAGCAGCACCTCGCTGGCGGCGCATCTTCGGGCGGTTTCGGTCTTGCCGCAGGCTCGAGGCCCTTCGATCACGACCGCTCCCGCCGCAGTCAGTCGGGTCGCGAGTTCTTCATCCGCGATTCTGGGGACGTACGCTGCCATCGCTTACACAGGCAGTCATTTGTAACGAGTTCGACCGTCTATTTGTAACGCCTTTAATCGGCCAAATGCAAGCCCTACGACCGTGTGAAAGGAACGTCGGACATCGAACGTCCATGCCTGGGACGCGGCTCCACCCGCGACGCTACCGCATGGAACGTGATTCCGGATGAGCAGCCGGACCTCTGCGCGGCCGGGACTACCTGCGCTTCCGCGGGACCTTCCGCGGGACCTTCATTGTCGCCGCGTATCACCCATAGACCGGCACGCCTTCCCCGAGCGCCTCGAGCCCGGAAAAGTCACGGTCGCGGGTGACCAGGGCGATGCTCGAGGTTTCGAGCGCCGTGGCCATCTGGATGGCGTCAGGAAGGCGCAACCTCGACCGCGAGCGTATCCGCGCCGCACGCTCCGCGATCGCGGCCGTGACATCGACGACCTGCCAGACCGGCGGCCTGGTCAGTGCTTCCCTGTACTTTCGGGCCAAGGTCTCGTCGCCGGTGCGCAACGGTCCCGTCAGCACTTCCGCCAGCGTGATCGTCGAGATCGTCAACTGGTAGCGCGACGCTTGCGCACGGTCGAAGAAGCCCGCGTAACGAGGCCCCATCTCCGGATGATCCTCCAGTACGTAGACGATGGGCGCCGTGTCCACCGTCACCCGGCCGCGGCCCGGGAGTTCGGCGATGTCCCTCAGGGCCACTCGTCGCGCATCTCGCGGACGAACTCCGCCGCGTCCCCATAGCAGCCCGCCGCGGACCCCCGCAACTCGGACAGGGCCGGCGCCTGGCGGAGCGCCTCGGGAACCGGCACCACGGCCGCGTACGGGACGCCTCGCTTCGTGACGATGGTCACGACCCCATCGTGATTGGCCGCTCGGAGAATCGCCGCCAGCCGTGTTCTGGCTTCCTCCACCCCGGCTGTTCTGACCGTATCCGCCACGTCGAAACACTCCTGTACGTTCCGTACAGATTATCGATCGGATCGCGTCGCCGCAATGGTTCGGATCCCGCCCCGCTGCCGGAGCGGTTGACGGGGATGGATTCGCGCGGCAACGATACCGCACCACCGTGGCGGCTCGCCCGTCACCCCTCTCTTCAGCGCAGGGAAGCCGCATGCCCACCGACCACCGCATCGAGATCAACCGCCGCCACTGGAACGAGTGCACGCCGGTGCACGCGGCCTCCAGCTTCTACGACGTCGAGAGCTTCAGGAACGGGCGGATCACCCTCAGCGACCTCGAGCGCGCGGGCGTCGGGGACGTCCGCGGCAAGTCGCTGCTGCACCTGCAGTGCCACTTCGGGCTCGACACCCTGTCGTGGGCGCGCCTCGGGGCCCGGGCCACGGGCATCGACCTCGCGGACGACGCGATCACGACGGCGCGCCGCCTGAACGACGAACTCGGCCTCGATGCGCGGTTCATCCGGGCGAACGTGTTCGACCTGCCGGAGGTCCTGGACGAGGAGTTCGACATCGTCTACACCGCCATGGGCGTACTGGTCTGGCTGCCCGATCTCGCCCGGTGGGCGGAAGTCGTGGCGCGCCACCTGAAACCGGGCGGGCTCTTCTACCTCCTGGATGTCCATCCCCTCTCCCAGATATTCGACGAGACCGGGCAGGCGGACGCTCCGGAGGACCTGCGTGTCGCGCACGGCTACTTCCCGGACGCCGCCGGCACGCTGTATCCCGGCAACGCGCCCTCCTACGCCGGCGAGGACGTCATCGAGAGCCCCGCGTGGGAGTGGCAGCACAGCCTCGCGGAGATCCTGGGCGCCCTGCTCGACGCGGGGCTCAGGATCACCTCCTTCGACGAGCACCCGGTGACCATGTTCCGCCAGTTCCCCGGGATGGTGCGCGGCGACGACGGGCTGTGGCGGCTGCCGTTCACGGGCGACATGGTGCCGTTGATCTTTACGCTGACGGCGACGAGGTAACGCGCGCGGACCGGGGAGGGTCAATCGGCCCAGCTTTCGAGCACGTCTCCCAGCCCCTCCACCAACGGCCCGAGGTAGGCCTCGTACGCCTGCCAGTGCGTCTTGGCGTCGCGGTAGATGGGGCGGCGCACCTGCTCGGCGCTGGCCGTGCGCACGACGCGCTCGGTCTCGTGGAAGCGCAGGCAGGCTTCCTCGAAGGGCAGCCCGCAGTGGGCGAGGAGCCGCCGGGTCTCGCCTTCCGTGTCGTCGACCAGGCGCTCGTAGACGACCCGGTATACCCGGCTCGGCAGGACTGCGTCCCAGTGCGCCATCACGCCGACGTAGTTCCGGTAGTACGCCGCGAGGGTCTCGAGGTCGTAGCCGAACGTCTGGCCGCGGGCGAAGTTCTGCTTGTAGATGCTGAAGCAGCAGCCGAGCGGATGGCGGCGCGTGTCGACGAACATTGCGTCGGGCAGCATGCAGGCGATCAGCCCGACGTGCATGAAGTTGTTCGGCATCTTGTCCACGAAGTGCGGCGCGTTGCCGTGGTAGGGCTCGGTCTCTTGAAGGTAGCGGCGCCCCAGGTCCGCGAAACGTTCGGGAGGCATCTCGTTCACGCAGGCCGGGTAGCCCGGCCCCGTCCCGCCCCGGCGCGGATCGAGTTCGCGTACGTAGCCCAGGATGTGCGGCAGCTCCATCGTGCCCTGTACGGCGCTGTGCGACGACAGGATCTGGTCCACGAGCGTGGACCCCGACCGCGGCAGGCCGATCACGAAGATCGGCTTCGGACCGTCGACCCGCGCCGCGCGCCGCGCCGCGAGCGTCTCCGTCGTGAACGTCTCGCCGAGCGCCGTGCACTGGCGCTCGAACCGTTCCACGTTGAACCGCTCGTGCCGGTGGCGGATCGCGTTGCCGGTCCGGTAGTGTTCGAACGCGGCCGTGACGTCCCCCCGGTCCTCGAACGCCTTGCCGAGCGCGAACCGCAGCGCCGCCCGCTCGCGCTCCGGGACCCCTTCGTCGTCCAGCGTCGCCCGCATCGCCTCGATGTCCCCGTCCGAGAATGCCTGGGTCTTGAGGTCCGCCAGGCTCCACCACGCTTCGCCGAGGCGCGGCTCCATGGCCAGGCCGTCCCGGTAGGCGCGCACGCTGGCCTCAGTCTCGCCGAGGGTCTTGCGCACGTGCCCGAGTGAAAGCAGCACGCGCGGCTGGCGCGGCGCGATCTCGAGCGACCTGCCGAACGCTTCCGCCGCGTCGCGCTGCTTGAGCCCCCAGGCGTAGACCGTGCCGAGCGTGGTCCAGGCGTCCGCGAGTTCCGGGTTGAGTTCCACGGCGCGCCGCGCAGCCGCTTCCGCCTCGGCGTAGCGGCTGCGGTTCATGTGCAGGCGCGAGAGCGCCCGATGGACGTGCGTCATGTTCGGCGTGATCGCCATGGCGCGCTCCAGGAGCCGCGCCGCGTCGTCCGCCACGTTGCGGTCGATCGCCGCGTTGGCGAGACCCACGAGGGCGTGCACGTGGTTCGGGTCCTTCTTCAGGACGTCCCGGTAGATCGTCTCCGCGTCCTGCGGCCGGCCCGTCCCCAGCGCCTCGATGGCGCGCCGCATGTCGGCGTGAAACCGGTCGGTCTCGACGGAGCGCCGCTGGGCCTGGCGCGCCTCCTCCGGGCGGCCGTTGTCGAAGAGCATGTCCGCGTAGCGTTGCCATGCGATGGAAACGCGCGGCTCGCGCCGGCAAAAGCCGGCGAGGACGGACTCCGCGTCGGCCCCGCGCCCGATCCGGGCATACACGTCCGCAAGATCCAGCGCCGCGTCCAGGAAGCGGGGCGCCTCCCGCACCGCGCGCTCGAGTCGGCGAACCGCGGCGTCCAGCTTGCCCCGCCGGGCTTCCACCACGCCGAGCAGCCTGAGGGCGTTCACTTCCGCGGGATTGGCCTGGAGGATCGCGAGCAACTGCTCCCGCGCCAGGTCCGCCTCCCCTTCGCGCAGCAGGCGCATCGCGTTTTCGAACGCCTGGCGCGGCGTGCCTTTGAGATCGGCCGAACTCATGGCTTAGGCTTGGAGCGCTTCTGTCGGACGGGGGAACCGTACATGGCTACGACCGGACGCGCCATTGCCGTCGCCTTGACTCTCCTTCTCATGACGGCGTTCCCCGCATTCGCCGTCGACCTGCCCCGTGGCAAGCCGGAGGACACCGGCATGTCCCCGGAGCGCCTCGAGCGCGTGCGGGCGGGGATGGAACGCCTCGTGGAATCGGGGGAGTTTCCGGGCATGACGGCGATGATCGCGCGTCGCGGCAACGTCGTCTTCGAGCACTCGACCGGGCTGCTCGACGTCGAGACCGGCGCGGAGCTGCGGTCGGACTCGCTGCTGCGCATCTACTCCATGACCAAGCCCATCACCAGCGTCGGCGCCATGATGCTGGTGGAGGAAGGCAAGCTGCTGCTCGACGAACCGGTGACGAAGTTCTTCCCCGAGTGGACGGACCTGACCGTCCTGAACGAGACCGGCAACGTCGTGCCCGCGACGCGGCCCGTGACGCCCCGCCATCTGCTCATGCACATGTCCGGGCTCACCTACGGCTACTACGGCGACTCGCTGCTCGACCGCATGTACCAGCAAGCCCGGCTCATCGACGACTGGGACTACCTGACGCGCGACACCCGCGAACTGGTCGGGAAGCTGGCCGACCTCCCGCTCCTGTTCGAGCCGGGGACGCGCTACCACTACGGGTTCTCGACGGACGTCCTCGGACACCTCATCGAGCGCGTCAGCGGCGAAACGCTGGACCGCTACCTCGAGACGCGCCTGTTCGGTCCCCTCGGGATGACCGACTCGTACTTCGACGTGCCTCCCGAAGTCGTCGAGCGCTTCGGGACGGACCACATCATCGGCGAGGACGGCGAGGTGATCGTGCAGGACAGCCCCGGCGAGGACCCCGAGTTCATCGGCGTCACGTTCCTGTCGGGCGGCGGCGGGCTGGTGATGACCGCCGACAACTACATGCGCTTCTGTTTCATGCTGAGCAACGGCGGCGCGTTCGGCGACGCCCGCATCCTGAGCCCGGCCACGGTCGCGCTGATGACGAGCAACCTGCTCCCGGACGGCATGGACTCCGGGGAGGGCGCCGGCTTCGGGCTCGGGTTCGGGATCGCCCCGGCGGGCATCCACCAGCGCACGCTGACGCCCGGGTCGTACTACTGGGGCGGCGCAGCCGGGACGTTCTTCTGGATCGATCCCACCGAGGAGCTGATCGGGCTCTTCATGCCGCAGCGCATCGGCACGCCGCCGTGGATCCAGGGGACGCTGCAGAACCTCGTGTACGCGTCGTTGGTCGAGTAGGCGCCGTTACAGGGCGCCTTCCTCGCGCATGGCGGCGATCGTGTCCGCGCCGTAGCCGAGTTCGGCCAGAATCTCCTCGGTGTGCTCGCCGAGCCGGGGTCCTGGCCGCGGCTCGACGTGGGGCACGCCCGACACCTGGATCGGGTGCGTGACGACCCTGGGCATCTCGAACGCGGGATCGGTCACCGGGATCACCATGCGGTTCTCGAGCACCTGGGCATCCGTCGGCGACTCCTCCACGATCGCGACCCGGTTGACCGGCACTTCCAGGGTTTCGAATACGGCGAGCCAGTCGTCGGAAGACCGCTGGCCGACGATCTCCTGGATCAGTTCCTTCAGCTCGGTGCGGTTCTGGTTGGCCGCCTCCCACGTGGCGAAGCGCTCGTCGGCGAGCAGGTGCATCGCGTCCATCCCGGTCAGCAGGAGGTACATCAGTTCTTCCGTGCGCACCATGTTGAACTGCAGCCAGCGGCCGTCGCTGCAGCGGTAGGGCCTGAACAGGAACTGCGGGTTGCGCCGCCACTCGCGGAACCCGGACATGTCTCCACCGGCCATTACGCCCTGCGTCACGGCGCCGGCCGACCAGAGCCCGTTCGCGAGCAGCGACGTCTCCACCATGCTGCCCTTGCCGGTGCGTTCGCGGTGCAGGAGCGCCGTGACGATGCCGGCGTAGATCGCGGTCGCGGTCGGGTGGTCGCCCATGCCGGGCAAGCCCTGCGCCGGAACGGTCTCTTCCTCGCGCATCAGGTCCATGAGACCGCTGCGCGCCCAGTAGGCGAGCTGGTCGAACGCCTTGCGGTCCCGCTCCGGGCCCCGCTCGCCGTACGCCGTGAGCGAGGCGTAGATCATGTTCGGGTTCGCGGCCCGGAGTGCGTCGTAGGTCAGGCCGAACCTCTCCCGTACCGGACGGGGATGATTCGTGATGAAGACATCGCACTGCGCCGCCAGCCGATGCAGTACCGCGAGGCCCGCCGCGGAGCGGAGGTTCAGCGTGATGCTCCGCTTGTTCCGGGCGTCCATGTGCCACAGGTAGTCGATGCCGGCCCCGGGCATGGTCCGGATGCCCGAGATCATGCGCAGCATGTCGCCGGCCCCGGGCTGTTCGACCTTGACGACGTCGGCCCCGAAGTCCGCGAGCATCATGGCCGCCGCCGGCGCGGCGATCACCGTCGCGGCGTCGACGACCTTCAGGCCCGCCAGGAGATAGGGGGCGTTCGCGTCAGACATGGCAGGGCCGTCCTGAGGTCGGGCGGGCGCGTGGCGCGGGCTACGTGGAGGCGACGCTGGCGCCGGCGACCAGTGCGACGGTGTCGTCTTCCTTGGCGAGCCAGACGAACGCGCCGATGCGCGAACCGTCCTCCGCAAGCGGCCCGGTCATCACGCCGTGCGCGGTCACGGTGTCCCCCGTCCACACCGGGTTGGTGAACTTGAGGTCGAGCCGCCCGGTCTTCCACCAGGCCGCGCCGAACGCCTCCTCCAGGATGTGGGCGGCGTACGCCATCGTCATCCGGCCGCCGACCACGACGTCCTCGAATCCGAGCTCCAGCGAGGCGTCCCTGTCGGTGTGGTAGTTCGCGTCGCCGTGGAAGAACTCGCCGCACATCTCGAGCGTGATCGTGCGCTCGAGGCCACCGAACCGTTCCCCTTCCGGGACGATGAACTTCCGCGCGCCCGGCTTCTTGCCCGGGTCCCGGAACGCTACCGCGCCCGTGGGGTCGGCATCCGGGAGGAAGCTCTGGTGGTGCTGGCTGCGCGCCACCAGCGTGCCGGGCCCGTCGTGGAGGTCCACCTCGTACTGCACGACGGAGCGGTCGCGCCGCCGGTAGATGTCGCGGATGCGGCCGCTCGCCGTGTACGACCCGCCCGGCCTCAACTCGCCCAGGAACTCCCATTCCTGGCGCATCCACAGGTGCCCGAAGTGGTTGGCGTACGCGATCTCGTCGAAGTACCCGTTCTCCATGCCGCTCGCGACCGTCGAGGGCACCCGCGCCCCTTCGGCCCGCGGCAGCTCGAGACCGTTGTGGAAGTCATTGAGCGTCACTTCGTCGACGACGAACTCCCGTACGCTCAATTGCTTGTCGACGTAGGGACCCGCTGCCTGTTCCGCCATGGGACGCTCGATCGATTCCGGAGGAAGGGGCGAGTATGGTGGGCGGAGGCCGGCACGTGCAAGCCGTCCCCGGCGTTGAGGGGCGTTGATGCGTTGACCATAGATGACTAGTCTTGAATACTAGTCAGTCATGGAAAGGATCAACGCCTCGGACTTCAAGGCCCGCTGCCTCTCGATACTCGACCGAGTGTCGGAGACGGGCGAGCATGTCGTCATCCTGAAGCGCGGCAAGCCGGTGGCGGAATTGGGGCCCGCTACCGAGGCTCGCACCCGCTACCCCCAACTGGAACTCGAAGGGACCGTCACCATTCTGGGCGACATCGTCGGACCCGTCGTTCCGGCAGACCAATGGGAGAGCAACCGGTAATGACGGCTCTGCTCGACACGCACATCCTCGTCTGGTGGCTCAACGATCCGGGTCGGCTCTCGGGCGAGCAGCGGGAGGTCGTCGAGGCGGCGGGGCCCTCCGCCCCGATCCACGTGTCCGACATCTCTCTCTGGGAAGTGGCGATGCTGCACGGGTTGCGCCGCATTCGCCTCGCGTTGCCGTTGCGGGAGTGGCTCGACAGGGCGGTCGCGCCTCCCCTGGTCAGGCGGCAGGGCATCTCCCCCGCCATCGCCAACGAAGTGGCGGCGCTCCCCGACTGGTTTCACCGCGACCCCGCGGACCGGATTCTCGTGGCCACGGCCCGTGTCCTCGGAGCGACACTGCTCACGAACGACCAGCGCATCGTCGAGGCCTCCCTCGCTCCAACGCTGGGTTGACCACCGACACGGCAAGGGACTGCATTCTCGCCCTCTGGAAGCACTCGCTTGCGGCGGCAACCGCCAAGCCACAATAATCCCGACCGCTCCAACCCTCGAGGAAACCGCCCATGGACTTCGAACCCACCGACAAGGTGCTGGAACTGCAGGCGCGTGTGGACACGTTCATGCAGGAACACATCTACCCGCGCGAACTGGACTTCTGGCACTTCGTCGACGACGACGCCAACCGCTGGCAGTACCCGCCCTGGTTCGAGGGGCTCAAGCAGAAGGCGCGCGACGCCGGCATCTGGAACTGGTTCCTGCACAAGGACTACGAGGAGTGGAGCCCGGGGCTCTCGAACCTCGAGTTCGCGCCCATCATGGAGCGGATGTGCCGGGTGCCGTGGGCGCAGGAGGTGTTCAACTGCAGCGCGCCGGACCGGGGCAACATGGAAGTGCTCGCGCGCTTCGGCAGCGAAGAGCAGCAGAAACGCTGGCTGGTGCCCCTCATGAACGGCGAGATCCGCTCCGCTTACTCGATGACCGAACCGGCGGTGGCCTCGTCCGACGCGACCAACCTCGAGACGTCCATCGTGCGCGACGGCGACGAGTACGTCGTCAACGGGCGCAAGTGGTTCACGTCGAATGCGTTCAATCCCCTGTGCCGGGTGTTCGTCGTCATGGGCAAGACGGACCCGGAGGCGCCCCGTCACCAGCAGTTCTCCATGATCCTCGTGCCGAAGGACACGCCGGGCGTGACCCTGGAGCGTCCCGTGCGCACGTTCGGCACGCTTGGCTCTCCCGGGGGCCACGCGCAGGTGCTCTACGACAACGTGCGCGTGCCGGCCGAGAACCTGATCCTCGGCGAGGGCCGCGGTTTCGAGATCGCCCAGGGGCGGCTCGGTCCCGGCCGCTTCCAGTACGCCATGATGTTCGTCGGGATGGCGCAGCGGTGCCTGGACCTCATGTGCAAACGCGTCGACGAGCGGGTGGCCTTCGGCGAGAGGCTCGCCGACAAGACCAGTATCCAGCACGACGTGGCGCGCTCGCGCATGGAGATCGAGCAGTGCCGGCTGCTCGTGCTGCGCGCCGCGGACGCCATGGACCAGCACGGCCCCAAGGCCGCCCGCGACTACATCTCGATGGTCAAGGTGGCGGGGCCGGAGATGTGCCACCGCGTGGCGAACCGGGCCCTGCAGGCCCACGGTGGCATGGGCGTGACGCAGGACACGCCGATCAACCACATCTACATGACCAGCCGCTACTGCCAGATCGCGGACGGGCCGAGCGAGATCCACCTCTCGCAGCTCGGGCGCCGGACCGTGCGGGACACGGTGGCGTGATGAGTACCGTGCAAGACGTGCAAGAGAAGGAGGACACCGTGCTCGAGATGGCGACGACAGGCGACGTGGCGGTGATCACGATGTCCCGACCCGAGAAGCTGAATGCGCTGAACGCCGGCCTCCGCGACGCGATCTTCGACGCCTTCGCCGAGGCGAAGGCCGACGACGCCGTCCGTGCGGTGGTCCTTACCGGGGAGGGCCGCGGCTTCTGCTCCGGCGCGGACCTGACCGCGGGGCCGGAGGCAGCTCCGCCACCGACCCAGAACGACCACATGGACGATCTCGGCTGGGTCGGCCGCCTGGCGCTGACCGTCCACGGCCTCGACAAACCCGTCATCGGCGCGGTGAACGGCGTCGCCGTGGGCGCGGGCATGAGCCTCGCCCTCGCCTGCGACGTGCGGGTGGGGTCCGCGATGACGCGCTTCAAGACGGTCTTCGTCGAACGCAACCTCTCGCCGGACACCGGCATGAGCTTCTTCCTCCCGCGCATCGTCGGCTACTCGCGCGCGGCGGACCTCGTCTACACGAGCCGCATGGTGGACGCCGACGAGGCGTACCGGATCGGGCTGCTCGACCGCCTGGTCGACCACGACGACCTGCTCGATACCGCCGTCGAACTCGCACGCCAGATGACGGCCTGGCCGCCGCTGGCCGTGCGCATGTCGAAGCGCGCCCTGCAGCACAACCAGGAGTGCGAACTGGAGGACGCGCTGCGCTACGAACTCCTGGCGATCTCCCACGCCGGGCGCGCGGTGAACGATCGCAAGGAATCGCTGGCGGCGTTCCGGGAGAAGCGGACGCCGAGGTACACGGGGACGTAGGACAGAGGGCAGCCTGCGCCGGGCCGCACGACACGATCAAGCGATCGAGGAGTTGCTCGGCATCCTCGGGCTGTAACGGACCGATACCAGCCGCGACGCCGCCACACACGCTGGTACGCACGCTCGAACGGACCAAGACCGGGGTGCCGCAGTTTCACCGCAAGGGCGCCCTCCCTACTCGACGAACCCGGTCTCCGCGAGTTCCGCCGAGGCCGCCACCGCCCGGCCGATGATCCGGTTGCAAAGCCTCCTCTGCTCGTCGTCGAGCTCGTCGTGCTTGCGCAGTTCTTCCTTCGCGAAGGTCGCGATCGTGTAACTGCCACGCATGAACGCGTAGGTCGTCAGGTGCCTGGCGATCTCTTCGCTGGACCACTGCTCGCCGTACATCGTCTCGATCAGCCTGGTGGTGTCGGCCAACAACGCGCTCGAGGTGTCGTCGAGGGCTATCTGTTGGGTCTTGTCCATCCGCTCGTCCCCGGTCGTCATCAGGACTACAGCGTCCTGAGAACGATGGGCGTCAGGATTCCGCCGACCGCCAACAGCACCAGTGCCCATAGCCGGCTGTCCATCCGCCTCCAATCCTGCCTCAACTCCGTCACGCTGCGTTCGATCGCCTCCATGCGCTGCTCCATGGCGTGCCGCAGATCCTCTATCCGGAGATCGTGCACGCCGGGTATGCCCCTGTCCATCGCGAGTGCGTCCATGCCGTCCCTGTCCGCCGGCAGGATAGCGCCCTTCCAAGCGCTCGAACAATGGCAAAAGGCGCACACGCAGGAACGGCGCAGGCTTACGGTCAGCCCTCCCGCGAGTACCGCTCCACGAACGGCCAGAGGTCGTCGAACATCCGGTCGGTGTCCGGGGAGGGGTGGTGGCCGAACCCGTGCGGCAGCCCGGGGTAGAAGAGGTAGTTCAGGACGCCGCCGGCGCGCTGGTAGGCGCGCACGAGCTGCAGCGTCATCTCCTGGGGCACGTTGGCGTCCGCGCCCGGTTGCACCACCGCCACCGGGGGCGTTGCCTGCGCTTCTCCCGCGGTCAGCGTCCGCTGCACGCTGGCCTGGGCCATCTGCGCCTCGTCCCGGTAGTAGAGCCCGTGACCGGTGACCAGTTGGTGGCGGCCCACGGCCTGCGCGTAGCGGAAGCGGAACAGCGGGTCGGAGACGGGCCAGAGGGCGATCACGTAGCTTGTCCGGGCCGAGACGTCACCGTCGCGGAACGCGCCGTCCACCGCGAACGGCGTGCCGCGGTGCGCGTCGATGTCCGGCTGGATCCCCGTGAGCAGGACGAGGTGACCCCCGGAGGAACTCCCGACGAGTCCGATGCGGTCCGGGTCCACCTCCAGGCGTTCGGCATTCGCCCGCACGAAGCGGATTCCCGCCGCGATGTCCGCGACGGCGCAGGGGTGCTTGCCGTGGCGCCCGTCGCGGAAGTCGAGGGAGAAGACGCTCATGCCCCGCCGGGCGAACGCCTCGCAGAGCGTCTGCATGCCGAGCCGATCGCTGATCGACCACGCGCCGCCGTGGACCATGACGACTGCCCTGCCAAGCCGAGCCGCCGGTTCCCGCGGGCGATAGCACTCCGCGAGCAACTCCATGCCCGGCAGCCGGGCAAACGCCAGGCTGCTCTGTTCGATGGCGTTCGGCAAGGCGCTCCCTACACCGGCGGCCGCCACTCCACCCCGCTCTGGAACTGGGTCTCGGAGACGCGCTCCAGGAGCCGCAGGCGCATCTCGTCGGACTGGGCCGCGTACTCCGACAGCCCGGCGAGATTGCGCGTCTCGCGGGGATCGTCCTCGAGGTCGAACAGCAGGTAGACCTGCCCGTCGGTGTTGACCGCCGCCTTCCACTTGCCGTCGGTGACCATGAACTCGCCCCGGTACTCGGAGATGGCCGCCTCCCGGTGCGTCCCGCCGTTCTCCATGGCGGGGACGAGGGACTTCGCGAACTGCGCGTAGTCCACGGTTCCGCCAGCGAGTTCGAGCAGGGTCGGGCCGAGGTCGCAGTTCTCCGCGGGCGCGTCGACCACCTTGCCGCCGCCGTTGGCCGCGGTCTCCGGGGTACGGACGAGCAGGGGCACGCGCAGGGAGCCGTCGAGGAAGTTCATCTTGTAGATGAGCCGCCAGTCGCCGTTCATCTCGCCGTGGTCGGAGGTGAAGCCGATCACCGTGTTGTCCATCTCGCCGCGCGCCTCGATGGCCGCCAGGACCTCGCCGATCTGGTCGTCGATCAGGGTCACGTTGCCGGCGTAGTTGGCCCGCATCGCTCCCTCGTCGCCGGGATCGAAGTTCGGCGTCCAGCGTTCCATCATCCTGTCGAGCCATCCTTTCGGGCGCGGGATGTCCTCTTCGGGACGCGGCACGGGCGCCGGCATCGCCTCGGGATCGTACATGCTCGCGTAGGGCTCCGGCGCATCCCAGGGCTCGTGCGGGCCGCCGAAGCTCATCCAGCAGAACCAAGGCTCGTCGGCATCGTAGGCCTCGAGCCACTCCTTCGCGCGCTGGCCCACGTACACGTCCGCGTAGTCCTCGAGCGGCAGCACGGAGGGACGCGCGACATGCGGCTTGTTGGCGAACCGCTCCCTGAAGTCCTCCCGGTAGCTATCGAGGAGTCCCTTGTCCTCCCACATCTTCGTCATGTGGCTCATCACGGCGGCGCTCGCCCGGGGCCCGCCGATCTCGTCCACGTCGTCGAGGCCGTAGGCGTTGATGAGGTGCTCCCGCTCGCGCAGGTCCCCCGTGTGCGGATGCAGGTGCGTCTTGCCGAACATGCTCGTGCGGTAGCCGAGGTCGCGGATCGCGCGCATCCACGTCTTCACGTCCTCCGGCATGGCGTAGCGGATGTTGTCCCAGACGTTGTTGTTGTGCGGGTAGTGCCCGGTGGCGAGCGTCACGCGGGCGGGGATGCAGATCGGCGTGGTCGTGATGCAGTAGCTGAAGCGCACGCCTTCCGCCGCGATGCGGTCCAGGTTGGGCGTGTTCACCCAGTCGCCGGCGCAGCTCATCGCGTCCCAGCGCTGCTGGTCGGTCATGATGAAGAGAATGTTGGGATGCGTCACTGGTCGTCCTCCGCCCTCATTCCAGAAAAAGCGTTACCACGGTCCCCGCTTCTTGCGCTCGGGCGCATCGTCCACCTTGCGGCGGGTGAGCTCCACGCCGCCCTGCGGTCGGAACGAGGCGACGGCGACGTGGCCGCCGGCCGCGCTCGCGTAGCTGCCGACCGGGGAGCCGGGATAGCACGCGGTCACCGAGCCCTGGCTCATGTCGCCCCAGACGTGCACGTGGCCGAGCGCCAGGTAGTCGAACCCCGAGGCGCGGATCTCCTCGTGCGTGATCTGCGACGAACCGATGCCTTCACGTTTCGAGACCACGAGTCCGTGCGCGAGACCGATGTTCCACACGCCCTCCCGGCGGGCGGGCACGCCCTCGAGCGGCTCGTTCTCCGGCGCGTGTTCCGCCATCGCCCGGCCCCAGGCGGTGACGCCGAGTTCCTCGAACTCGAGACTCGCGCCTTCGGTCTCGAGGATCAGGTGCACGTGGCCGCCCACGTCGTCCCGCTCGATGCGCCGCCAGATGGAGTAGTGGTCGTGCACGTCGTGGTTGCCGGGCAGCACCAGGACGGGGCAGGAGAGCCGGCCGAGCTGGTCGCGGACGAAGTCGAAATCCTCGTCCGGCACGCGGTTGTTGTCGAACAGGTCGCCGGCGATCAGCAGGAGATCGGCGGTCTCGTCGAGGGTGACGTCGACGACCGCCGCGAAGGCCCGTTCCGCATGGTTGCGGAACCCGTCCACCGGCTCGCCGACGTAACGCTCGTCGAGGTGGACGTCGGAGGTGTGTACGAGCTTGAGCGGGCGTGCCGACATTGCTGTGCCCCGCCGCCCGGACAAGCCCCTGCCGAGACCGTCGGGCGGCGGCATGGCGTGCTTACATGCGCATCGGGTTGATCGGTGGCCAGGAGTCCTTCGTGGACAGGATGGCCTCGCCGACGTCCTCGACGTCCCACGGCTCTTCCGACTGGTCCTTGTCCGCGACGGTCTGGAGCTGCCAGTTCAGCAGCGAAACCGTGTTGCCGGCGACCAGCCAGGTGCGTCCGGTGACGTCCTTCGCCTCGTCGGTGCAGAGCCACACCACGGAGGGCGAGACCTTCTCCGGCGGGAAGCGGTCCTTCACCTGGTCGGGCAGGATGTCGTCCGTCAGGCGCGACAGCGCGGTGGGCGCAAGGATGTGTACGTTCACGCCGTAGCGCATGCCTTCGAGGTACAGGCACCGCGCGAAGCCCGCGATGCCGGCCTTGGCGGCGCCGTAGTTGGTCTGGCCGAAGTTGCCGAGCAGGCCCGAGGTGGAGCTCGTGACGACGATGCGTCCGCCGTGTCCCTGCTCGAGCATCCGGTCGTAGGCCGCCTTGGCCGTCAGGTAGGTGCCGCGCAGGTGGACGTCGACGACGACGTCCCACATCGCGTTGTCCATGTTCTTGAAGGACTTGTCGCGCAGGATGCCGGCGTTGCAGATGCAGATGTCGAGCTTGCCGAAGCTGTCCACGGCCGCCTGCACCATGCCGCGCGCATCGTCCTGGTCCGCGACGTTGCCGTAGTCGGCGACGGCCTGGCCGCCGGTCGCCTGGATCTCTGCGACCACCTGGTCGGCCATGGCGCTGCCCGATCCGGTCCCGTCCCGCGCGCCGCCCAGATCGTTGACCACCACCGCCGCGCCTTCCGCGGCGAGCAGCAACGCGTGCGTGCGGCCGAGGCCGCCCCCGGCGCCCGTGACGAGCGCGACCTTACCGTCCAGCATTCCCATGAGCCGTGGTCCCTCCGTTAGAATCGATGAGTTTGGGGAAGCGAACCGGCGATTTTACGGGGTAGGACATGGATAAGCTATTCGACCTCAGCGGCAAGACCGCGCTCATCACCGGCGGCAGCCGGGGCCTCGGCCGCGAGATGGCGCTGGCCTTCGCGGACCACGGCGCGGACGTGGTCGTCACCAGCCGCAAGATCGACAACTGCCGGGCCGTGGCCGACGAGATCGAGGCCAGGGGCCGGTCAGCGCTGGCCTACGCCTGCCACGTCGGTCACTGGGAAGAGTGCGACGCCCTGGTCGAAGCCGCCTACGGGCGCTTCGGCAAGGTGGACATCCTGGTCAACAACGCCGGCATGTCGCCGCTCTACCCGAAGCTCTCCGCGGTGACCGAGGAACTCTTCGACAAGGTCGTCGGCGTGAACCTCAAGGGCCCGTACCGCCTGTCCGCCCTGGTCGGCGAACGGATGGCCGAGGGGGACGGCGGCTGCATCATCAACGTCAGCAGCAACGCCGCCGTCGACCCGTCGCCGAACTCGGAGCCCTACGGCGCCGCCAAGGCCGGGATCAACTCGCTGACGCGCTCCCTCGCCTTTGCGTTCGGCCGCAAGGTGCGCGTCAACTGCATCCAGGCGGGTCCGTTCCTCACCGACATCTCGAAGGCGTGGGCCCCGGCGACCTTCAAGGCGATGGAGACGCGCCAGGCGCTCGGACGCGGCGGCGAGCCGGACGAGATCGTGGGCGCGGCGCTGTTTCTCGCGAGTCCCTCGGCGAGCTTCACCACCGGCGCGGTCATCCGCGTGGACGGGGGGTCGCCGTAGCGCGGAGGTCGGTGACGGCCTCGACGACGCGGGGCGCCGGGTCGATTCCGGTCAGCGCCTCCAGGGTCGCGAGGCCGCCCGGGTTCGCGATGTTCGCCTCGAACACGTAGCTTCACCACCGGCGCGGTCATCCGCGTGGACGGGGGGTCGCCGTAGCGCGGAGGTCGGTGAAGGCCTCGGCGACGCGGGGCGCCGGGTCGATTCCGGTCAGCGCTTCCAGGGTCGCGAGGCCGCCCGGGTTCGCGATGTTCGCCTCGAACACGTAGGGCCAGGCCAGATCGATGCCGGCGAAGCGGGCGCCCAGCGCGTTCAGCCGGGCGACCACACGCAGGGCGAGCTCCGTCTCTTCGTGCGACAGCTTCGCCGACCGCGGAAGGGCGCCAGCCGTGACGTTGCCGGTTTTCGCGTAGGCCCCGATGAGCCTGCCCCCCGCGACGATGACGCGTTTCTCCCGGGTCGCCGCTTCGGGCACGTATCGCTGGAGCACGCAGTAGGCGCCGTGCGCGGTGAGTCGCCGGAGGACCTGCTCGGTATCCGGACCGTTGCCGTCCACGCGCACCACATCCCGCCCGAAACTGCCCGCGATGGGCTTGACCACCCAGCGCCCGCCAGACGCGACCCGTCGCAGCAGGGCGGCGGGGTCCGAACTGGCGTACGTTTCCGGCTGGAACTCCGGCAACCCGAGCTTGCCGTGCAGGAGGACGAGCGCATCGACCGTGTTGACGAAGCGGTCCTGCGGCACGAGTCGGAGCAGGTGCATCCGATCGAGGAACGTCTCCCTCCGGCCGAACCCGAGGAGCCAGACCAGGTCGAAGCCGTCGAGGGCCGCGGCGCCGTCGCCGGCGCCGCACGCAGAGACGCCGCGCGGGGTCAGAGCCAGGGTCTCGTAGGTCAGCACGGCGACTTCCCAGCCAGCGTCCGCGAACGCCCGCCCCATCCGCTCGCGGTTGTCGTTCGCCGGTTCCCCGACGCCTGATGAAAGCAACGCGACGCGCAAGGCGGACGTGACTCAGTCCTCGACGGACTCGAGTTCCGCGACGACCCTGGCGCCCGCGTCGCGGCCCGTCAGTTCGCTGCGCACCAGCCACCGCGGCGTCTGGCGGCGCATCCACACGGTGGCCGCGAGTCCGTCTCCGCCGACGTCGACGAGTTCCAGCCGATAAGTGTCGAAACGCCCGGCCGGTACCTCCACGGACTCCGCCCCCGCGACCGTGGCATGCCACTCGTGGATCCGCTGGCGCTCGAGGTCGAGGGTCCGAAAGCGGGCCTCGTAGCCGCGCGCCAGCCCCGCGCCGGCGAACGCGGTGTCGAGGTGCCCCACGACGGGCCCGGCGGTCGGGATGGTGACCGGACGGTCCGCGCCGCCAGGTTCGACGATCACGCCGGATACGCCCTGCGAACCCAGGTCGAGCATGACCCTGCCCTCGCCGATCCGGACGTCGCGGTGCAGCGCCACGAGGTCCCCGGCATTGAGATACACGGTGTCGACCAGTTCGCCGGCGGGCACTCGGGCCCGCGTCTGCACGCGCCAGGCGGCGGTGCCGCGCCAGGACTCGCGGGACCTGCTGACGTGGGACTCGAACGCGAACTCCTCGCCGTCGACGACCACCGCGATGCGGTAACGCAGTGACGCCGGCGCGATGCGGGATCCATCGGCCTGCAACGGCGCGGCGTCCGCGCCCGTGACGGCGCGCTCCACGTCCGTCCCGACGGCGGGCATCGCCCAGGCGGCGCCCACCGCGAACGCCGCACTCACGACGGCCTCCCGCCATCGGGCGCCGGCGTTTCCGCAGGGTCGCCGCGACGACCCGCGAAGCCCGCCGAGACGGCCCGTCACGCCGCTCACGCCCCCGCCCCCCACGCCCCCTTGGCCCCGCTGGAACACGCGGCGCGACACGCGGCAAGAGCGGCTCACGACCCCCACCTGAAGCGTCCCTTCGGTCTCTGCAAACTGGGCTATTATCCACCGATGCGCGCCGATTACAGTCTCGCGCCCGCCGAGGTACCGGTACACGAACCCGCGCTGCTGTCCGCCACCGAGAGGGCGCTGCGCAAGGAAGAGATCCGGGCGCGCCTCGACGCCCTCGACGCCGTCCTGGTGGCGCACTACTACGTCGACGGCGACATCCAGGACCTGGCGCTCGAGACGGGCGGATGCGTTTCGGACTCCCTCGAGATGGCGCGCTTCGGGCGCGACCACGCCGCCTCGACCCTCGTGGTCGCCGGCGTGCGTTTCATGGGCGAGACGGCCAAGATCCTCTCGCCGGAGAAGCGCGTCCTCATGCCCACCCTCGAGGCGGAGTGCTCCCTCGACATCGGCTGCCCCCCGGACGAGTTCGAAGCGTTCGCCGCGGAGCACCCGGACCGGACCGTCGTCGTCTACGCGAACACGTCCGCACGCGTGAAGGCCATGTCCGACTGGGTGGTGACCTCGAGCGTCGGCCTGCGCATCGTCGAACACCTCGCGGCCCGCGGAGAGAGGATCCTGTGGGCGCCGGACAAGCACCTCGGCGCCTACATCGAGCAGCAGACGGGCGCCGACATGCTCCACTGGACGGGCGCCTGCGTCGTCCACGAGGAGTTCAAGTTCCAGGCGCTCGAGGACCTCAAGAACGTCTACCCGGAAGCCGGAGTGCTCGTGCATCCGGAGTCGCCCGCCGCGGTCATCGGCATCGCCGACCGCGTCGGTTCGACCAGCCAGATCCTCCAGGCGTCGCTGGACCTGCCCAACGACACCTTCATCGTCGCCACCGACCGGGGCCTCTTCCACCAGTTGCGCCGGCGCTCGCCGCACAAGCGCTTCATCGAGGCGCCCACCGCCGGCGACGGCGCCACCTGCCGGAGCTGCGCGCACTGCCCGTGGATGGCCATGAACGAACTGGACAACCTGGCGCGGACGCTCGACCGGCTCGACCAGGAGGTGTTCGTCGACCCGGAGATCGGCCGCCGCGCCATGGTGCCGCTGCAGCGGATGCTGGATTTCCCTCGGCCGTGAACCCGGCAACGTGCGCACGCCACCCGAAACCCCGCTGAGCGAACTCGCCCGCCGGGCCACGGAAGAGCCGGGCCGCATCCACGTCGAGGATGTCGAGGGCAGCTCCCTGAGCTACGCCGAGACCGCCACCGAGGCGCGCCGCTGGGCCGCGGCGTACCGGAGCATCGGCGTCGAGGCGGACGAGATCGTCGTCACGATGCAGAACAACACGATCGAGTCCCTGCTCGGGTGGCACGGACTCGGCTGGCTGGGCGCCACCGAGGCGCCCGTCAACGTCGACTACCGCGCCGACCTGCTCGTGCACGCCCTGAACCTCACCCGCGCCCGCACGATGGCGTGCCTCGGACAGTTCGTGCCCCGGCTGCTCAAGGTGGCGGACCGTCTCGAGCACCTCCGCCAGGTCGTCGTCCTCGATGACGGGGACGTGCCGGAGCTTCCGTGGCCCTCCTGGAGAATGGCCGAACTGCTGGCGGAAGCGGAGCAGGCCTTCAACATGACGGAGCTGTCGTGCCCGGTGGGCTATCCCGTCTGGAACGCCGACCGGTTCGACGAGCGGGGCCGGGCGAGCCAGGGAACGGTCCGTCCCGGCTACGCAGTGCGTATCGTCGACGAACACGACCAGCCGCTGCCCCCGGGCGAGGTCGGCGAGATCGTCATCCGCTCGGACGTCCCGTGGGTGCTGAACGCCGGCTACCTGAACATGCCCGAGGCCACGGCCGAAGCCTGGCGCGGCGGGTGGTTCCACACCGGCGACGCCGGCTACCTCGACGAGGAGGGATGGTTCTACTTCATCGATCGCCTGAAGGACTGCATTCGCCGGCGCGACGAGAACATCTCGAGCTACGACGTCGAGATGTCGGTGATGGCCCATCCCGAGGTCGCCCTCGCCGGCGCGATCGCCGTGAAGGAGAACGACCGCCCGGGCGCCAACGAGGAGGTCAAGGTCTGCTGCGTGCGCACCGAGGGCTCCGCGCTCGACGGCGAGGGCCTCGTGCGCTGGCTGATCGGCAGGATGCCGCGCTTCATGGTTCCGCGTTACGTCGAGTTCTTCGACGAGCTTCCGCTCACGCCCACGCAGAAGGTGCGGAAGGTCGAACTGCCGAAATCCCCGCTGACCGAACGCACCTTCGACCGCGAGGCCGCGGGCATCGAGATACCCAGGGACGGCTGACCCGCCGAGGCCCGAGGCCGTGAGCATGGACGGCGAGACCAGTACCCACCGGCTCCCCGACGGCCGAATCCTCGCGTTCCGCGAGTTCGGCGACCCCGATGGCGACCCGATCTTTCACGCCCACGGCGTGCCGAGTTCCAGGCTCGAGGGGGCGCTTCTCGATGACGCGGCGCGCCGGCACGGCTTCCGCGTCATCTCCACCGACCGCCCGGGCATCGGCGGGTCCACCCACCTTCCGGGCCGGAGGCTCCTCGACTACCCGAGGGACATCTCCTCCCTGGCCGATGCGCTCGGCCTCGCACGGTTCGGCGTGATGGGCGCTTCGGGGGGTGGGGCCCACACGGCGGTCTGCGCCTACGCGATCCCGGAACGCCTCACGGTCAACGTCACCGTGTGCCCGTTCACCAGCTTCGCCGAATTCCCGGCGCCCGAAACGCTGCTGTCGGGGGCCGAAGCCGTCACCTGGAGGATGGCGCGGATCTCGCCCGCCCTGGTCTTCGCGATGTGCGGCTCGATGGCGCTCGCGGTCCGCGGTCTCGGCAAGCGTTACGAGAAATGGGCCGCCACCGCGGCAAGCAACGCCGAAGGACCGGATGGCGAGGTCGCCAGGAGCCTTCAGCCGGGGAAGCTCCCTCGGCCGCTGACGCGCAAGGAAGTGTCGATGTTCCTCCCTTCGGCGGATGCGTACTTCCATGCAAGTCACCCCGAGAAGATGGCGACGATGGGACGCGTCACGGCGGAGGCCTTCGCGCAGGGAGGCCGCGGGGTCGCCGTGGACACGATGATCCAGTACTCGGACTGGGGATTTCGGCTGGCCGACCTGCGGGGCAGGATCGACCTGTTCCACGGCACCGAGGACACGCTCGTGCCCTTCGAGTTCGGCCGGTTCATCGCGGACAGGGCCCCCCACTGCGAGTTGCACGCGCTCGAGGGCTGGGGGCACTTCATCACCCTCAAGTCCCCGGACCTGGTCTTCGAGACAGCGCGCCGGGAGTGGACCGGCGGGGCGCTATGATTCCCTCACCACACGCCGCACGTTCCAGGACGATGATATCCCTCGCCTGCTCCACCCTCGCTCTGTTCCTGGCCGCCTCCGAGTACGTCGATAGCTGGGGGCCGCCCGTCGGCACGGCGATCCCCGAGGCCACCTTCAACGACCAGGCCGGACAGCCGCGGACGTTCGCCGGGCTGATGGGCGCCCGGGGGCTCCTGATCTTCTTCAACCGCTCCGCGGACTGGTGACCCGTCTGTCGACGTCAGCTCGTGGAGCTGAACCAGCATCGTGAAGCGTTCCTGCAGGCGGGGGTGGCCGTCGCGGCCATGACCTTCGAGGACGTGGACGTGCTCGCCGAGTTCACGTCGGATCGGGACATCGAGTTCCCATTGCTGTCCGACCCGTCCGGCGCTTACATGCACGGCCTCGGCATCCGCAACGAGGAGTTCGGGCCGGACCACCCGACCTTCGGGATCGTGCATCCGGGCGTCCTGTGGATCGACGCGTCCCGCACGATCGGTTACAAGGCCGCGATGCCCCCGGGCGGCGGGCGGGCCGAGATCGGGGAACTGCTCGAGGCCGTCGCTCGGTAACGGACGCCGGTTCAGCTCTTCAGCGACTCCAACTCCGTCCTGAGATCCAGGATGCGCTGGGTCAGCCCGGCCATGGACCGGATGTTGTCCGGGTCGATGAGGCCGCGCGCGTACTCCAGGTGCTGGATGGCCTTGCGGTAGTCGCCGAACAGGGCGAAG
>JAJDVW010000038.1 GCA_022825925.1 Pseudomonadales bacterium | reverse complement strand
CGATCCAGAAGTTCTTCCCTGAGGAGAAGGGCGACAGCCATCCCACGCTTTCGGAGAGGCGCAACGTCGTGGTGATCGCCGACGAGGCGCACCGCAGCCAGTACGACTTCATCGACGGGTTCGCGCGGCACATGCGCGACGCCCTGCCGAACGCCTCTTTCATCGGCTTTACCGGAACGCCCATGGAACTTGCCGACGCCAACACGCGCGCCGTCTTCGGCGACTACATCAGCGTCTACGACATCCAGCGCGCCGTCGAGGACGGGGCCACGGTGCCGATTCACTACGAAAGCCGCCTGGCCCAACTTGCCCTGGACGACAGCGCCCGTCCGAACATCGACCCGGACTTTGAAGAGGCCACGGAAGGCGAGGAGATCGAGCGCAAGGAGCGGCTGAAGAGCCGGTGGGCGCAGCTCGAGGCCATCGTAGGCACCGGTGAGCGCCTGCGCCTGGTCGCCGAGGACATCGTCGCGCACCTCGAGGAACGTACGGAGGCCATGCACGGCAAGGCGATGGTGGTCTGCATGAGCAGGCGCATCTGCGTCGATCTCTACGACGAACTCGTACGCCTGCGGCCGGACTGGCACCAGGAGGACGATGCGGAAGGCAGCATCAAGATAGTAATGACCGGTTCGGCGTCCGACCCGTCGGACTGGCAACGGCACATCCGCAACAGGCACGCCGGGAGGCGCTGGCCAAGCGGTTCCGGAATCCCGACGACCCGTTCCGGATCGTGCTGGTGCGGGATCATGTGGCTCACCGGATTCGACGCGCCGAGCCTGCACACGATGTACGTGGACAAGCCGATGCGCGGTCACGGCCTGATGCAGGCCATCGCGCGCCAACCGCGTCTTTCGCGACAAGCCCGGCGGTCTGGTCGTCGACTACCTGGGCCTGTCGCACGAACTCAAGCAGGCGCTCGCCACTTACACGGAAAGCGGCAGTCCGTGCTGGCGAAACGGGCGGTCGTCGAGCAGAGGACGAGAGAGGAACTGGACCACGCCGTGCGGCAGATCATCTCCCGGGCGGTGGCGCCCGAGGGCGTGATCGACATCTTCGCGGCTGCGGGCCTACCGAAACCGCACATCTCGATCCGTTCCGACGAGTTCCTCTCCGAGGTGCGCGGCATGGAGCATCGCAACTTGGCGGTTGAACTGCTCCAGAAGCTGCTGAACGGAGAGGTCGCCAGCCGCAAGCGCCGCAACGTCGTGCAGGCCCGATCGTTCGCGGAAATGCTCGAGACGGCGATCCGGCGCTACCGGAACCGGTCGGTGGCCGCCGCCCAGGTCATCGAGGAACTGATCGAACTCGCCCGCGAGATGCGCCAGGCCGGCGAGCGGGGTGAGGAACTCGGGCTAACGGACGACGAGTTGGCCTTCTACGACGCCCTCGAGACCAACGACAGCGCGGTGCGGGTGCTCGGAGACGAGACGCTGTGCGTGATCGCCCGGGAGCTGGTCCGTATCGTGCGCGCGAACGTCACCATCGACTGGCCGCTGCGCGAGAACGTGCGCGCCAACCTCCGTCGGCTCGTGAAGCGCATCCTGCGCCAGTACGGGTATCCGCCGGACAAGCAGGAACAGGCGACCAGGACGGTGCTTGAGCAGGCGGAGGTGCTTCCGGCGGGTTGGGCCGTCTGAGCCCTCTCGCCCGGCCAAACCCGACGGCCAAATCCGCCGATCCTCGCGCCGGCAAGCACTTCCGTGGCGCCCCTCACGCCGAGTGCCACGGGTCGACCAGATCTACCTCCATGCCTTCGAAATCGGTGAGATTTCGCGTCGCCACCACCAGACCGCGTGAGCGGGCAATCGCCGCAATCAGACAGTCCACCGGGTCCGGCGGTCGCCCGGCGGAACGCCGCAAGGAGGCGATATCGCCGTAGACCCGCGCAGCCTCGCGATCGAAGGAGAGAATGCGCTCCCCGAAGGCTCTCCTCAGCATCCCCTCGATGTTCGCGAACAGCGTCTCGCGGCGACGGCCTGCCGGCAGTATCGCCGCGCCGTAGCGGAGCTCGGCCTCACTCACGCTCGAGAAGTAGAGGCTGTTCGAAGGCTGACCGCGGACCCACGCTTCGACGGCGGGCTCCGGTGCGGAGCGCATCAACTCCGACACGACGTTCGTGTCCAGCAGGATCACATCGCGCCCGATTTCAGTCGAAGGACGGGGGTTCGCGCGTACCGCCCCGCGGCGGCAGCTCCAGGTCCACGCCGTTGGTTGGTCCGCAGTACGACCGGATGATGCTCACGATGTCGCCCGTCTCCGCTCCGGCCCCGACGGCATCGCCGAGGATCAGCCGCGCTTCCTCTTCCATGGACCGGCCATTGCCGGCCGCTCGCACGCGCAGCCCCGTCTTCACGTCGTCGTCGAGATTGCGGATGGTGATGCTCGCCATGGCCACAAGAGTTTCCAGGATCAATGGACGCCAATGTACGTGCCGATTGCGATGCAATCAAGGGCGAACACCCGTGCAAGCACTTGTTCGCGGTTCGCCTTCATCCACTTCTCCCGCACCATCCACATGGCACCGTCCACGTTGATCTCATCCCACGTCGCCTTGCGCACCCCGACCGAGCGCGCCGGCGTCAGGATGAGGCACTCCAGCGCCAGCTTGGACGAGCGGCTCGTCCTCGGGCTCGCCTTCACCTTGGCGATTCAGTCGGAGAGCTCGTCATGGGGCGCGCGGGCATATGCCGGTGCTCCACCCCGTTGCGTGGCAGCGCGGCGCCGATGATGAGCCCCGCGGGGTCATCCGTCCGGTGGCCCGGAGGCTTCCCGGCGTCGGCGCATACGGAGCTTCGGCGGCGGTCCCCCGACGGCCGGAACGGTCGCCAGTTGCCCGTTGACGACCTCGCGCACGCGCCTGGAGACCGGCAGGTTCGGTGCCTCCGTCAACCAGACGTCGCGGAAACGCTCCACCGTCTCCGCGACGGGACCCAGAAGGGCATTCGAGTCCACGCCCATCCTGTCCGCCAGCCGCGTGAAGGCGTCGAGCGTCAACTCGTCCCACCGCTTCGCGCCGCCCAAGCGCAAAGCCATGGTGTCGTCTGACAGGTGCGCCACGGTGGAGAGCAGGTCGTACGCGGGTGAGAGCTCGGGCGTCCTGCCGTCGCGATAGATCAGGGACCAGTTCTTCAGATGCATGTCCGCGTTGCCGACCATGGCGTTGTAGATCAGCCGCCGAGCGAACTGGTCGACAGCTTCCCGGTTGGAGAACGCGGCCAACACGCGGCCGACGTCGCCGTATCCGTAGCGGGTGTACTTCCTCTCCGGGTATGCGCCGAAGACCTGGGCGAAATCTTCGGTATGTATGCGTCCTCCGGGCGTCGTCCGGTCGAATCGACGTATCGCCAGGGCGTTCGCACCGGTGATGGCGTCGTCGGCGATGTCGTCCGGAATGCCGCGAATCTCCGACATTGGGACGAGGCGAAGCTCCGGAGTCTCGATGCCGACCATCGAAGCCATGGTCATGACGGAGAGTTCGTTTTCCGGCACGCCCACGTAGGTCGCGGACGGGAGCTTGACGATCCAGTCCCCTCCGATACCGTGAGCGGGGACCGCCAGGCCGCCCCTTGCTTCCTCGATCGCGGAGAACTTCAACTGCACGCCCGCGAGTGAGAACTTGAGCACGGAGTCGTCACCATACGCCCGGGAACCTGCACGGGGGCCTCTCGCAGGCGCTTCGGTGTCCGACGGAGCCTCTTCCGGAACGAGTTCGACGGCGCCCGGGAGGTCGCCGCCGACAAGTCGCAGCAATGGGTAGTCGCGCGTTTCGTTGACACCCGCAAGGCGCGCCAGGTACGTGCGAAGTCGCCCCTCTGGCAACAGGTTGGCGAAGTACGGCGGCGCCCTTCTGGTCGTGCTTCTTGGGTCTTCGACGACTCCCCCGGAGCCATCCAGGAACGACAGGCTCAACGTTGGACGATCAGCGCTCTCGACGAAGGCGGGCTCGAAGACGAGCACGATGCGGTCGCCGGCGAGGCTGACCAGCGTCCCGATGACATCCCCGCCCAGCCTGATCGACAGCGCTTCCGTGGTCATTCGTCGTCGCCGTCACCGTCGCCGACCAACAGCTCGATGGCCGACGGACGACGCCCCTCGGCGCCTCCCTCGTGGTCGCGCAACACCGCAAGCACCGCGGGCAAGGCACGTCGCGGTATGAGCACCGGATCGAACCCCACCGCTCGCGCGATCCGCACGGCGTTCGACAGTCTCGGGTCCACCTTGCCATGCTCGATCCGGGAGATGTGTGCCTGGGGGAGACCTACACGGGACGCTAGCTGGCGTTGGGTGATCCCCTCCCGCTTCCGGGCCCCGCGTAGCGCGGCGTGCCAGTCCGATGGGCCGATCTGTGCCTGATCCATGCTGGTTTCCTCACGCTTCCCTGCCCATTTTTCTTAGCGGTCAATGCATTTTACTGCACTAAATGGGATAAATCGTGTCTTAACACGCATATTTGAGGCGACACCCTCGGTGCCCGGGCGGCACTCTCCGGGCAGGACCTCGACTTCCTCGCCCGCGCGGGCGCCCTCAAGCACCTGGCGGGACACCGTCACCAGGCACACTGGGACGCCGCGGGCGTGGACAACCCGAGCGCGATCTGGCGCGCCGCCGAAGCCCACGCGCCG
>JAJDVW010000175.1 GCA_022825925.1 Pseudomonadales bacterium | reverse complement strand
GTCGCCCACCCGGTGCACGAGGCCGCCCGCCGCGTCGGGCAGCAGCCGCCCGCAGCCCGACGGGTCGCCGGCCACGGTCATGTCCGCCGGCCCGCCGCCGTCGGCCGGGAACGAGCGCCACGCGCCGCAGTCGTGGGCGATCACGCGGCCGTGCGCCCCGTCCCACGCCAGCGACGCCGCGGCGAGGTCCGCGTCCACGTGGCCAACGACCGCCAGCGCGCCGGTCGCCGCGTCGCGCTCGAAGACGGTCAGGCCCAGGCCGGAGGCCATGTACAGCCGGCCGCCGCCGAACGCGAGCTCCCCGGGCCGCCGGATCTCCACCGGCGCGCCGCGCGCGTCTAGGCCGCCGTCCAGCAGCCGGCCCGCCCGGCGCAGCCGCGTCGGCGCCGCCTCCCGGGACCACTCGAGCGTGAAGTCGCCGCCGCCGCCGTCGAGCGCGCCGACCGACACCGCATGGCGCGCGCCGGCCTTCAGGTGCAGCAGGGCCTCGCCCTCCTCCCGCCAGCGGCTCGACGACACGACGTGGCCGGAACCCGGGTCCGCCAGGGTGACGGCGTACTCCGAGTCGTCGCCCAGCGCCTCGAAGCGGTACCAGCCGTCCGCCGGCGCCGTGAACGTCCGCCACACGGCATCGCGGCCGACTACTTCCGTCCCGAGTTCCACCTCGAACTCGGCCGCGAACTGGGGAGCGAGGCCCGCGGCGCCCGCGGCTCGGTTCCGCAACGTTCCAGCGGCGTCCGAAACAACCGCATCGACGCGGCCGTCGCTTCGTGGGACCGTCGGCGCCGTCTTGGCATCCTGCGCCGCCACCTCGCCGCCAAGGCCGGAAAGGAGGACCACCCCGAGCAGCGCGGCCGGTAACGCCAGTAGCGGAAGTGGACCGCTCCGGAGCCGTCCGAGAGCTTCAACGACACTCGTCATGGTGCACGGACACTGGCTGTATTGCGCCTCGTGCGGCGGGCGAATCCGGAGCGGGATGGGCCCGGGCAAGATCGCATCGAGGGTGTCGTTTCGGATGTCAAGCGAAATCGCCCACGCCGCGCCTGGACGGCGTGCGGAACCGCAGCGTCCACCGCCCCGGCTGGATGCGGTTGGCTCGCCATAACGACCTCCCGAGCGGGCGTCCGACCCCCCGGACGCAATGCACAGAGAACTGCTGAACTGCTTAAGTATGCTCTGTTTCGCGCAGTCGCACGAGCGCCTCAAGGAGGGACTGCGGCGGGTGGTCGGATTTCGCGGACATCGCCATCGCCGCCACCGCGGTGCGGCATGACCTGACCGTGCTGACGCGCAACCTCCGTCATTTCGAGCCGCTTGGCGTCGGCACCATCGACCCGATCGAGATGCTCCCGCCATGATGTGAACCGTCGGGTGCTTGCGCGCTCGGGGCCGCATCCTTGACATGCCCGAACCGTTTCGTGATGCTTCCGCATCCCGAGTTTGGGGGGCGGGGAGTCCACACGCCGGGCCGCGGAGGTATCGCGGTGGAGGTATCGCGGTCCGGAGCGGATGGGCCGCGGGTGTTGCCGCGCGATGCGATGGAAAAACCGGAGTTCCGGGAGATCCGGAGACTAATCCGGAGATGAGGGCGCAGCGAGGCATGAGCGCACGTCGCGGGGCGAACAACCGCCGCCGGGCCGGGAGTCGGCGCGGCGGACCACAACGGTCATCAGGACGGACATCAGCATGAGGCATCAGCAGAGTAGTCGCATGAAGAGACGCATGAACAGACAACGAGTACACAACCTCGCGGCCGGTCTGCTCCTCGCGTCGGGGGGCTTCCTGGCCGCCGGCGCCGCCGGGGCGACGCTCGACGACATCTTCGCCGTCGCGGAGCGCATCAACGACCAGGCCCGCACGTCGCAGGCCAGGATCGACGCGCTGACCGAGGAGACGCGCGAGCTCTACCACGAGTACAAGACCGTCCTGAAGGAAGTGGAGGGTCTGCGCGTCTACAACCGCCAGCTCGAGAACCAGATCGCGAACCAGAACCGCGAGATGTCGCAGCTCTCGGAGTCCATCGACCGGGTGACGGTGATCGAACGCCAGATCACGCCCCTCATGCTGCGCATGATCGACGGCCTCGAGCAGTTCGTGGAACTGGATCTCCCGTTCCTGGCGGATGAGCGGCGCGACCGCATCGATCGCTTGCGGGAGATCATGGACCGTGCGGACGTAGCGGTGTCGGAGAAGTTCTCCCAAGTGCTCCGGGCCTACCAGATCGAGAACGAGTACGGACGGACGATGGAAGCCTACGGGGCCACGATCAACGTGGACGGGGTGGACCGCATCGTCGACATCCTGAAGATGGGCCGCGTGGTCCTGGTCTACCAGACGAGCGACGGCGAGGAGACGGGGATGTGGAACCAGGGCGCCCGCCGCTGGGAGGTGCTCGACGAGGAGTACACCACGCCCGTACGCAACGGCATCCGCATGGCGCGCAAGCAGCTCGCGCCGAACATGCTGGTGCTCCCCGTGACGGCGCCGGAGTAACCCGATCATGACCACAATCAACCGAATGAACGCAATGATCCGCAACCGGACCGCGCACGGTGGAACGCCCTCCCGCGGGTTCCTCGCCCGAGGACTTGGGCTGGGAGTACTGCCCTGGTGCCTGGCGGTGGGTCTGGCGCTGGGCGCCGCCGCGCAGGAAGAGCCGGCAGGCGCCGCCTCCGACCTCGAGGTGGTGCCCGCCGACACCCTCGCGGAACTCCTGAAGAACGTCGAGGACCGCCGCGTCGTCGAGAGCCGGGAGCACGTCCGCCGGGAGGCCGAGTTCGTGCGTCGCCGTGGCGATCAGCAGACGCTGCTCGACGAGGCCAGGGCGGAACGGCGCGCGGAAGAGCGGCGCAGCGAGCGCCTCGAAACCCGTTTCGAGGAGAACGAGATCCGCATCGGCGACCTGCAGGAGCAGCTCGACAAGCGCCTCGGTTCCCTGCGGGAACTGTTCGGCGTCCTGCAGCAGGTGGCCGGGGACACGCGCGGCCTGTTCGAGGGCTCGGTCATCAGCATCGAATATCCGGGGCGCGGCGAATGGCTCGGGGAGCTGGCGGCCAAGATGGGCACGTCCACGCAGCTCGCCACCATCGACGAGATGGAACAGCTCTGGTTCGAACTGCAGCGCGAGATGACCGAGTCCGGCAAGGTCACGCGCTTCAACGCCACCGTCAACATGCTCAACGGCGAACAGCTCCAGACGGAGGTCATCCGCGTGGGGGCCTTCAACGTCGTCGCGGACGGTGACTACATCAACTACGACGTCGAGGTCGGGGCGCTGGTGGAACTCGCCCGTCAGCCGGCCGCGCGCTTCGCGAACACCGCGGAGGACATCCAGGAAGCCTCGTCGAGTGAAGTGGTGCCTTTCGGCATCGACCCGTCGCGGGGTTCGATGCTCTCCCTGCTCATCCAGGCCGCGACCGTCGGCGAGCGGGTCGGCTCCCCGTTCGGCGGCATCGCGAACGGCGAGTGCTGGCTGCCGTTCTGCGACGGTCAGGGCGGCTACGTGGGCTCGGTCATCATTCTCGGGGGCATCCTGGGCGTGCTGCTGGCGCTGGAGCGCCTTATCACGCTGAACCTCGTCGGGGTCAAGGTGTCCTCGCAGAAGCGGTCCGAGACGCCGAGCGAAGACAATCCGCTCGGGCGGCTCCTGAACGTCTACGAGGCCAACCGGGAAATCGACGTGGACACCCTGGACCTCAAGCTCTCGGAGGCCATCCTCAACGAGACGCCACGGCTGACGCGCAACATCACGCTGATCCAGGTCATCTCCGTGGTGGCGCCCCTGCTCGGGCTGCTCGGGACCGTCATCGGCATGATCCTGACCTTCCAGGCGATCACGCTGTTCGGCACCGGCGACCCGAAAACCATGGCGGGCGGCATCTCCACCGCGCTGATGACCACCGTGCTGGGCCTCTGCGTGGCCATTCCCACGGTGCTCCTGCACTCGATCGTGAACGCGCGCAGCAAGTCCATCATCCACGTGCTCGACGAAGAGAGCGCCGGCCTCATCGCGCAGCGCGCCGAGTCCTCCGGCCAGCCGCTGGGGTGACCGGTGATCGGTGACGCCTATTACGCGATCGTCGCGTACATAGAGCAGGGCGGCGACGTCCTGTATCTCATCGGGATCGTGACGTTCCTGATGTGGACGCTGCTGTTCGAGCGCATCTGGTACTTCCAGAGCGAGCACAAGGGGGTCATCCGGACCGCCACGGAACAGTGGGAGAGCCGTCCCGAGCGGCGTTCCTGGAGCGCGCGGGAAATCCGTGCGGCGCTCATCTCCCAGGCCTCGGCGCGCATCACCGGGTCGTTGCCGATCATCCAGACGTGCGTGCAGCTCTGCCCGCTGCTCGGCCTGCTCGGCACGGTGACGGGGATGATCACGGTGTTCGACGCAATGGCGACCCAGGGCGGGAACGCCCGGTCGATGGCCGCGGGCGTGTCGATGGCGACGATTCCGACGATGTCGGGGATGATCGCCTCGCTGTCCGGGCTCCTGGGCACCACCCTCGTGAAACGGAAGATCGACTTCGAGATCGAGCTCTTCGAGGAACACCTGACGATGGATCACTAGGCGCGCCGGCGACGCACCGAAAAGACTTGACTCATTTGCCCACATGAGCGGTACTCAGGGCCGCGGGGCAGGGACGGAGGAACAGGCCAGTGCGACAGATCCGCAGTCACGCCCGCGCCGACGACGAGTCGGACCTCAACCTCACGCCCATGCTGGACGTGGTGTTCATCATGCTGATCTTCTTCATCGTGACGGCCACGTTCATCAAGCAGGCCGGCATCGATGTCTTCCGCCCGGACGCACAGACCTACGAGCAGAAGCCGACGGTCAGCGTACTCGTTGCCATCAGCGACATCGGCGAGATCTGGATCGACAAGAAGCGCGTCGACATCACTGCGGTGCGCGCGCACATCGAACGCCTGCATGCCGAGAACCCGAAAGGCGGCCTCGTCATCCAGGCGGACCGCAACGCCAAGTACGAGAAACTCAAGGCGGTACTCGACGCGGCCCGGGCCGCGAATCTGACGGAGGTCGCCATAGCGACCGAACAGTAGACCGAGCATAAACGTCGCGCGAGCGCGACCGAACGGGATGGCGAGGCAGACATGACTATCCGATACGCGATTGGCGTGGGGGCCGGGGCGGTCGTCACCTTCGTGCTGTTCCTGCTGATGCAGGCCCTGATCAAGAGCGACAGGAGCCCGTTCTCGGAAGGCGCCAGCGGGAAGGTGCTTGAGTTCGTGCGTCTCCAGGAAGACCAGGAACTCATCACCAAGCAACGCAAGCCCAAGCCGCCGCCACCGCCGGACGAGCCGCCGCCGGATATGCCGAAGCCGGACTTCGACACCAGTGACGTGTCGACGGGCATCGACATCGGGGCGGTCGATGTCCAGGTGGACCTCAACGTCACCGGCACCGGGGGTTTCTCTTCGGACGGCGAGTACCTCCCGATCGTCAAGGTCGCCCCGATCTATCCGAGACGGGCGCAGACGCGCGGCATCGAGGGGTACGTGCTGCTCGAGTTCATCGTGACCGCGACCGGGGCCGTCCGGAACCCGGTGGTCATCGAAGCCAAGCCGCCGGGGATCTTCGACCGCGCGGCCATCCAGGCGGCGCTCAAGTTCAAGTACAAGCCCAAGGTCGTCAACGGCGAACCGGTTGAGGTGGCCGGCGTGCGCAACCTCATCAAGTTCGAGCTTGAGGACGCCTAGCACACGAGGACGGGGAGGACATCATGACCTGCAAGCGCCTTACGGGTTGCCTGCTCGCTGCTGCGGTCGCGCTGGCGGCGGCGCCCGGGTGGCTCCCCGGCTCGCCCGGGACGGCTTTCGCGGAGGAAGAGGAAGAGCGCAAGACCCGCCGCGTGCCGACCATGACCGAAGCGACCTACAAGAAGCTCGCGGAGGCCCAGGAGTTCATCGACCTGAAGCCGCCGAACGTGGCCGCGGCGATCGAAGTCCTCGACGACATGATGAAGCGCTCGCGCCGGTACAACGGCAACGAGATCGGCCAGATCTACAACATGTACGCCTTCTGCTACTACCTGCAGGAGGACGTCCCGCGCGCCATCAAGGCCTACGAGATGGTGCTGGCCCAGGGCGAGGACATCCCCGAGGGCCTCGAGGTCTCGACCCTCGACAACCTGTCGAAGTTCCATTTCATCGAGGAGAACTACGCCGAGTCGCTCAAGTACATGCAGTTGTGGCTCGCCAAGGCCACGAACCCGGGCCCGGACGCCTACATCTTCATGGGCCAGGTCTACTACCAGTTGCAGGACTTCAACAACGCCATTGCCCAGATCGAACGCGGCATCTCGGTCGCAAGGGAGCGCGGCCTCGTCATCCGCGAGAACTGGTGGCAGCTGTTGCGCTACCTGCATTTCGAGCTGGAGAACTGGGACGAGGTCATCAACATTCTCGAGATCCTCGTGCGCGACTTCCCGAAACGGGACTACTGGCTCCAACTGGCCGGGATCTACGGACAGGAAGGCTTCGAGAAGAAGCAGATCTACGCCTACGAGGCCGCGCACGTGGCCGGGTTCATCAACCGCGGCCGTGATCTCGTCAACTACGCCGGCCTCATGGCGCAGGACCAGGTGCCCATTCGCGCCGCGAAGGCGCTGCAGGAGGCGATCGACGACGAGATCGTCGAGGAGACCGAACGGAACCTCCAGTCCCTCGGCCAGTATTGGCAACTGGCGCAGGAAACCGACCGCGCGATCCCGATCTACGAGAAGGCCGGGGATAGGGCGGAGGAGGGCGAGATCCTCTCGCGCCTCGCATCGCTGTACCTCGAGAAGGACCGCTTCGAGGAGTGCGTCAACGCCGCGGCGCGCGCGCTGGAGAAAGGCGGGCTGAGCAAGTCCTACAACACGCAGGTCGTGCAGGGTCAGTGCGAGTTCAACCGCGACCGGCTGACCTCCGCGCGCCAGATATTCGTTGCGGCACGAGGCGATGCCCGGCGGGAACGCGACCGTTCGGTCGAGAACATCTGCCAGCGGTGGATTCGCTACATCGACAACGAGAGCAAGCGCCGCCGGGAACTCGCGGCGGCTCAGTAGCGGAGCCTCTCGCCGGCGGTTGCCGGTGCGCGCCGGCGTCCGGTGGCGGTCACCCGCCAGCGTTTGACGGAACACTAGTGTTCACGGGAATCGTTCAGGGGCACTGCCCGATCCTCGACGTGGCCGAGGACGGTGGCGTGCGCACGTTGACCGTGGCGCTCGGCGAACTCGCGGACGGTCTCCGGACCGGCGCGTCCGTGGCCCTGAACGGCACGTGCGTGACGGCGACGGCGGTATCGGAGGGGAGGGCGCGCTTCGACCTGGTGCGGGAAACCGTGACGCTGACCAACCTTGGAGCCCTGCGGCGGGGCGACCGGGTCAACGTGGAGCGTTCGTTCCGCATTGGGGACGAGGTCGGCGGTCACATCCTGTCGGGACACGTTGCCCGCGCCGTGCCGGTGAGCGCCGTCCGGGAGTCCGAGGGGCATCGGCTGGTGTCCGTCGCGGTCGGCGCCCCCTGGAGTCGGTACCTGATGCCCAAGGGCTTCATCGCCCTCGACGGTGCGAGCCTCACGATCGCGGAGCTCGATCGTGCAAGCGGTACGGCGACGGTCAGCCTGATCCCGGAAACCCTCGCCCGCACGGGGCTCGGAGCGGTGGCGGTCGGCGACCGTCTGAACCTGGAGGTCGACAGCCGGACCCAGGCCGTAGTAGATACGGTGCAGGAAGTGTTGCGCGACAGGGCCTGGGTGCGCGAGGCGCTTGCGGGCGGCGCCGAGGGTTGATGCGGGCCCGGGCCCGGAGCCCGGCGGGAACGTGAGGGACAGGAAACATGGCGCTGGCATCCGAGACCTGCACGGCGTGTCGACCGGATTCGCCGGCCCTCGATATCGATGAGCGCAGGACCCTCCTGGAGGAAGTGCCCGGGTGGGCGCTCGAGGCCCGTGGCGACATGCCCGTGCTGACGCGCACGTTCCTGTTTTCCGACTTTGCAGGCGCGCTCGAGTACACGAACGCCGTCGGCGGGCTCGCGGAGGAGGCGGACCACCACCCCGAGATCGTCACCGAGTGGGGCAGGGCGCGCGTCACCTGGTGGACCCACGCGATCGGCGGGTTGCACCGCAACGACTTCATCTTGGCGGCGCGCTGCAACGAGATCGCGCCCGCGTGAGCTTCACCGGAGGTTCCGACACCCCGGCGGCCCGTGGAACGGCGCGGTACGGATACCTGCGGGAGTTGGGCATCGACGTGTGGGTGCCTCGGGGCGGAAGGGGCGGCGGACGGCGCCCGGAGCCTTCGGACAGCGCCGACTCCGCCACGCGGCAGGACGCGACGGGCGCCAAAGCCGAGCCGGCCGCCAAGCCCGAGCCGGCCGCCAGTCCCGAGCCGGCCGCGACCTTCGATATTCGGGGCTTTCGGATCGGTGGCGTCCTGGCCCTGATCGACGCGTCGCTGTGGCCCCATCGACGGTTCTTCCTCGACGTGGTCCTGGCGATGAACGGCTGGCGAGGAGACCGCCGCGAGGACGTGCGGTTCGAGTGGCCGCAACTGCTGTCCGCCGATGGCGGAGAGGACGCGGCGGGGCGGGCCTTTCGCGCGTTCGTGGCCGCCCAGTCGGGGGACGACGGCCGCATCCTGGCGGTCGGGAAGACGGTCGAGGGACTCCTCGGCGAGGAACCACCGGGAGCCGTGCTGGCCATCGAGCGGGTGGTCGACGGGGCCGACAGGCGGGACCTGTGGCGGCGCGTCCGGAACCTCCCGTAATCCGCCTCGAGCGGATGCGGTTCTCGGATGTCGAGGCCGTGGCCGACATCGAACGCGCGGCATATGCGTTCCCCTGGACCACCGGCATGTTCGCCGACTGCATCGGCTCCGGTCACGAGTGCTGGGTCGCCCGGGAACGCGCGGAGATCCTCGGTTACGCGGTCCTCGCCGCCGGCGCCGGCGAGGCGCGCCTGCTCAACGTCTGCGTGCGGCCGACACGGCGCCGGCGCGGGCACGGCACCGCGCTCGTACGCCATATGATCGACCGTGCGGCCGGCTGCAACGCGCGAACGCTCCTCCTGGAAGTGCGTCCTTCGAACACGGCCGCGCGGCGCATGTACGAGGACCTCGGGTTTCGCGAAGTCGGCCGGCGGCGGAACTACTATCCGGCGGCGGAAGGCCGCGAGGACGCGGAGATCCTCGCCCTCTCCCTGTAGCGCTCCATGGCCGGCCCGCCACGTCGCAACGCGAACGTGGTTCGCGTGCGCTCGGCCACTACCCCTGCAGGACCGCTCCGCCCTCGGCGATGCACGGGCGTGCCGGACCGATTCGCTATAATGCGCCGCTTTTCGCGGCCCCCCCGAACCCATGTCCCTTTGCGAGGCAGTCCAGAGGCGCCGCACGTTCGCCATCGTCTCGCATCCGGATGCCGGGAAGACGACGATCACGGAGAAGCTCCTTCTCCACGGCAAGGCCATCGCCCTGGCCGGCACGATCAAGTCGCGCAAGTCGCGGCGCCATGCCACCTCCGACTGGATGGCCATGGAGCAGGCGCGGGGCATCAGCGTGACGACCTCGGCCATGCAGTTCCCCTACCGCGGGCGCGTGGTGAACCTCCTCGACACGCCGGGCCACGAGGACTTCTCGGAGGACACCTACCGCACGCTGACGGCCGTCGACGCCGCCCTCATGGTCATCGACGGAGCGCGGGGCGTCGAGGCGCGCACCGAGAGGCTGTTCGAGGTGTGCCGGATGCGGGACACCCCGATCCTCACGTTCGTCAACAAGCTCGACCGCGAGATCCGCGAGCCCGTGGAACTTCTCGACGAGATCGAGGATGTCCTCGGCATCGCGTGCGCGCCGATGACCTGGCCCATCGGGGCCGGCGGGCGGTTCCTGGGCGTCTACGACCTGGCGGGCGACCGCATCCATTGCTTCGCGCGCGGCCACGCAGACCGGCTCCACCGTCACGCGACGATCGACGGGCTGCGCGGCGACGCCGCCAGGGCGTACGTCGGCGAGGCGTACGAGGATTTCGTCGAGGAGGTCGATCTCGTCCGCGGCGCGAGCCACGCCTACGAGCGGGACGCTTTCCTGCGCGGCCGCCTGACGCCGGTGTTCTTCGGTACGGCGCTCGGCAACTTCGGGGTCGACCACTTCCTCGAACACCTCGTGGAGGAGGCTCCGGCGCCGGCGCGAAGGGATGCGACCACCCGCTCGGTGGATCCGGCCGAGGAGAAGTTCAGCGGGTTCGTGTTCAAGATCCAGGCGAACATGGACCCCCGGCACCGCGACCGGATCGCGTTTCTCCGGGTGTGTTCGGGGCGCTACCGGCACGGGATGACGATGCGCCACGTGCGCCTCGGCAGGGACGTCAAGGTGACCGACGCCGTCACCTTCCTCGCGGGGGACCGCGTGCAGGCGGAGGAGGCGTACCCGGGCGACATCATCGGCCTGCACAACCACGGCACGATCCGCATCGGGGACACCTTCACCGAGGGGGAGAGCCTGCGTTTCGCGGGGGTGCCGAACTTCGCCCCGGAGCTCTTCCGGCGCGTCCGGGTACGGGACCCGATGAAGTCCAAGCAGCTAGACAAGGGGATGCGCCAACTCGCGGAGGAGGGGGCCACGCAGGTGTTCGTTCCGGCGACGCGCAGCGAACTCATCGTGGGGGCGGTGGGGACCCTGCAGTTCGACCTGGTCGCGTATCGTCTTAGGGACGAGTACCGCGCGGACTGCGTGTACGAAGACAGCGACATCCACACCGCGCGCTGGGTGGCCGCGGACGACGACGCGCGGCTGCGCGAGTTCGTGTCCGTCAACGCCGAGCGCGTGGCCACGGACGCCGGGGGCTGCCTGGCGTACCTCGCGCCCTCGCGGGCGAACCTGCGGCTCGTCCGGGAACGCTGGCCCGATATCCGCTTCGCGGCGACGCGCGAGCACGCCTGACGCCGTGAGCGATCTCTCCGGTCAGGACGCCCCGCTGGCGGACGGGTTTCGGCTCCTGCGGGAGCGCGGCGGGAGCGTCGTGGACGCCGCGCTGCTTGTATCCGCGGTGGTCGAGCCCCGGACGGACGGCGACTGGTGCCGGTCCGAACTGCGCCGGCTCGCCGCTGCCGCGCCGTCGGCGGCAGGGGCGGGAGAACTGGTCGAAACGCTGCACGCGGCGGGGTTCGCGGGCGCTCGCAGGTCCTACTACGAAGCGCGCAACAGCGCGCTCGACTACGTGCTGCGCGAGCGGCGCGGGCTTCCGATCAGCCTGGCGGTGGTCGTGGTCGGCGCGGCCGAATGCCTCGGGCTCGAAGCCTCCGGAGTGAACTTCCCGCGGCACTTCCTGGTCGAGGTCGAGGGCCTGCTGGTCGACCCTTTCGAGATGCGCGTCACCACGCGGGACGAGTGGCGCGACTGGCTGCGCCGGGAGGCGCGCACCGGGCGGGGCCGGCTGTCGGAGACCGACCTGGACGCCGCCTTCCGCCCGGCGGGGCCGACCGACATCGCGTTGCGCATGCTGAACAACCTGCGCATGCTGCGCGAGGTGCGCGGCGTTCCCGATTACGCGCTGCGGCTCACGGACTGTCAACTCGCGCTGCAGCCGGACGCGTACCCGCTGCACGTGGACCGCGCCGACATCTGGCTCACGCTGCGGTCCCTGGACATGGCCCGCCGCGAACTGGAGACCGCCCTCGGGCTGGCGGAGGGGGAGGCGCAGGACTCGATCCGCGCGCGCCTGAAAGCGTTGCCGAACGAGTCGGGAGCGACGAACTGATCGCTGTCGCCCGGGCTCGAAGCGGGCGTCACTCCACCATGTCTTCGAACGGGTTCGGAACCTCCAGCGGAATCGGCTGCGCGTATCCGGGTATGCGCACCTCGGACGCCGAAACCTCGATGTCCGCGCCCCCGAGGACGCCTTCCCCGAACCGGTAGATGGGCATGGCGTCGCCCCGCTTCATGGCGTCGTCGTAGTCCCGGGCGCTGGCGGCGACGTCCTCGTTGCGCCGGGCATGTTCCGCCATCGCCCCCGCGCCGTGCTTCGCCCGCAGCATGCGTCGGGCCACGTGGGGGGCGAGCGCGAGGCCGGTGGCGTTGTTGCCGCCGAAGCCCTTCGAGTTGATGAATGCCGCGTCGATCGACTCCGGATCGAAGGCGCCGTGCCGCGTGTCGAAGCGCAGGTGGCTCGCATGCACGTCGTCTGCGATACCGTTGATGGTGGTGATGCCTGGGAGCAGGCCGTAGCGCCAGCTCCCGACCGCACAGGCCAACTGGTCGCCGGAGGCGGGCGCCAGGGAGTGGCCCAGGAACGCCTTGATGGCCACCACGGGCCAGGCGTCCATGCCGAACGTGCGGGCGAGGTCGTTCATGATCTCCGACTCCGTCACCCGATTCTGCGGCGTGCCCGTGCCGTGCGCGTGGATGTAGGTACGCCGCCGGAGGCTCTCCTCGCCGAGGATCGACTTCGCGAGGGCCATGGTCTTGGCGACCGT
>JAJDVW010000104.1 GCA_022825925.1 Pseudomonadales bacterium | reverse complement strand
CCTGCCCCACGGCCGCAGGCAGGGCAGGTACTGGACCGCCGGCGACATTCGCGGCGCCCGCGGGCGCTCGCTCTTCGTCCGCCTCGCACCTCCCGGCGTCCCCGGCAAGTGGACCGATTATGTTGCGTCGGCGATTATGTTGCGGCCCGGCGCTGGACGGCGCATCTGCGCGCGTTCTGCAGTTTCTCCGCAACATAACCTCAGTCCCGCGGGGAGGGTCCCCGAGGACGCGGTTCGCTTCATGCGCCGGCGGACGGTTGGGACGGGGTGATCGAGGCCGGTGCCCCGTCGCCGCTTACAACGCCTTCAGGAAGGCCATGAGGTCCTTGTCCTCCTTCCATGACCGAGCGGGTCGCGGCTGGCCCACCTCGCACAGCGCGACGGCGTTGGCCTTCAGCGTCAGGTCGATCTCGGCATAGATGTTGGTCGTGCTGATCGAGACGTGTCCGAGCCAGGCACGGATGGTGTTGATGTCCACACCGGCGAGGGCCAGATGGCAGGCCGTGGTGTGCCGGATCACGTGCGGCGTCACCGTCCGATCGGCCAGTTCCGGGACCTGGGCCGCACACCGCTCGATCAGCCGATAGACGCCGAAGCGGGTGAACGGTGTCCCGAGCCGGCTGACGAACACCGCGTCATCGCCTGCGCGATCGCTGATCTCCTCCGCGAGCACGCGCTCGGTTTCCGGCCATAGCGGGCACTGGCGCGTCTTGCCGCCCTTACCGTGCAAGGTGGCGAGATCGTGCCCGCCTTTCCGCGTTCCGATCTGCAGATCGCATACCCTGAGCTGGATGGCTTCGGACACCCTTGCGCCGGTGTTGTACAGGAAGAGCATAAGCGCGTACTCGCTCCGGCCCCGCCGGGTCTTGCGGTCGGGCGTCGCCAGCATCGCCTCCATCTCCGCCCGCGTCAGCCATCCGACCGGCGGCGGCACCGATCTCTTCGACGCGATGGCCCTGATGTGACCGCACCATTCGACATGGGCCGGGTCGCGGCTTCCGACGAAGCGCGCGAAGGCCCGGATCGCAGCCAGTCGCTGATTGCGAGTCCGGATGGAGCAACCTCGATCCGTCTCGAGATGGGCGAGGAACTGCCGCACGCATCCGGACGTGATGTCCGATACCGCGAGCCGGTCTACGGGCTTGCGCACCTTTCGGCTGACGAAGGGCAGCAACAGGCGGAAGGTGTCGCGGTAGCTCTTGCGGGTGTTCCTGGCCAGATTGCGTTCGGTGACGATATGCTCGGTGAGGAAGCGGCGGAGCCACGGGCCGAGGGTTACGGGCTCAGGCATGCCGACCTCCCGCCGCATAGCGGGCGAACCGTAGCGACGCCTCTTCCAGGAGCTCCGGCGTCATCGACAGATAGATCTTCGTGCCCTCCAGATCGGCGTGACCGAGATAGGTGGAGAGCACCGGCAGCAGCCGTTGCACATCAGCGCCCTGCCGATACCAGCTCGTCAGGCGATGGACGGCGAAGGTGTGTCGCAGATCGTGCAGCCGCGGGATCGTCCGCCCCGCCGCTGGGCGGTGGACCCCGGCGAGGCGCCTCAGCGTGTCGAACGCGGCCAGCACCGTGCTGCTGGCGAGCCGCGTCCCGTCCCGGTTCGCCAGGAGCAACGCGTCCTGGCCTTCCACCAGTCCGGCGCGCTGGCGCAGGGTCACGTGGCTTCCCAGAAGCGCTGCAAGCTGAGGGCCGACCGGGACCAGCCGGCTCTTGTAGAACTTGGTGGCCCGGATGGTCAGGACGGCGTTCGCCAGATCGACATCGGCAAGGGTGAGGCGGGTCGCCTCCCCGAAGCGTAGGCCCGCGCCGTACAAGAGGAGAAGCAGCGTCCGGAACGTCACCGCGTCCAACTGGACTGCGCGGCGCCGGCTCGCTTCCACGGTCGCGGGGTCGAACAGGCGCGCAAGTTCGTCGCGCGAGTAGATGTAGGGCGGCGCCCGGACGGGCGATCTCGGCGCGTCGGCCGGCATCGGTGAGCGGGACGCATGGCCGCGGCTGATCGCATGGCGCCAGAAGCCGGCAAGCGCATAGTATCTGTTCTCGCAGTGGCGCCTCGACACGCCTTCGTCCGCGAGATACGCCCGTACCTGATCGGCAATGATCGCGTCGCAGGCGGCGTCGCCATCGGCATGGTGAAGGAAGCCGCGCAACAAGCTCGCGCCGCTCATGAACTTCGCGCCGTGAGCCTGTCGCCAGAGCACATAGCGTTCGATCGCCTCGCGCAGGTTCATACCAGGCCCTCCATATCGAGAGCCGCCACTTCGCGAAGCGCTGCGAGGTCGACCTTGGCGTAGATGGTGGTGGAGGTCGGATCTCGGTGCCCGAGGAAGTCGCCGATCACCTTCATCGACGTGCCCTGATCCAGCAGATGCTGGGCTGCGGCATGCCGCAGGGCGTGAGCCCCGCGTCGCCCGGTGACGACGCCGATGCCGGCCAGCCGGTCGCGGACGATGCTGCCCAAGGCGCTCCGGACGAGCGGTCGGATCGGCGCGCGTGTCGTCAAGAAGAGACTGCGCCCGAAGCCGGATGGCCGCGCCTCCCTGATGTAGCACAGGATGGCGTGGCCCACGCCCTGCGACAGCGGCCACAGATGAGTGCGTCCCGGTTTCGGACAGCGGACCCGGAGCATCGCGTTCTCCCAGTCCAGGTCATCGAGGCGCAGCCCGCCGACCTCTGCCGTCCGAAGCCCGTATGCGATGAACAGCATCAGGATCGCCCGATCGCGCTTGTCGATGGCCCGGTCGCCCGTAACCGACGCCAGCAAGCGCACGACATCCTCGCGCGGTAGCCCCTTGGGCACGGCCTCGTCGGCCATGAAGCGCGGCGCAACGATGCCCGCGGCAAGGCCCGCTCGGCACCAGCCGCGCATCTCGGCGAACAGGAAGAACGCTCTCAGCCGCTGCGCATAAGCATGCCGCGTCCGGCGGCTCCAGGCACCCCGCTCATGCTCCGCCGCCATGGCATCGTCGATATCGGTCATGCCGACCGCGCTCAACTGCACGCCCTTGGCAGCCAGGTGCCGGAAGAAGTGGTCGGCCGCTTGGCAATAGCTCTGCACGGTCGCATCGGAGAGCCCGTGTTCCTCGCGCGACCATCGTGCGAAGATCTGGACCTCGGAGTGATGCGGATGGCGGTCGTCATCGACCTCGTCGAGCCAGCCCAGGAAAGCGAGCCAGCGAACACCGTGGCTGACGAAGCGGTCGCGCACCTTCGGTGTTGCGGCTCGGTCGCACCGACGACCTCCGGGCCGCGCCCATATCGTCGCGGCTGCCTCGATCCGCGACCGGTCCACCCGTTCGCCATCTTCGAGGTTGAGAAGACGCACCAGACTCAGTTGATCGTTGGCGCACTTGCGCAAGGTCGATCGTCTCGCACCGGTCGCCTTGAGATGAACGAGGTATCGCTCCCGCTGCTCCACCAGCGGCGCCTCTCGATACTTGTCGGCGGTGTGGGGGAAGAAGATGTCGTCGAACATATTGGCCTCCTTGTGGTTGGAGGCGCGAGTTTCCCGATGAAGCAGGGTGACGGAAGCTATGTTGATCCCACGAGGGGCCTATCGGTCGGCGCGAGTTGGGCATACAGGCGGCCGCTCAGCACCTCGACGCCGAGCCGGCGCAGGTCGCCGTTGAGGTCGTCCAGCGCGGGCACGAGCGTCAGCGCCTCGACGCCAACGCCCCGCGCGCGATCGGCCAGGGTTCCCGCCGCACGCCGTCCTGCGGGATCGTTGTCTCGCGCGATGTAGAGCCGTCGCAGACCGGCGGCCAGCTCGGAAGCGTCGCGGGGCATCACGCGACCCTCCCCGCGGGGCTGAGGTTATGTTGCGGAGAAACTGCAGAACGCGCGCAGATGCGCCGTCCAGCGCCGGGCCGCAACATAATCGCCGACGCAACATAATCGGTCTTATGTGCAGTTGAACATAAGACCGATGCCGCAAACGGGGATCACGGCGACCTGCTCGACATCATCCGCCACCGCTCCAACGCTCGCTCGCTTGGCGACGCGCTGCAGGAGGCCCGCCGCTTTCTCGCCATCCCCGAGCCCGCCCCTGCCGATGCCGGCAAGGACAGCTACGACTCCACCGCAGCCGCGCTGCGCCTCTGGAACCGCTCGAAGCCTCTACGCGGCAGCCATGCCGAAGCCTATCTCCAGGCTCGCGGCATCCGGACCCCGCCCTGCCCTTCGCTCCGCTTCAACCGCGCGACGCCCTACCGCAACGGCGAAGAGACCCGCTCCATGCCCGCCATGATCGCCGCCGTCACCCGCAACGACGACGTCATCACCGGCGTACAGCGCACCTGGCTCGACGAGCGCTCGCCGGCCAAGGCCTCGGTCGACTCGCCCCGCAAGGCGCTCGGCCGCATTCACGGGCACG
>JAJDVW010000048.1 GCA_022825925.1 Pseudomonadales bacterium | reverse complement strand
GATCACCCAGATCGTCGATGGCGTCAGCAAGCTCGCCACCATCTTCAAGACGAACGAGCAGGCGCAGGCCGAGAACTTCCAGAAGATGGCGATGGCGACCGCCAACGACCTGCGCGTCATCCTCGTGAAGCTCGCCGACCGGCTGCACAACATGCGCACCCTCGGCGTGATGCCGCTGGAGAAGCGGCGCCGGATCGCGCGCGAGACGCTGGACCTCTACGCCCCCATCGCGAACCGGCTCGGCATGCACAACCTGCGGGTGGAGCTTGAGGAACTCGGGTTCGAGTCCCTCTACCCGCTGCGCGCGGACCGCCTCCGGCGCGCCGTCGCCGCCGCCCGCGGCAACCGCAAGGCGCCGATGGACGAACTGGCGCGCTCCATCGAGGGAGCGCTGCGCCGCGAGGGGATCAACGCGACGGTGCTGAGCCGGGAGAAGCACCTCTACTCCATCTACCTGAAGATGAAGACGCAGAGGAAGTCGTTCGCCGAGATCATGGACGTGTTCGGCGTGCGCATCATCGTGGACCAGGTGGACGCCTGCTACCGCGCCCTGGGCGTGGTGCACAACCTGTACAAGCCCGTGCTCGGGCGCTTCAAGGACTACGTGGCCATCCCCAAGGCGAACGGCTACCAGTCCCTGCACACCACCCTCTTCGGCATGCACGGCGTGACCATCGAGACGCAGATCCGGACGCGCCAGATGGACTCCGTGGCGGACCACGGCATCGCCGGACACTGGCTGTACAAGTCGGGCAAGGCCTCGTTCAAGGGCGGCCAGGCGCGGGCCCGCCAGTGGGTCAAGGGCGTGCTCGACCTCCAGCAGCGCGCCGGCGACTCGGTCGAATTCATCGAGAACCTGAAGATCGACCTGTTCCCGGACGAGGTGTACGTGTTCACGCCAAAGGGGCAGATCCTGGAACTGCCGCGAGGCGCCTGCGCGATCGACTTCGCCTACGCCGTGCACACCGACATCGGCAACCACTGCGTGGCCTGCCGCGTGGACCGCTCCCTCGCGCCGCTGTCGCGCCAGCTCGAGAGCGGCCAGACCGTCGAGATCATCACCAACGACTACGCGCGCCCGAGCCCCGACTGGCTGACGTTCACCGTGTCCGGGCGCGCCCGCTCCGCCATCCGGCAGGCGCTCAAGAGCCAGCAGCGTTCGGAGTCCATCGTGCTCGGCCGCCGGCTCCTGAACCGCTCGCTGGCCAACGCGAACACCTCCATCAAGGACCTCGACTTCCGCCGCCTGCGCAAGGTGTTCCGGGACTTCGGCGTGCGCCGGCTGGACGACCTGCTGGCCGAGATCGGCCTGGGCAACCGCATGGCCTACGTCGTCGCGCAGCGCCTGCTCTCGGCGGACAACGCCGACTACGAACCGGTGGACATCGACAAGGGCGGCCCCGTGGCGATCCGGGGCGGCGAGGGCCTGGTGATCGACTACGGCCGCTGCTGCGGCCCCGTGCCGGGAGACGCGGTCATCGGGCACGTAACCCCGGGCCGCGGGCTCGTGGTGCACGTCGAGACCTGCCACAACCTCGAGGAAGTGCGCCGCAAGAACCCGAACGAGATCATCCCCGCCCGGTGGGCCGAGTCGACGACCGGCGAGTTCGACACGATGCTGCTGCTGACGATCAACCGCCGCAAGGGGGCGATCGCGGAAGTGGCGGCGTCGGTCAACGACAGCGGCGCCGGCATCAACAACATCAAGGTCGACGAGCGCAACGCGGAGCTCTCGAGCGTCACCGTGGACCTGTCCGTCGCGGACCAGCCCCACCTGACCCGCGTCATGCACCGGCTGCAGGCCATCACGACCGTGCAGAGCGTCCGTCGCCCGGCCGCCTGACGGTCGCCGGCCACCAACGACCGCCGTGTTCCGGGAGGTCATCCACACCGACGACGCGCCTGCCGCGATCGGCGCCTACTCGCAGGCGATCCGCGTCGGCGACACGATCTACCTGTCCGGCCAGATCGCGCTCGACCCCGCGAGCATGGAACTCGTCAGCGACGACGCCGAGGCGCAGGTGCGCCAGGTGCTCGACAACCTGTCCGCCGTCGCGCGGGCCGGCGGCGGCAGCTTCGCCGACATCGTCAGGCTCACCGTCTACCTGACGGACCTCGCCCACTTCGGCACGGTCAACGCGGTGATGGGGGAGTACTTCAGCGAGCCCTACCCCGCCCGCGCCGCCATCGGGGTCGCCGCGCTGCCCCGGGGCGCCCTCGTCGAGATGGACGCGGTGCTGGTGTTGCCGACGTAACGCCGATGAAATCCGACGATCCCGTCACGGTGCTGCGGGGCGTCGGGCCCAGGACCGCCGCGGCGCTCGCGAGGCTGGACGTCGCGACCGTCGCCGACCTGCTGCTGCACCTCCCGTCTCGCTACCAGGACCGCACGCGGTTCGTGCCGCTCGCCGAGGCCAGGATCGGCGATGCGTGTCTCGTGCGGGGGGAGATCGTCAAGGCGGACCTCGCCCATGGCGGCCGCAGCAGCCTCACCGCGACGTTCACGGACGGCGGCGGCTTCCTCACCATGCGGCTCTTCCACTTCTCGACGCATCAACGCGACCAACTGCGGCCCGGTCTCTGGATCCGCTGCTTCGGAGAGGTGCGAGGAGGCCCCGCCGGACGGGAAATGGTGCACCCCGAATACCGTACGTCCCGGACCGAGCCCGAACCGCCGGAACCGACCCTCACGCCGGTGTATCCGGTGACCAGCGGCCTCACGAGCCCCCGCATCCGGTTGTGGATCGGCCAGGCGCTCGACGCCGGTGCGGCGCTCGGCGGCAGCGTCCTGCCGGACGAGCCGATCCCGGCACTCGACGAGGCGTTGCGGTTTCTGCACCGCCCGCCGGCCAACGCGGACGAAAGCGCCTTCGACGCCGCGCGCGAGCGGGTGGCGAAGGACGAACTGCTCGCGCACATCCTCCTCATGCAGCAGCGGCAGGCGCTGCGTGCCCGTCACACCGCCGGCGCCCTGCCCCGGGGCCGCGGCCTCGGGCGCGAACTGCGGCGCAACCTGGGGTTCTCCCTGACCGCTGCCCAGCGCCGCGTGGTGACGGAAGTGCTGACCGACCTCGAACGGGAACAGCCCATGCTGCGGCTGCTCCAAGGCGACGTCGGCTCGGGGAAGACGGTCGTCGCCGCCTTCGCCGCCATCCGCGCCGCAGAACAAGGGCGCCAGACCGCCGTGATGGCCCCCACCGAGATCCTCGCGGAGCAGCACCACGAGAGTTTCTCGACGTGGCTCTCGCCCCTCGGCATCGACGTGGCCCTCGTCACCGGCCGGATGACCGCCAAGGAACGGCGGGTGCGGCGCGACGCGCTCGCGGGCGGGGAGACGCTCGTCGCCGTCGGGACCCACGCGCTAATCCAGTCCACCGTGGAGTTCGACGATCTCGCCCTCGCCATCGTCGACGAGCAGCATCGCTTCGGCGTCCACCAGCGCATGGCCCTGCGCAACAAGGGCCGCCTGCCCCACCAGCTCGTCATGACCGCGACGCCCATTCCGCGCACGCTGACGATGGCGCTCTACGCGGACATGGACGTGTCGGTCATCGACGAACTCCCGCCCGGGCGCAAGCCCGTGGTCACCCGCGTGATGCCGAACGCGCGTCGCAAGGACGCCATGGGGCGCATCGCGGCGGCGTGCCGGCAGGGCCGGCAGGCGTACTGGGTGTGCACGCTCATCGAGGAGTCCGAGGCGCTTGACTCGCAGGCCGCGGAGAACGTCGCGGCCGAGCTGACGGCGGAGCTTCGCGGTCTCCGCGTCGGTCTGGTGCACGGCCGGTTGTCCGGCGCCGAGCGGGGCGCGGTCATGGGTCGCTTCAAGGAGGGCGAGGTCGACGTCCTGGTCGCCACTACCGTCATTGAGGTCGGCGTCGACGTGCCGAACGCCTCGCTCATGGTCATCGAGAACCCCGAGCGCCTGGGCCTCGCGCAACTGCACCAGCTCCGCGGACGCATCGGGCGGGGCAGCGCCCAGAGCCACTGCATCCTTCTGTTCGAGCCGCCCCTGAGCGACATCGCGCGGGCGCGCCTCGCGGTCATGCGCGAGACCGGCGACGGCTTCGTCATCGCCGAGAAGGACCTCGAACTGCGGGGGCCGGGCGATGTCCTCGGCACGCGCCAGACCGGGCAGCAGTCGTTCCGCGTGGCCGACCTCATGCGGGACGCCCCGCTCCTCCCCGGCGTGATCGCGCTCGGCGCACGCCTCGACGACCGTACCAAGGCAACGGTCCTCGCGACCTGGGGGACGACCGTCGAAGCCGGATACGTGGAAGTGTGACCCTCAAGCCCGGTTCAGGGCGCCGCCATCGATGGCGATGTTCTGGCCGTGGATGGCGTCCGCGCGGGAACTCGCCAGGAACAGCACCAGGTCCGCGACCTCCTCGCGCCGGACGATGCGTCGGATGGGGATGTCCGCGGCGACGTGCGGCTCCACCTCCTCCCAGGTGCCGCCCCAGCCTTCCCGCGCGCCGCGCCGGAGATAGCCCGCCTCGACTTCCGGGGTCCGGATCAGGCCGGGAGAGACCTGGTTGACGCGGATGCCGGTGCCGGCCACCTCCCGCGCGAGGCTGGCGGTCAGGGCGGACAGGGCGGCCTTGGCGGCGTAGTAGTGCGGGTTGCGCGCTCCCGGCGCGAGCGCTCCGGTGGTGCCGAGATTGACGATGCGGCCCCAGTCGCGCTCCCGCATGCCGGGGAGCAGCCGTTGGACCATGCGTTGCGCCGAGAGCACGTTGGTCTCGTACATCGCCACCCACTCGGCGGCGGCGAGCGTGGACCAGCGGCCGCCCTCCGCCGCGCCGTAGTTGTTGACCAGGATGTCGACCTCGTCGCCGGTCCCCGCGGCGACCGCATCGGCGCCCGCGTCCTCGCGGATGTCCCCCGAGACCGGCTCGCCGCCCCAGATCTCGCGCACCGCCGCGTCCGCCTGCTCCGCCTCGAAACCGTGCACGAAGACCCGCGCACTCTCTTGCAGAAACGCGCGGGCGATGACGAGCCCCGTGCCGCGATGGCTTCCGGTCACCAGTACCGTCCTGCCGTCGAGATCGAGATTCATGCGGCCGTCGGCGAGCTAGCGGTTCATCTCGACGACCGCCGCACCGCCGTACTCGGCGGCGGCCGCGATGTCCCCCGTGTACGCCTCCGAGAAGCCGAGCGAGCCGTTCATCGTGTCCCCGATCATGTCGAGCAGCTCCTGCGGGAACTCGCGGGCCATCTCCCGCGGCACCGCCAGGGACTGGTTCTCTTCCTGGCGCAGCCAGCCGACCGAGTACGTCAGGATCACGCCGTAGCGCCAGTCGCTGGTCGTATTCGCTCCCCCGGCGTGCAGCGTCCCCCCGAGCCAGATCAGCACGGACCCGGCCTCCATCTCCGCGGAGACGATTTCATCCCGCGTCGCCCGCCGCTCCCTGGGCCACCGGTGGCTGCCCGGCACGAGCAGCGTCGCGCCGTTCTCCGCCGTGAAGTCCGTCACGGACCACATCGTGGCCACTATGAGATTCGGGCGCGGCAGGGGGAAGAACTGGAACGCGTCCTCCTCCCGGTGCAGCACCTGCTTGCGCGCGCCGGGGCCGATCTCGATGGCGGCGGTGACGTGGAGCTGGTAGCGGTCGTCGCAGTTCGGCAGGAGGAAGTGGTCGCACAGGGTTTTCGCCAGCGGGTGCATGACCCAGTCCCGCGCCGTCTCGGAACGGGCGACCATGGAGGCGATGCGCCGCGTGTATCCCGGGAAGAAGGCCTTGGGATCGTCGCCCTCCCACACCCGGGCGCCGGCCATCCCCTCGGCCAGCTCCTCCCGCAGGCGGTCTCGCTCCGACGCGCCGGTCACACCGGTAATCACCAGACAGCCGGCCTCCTCCAGCGGGGCGATGCCCGTGGCAGCGAGGTCTTCGAGGCGCACCTCGGGGATGGTTCCAGAGCTCGTGGTCATGTCTATCCCCTCCGCGCCAGCGCCCCGCCGTCGACCGGCAGGGCGACTCCGGTGATGAACCGGGCTTCGTCGGACGCCAGGAAGAGCGCCGCGTAGGCGACGTCCCAGGCGCTGCCCATGCCGCCCGCGAGGGGCACGTGCGCGTCGCGCTCCGCGACCAGCTCCTCGCGGGAGATCCCCCGCGCCTTCGAGAATCCCTCGATCGCGATCGGGGTGTTCATGAGGCCCGGCATGATGATGTTGCTGCGAATGCCGTAACGCGCGTTGCCGGTCGCGATCCCGTGCGAGAGCGCGTTGAGCGCCGCCTTCGAGGTCTTGTAGGCGACCAGGCCCGTGGACGCCTCCGCCGCCGCCGAGGAGACGAAGAGCAGGCACCCCGAGCCCTGTTCCCGCATCACCGGCAGCACGTGCTTCGCGCAGAAGAAGGCGCCACGCGCGTTCGTGCCGTGGATCCGGTCCCAGTCGGCCGCGTCGAGGGACGTCGGACCGGCGTCGTTCTCGCCGATGCCGACGTTGTAGTGCAGCACGTCGATGCGGTCGAAGCGTGCCACGCAGGTCTCCGAGATCGTCCGGCACGCCTCCTCGTCGAGGACGTCCGCCTCCATCGACTCCGCCTCGCCGCCCTCGTCGCGAACGATCGCGGCCGTCGCCTCGGCGGCGCCAAGGTCGCGATCCACAAGGAGGACGCGGGCGCCGTGACGCGCGAAGAGGATCGACGCGGCGCGCCCGTTGCCCGTGGTCTCGCCCGGCGTCTGGCCCGCGCCGACGACGATCGCGACCTTGCCGTCCAGGCGCCGGTCCGGGCGGACCTCGGGCGGGGTGGTCGATCTTCGGTCCATCACACCAATGCCGGCCGTGGGCGCTACCGGTTCATCTCCATGATCCCGTCGTATTCCGGCGCCCGGTCGGAAAACCGGTCGGAGATCCCCAGCAGGCCGTTCGTCGTGTGCCCGATCATGTCGAGCAGGTCCTTCGGCAACTCGCGGGCGACCTGGTCCGGTACCGCCAGGGCCTGGTTCTCCTCCTGGCGTACCCAGCCGACCGAGTACGTCAGGATGACGCCGTAGCGCCAGTCGTCCGAGACGTTCGCTCCGGCCGCGTGGAGCGTTCCGCCCAGCCAGACCAGCACCGAACCGGCCTCCATGGGCGCGATGGCGATTTCCTCCTCCCGCGGGCGGCGCCCCTTGGGCCAGCGATGGCTGCCGGGGACCAGCAGCGTTGCGCCGTTGTCCGCCGTGAAGTCCGACACGGCCCACATCGTGGCCAGCACCAGGTTGGGCCGCGGCAGGGGAAAGTACGGGAGCGTGTCCTCCTCCCGGTGCAGGAGCTGCCGGCGCGCGCCGGGGCCGATTTCCAGGGCGGCGGTGAGATGCAACTGGTAACGGGCGTCGCAGTTCGGCTGCAGGAAGTGGTCGCAGAGCCGCCTCGGCATGGCGTGCATGACCCAGTCACGCACGACCTCGGAACGCCTGACGAGGCCGATGATGCGGCGGGTGCACTCCGGCAGGAATTCCTTCGGGTCGTTGCCCGCCTTGACGGGGGCCCGCTCCATGTACGGAGCCAGCTCCGCGCGCAGCCGCTCCCGCTCCCCACGCCCGGCGACCCCGGTGACTATCAGGCAGCCGGCCTCTTCGAGGGCGGCGATGCCGTCCGCTTCGAGGCGGTCCGCTTCGATCACCGGGATTGCCGCCCGGTGCATGGCTCCCGCGTCCGCTGCCGTCATTTCGCGGGCCTTCACGCCGCAGCGGGGCGGGCTTGCGCGAATGGCAGCTCTTCGCCCTCGCCGTTCGCCACCGGCGCCGTGACGGAGAGGTCGCCCGTGACGTTCACCGCCGTCCGGCACATGTCGAGCACCCGGTCCACGGCCAGCACGATCGCGATGGCCTCCGCCGGCAGGCCGACCGCCGGGAGAATGAGCGCGATCGCGACGAGGCTCGCCGACGGGATGCCGGCGACGCCGATCGACGTCAGGAGCGCCATCACCACGATCAGCAACTGCTGGATGAAGTTCAGTTCCACGCCCAGGACCTGGGCGATGAAGATGACGACCACGCACTCGTAGAGCGCCGTGCCGTCCATGTTGACCGTGGCGCCGAGGGGCAGGACGAAGCTCGTGACGCGCCTGGATACCCCGGCGTCCTGGGCGCTCTTCATGCTGATGGGCAGCGTGGCGGACGACGACGCTGTCGAGAACGCGGTCAACTGCGCCGGCAGGATTTTCCCGTAATAGGCGTACGGCCGCAGGCCGCCGAGCAGCCTGAGCAGCAGCGGCAGCCACCCGAAGAAGTGGATCGCGAGCGCCCCGAGCACGGTCAGGAAGAAGAGCAGCAGGGCCCCGAGCACGCCGAACCCGGACACGATGAACGTTTTGCCGACCAGCGCGAACACCCCGATCGGCGCGAAGCGCATGACCCACATCGTGATCATGATCATCACGTCGTGCACGCCTTCCCAGAAGTTGCGGAGGGTGTCCCCGCCGGACCCCGTCAGCTTCGACAGAAAGTAGCCGAACACGACGCCGACGAAGATGAGCGCCAGGAGCTGCGTCTCGACCGCCGCTTCCAGGATGTTCGAGGGCACCGCGCGGGAGATGACGCCGATCAGGTCTCCCAGGCCGCGTCCCTCGACGCTCGCCATCACACCCGTGGCGTCCGGCAACGCGTTGCGCATCGCGCGGGCCGATTCGGTCTCGCCCGGGGCCACCAGGTTGACCAGCACGAGACCCGTCAGGATCGCCAGGCCGCCGGTGACCAGGTAGTAGACGATGGTCTTGCCCCCGACCCGCCCGAAGGCCCCGCCGCTCACCATGTTGCCGACGCCGACGATGATGGACGACAGGATGAGCGGCACGACCACCATCTTCAGGGCATTGATGAAGAGCCCGCCGAAAAAGTCGAGGGTGTCCACGAGGGACAGGCCGAAGATCGTCGTCTCCGGCGTCGACGGCCACGCGACCAGTGCCGCGAGGACCAGTGCCGCCACGATCTGCCAGTGCAACGGCAGCCCGATGATCCGGCTCCACATGCTGTTCTCACTCATCCGCTCTTCCCCCTCATTACCGGCGGACGGGTGCCGCTCCGCTCAGCCGATCTCGATCATCTCGAAATCTTCCTTGCCGACCCCGCACTCCGGACACACGAAATCCTCCGGCACGTCTTCCCAGGCCGTCCCCGGGGCGATGCCGTCATCCTCGTATCCCTCTGCCTCGTCGTAGATCCAGCCGCAGACGATGCACTGCCACTTCTTCACGGTCGCTTGCCGTTCCTTACTTCTCTCTCTCTCTCGCCTTGCGCTTTCTCGCCTTCGCTTTCGCGGCGCAAATCCGACACACTCGCGGCCCCGAAGGATAACCCGTCCGCCCTCGCCCATGCCCGGCAGACTGGCCGCCTACGTCCAACTGATGCGCCTCGACCGGCCCGTGGGCACCCTGCTCCTGCTCTGGCCGACCCTCGCCGCGCTCTGGATCGCCGCCGAGGGGACGCCGCCCTGGCCGATCGTCGCGGCGTTCGTGGCCGGGACGTTCCTCATGCGGGCCGGCGGGTGCGTGGTGAACGACATGGCCGACCGGGACTTCGACCCGCACGTGACGCGCACGGCCGACCGGCCGCTCGCCACCGGCCGCGTGTCCCGCACCGAGGCCGGCGTGCTGTTCGCGGTGCTCGCGCTGCTGGCGCTCGCGGTGGTGATGACGCTCAACACGCCGGCGCGTCTGCTCTCTGTCGCGGGCATCGTGATCGCCGTCGCGTACCCCTTCATGAAGCGCTACACGCACCTGCCGCAGCTCGTGCTCGGGGTGGCGTTCAGTTGGGGCATCCCGATGGCGTTCGCGGCGGTCACGGGAGAGGTACCGGCCCTGGGGTGGCTCCTGTTCCTCGCGAGCCTGCTCTGGATCGTCGCCTACGACACCGAGTACGCGATGGTCGACCGGCGTGACGACATTCGGGCCGGCATCAAGTCGATCGCCATCCTGTTCGGCCGCGCCGACCGCGCGATGATTGGCGCGCTGCAGGCGGCGGCGCTCGGGATGCTGGTCCTGCTCGGCGTGCATGCCGGGTTGGGCTTCCCGTGGTTCGCCGCCCTCGCCGCCGCCGGGGCGCTCTTCCTCTACCAGCAGCGCCTCATCCGGGACCGCGACGAGTCCCGCTGCTTCGCCGCCTTCCGCAACAACACCTGGGTGGGGTTCGCGCTCTTCGCGGGGGCGGTGTTCGAGTACGCCCTCCCGGGACGCGCGGCCGCATGATCGACCGGGCCATCGACTGGACCGGCCGCGCGGTCGCGTGGCTGACCTTCGCGATGATCGCGGCGACGTGCGTCGTCGTCGTGCTGCGCTACGGCTTCGACACGAGCGCCATCATGCTCCAGGAGTCCGTGATCTACATGCACGGCATGGTGTTCATGCTGGGCCTCGCCTACACGGCGCAGCACGACGGTCACGTGCGGGTGGACGTCCTGTACGGGCGGATGTCGGCCCGCGCCCGCGCCGTCGTGAACCTCGTCGGGCATCTCGCCCTGACGGCGCCGCTGTGCGTGACGATCTTCTTCACGAGCCTCGACTACGTCGCGAGTTCCTGGGCCGTCCTCGAAGGCTCGCAGGAGGTCGGCGGGATCCCGGCGGTGTTCGCCCTCAAGACGCTGATCCCGCTCGCCGCCGCGATGCTCCTCGCTCAGGCGGCCGTCCTGTCGGTACGCGAGTTCCGGACGCTGCGCGGGTGATCGAATTCCTGCCGCTGCTGATGTTCGCCGCGGTCTTCGCGGCGCTCCTGGCCGGCTACGCGGTGGCGGCGACCCTCGCCGGCGTCGCGCTGCTCTTTGCCTTCGGCGGCGCGGCCTTCGGCGTGTTCGACTTGAAGGACCTCGGCTTCCTCCCGGGGCGGCTGTTCGGCATCGTGACCAACCAGACCCTGATCGCGGTGCCGCTCTTCGTCGCGATGGGCGTGACCCTCGAGCGCACGCGCATCGCCGAGACCCTGCTCGAGAGCCTGTCGGCGCTGCTCGGACGCGTGCACGGGGGCCTCGGCATCGCCGTGACGGTGGTCGGCATGATGATGGCCGCGAGCACCGGCATCGTCGGCGCGACCGTGGTGACGCTCGGCCTCCTGTCGCTGCCCACCATGCTGCGCCACGGCTACGACCCGAAGCTCGCGACGGGCACGATCTGCGCGACCGGGACGCTCGGCCAGATCATCCCGCCGTCGATCGCGCTCGTCCTGCTCGGCGACGTGCTGTCGAGCGCCTACCAGCAGGCGCAGCTCAGCCTCGGGGTGTTCTCGCCGAAGACGGTGTCCGTCGGGGATCTTTTCGCGGGCGCGCTCATTCCCGGCCTGGTGCTCGTGGGACTCTATCTCGGCTACATCGCGGTGACGGCGCTCCTCCGGCCGGAGCGGGCGCCGGCGCGGCGCGACCCGGCATCCAACGACGATCCTCCGGCCGTGCCGCTGCGCCAACTGATCCGGGGCCTCGCCCCGCCGATCCTGCTCATCGCCGCCGTGCTCGGCTCGATCCTCGCGGGCTACGCCACCCCGACCGAGGCGGCCGGCGTCGGCGCCATGGGCGCGCTCCTCCTGGCGGTCGCCTACCGCGCCCTGTCGTGGTCCGTGCTGCGCGAGATCGGCGTCTCGACGGTGAAGACCACCTCGATGGTCTTCTTCATCCTGATCGGCGCCTCGGTGTTCTCCCTCGTCTTCCGCGGCTACGGCGGCGACGAACTGGTCGGCGAGATCTTCGCCGACATGCCGGGCGGCGTGCTCGGAGCGACCGTCATCGTGATGGTGGTGATCTTCCTGCTCGGCTTCCTGCTCGACTTCATCGAGATCACCTACGTCGTGGTCCCCATCGTCGGGCCCGTCCTGCTGGCGATGGGCCTCGACCCGGTGTGGCTCGGCGTGATGATCGCCGTGAACCTGCAGACGTCGTTCCTCACCCCGCCTTTCGGGTTCTCGCTCTTCTACCTCCGGGGCGTGGCGCCGCCGGAGGTGGCGACGCTCGACATCTACCGGGGGGTGGCGCCCTTCATCGTGCTGCAGCTGGGGTTGTTGGGGGTGCTGGCGTTCTGGCCGGAGCTCGCGACGTGGTTGCCGGGGGTGTTGTATTGAGAACCCGGGGTCCGGGAACGGTCGGCCGCCAATCAGTCGGCCTGATCGGGTAGCAGTTTCGCGGCGATACGCTCGATCTCCGCCCCGCTCTCAGGCCGCCTGTCGGCGACGCTCCCGTGCCAGTTCGTAGGCCGCCTGCAACCGCATCCAGTAGGCCGCGTTGCTCCAGCCCATGCCCTCCAGAGCAATGGCCATCGCCGGCGAGATCCCCGCCTTGCCGTTCAGGAGCCGCGACAGCGCCTGCCGCGTGCAGCCCAGTCGAGCCGCGGCTTCCGTCACGGTCAGCCCGGCCGCCGCCAGATCGTCGCGCAGCGTCTCACCCGGGTGGCAGGGGTTCAGCATCGCCATCGTCCGTTCCTCCTCGTCTCAGTGGTAGTCCACCAAGTCCACATCCACGGCCTCGCTGTCCTCGAACCGAAACACCACGCGCCAGTTGCCCGACACGCTGATGCTCCACAGTCCGGCCATGTCGCCCTTCAGCGGATGCAGCCGGTAGCCCGGGCGCGTGGCGAGGTCGCCGGGACGCCGCGCCTCGCCCAACGCGGTCAGGATGCGCCTCAGCCGAGACACCAGTTCCCTTGCCATCAGCGGTCGACGCCATCCCGCGTGTCCAGATACGCCTGTTCCGTGATGGCGTGGTAGTCCCGCACGCTCTCCTGGAACGCCCGGTACGAATCGAGGATCCGCTGCGACAGCTCGTCGGTCACCGCGGTCTCGTCGAGCACTTCCTCCGACAGCACCGCGAAGCGCGCGAGGACGTCGTCGGGCAGGCGGCGTACCTCGACGCCGTGTTCTTCCACGAGCGTCCGGAGCGCAGCGGCGTTGCGCGCCGTGAACTCGTCCAGCATGTCCTGGTTGACGGCCCGGCAGGCGGTCTCGAGCATCGCCCTGAGGTCCGGCGGGAGCGAGTCGAGGGCTTCCCGGTTGACCAGCGCCTCGATGGCCGGGCCCGGCTCGTGCCATCCCGGGTAATAGTAGTACCGCGCGATCTCCTGCAGCCCGAGCGCGAGGTCGTTGTACGGGCCGACCCACTCCGTCGCGTCGATGACGCCGGTCTGCAGGGAGGTGAAGATCTCCGAGCCCGGCATCGCCACGGACACGCCGCCCGCGCGCTGCAGCACCTCGCCCCCGAGCCCGGGGATCCGCATCTTGAGCCCCTGGAGGTCTTCGAGGGAGTTGATCTCCTTGTTGAACCAGCCGGCCATCTGCACGCCGCTGTTGCCGGCCGCGAGCGGGACCACGCCGAACGGTTCGTAGAGTTCGCGCCAGAGTTCGAGGCCGCCGCCGTAGTGCAGCCAGCCGTTCATCTCCTGGGCGTTCATGCCGAACGGCACCGTGGCGAAGATGGCGGCGATCGGGGCCTTGCCGCGCCAGTAGTACGCGGCGCCGTGGCCCATCTCGGCGCTCCCCTCCGCGACCGCGTCGAAGACCTCGAAGGCGGGGACCAGTTCGCCCGCGGCATACACCTTGATCGTGAAACGACCGGCGGACATCTCCCCGACGATCTCCGCCAGGCGTTCCGGCGCGGTGCCGAGAGCCGGGAGGTTCTTCGGCCAGGTGGTCACGAGCTTCCAGTCGAAGGTGCGGGTCTCGGCCGCAGCGCCGGCATCCGCCGCCGAAGGTTCCCCGGCCTCCGGCGCGCAGGCGCCGAGCGTCCCCAGAGTCCCCACCAGGACGGCAACCGTCATGACGCGCAGCGCGTTTCGCATGTCCATGTTCTTCCTCAGTCCAGCGTCTCCAGGTTGGCGAAGCCCAGCATCAGCCACTTCGCCCCCGCCTCCGCGAAGTTCACCTGCACGCGGGCGCGTTCCCCGTGTCCCTCGCTCTGCATCACGATCCCCTCGCCGAACTTGCCGTGGTGCACCCGTTGCCCGATGCGCAGCGCGCCGTCCTCCGCGTCGACGGCGCGCGGGGTCGGCGCGCCGAACCGGGCGCGCTTCACGGCGCCGCCCAGCCGCACCTCCTGCCAGGTGTCGTCCGGCAGCTCGAACAGGAACCGGGACGCCGGATTGTACGAGTCCGTACCATACATCCACCGCGTCTCCGCGCGCGTCAGATAGAGCTGCCGCATCGCGCGCGTGATGCCGACGTAGGCCAGGCGGCGCTCTTCCTCCATCCGTCCAGGCTCGCCGTCGGAGTTCTTGCTCGGGAACAGGCCTTCCTCCAGCCCGGTGATGAAGACCAGCGGGAACTCCAGGCCCTTCGCGGAGTGCAGGGTCATCATCTGCACCGCGGCCCCGGCTTCGGCCTGGTACTCGCCGGACTCGAGGGCCGCCTGGTCCAGGAAGTCGTCGAGCACCGAGCCCGCCTCCTCGTCGCCACCGTCGCCGCGCGGGTCCAGCGGGAAGGTGCGCTCGGTTTCGAAGCGCCGACACGCGGCGACCAGTTCCTCCAGGTTCTCCTTGCGCGCGAGGCCTCGCTCCCCCGGCTCCTTCTTGTGGTAGTCCACCAGGCCGCTGGTCTCGACGCAGACCCTGGCGATCTCGCGCAGCGAATGCGTGCCGGCCTCCGCCGCCATGTCGTCGATCAACGCAAGGAACGCAGCGAACACCGATGCGGTCCGGCCCCGGAGACCCCCGTCCGCGATCCCCTCCTTGGCCGCCTGCCAGAGGGAGACGCCGCGCTCCCGGGCGAGGACACGGACGGCGTCGACCGACTTCGGGCCGATGCCCCGCGGCGGCAGGTTGACGATCCGCTCGAAGGCGACGTCCGCGTGGCGCTGGTTCATCATGCGCATGTAGGCGAGGGCGTTCTTGATCTCGGCGCGCTCGAAGAAGCGCAGGCCGCCGTAGATCCGGTAGGGGATGTCCGCCCGCAGGAACGCTTCCTCGAGGGGGCGGGACTGCGCGTTCGACCGGTAGAGCACGGCGATCTCGTCGGCGCCGTTGCCGCCGTCGATCCACTCGTGGGACCGGTCCGCCACGAACCGGGCCTCCTCCACCTCGTTGTAGGCATCGTGGACGAGGATCGGGTCGCCATCGCCCGACGCGGTCCAGAGTTCCTTGCCGAGGCGGTCGGTGTTGTTGTCGATGAGCCCGTTGGCCGCCTTCAGGATCGTGCCCGTGGAGCGGTAGTTCTGCTCGAGGCGGATGATCCCGGTGTCCCGGAAGTCCTGCGAGAAACGGTGGATGTTCTCGATCTTCGCGCCGCGCCAGCCGTAGATGGACTGGTCGTCGTCGCCCACCGCCATGACGCTGCTCCGGTCCCCGGCCAGCACCCGCACCGAGGCGTACTGGATCGTGTTCGTGTCCTGGAACTCGTCGATCAGGACGTGGGCGAAGCGGTTCCGGTAGTGCTCGAGCACGTCCGGCCGTTCGAGCCACATCTCGTGACAGCGCAGGAGGAGCTCGGCGAAGTCGACGACGCCGCCGGCCCGGCAGACCTCCTCGTAGGACTCATAGATCTTCTTTTGGGTGACGAGGTAATGGTCCTCCCCGGTCACCACTTCGCGCGCCCGGCGACCTTCGTCCTTCTGCTTGTTGATGAACCCGCAGGCCTGGCGGGGCGGCCAGCGCTGTTCGTCGAGGTCCAGCGACCGCAGCACCCGGCGCACCAGCCGCTGCTGGTCGTCGGAGTCGATGATCTGGAAGTTCTGCGGCAGACCCGCGTCCTGCCAGTGCATCCTGAGCAGCCGGTGCGCGATGCCGTGGAAGGTCCCCACCCACATGGCGCGGGGCGGCGCGTCGAGGAGGGCCTCCGTCCGGGAGCGCATCTCCGCCGCGGCCTTGTTCGTGAACGTGACCGCCAGCACGCTGTGGGGACTCGCGCCCTCCGCCTCGATCAGCCAGGCGATCCGGTGCACGAGGACGCGCGTCTTGCCGCTGCCGGCGCCCGCCACGACCAGCAGGTTGCCGACCGGCGCCGTCACCGCTTCGCGCTGACGCTCGTTCAGACCGTCGAGGATATGGGTGATGTCCAACGGCTACTCGACCGTCACCGACTTCGCGAGATTCCTCGGCTGATCCACGTCGGTGCCCTTCAGCACCGCGACGTGATAGGCGAGCAGTTGCAGGGGGACGGTGTACACGATCGGGGCGATGGCCTCGTGCACCCTCGGGACCTCGATGACGTCCACGCCCGGCGCTTCCTCGAAGCCGGTCTCCGAATCCGCGAACACGTACAGGCGACCGCCCCGGGCGCGCACTTCCTGCAGGTTCGAGCGCGTCTTCTCGAAGAGGTCGTTGTTCGGCGCCACCGCCACGACGGGCATCTCGTCGGTGACGAGCGCCAGCGGCCCGTGCTTGAGCTCCCCGGCGGGATAGCCCTCGGCGTGGACGTAGGAGATTTCCTTGAGCTTGAGGGCGCCCTCGAGGGCCACCGGGAAGTGGGGCCCCCGGCCCAGGAACAGGGCATGACGCCGCTCGACGAACTCCTCCGCGAGCAACCGGAGGCGGTCGTCGAGCCGAAGCGCCTCGTCCACCGCATCGGAGAGGCCGTGAAGCGCGCCGACCAGTTCGGCCTCCCGTTCCTGCGTCATGCCCCGCCGGCGGGCGAGCAGGATCGTCCACATGAGGAGGTCCGCGAGCATCGCCGTGAACGCCTTGGTGGAGGCAACGCCGATCTCCGCCCCCGCCTCCAGCATGATGGCCATGTCCGACTCGCGCACCAGCGAGCTCATCGGCACGTTGCACACCGTCGCCGTGTGCGCGAACCCCGCCTGCTTCGCGATCCGGAGCGCCGCCAGCGTGTCCGCCGTCTCCCCCGACTGGGAGAGCGTCAGGAACAGGCTCCCCGGCAGCGCGGACACCGAACGGTAGCGCCACTCGCTCGCGATCTCCGCCTGGGCCGGGATCCCCACGTACTGCTCGATCCAGTGCCGCCCGATGCAGGCCGCGTAGTACGCCGTCCCGCAGGCGACCAGCGTGACGGCATCGGTGTCGTCGAGGACCGTCGGCGCCCGCACGCCGAACGCCGGCTCGAGCACCCGCGTCCGGCCGAGACGGCCCTCCAGGGTGTCGCGCACGACGCGCGGCTGCTCGTGGATCTCGCGCTGCATGTGGTGGCGGTAGTTGCCCTTGTCGACCTCGTCGAAGACGTGCTCGACCCGGACCGTCGCCCGCACGACCGTCTCGTTCGCCGCGCTCCACACCCCGATCGAGTCACTGCGGATGTCCACCAGGTCCCCTTCCTCGAGGAAGATGAACCGGTCCGTCACGGGCCGGAGCGCCAGCACGTCCGAGGCGATGAAGTTCTCCTCGATGCCGACGCCGATGACCAGCGGGCTGCCGAGGCGCGCACCGACCATCCGCCCCGGCTCGTCGCGGCAGATGACCCCGATCGCATAGGCGCCTTCGAGACGCTGGACCGCCGCGCGCACCGCGGCGAGCAGGTCCCGTTCCCGCTCGTAGTAGTAGTCGATCAGGTGGACGATGACCTCGGCGTCGGTCTCCGACTCGAAGCGGTAGCCCGCCGCGATCATCTCGTCGCGGAGCGGCTCGAAGCCCTCGATGATGCCGTTGTGCACGAGCGCGATGCGGCCGTTCGAGAGGTGCGGGTGCGCGTTCGCCTCGCTCGGCACCCCATGCGTCGCCCACCGCGTGTGTGCGATGCCCGTGGTGCCGCGCACGGGCCGTTCCCGCAGGCTGTCCGCCAGCATCGCCACCTTGCCTTCCGTGCGGCGGCGGTCGATGCAGGGATCGTCGGTCACGACGGCGAGGCCGGCCGAGTCGTAGCCGCGGTACTCGAGGCGCTGCAGGCCCTCCAGCAGGATGCCCGGGACGTTGCGGTACGCGACCGCGCCGACGATTCCACACACGCCGGCGGCCTACCGCTTCCTCTTGGCCGGCGGCTTCCAGCCCTTGATGTTGCGCTGACGGGCGCGTCCGACCGCCAGGTGCTCCGCCGCGACCCGGGTGGTGATGGTCGAGCCGGCGCCGATGTAGGCGCCGTCTTCCACGTCGAGGGGCGCCACCAGCGTCGCGTTCGTGCCGACGAACACCTCGTCGCCGATGCGCGTCTCGTGCTTGTCCACGCCGTCGTAGTTGCACGTGATCGTCCCGGCGCCCACGTTGCAGCGCTCGCCGACGAAGGCGTCGCCGAGGTACGCCAGGTGGCTCGCCTTGGTGCCGGCGCCGAGGCGCGCCTTCTTCGTCTCGACGAAGTTGCCGATCCGCGTGTCTTCACCGAGTTCCGTTCCCGGGCGCAGCCGCGCGAACGGGCCCACCGCCGCGCCCCGGTCGATGCGGGCGCCGTCGATCACCGTGTGGGGCTCCACCGTCACGCCGTCGGCGAGGACCGAGTCGCGAACGACGCAGTGCGCGCCGACGCGGACGTCGGCACCCAGTTCCACGCGGCCTTCCAGGACGACTCCGACGTCGATGACGCAGTCCTCGCCGGCCCGCAACGTCCCGCGGAGGTCGAACCGCGCCGGGTCGCGCAGGGTCACGCCGGCGCGCATCGCGGCTTCCGCGTTGCGCCGCTGGTAGCGCCGCTCGGCCTCGGCGAGCTGGACGCGGTCGTTGACGCCGAGCATCTCGCCGGGATCGTCCGTCGCGAGTCCCGTCACGGGAATCCCCGCCGCCACCGCGCCGCCGACGATGTCGGTGAGGTAGTACTCGCCCTGGGCGTTGTCGTTCCCGACTTCTCCAAGGAGCCTGCCAAGCAGGGTAGCCGGCGCCGCCAGGATGCCCGTGTTGACCTCCGTGATCGCGCGCTGCCCGTCCGTCGCGTCCCGGTCCTCGACGATGGCCGCGACGCCTCCGTCGGCATCCCGCACGATGCGGCCCAGGCCGTCCGGCGTCGGCGTGTCGGCCGTGACGAGGGCCACGCCCCCGCGCTCGCCGCTCGCCGCCACGCACGCTTCCAGCGTCGCCGCTCCGACGAGCGGGACGTCCGCATAGAGCACCAGCACGGTCGCCTCGTCCGAGATACCGGGCATAGCCTGGAGCACGGCGTGGCCGGAGCCGAGCTGCTCCTCCTGCTCCACCCACGAGACGTCCGGCGTACTCGCGTAGCGCGCCCGTATCTCCTCCGCGCCCGCGCCTACCACGGCATGCAGCCGCGTCGGCGCCAAAGCGCGGGCGGTCTCGAGGACGTGGCTCAGCATGGGACGCCCGCCGATCTCGTGCAGCACCTTGGGCCGTTTGGAGCGCATGCGAGTGCCCTGACCCGCGGCCAGGACGATGACTTCGAGCGCCATCGGGGGAATCCGCGCGGCGAAAGACGAGATTATAGGGCCGTCCACGCTGGCGAGGGGGCGTCATACACCCGGCGTCGGGTGGGACGAACGCCGGCGAGGACGTGGGCGTTTGACCATCGCAGGGGAAGGTGTCACACGCCTGGCCCTGCCCTCCGGCGCAGGCTCATGCAGCACGCCGCCCAACCTGCAACCCAAACGGGCTATTCTGCTCACGCCACTCATACGGAAGCCGACGCCCATGAAACGCACCTTCTTCGTCGCGGCACACTGGGATTCCGAAGCCAACGTCTACTATTCGGACAGCGACATCGACGGCTTGCATATCGAAGCGAGCAGCCTGGATGAATTCGAGTCGTTGGTGGTCGAGCTGGCGCCTGAACTCATCATCGAGAACCATCCAAGCCCGGAGACCTCGCCACCACGCCCCTCAAGCAGCTCATTCCGTCCATCGCTGCGCGAGTCGACATCCCTTGATGCCACCGCGTGACGCATGGCCGAGGGTTTCTACGGCAAGGTCGTCGAACGAGTTGGCGCGCTTGGGATTCAAGAGGACGCGCGGCGGCAAGACGATTCCCCGACACCTGAAGAGCAGGCACACGGCGAACGGGATACTCAGGACCGCCGGAAGTGACGAGCGAATTTGACCAGACCTCCGGCAACGTGTGACGCTTGCGCGAAGCATCCTCGTCCGCAAGGGAAGACACTGGCATGACCACTACATTGAAGGAATACCGGGACGGCATCCTGTACGCGTGGCAGGGAGAACAGTGGGGGAGGGAGTTCTTCGAGCTGCTGGCCGCGGCGACCGACGATCTCGACCACCGCGCCAAGTGGGAGGTGCTCGGGGAACTTGAGCGGGCGACCGGCGACACCCTGGCGCCTCTCGTCGCCGAGGACGCCGACGCCTCCGCCTCCGAAGAGAAGCGCCCGGACCTCGCTGCAGCGGCCACCGCGTACGGACAGTTGCCCCATGACGAGGCCCTGCGGCAGATGGCGACTCTCGTCGAGCCCGCCATCGAGCGGTTCCGGGGGCTCCTCGAGATGGCGCCGGACGAGCACCGCGATGCCGTACAGATCCTCTTCGACCACGAGATCGCCATCCAGCAGTTCGCGGAACGCGAGCTGGCCGGGGACACCGCAACGTCCCTCGATCCCGTACGCGACGTCATCGCACGGGCGCGCGCGTCCGAACTGGCGGCCTGAGCCCAAAAGGAGACCTCCATGACGGCCTTGAACCAGCAGGAGAAGGAAGCCTTCCTGAGCGGACTGCACGTCGGCGTCCTGTCGATCCCCCAGGAGGGGCGGGGCCCGCTGACCGCGCCCATCTGGTACTGCTACGCCCCCGGCGAGAACCTCTGGGTCATGATCGGCCGCGACTCCCGCAAGGCCCGGCTGCTCGAGGCGGGCACCCGGGTGTCGCTCTGCGCGCAGAACGAAGAGCCGCCGTACGCCTACGTCACGGCGGAGGGGCCGGTCGAGAGCGTCCGGCCAGGCACGGACGAGGACATCCTGGAACTGGCCGCCCGCTACCTCGGCGAGGTGGAGGGCAAGGTCTACGCCGAGCGCATGCCCACCGGGGCGAGCCTGACGGTCACCGTGCGGCCGGAGACGTGGCTCGCGGTGGATTACTCGCGACGATAACTCGCCCCGGCGCCAGGCGCGCCAGCGAAGGACGTCGCCCGTGCCCCGGGTCATGATCGTTCCCGGCATGACCCGGAGTCGCCGGGGGTCGAGGGTCAGCGCGCCATAGGTGTCGCTGTGGATGTCAGACGCGTCGCCCTGTTCCGGGGCCTGAACGTCGGCGGCAAGAACCGGGTCCCCATGGAGGACCTCCGGCGCATCCTGGAGAGGATCGGGTGCCGCGACGTGCGTACCTACATCCAGAGCGGCAACGTCGTCTTCGACGAGCCCACGGACGGGGAGGTCTCGGCCGCGTCCATACTGGCAGCGCTCGAGTCCGGCGTGGGGATAGACACGACCGTGCACATCCTGACCCTGGCCGAACTCCGTCAGGCCGCCGGGAACAATCCGTTCGCCGCCGAAGAACCCGGGACGGTGCACCTGTTCTTCCTGGGGGCCGTCCCCCGCGATCCGGAAGCACTATCAAGCCAACCCCGACAATCCGGTGTTCAAGGAAGTGTGCGCAATGGTGCGCAAGACCGTGGGCATGGTGGAACCTGTCCGCGAGGCACTCGCTTCGCTCGCCGAGCGAATCTCGCTCGCGCTGGTCTACGG
>JAJDVW010000173.1 GCA_022825925.1 Pseudomonadales bacterium | reverse complement strand
GGCGCCGCCAGGCGCCCTGGGGGCATCCTCGCGCGTCTCCGCCGCCGGGGAACGGGTCTCCGCCCCCCGCGGACGCTCCGACTCCTCCCGCAACCGCCGCAGCTGACGGTCCACCGCCGCCAGCTCCTCCCGCAACCGCGCCGTCTCCACCGCCGTCGCTCGCGCCAGCTCCCCCCGCTCCGTCTCCTGGCCCGGCCGGCCCTTTCGGGCTCGCTCCATCGCCGCCGCCGCTGGCCCCAGGTGCCGCCCGGGCGGATGCCGCCGCAGGTGCTCCGCCGTCTCCCGATCGCCCGACGCCTCCGCACGCTCGATCCGCGTCGCGTGGCTCTCCGCCGTGATCCGCTCCGGACGCCCCGCCCGCTCCAGGTGCGAGTTCACCAACCGCTCCCAACGGCCCCGCGTCGCCTCCACCCACGAGCGGTCCTTCAGCCGCCGGTCCTTCGCCGCGCCTCCCGCCGCCGGGTCCTTCCGGTTCGCACGACGGAACCAACCCGCCGCGTCCCGCGCGACGCCGTCGTTCGCACGCTCGCTGATCACCACGTGCACGTGCGGGTTCGCCGGCTCCCCCGGTGACTTCGGACGCCCCGCGTGCACCGCATACGCATGCGGCAGGCCCTCCGACGTCAGCTCCTCAACCCACGAACGCACCAGCGCCCCGCGCTGCTTCGCGTCCAGCTCGTTCGGAAGCGCGCTCTCCACCTCCACGAACAGACGCCCGTTCGCACGCTCGTACACGTCCGCCGCCGCGAACAGCGCGCGCGCGTCCCCTTCCGCCCACGCCGGCAGGTGCCCCGAGCCGGACGCCACCAGGTCGTCGCGGCCGCGCTCGTACTTCCCCTCCCGAAGGACGTAGTCCACCTTCGCCGCCCCCGACTGCCCGCCGGCACGGCTCCCGCTCGAACACCGCACGTGACAGATCGCCATGGGCGCTCAGGTGTCTCCGCGCACGGCCGTTTCCCGACAGGGAAACGGGGAAGTGCGCCCTTACGTCGCCTTTCGGCTCCCTCGGGTCGTCAGGTGCCCCGGCGGTTGCCCGCCGTGGATCGTCCTATGATACGCTGCTCCCGATGGCCGCGCAGCGCTCCCTCAAAGACCAGATCGCCACGCTCGAGGAGCGGCGCCGGAAGCTCGACGCCCAGCTCGCCCGGCTCCACGCCGCAGGGCGCGCCGAGGCCCGAAAGCGCGACACCCGCCGCAAGATCCTCGCCGGCGCCGCCGTCCTCAATCAGGCCGAGAAGAACGACACCGCCAGGGCCAGCCTCTGGAAGCTCCTCGACCAGGCCCTCGTCAAGGACCGCGACCGCGAGCTGTTCGACCTGCCGGCCACCAAGGAGACAACCCGATGACGGACATCGCGTCTGCTGATCCTGCCCGCCACCAGTCGGGCGGGCTGGCCGTGGCGCTCGCCAAGCTCAATCTCGATGCGCTCACCGTCGCCGACGCCGTCGCCGACGTCGCCAGCATGGCTGGCGAAAACGTCACCACGGCGATCCGCGCCGATTTCCGGGAACTCCAGGCGGATGTCAAGGAACTCCGGGCCGACGTCAACGCCCGGATCGACACCCTCACCAGCGAGACCAACGCCCGGTTCGCCGAGACCAACGGCCGGTTCGCCGAGACGAACGCTCGGATCGACACCTTAGCTGTCGCGGTCCAGTCCCTCCAGCGGGAGATCGGAACGCTTCGCTGGATGATCGGGGTCGGATTCACCCTGTTGAGCGTCTTCCTCGCTCTCTCGACGTTTCTTCGGGGAGAGGGCCCGTAGTCGCTCATGACCCCGTCCGGCGATCTGGCGGCTCGCAGCCTGTAGCAGCGACTCTCCGGCGATGCCTGCTGGTGTCGCTGCCCTTGGGTGGAGACGCGAAGCCCTCCTGGTCGCCGACGCTGAGCTGAGCCTGCTCCTGCGCGACTGGCAGCTCGCGTGGTGGCCCGTCTCGAAACGGGTTTGATGGGTTCGATGAAGTGAGTTGCCAGCCTTGGGCTGGCCCTCTACTTGCTCTTTCCGAACTACTTGCTCTGATCTACCTGTACGTTGTGGGGCCGTTTCACCTACGGGCTGGCCGGTGTTGTGGGGCCGTTTCAGTGCCGTGCCAGAGCGCGGCCGGCGTTGATTGCAGCTGTGACGGTGTCGGCGTCGTAGGGGATCCCAGCGCGGGCCGCCGCGGTCTTGACCGCTTCGGCTAGCTCGCCGATCTGGTCGGGTTCGAGCAGTTCCGGGCGCTCGGCGAGCGCTCGGAACACGTACCGGCGGAGCGCCGTGTGGGCGGTGTCGCCCGGCCGAGGATTGGCGGCGCCTTGCTTCCGGGCATCGATGACTGGTGGCGAGGGATGTAGCTCGAGCACTCCGCGTGGTGTTCGGTACTCGAGCATCGGCCACGCGATCCGCAGCTTCCGCAGCTCGCGTAACACCTTCTTCCGGAAGTCGTTCACGGTCTCCCGATCGGTCTTGCCTGGGTTCACGCCGAACTGCCGGTAGAGTTGCCGCCAGGTCAACCGCAGAGGGGCCGCCAATCCGAAGAGCCGGTACGTCAGCCACAGGTACAGGTCGAGGCCGAGGGCGCTTCGCTTCATCGCTCGTAGGATGCGCAGGTCGAGCGGAACTGGGCTGCCGATGATCTCGGCGAAGAACTTCTCGCCGAGCTCGATCTTGCTCTCCCAGAGCACTGGGTCGTCGGGCCGCCGAGGGTTCCACCAGAACTCTCCCCGGTCAGCGATGCGCGATGCGACGAATTGCTCTCCTACTTCGTCGCGGTGCGACAGCTCTACCGATGCGTGGAACAGTCGCTCCATCTGATTCTGGAGGCGGGTGCGATCCCCGCGTTTCGAGCCGCCGCTCGGGTTGAGCCCGAGTTGCCGCATGAACTCGGACAGCGACCGTCCCAAGACGAGGGTCCGCGACTGCGTCCGCACCGCCTCGGTGCAGACCCACGCCAGGAGCAGGCGCGGCAGCGTCCCGTAGGGCAGCTTCGAGCCGCCTCCGGCGATCAGGTAGAGCGTGAACGGGCCGTTGACGCGGCGATACTGCTGACGGTCACCCGGGTTCGTCCGCGGCAGGGTGCACAGCGCGAGCAGCCGCATCATGAACCCGGTGTCTGGCTCGCCGTCGCGGGTCTTGAGGAGTGCGTCGAGCTGGTCGTCGCGGGTCCAGTGGTGGAACGCTTGTGGGGTTGTCGCCACTGGCGCCGACGTCCCGATGTGCTCCCGGAACTGCTCGATCCCGCGCGCCTCCGCCCGCTTGCGCTCGAGCCGTGTCTCGCGGTGCTTCTGGTCGTTGTCGTGCAAGGTCATGGCGACCCAAGCAGAACAGGATGCTAGCTTGATAGCTCTATCTAGAATGTGTGTTTGCTATCTTCTGCCGCGCTCCTCGATCAACCGCTTGAACGCTTCAATGCAGACGTCCTGCAAGGTCCTGTCCTCATCGACGGCGATCCGCCGCAGTTGCCGGCGCATGCTCCGCTCGACGCGTACGAGAATGCCCGCCCGTTTCTCGACCCCGGACCCTACGTCCTCGCGGCCGCGTCCGGGTCCGCGTGCAGCCCCGTGAACAGCAGTTGCAAGATCAATGCTTGGCTTCGGCATGATGATGAATCCACTCGGCCAGCGCGGCCAGCTCTGCAGCGGCCTTGCTGCCCGCTGCCCACTCCGTCGCGGCCAGGCCCGTGGTGAACGCGTGTTGATGATCGATGCGCTGATGCACCACCACCGGTACCGCCTCGACCTGGTAGCCCGCGATTGCGGCCCGCGCCTGACCCACCACGGGGTTGTTCACGGGCGCCGCGTTGATCACCACGGCCGTCGGTGTTTCCGCCAGCCGTGTCAGATCGATCGTCCCGCTGATGGCGTGCAGGTCGGCCGTGGACGGTCGGCACGGAATGATTGCCAGGTCAGCCGCACGAGCTGCCATCAGCGCTGCATCGGCTGCATGCGGCGCCGTGTCCAGGAACACAACGTGTGCACCACCCGCCCGGGCGGCGGAGAGTACCGCCGCCAACCGTGCTGCCTGGGCGCTTGTGACCACCGGCGTCTCCGCTGTTCGTAGGTCCGCCCACTTCGCCGCACTCGCCTGCGGATCCAGATCGACCACAACTGCGGGGCGCCCGGCCCGTTCCGCCTCGACGGCGAGACTGCACGCCAGCGTCGTCTTCCCGGCGCCGCCTTTCTGGCTCAGCAGAGCTACGGTGATCATGTTGCTATGATGATAGCAGGATGTACTATATGCATAGTGCTGTACTGCTAGCTCGACGGGGCCGTCCCTTGGACATTCGGATGTGAGGACCGTCGAAGCTCGAACCGCGGTTCGGTGGCAGCCCCAGCGGGGGCGCTCTCGACAAGATACCCATAATACCCTTTATGGGCGCCTCGCCGCGAGCCCGCCCCCGCAGCACCCGGATCTTGTATTCTGGCTGAGCGTCTACTAACGTGGAGCGTATGTTGAGCGCCGCCGATCCTCCCAACCATAATACCCGCCGGAACTTGACGCCCGCGGCCGCCGTCGGCCGGGGGGTTCGGACCGGACCGGGAATCGCCGTGTTCGTGGCCCTCCTGATCGCCGCGGCGGCGACGCTGGCGGCCGCGCAGGTCGCCCTCGGCGGCGGGATGCGCTTCGACGCCGAGGACGTCGCCTTCACCGGGGGATTCGGCGGTCTGGCGGCCGACATCCGGCGCGTCGGGCCGTACGGCTGCCTGAGCCGCGACGCCGGCGTCCGGGCCGTCCCGGCCGGCGTCGCGGTGCCGGTCGTCCGCCGGGAGGCCGTGCGCGTCTCCCTGCGCGCGGGCACGAGCACCTCGGTCGCCGGGTCCGGCCGGCGAGCCGGACGTCCACCCGGCCTGGGGGCCGGCCCGCGCGTCGGACGGCGCGTGGGCGTTCACGCTTCGGCGCGTCGGGCTGTTCATCGGCTGGTGAGGGAGTGAGGAAGTACAGATGCCGCCGAAGCCGCGGTGGCTGCTCGCGATCCCGGACGCGATCCGGCAGCTCGAGCGGCTGGACCGGGATCTGCTGACGCGGCGGGACGTCGAGCGGCTGTTCGGGGTGTCGCGGGCGCGGGCGGCGCAGCTCATGCGGACGTTCGGGGCCGAGCTCGCCGGGTACTCGCGCGTGCTGCGGCGGACCGATCTCCTGCGGCAGCTGCGGAAGCAGCGGCGGCAGGCCGCGTTCCGGATCGAGGAGCAGCGGCGGTCGCGCGTGGTCGCCGAGCTCCGGACGGCGCGCGTGTCGGGGATCCGGGTGGTGGTGCCGGTCGAGGCGGTCGAGGCGCGCCTCGCGGGTCTCCCGGAGGGCGTGACGGTCGGGGCGGACCGGATCGAGGTGCGGTTCGGGAGCGCGAAGGGGGCCGTGGGAAAGCTGTTTGCGCTGGCGCAGGCCCTGGGGAACGACTACGAGCGCTTCGAGGCGCTCGTCGGGAAAGGGGAGAGGTCGGGATGAGCGAGGTCCTGGTGCCGGGGCCGGCGGACGATCGGCCGGAGTTCGCGCGACCCAGCGCGGCCGCGGTCGCGCTGCCCGAGGTGATCGTCGACGCGGGGCCGGTGGCCGTCGAGCGGTTCCTGGAGTTCTTCGCGGCCGCGATCGCGAACGGCCGGACGCGGGCGGCCTACGCGCGGGCGGCGGGGCAGTTTCTGGCGTGGTGCGGGGCTCGCGGGCTTGAGCTGCGGGCGATCGCGCCGCTCCACGTGGCAGCCTACATCCGGACGCACCCGGGGGCGGTGCCGACCGTGAAGCAGCACCTGGCGGCGATCCGGGGGCTCTGCGACTGGCTCGTCGTTCACCAGGTCCTGCCCGCGAACCCGGCCGCGGCCGTCCGGGGCCCGAAGCACGTCGTGACGAAGGGCGCGACGCCGGTGCTGTCGCCGGCGGAGACGCGGGCGCTCCTCGACCGGATCGACACGGGGACGGTGGTGGGTCTGCGGGACCGGGCGCTCCTGAGCGTGCTGGTGTACAGCTTCGCGCGGGTGAGCGCGGCGGTGGGGATGCGGCGCCAGGACTACTTCCGGCAGGGCACGCGGGGCTGGCTGCGGCTGTACGAGAAGGGCGGGAAGCGGCACGACGTGCCGGCGCACCACCGGGCCGAGGAGGCGCTCGAGGCGTACGTCGCGGTCGCCGGCCTTGAGGATGCGAGGGCGCCGCTGTTCCAGAGCGTCGACCGGGCGGGGCGGCTGAGCGGGCGTCCGCTCGTGCGTCGGGCCGTGCTGGCGATGATCAAGCGTCGGGCCGCGGGCGCGGGGCTGCCGGCGACGACGTGCTGTCACACGTTTCGGGCGACGGGGATCACGGCGTACCTGTCGAATGGGGGGACGCTGGAGCACGCGCAGCGGATCGCCGGCCATGCGTCGCCGAAGACGACGAAACTCTACGACCGGACGGCGGACACGATCTCGCTCGACGAGATCGAGCGCATCGTGATCTGAGCGAGCACCCGCGTCTCGGTTCCCTCCCGCAACCCCTTCGGCCTCGCGAGCCAACTTGCGGACGGCGTCTACGAAGCGGCCCTCGCGGCCGTGGTGCTGGCCGCGAGGGCCGGCGCCGATGGACGCGCGTGCAGCAGCGACGGCACGGGCGCGGCCGACCGGCTTCCTGCGGCCGAACTCGAAGTGGAGCCGGCGGTTGCGCGCCCAAGCGGATCCCCGCCTCTGGGAGACCGGCGGTGCTGTTCCACCTGCGCGACGCGTTCCGCGCCGGCGACGTCTGGCTGGCGCGGGTCGCGCCGCTACGGCGATATCCGGAGGACGCTGCTGTCGGTTCCCGCCGTCCCGGAGGCCGACCGCAACCTGCCGGTACCGGCCAGTTCCTCGCGACTGGCTCGCCGAGCGCCAGCTCGCCCTGGCCGACGGTCTGCGCCGGCTGGCCGCGAAGGCGCGGGACGGTGTGCGGGGGTGGCTGCGGCTGCGCGAGAAGGGGCGGCAAGCGCCACGACGTGCCGGCGCACCACCGGGCCGAGGAGGCGGTCGAGGCGTTACATCGCCGCCGGCGGCATCGGGGACGCGAAGGAGCCGCTGTTTCAGAGCGTCGACCGGGTCGGCCGGCTGAGCGGCCGGCCGCTCAGTCTGGCGGGCGGTGTTGGCGATGGGTCAAGCGGCGGGCGTTGGCGGCGGGGCTGCCGGCGACGACGGGTGCTGCCACACGTTTCGGGCGACGGCGGACACGGTCTCGCTCGACGAGATCGAACGCATCGTGGATCTGAAGTTGTACGCCCCCGGACGACGTAACTCTTCTCCTTGACATTCGCCGATCCGGTGTTCTATGGTGCGGCGTTATGTGGTCGCCCGTCGCCCGCCCGTCGCCCGCCCGTCGCCCGTCGCCCGTCGCCCGTCTTAAGCTTCGCGTCCTCTTACCACACCCGCCCCTGCCTGTCAACGCTGGGGTTCCCTCTCTGTGTGGCGCAGGCTAAAACCAACTTTCGGAAGGGAGGATCTGTGACCATGAGAACAATCAGGAACTTTGCGACGGCGCTCTTCTTTGTTGCGGTGGCGGTCTGGTTCGTGGATAGCCCAGCAAGCGCACAGTCAACAGTCTGCACTGCGTCCATCTGCGATGCCGTCTGCGCGCGCCGGGACGGCCAAATCTGCACCGATTACATCCGCACCTGCTACGGAGGCGGAGGCCAGCAAGTCTGTAACTGCAACTACAACTGCAGATACCCCCGCTATGCCGGCGGCGGGGGCGGGTGCAGCTCCTATCCCGTGCCGCCCACAGTTTCTGGGTGTGGCTAGATCATGCTGAGCCGCGTCGGTGTGGTGATCGGACTCTGGTCTCTGCTGGGGGTTGCGGTTCAACCGCAACCCCCAGCAGACGACGAACGGTTCGACGTCGTATCCATCAAGCCGAGTCCACCAGGACGCCAAGGGATGGACGGCGTGCGGCGGGATGACTCGGGCCCTGGACGTTTCACGAATCGAAACGTCACGGTGCAATCCTTAATCCGGAACACCTATGGTCCCATCGAGGTGAATCGTCTGCGTGGTGTCTCCGATTGGATGCGTCGCGATCGCTTCGACATCGTGGCAACAACTCCGAACGGGTTGCTACCTAGCAGACAGATGCTGCGGTTCCTTCTGGAGGACTACTTCGGGCTGCGTGTGCGGTGGGAAACGCAGGCACTGCCCTACTACGCGTTGGAGACGGTGGGCTCCGCTAAGGACTCCACTATGGCAATGACCGCAGCCGCGATTGAGGACTGTGATGCGTACCGGGAGGAGGAAAGGAAGCGCCGAGAAAGAAATGGTCCGCCTACGGCCGTGCCGACGGGACCGCACTGCGGGAACCGACTGTTTGTAGACTCGAGCGGTACTTGGACTTGGCGGATCGGCGCGATGACGATGGCGGGTTTCGCTCAGGAGTTATCCTGGGAATCGGAGCATCCCGTGAGGGACGAGACTGGTATCGTAGGCCGGTTCGATTTCGAGTTCTCGTTCTTCGACCCGTCGTGGGGGTTCGACGCGAATGGCCAAGAGACGGGGCCCTCGCGATTCGCGGCCCTGGAAGAACAACTCGGGCTGAAGCTACGGTTGCGGCGCGGGCCGGTAGAAACGCTCGTGATAACACATGCCGAACGTCCGGTGCCGGACTGAGGGAACGCTCATGGAGGACATGGTTTGGTGGGCAGCCTTCTGGAGAGGATATCGGTTGTAGCCGTTATCGTTGCCGCGGCGGCGGTGGTCTGGGGAGTTCTGGACAGCCGTTCGGGACAGTCCGAGGCGGGGCCACCGGTAGAGCGTCTTGCAGGTGAGATTGTCTCGTCGCCGCCGACGGCCGGCCAGCGAGGCGATCCTGGGGCCAGAGTGGCGCTGGTGGAGTTCTCGGATCTGGAATGCCCGTTTTGTGCCCGGCACGCACAAGAGGTGTATCCGCGCCTGATAGAGGACTTCGTTGACGACGGTCGCGTCTTGTATATCCTGCGCCACTACCCGCTAGAACGCATTCACCCGTTAGCGTTCCAGGCGGCGACGGCAGTCGAGTGTGCCGGCGACCAGGGTGACTACTGGGGAATGCACGACCGGCTCTTCGCGGCGGCAGAAGATCTGTCCAGGCCGGGGCTACTGGAGGCGGCAGCATCGTTGGACCTCGACACGGCTGCTTTTGAAGCCTGTATTGACGGCGATGCTGTGACGACGCGGGTTCTGGCCGATATGGAGTACGCGGAGGGCCTCAGCGTCTCCACCACGCCCACCTTCCTGTTCGCGGAAGTGCAGGCGGACGGGTCCCTAGCGTTGCGCGCGCGGATGGAGGGAGCCGGGCCGTACGAAGCGTTCGCGTCAACGCTGGATGAGTTGCTAGCGGAAACGACGTTGCGCGATTGAAAGGCTCGCCCTCGAAGCGACGTGATGGGTCGGCGTCATCCTCCTGGCGGAGTGTTCGGACTCAAGGCAGTCGCCCTGGCCGTCTTGACGAGCACGCTAATCGACGCGCAGGAGATTCCAACCGCGAGCGGCTATGGGCGGGTGATGTTCGGAGAGCAGCCGGTTCCCGGGGCGCTCGTAACGGCTTCCCGGGAGGGGCGGCGCGTCGAGACGGCGACCGACTCGGAGGGAGCGTACCACTTCGCCTCTGTGGACGCCGGGGTCTGGACTCTGGAAGTCCGTATGACCGGCTTCGCACCGGTCCGCCGGAACCTAAGGCTGACGCCGGATGGGGAGCCGGTGACGTGGCGGTTGACCTTACTCTCGGCGGCGGAAGCGGTGGCGCGCGCCGCGCCCAGCGGTCGGCGGGTAGCGGATGCGTCGAACGACCGCGCGGATGCTCCGGACGTGCTGTTGGTTACGGGCAGCATCAACAACGCGTCGACGACGCCGTTCGGTCAGTTGGGGGCGTTCGGCAACAACCGGCCCCGCGGGCGGCCAGAGTACCGAGGTGCAATCCGCATCCGGGGCGGCAACGCGGCTTGGGACGCGCGCCCGTATGCCCTTGCCGGTCCCCGCGTGCCGAAGCCGGCCTACGCGGATGTCGACGTGGGGGGGACGTTCGGCGGGCCCTGGCGGATTCCGTGGGTGGGGATGCCGGGCGACGTGTTCATCAACGTCGAGCGCACGACGAATCACCGCGCCCGTTCGGAGGCGGCGCTGCTGCCGACCCTTCGCCAACGCGCCGGGGACTTCTCGCAGACGCGCGACGCGAGCACGCTCCGTGACCCGGCGACGGGACAACCGTTCGAGGCGGCCAGGATTCCGCGGGCACGGGTCAGCCCGCAGGCGGCGGCTCTGCTCGGCTACTATCCTGCCCCCAGCCTTGACGCCAAGGGGCGCTACAACCATCAGGCATCGATCGTGAGCGGAGAACGGCGGCAGCGTGTCGAGACGCGCTACCAGACGTTCACGCTCCGCAATCAGGTGTCCGGCGCGTTCGCCTACCAGGGGGCGAGGACGGACAGCTTGACGCTGTTCGGGTTCGAGGACACAGAGTCGGCGTCGACCCTCGACGCCAGCGTCGGATGGCGGTATACGGCGCCGCGCCGGCTCTGGTTGCGGGCGACCTACCAGTTCGCGAGGGGAAAGACTGCGGTCACGCCGCACTTTGCACACGCCGTCGATGTGTCAGGGGAAGCGGGCATCGGCGGCAGCAACCCGGATCCGTTGCAGTGGGGGCCGCCGAATGTGATCTTCACCAACGGCTTGGCGGCGCTGACCAACGTGCCGGGGTCACGGCGCCGGGATCGCACGCACACCTGGTCCGCGGAGGTCGGGCTCTTCAGCCGGAACCGGCATGAGTTCCGGTTCGGTGGTGGGGTGGGCCTGAGGGCCCTCGATCAGGACGCGCCGTTCAACCCGCGGGGGGAGTTCCTGTTCACGGGGGCGGCGACCGGGTCCCCGTTTGCGGACTTCCTCCTGGGCCTCCCGCAGGCGGTGACTATCGGCTTCGGCCACGCCGGACGGCACCTGCGCGCGCCGTCGGCCCACGCCTTTGTCACCGATGACTGGCGACTCCGACCGCGAATGACGTTCACGCTGGGCTTGCGCTGGGAGTACGAGGCGCCGATGACTGAGCGGTTCGACCGCCTGGCGAACCTCGACATTGCCCCGGGCTTCACGGCGGCGGTGCCAGTGGTGGCGGGGAACTCGGTCGGTGAGCTCACGGGCAGGCGGTATCCCCGCGCCTTGCTGCGGTCGGACTGGCTGGGCGTCCAGCCTCGCCTGGGGCTGGCGTGGCGTCCGGTGGAGGGGTCGTCCCTAGTCGTGCGCGCCAGCTACGGGCTGTACCGCAACGCGGGTGCCTACGAGTCGCTCGCGACACTACTGGCCCAGCAGCCGCCGCTGGCCACCACGCTCAGCCTGGAACACGAACCGTCTCGGCCGCTAACCCTGGCCGACGGGCTTGTCGCGGCGCCGGGCGTCTTCCAGACGACGTTCGCCGTCGACCCGGAGTTCCGGGCCGGTATCGCGCAGACGTGGCAGGTGTCGGTGGGCTATGACCTCCCGGCGGCGATGACACTGGTAGCGTCGTACACGGGAACCGCAGGCAGCCGCCTCCTGCGACAGGCGTTGCCGAACACCGCGCCGCCAGACGCTCCGGAGCGCTGCCCGCGCTGTCCGGTCGGCTTCGTCTACGCGACGTCGGATGGCAGTTCCGTACGCCATGCCGGACAGGTAGCGTTGCGGCGGCGGCTGCGGAACGGGCTGACAGCGCGGGTAGAGTACACGCTGGCCAGGGCGGTCGACGACGGCGTCACGTTCGGCGGCGCCAGCCTCGCGGGCGCGTTCATCGCGCAGGACTGGCGTAACCTGGACGCCGAGCACGCGCCGTCGAGCTTCGATCAGCGGCACCGAGTGGTGTTCGAAGTGGAGTACACGACAGGCGTGGGGTTGGGCGGCGGGGCGCTGTGGGGCGGCATGGCCAGCCGGCTGCTCGGTGGCTGGACGCTCAGCGCGCAGCTCGCCGCGGGTAGTGGGTTGCCCTTTACACCGTTGTACCTGGTGGCGGTGCCCGGCACCGGATTCAGCGGGGTGCTGCGGCCCGACCTGACGGGGGCGCCGACCGGCGACGTTCCCCGCGGCTTTTTCCTCAATCCGGCGGCCTACGCGCTACCGTCTGCAGGTCAATGGGGTGCGGCAGGCCGCCACTCCGTCAACGGGCCAGCGCAGTTCGACTTCGACGCTGGCATCGGGCGCAGCTTCGCGTGGGGGGAGCGGACCTTCGACTGGCGGCTTGAGGCGACCAACGCCCTGAACCGGGTGACCTACGCCGCCGCAGACCCGGTGATCGGCAGCCCACAGTTCGGGTTGCCGACGCTCGCCAGACCGATGCGCGCGCTCCGGACGAGTCTGCGCGTGGGGTTCTGAGAGCGCGTCCCCATGTTGCGGACGGTACGGACCGAGGTGGTGGTGCTGTTGCTGGTCGCGGCGGGTGCGACCGCCCAGCCGACGCTCCAACCTCCTGCCCCTCCGCTCTTCCGCAGCACGACCCAGCTCGTCGTGCAGGCGGTCGGCGTGACGGACCGGGACGGACATCCGGTCGAAGGACTTACCGCGGCCGACTTCGTGGTCACCGAGAACGGCGAGCCGCAGGAGGTCGCGTTCGTCGAGTTCCAGCGTCTGGCGGCGGATTCGGTCCCCGCCCTACCCGATCGCTCGGAGGCACCAACGGTCCCGCCGATGACGGGACGCGGCGGGCCCGACCGAGAACGGTCCCCACCGCAATCGGACCGCCTGGAGGTGGACACAGACCCGTACCGGGACCGGCGGCTCCTAGTGCTGTACTTCGATCTCTCGGCGATGCCTTCCGGGGACGCGTGGCGCGCTTGGGAGGGCGCGATGACCTTTCTCGACCAGCACATGGAGCCGGCCGACCTAGTGTCACTCGTGACGTACCGGAGTGGGGTGGTGCGCCGGCAGCAGGATTTCACAGACGACCGGGTACGGCTGAGCGGCGTCATCCAGCGTTTGATCAACGAAGAGAGTACCGGCAGCGACGGCTTCGCCGACCTCGGCCCGTTCGGCCAGAACGACGCCGAGTTCACGTTGTTCCAGACCGACCGGCAGCTCTCGGCGCTGCAGACCGCGGTGGGGATGTTCGCCAGATACCCGCAGCGCACGACGCTGGTCTACTTCGGCAGCCACCTGCAACTCACCGCGAGGCACAACCAGGCGCAGTACCGCGCCACGGTGAACGCGGCAATCCGCGCCAACGTCAGCATCAACCCGGTCGACGCACGCGGGTTGGTGGCGCTGCCACCACTGGGCGACGCCAGCGTTCCCTCCCCGAGCGGGGTAAGACTGTTCTCCGGAGCGTTCGCCGCTGGCGGGCTCCGGCGCTTCGAGCGTTCGCAGGACGCATTGCATGCCCTGGCCGCCGACACCGGCGGGCGAGCCCTGACCGACCATAATGACCTGTCGCTGGGCATCGTCCGGGCGGCTCAGGCCGTGGGGAACTACTACGTGGTCGCCTGGTACAGCACGCACACCGAGCCGGACGGCCGGCTGCGCCGCGTCCGCATCACGCTGGCCGGCGACCGGGACGCAGAGCTGACATACCGACGGGGTTACTTCGGCGACAAGGCCTACGCTGCGTTCACGGAAGCCGATCGGGAGCGCCAACTCGAAGAGGCGTTGATGGCTGAGCACGCCATCACCGACCTGTCGCTGGGGCTCACCACCCACTACTTCCAGTTGAACGGTGCCGAGTATTTTGTGCCGGTCTTCGTGACGGTCCCGGGCCGCGAGCTGGCGGCCGAGCGCCGGCGGCGGGGGCTGAGGGTGACACTGGACCTGCTGGCCGAGGTCCGGACCGGGTATGGGGTCACGGTGCAGAACCTGCGCGACCGGTTGGAAATTGCTCTCAGTGACGAAGAGGCCCGAGCCGTGGTGATCCACCCCGTCCAGTACGAGACCGGATTCACGCTGTTGCCGGACGACTACGCGATCCGCGTAGTCGTCCGGGATGCGACCACCGGGCGGATCGGCACCTACGAGACAACGTTCTCCGTGCCCAACCTGGACCGGGAAACCAACCAGGTTCCGCTGAGCGCCGTCGTGCTTAGCGGCCAGCAGATAGTCGTTGGTGAGGAGCTGTACCGGGTCGAGCAAGAAACCGAGCAACCCGCCATCGATCCGCTTGTAGACGCCGGCTTGAAACTGGTGCCGAGTGCTACCGGTGTCTTCCGGCAGGGCCGCGATCTCCACGTTCTGGCGGAAGCGTACCAGCGCTCAGAAGGGACGTCCGGCAATCCACTGGTGGCGTTCGTGGGACTCTACCGGGACAATGCACGGACCGTCGAGACGCCGCCGCTGGTCGTACCCGCCGCCGGATCGGTGCGGCGGCCGTGGGCAATCCCACTCCGCTTCACGGTACCGCTCGACGACACGCCGCCGGGACGCTACGACTGCCAAGTGTCCGTCCTCGACCCAGTCGGGCAGCAGGTGGCGTTCTGGCGCGAGCCCATCGTAGTCACACCGTGACCGGCCCGACCCAACCGCTCCGGCGCGGCGGCCAGCCGTGAGATCTCCCGGGCCTGCCAGTAGACGATGCAGGCAAGGATCAGGGTCAGGCACGAGCAGGCGAGAGGGGCGGCGCAGGCCGGCGGTCGAGGTAGCGGCGGACGAAGCGATAGGTGGGGAACCCGCATTCGAGGGCGGCTGGCCACCCGCAGCGCCGCCCGGGGCGATTCGTTCGCGTCCGCCGTCGCCGGGCGACCGACCACGCGTAACGGCATGACCGTCCCGCCGCCGACAGCGAGCGGCAGCCCGGAAGAAACCCCGACCGACGCCACGTCCGGCAGACGCTCGATCCGGTCCATCGCTCCCAGAAGCGCCACCTGATGGCGCAGACTTGCGGTTCTGAGACCCGCCATCACCTCCGGGGTAATGCTGTCGGGCCGGAAACTTACGTCGGGATTGCGGCTGTGGGCGGTGATCACGTTCGCCGGGTCGTAGCCGCGGTCGACCGTCAACAGCCCCACGAAGCTCCGCAGGAGCAGCCCGGCCCCGATGAGTAGCATCAGCGCCAGCGCCACCTGCGCCGTGGCCAGCGCCGAACGCGTCCGGCTCGAGCGCAGCAGCCGGAAGCCTCCCGCCGACTGCGCGCTCCCCTCGTTCAGGACGCGCACCAGCGGGAGCCGCGACCACTGGAAGGCGGGAACGGCGCCGAACGCCAGGCCGACCACCACGGATAGCCCGAGCGTGAACGCGAGCACCACCCCATCGATCCCTACCTCGTCGAGCCGGGCGACGTTCCCGGGAACGAGCGCCGGAACGACGCGGAGGACGACGGCCGCCGCCACCAGCCCCAGCGCCCCGCCGATCAGGCTCAGGACGACACTCTCGGTCAGGAGCTGCCGCACGATCCGGCTTCGGCCGGCGCCGAGCGCCGCGCAGACGGCGAGCACCCGCTGGCGGGTCACGCCGCGCGCCAGCAACAGTCCCGCCACGTTGGTGCAGGCGATCAGCAGCACAAACGCCATGGCGGCGGTCAGCGCCAGCAGCGCCGGCCGGTACTCACCGACCAGCTCCTCGCGCAGCGGTACCACCTGCGCGTCGATCTCCGGCGTATCGCCCGCTGGTCCAGCGCGAATCGCAGCACGCAGCGCCGTGGAGAACTCGGTCTCACTGCCTTGCAGAAGGGTGCGGACCTCCGTGGCGGCCTGCTCCGGAGAAACGCCCGGACGGAGGCGGCCGAGCACCGTGACAGCGATCACGACGGCCATCCGTCTCTCGCCTTCCGGGTCAGGCGACGTGAAGGCCGGAATCACGTGCGGTGTCCAGATTTCCTCATCGGATGAGGGAAAGTAGAACCCGTCGGCTGCGACGCCGATCACGGTGAACGGAGCATCGTCCACATCGAGAACGCTCCCGACGATGTCGGGGTCCGACCCGAAGCGCCTCGTTCAGGCACCGTGGCTCAGCACAGCGACCCGGTCGGCACCCACGCGGGCCTCCTCCTCGGCAAAGAAACGCCCGAGGTGCGGCGTCGCCCGCAGCAGCGGGAACATCGACGGAGAGACGCGCGCGCCGCGCAAGGTCACCGTGCCAGCCGGACTCGCCCACTCGAACGAGGCTCCGCCGTAGGCGGCGAGTTCCTCGAACGACCTGGCCTGCTCCTGGATGAGCGGCAGCGTCCGGTTGTCGAGGGCGACCGTTGAACGCGACCGTCCACGCAACTGACCGACGCGCACGAGCGCATCCGGATCCGGATACGGCAACGGTCGCAGGAGCACACCGTAGACGATGCTGAACATCGCCGTGTTGGCGCCGATGCCGAGGGCGAGCGTCGCGAGAGCCGTCAGCGTGAAGGTGCGTTGGCCGGCGAGCGTGCGTACTGCATGGCGGACGTCCCGCAGGAGCTCAGTCATAAGGCGTCATTGTACCGCTGGAACCGGTGCCCGACCGGTTGAGAAGCAGGCCGTCACCCCGTCCGGCAGACGCGTGATTCGGACCAGTAAATGCGGCGCCAGTCCCCTGTGGTCAGCACCGGCGCGACCGTGTGCCCACCCCTCTTGTCCCCCCTTCCGGATCGGGGTTAGGGTGCTGGGCGCGAGCACGAAGGAATGATGGGCCGACCATGGTTCGCGGTCAGTTGGTACCTCACGTGGGGCAGCGCCGCATCGGCCGCAGCGCTCTCGGTCCTCCATTCCGTCTTGCTTCGGATCGACGACCCGTCGGTGGTAGTCTCGTTGGGGACGGATCTCTTCCGAGCGATCGGCCCCACGTTGTTCTTGGGCCTCCTCTCCGTGGCGACTGCCGTCCTCCTCTGGAAGCAACATCGGCTCGGCGCCGTCGCGGCGATTGTGGCGGGCGGTGGCATCCTCGTCGTCACGCTCCACACGCTATACGCGCTCCTGGCGGACGGGAACCTCAACTTCGCCCTCGGAATGTTCTTCCCCTTCGGCTGCACCCTTCTGGCTCTGTGGCAGGTCGCTCGTCGACGCCCTACGTCACGGGCATCACGAACGCGTGGCCCAGCTTCCTGATGGTGAGCACGGGCCGGTCGTGCGTCAAACGGTACGAGGGGCGCGAAGGCGCCCCTATCGAGCCGGCCGCCGATGCCCGGTCGCGGCACTCGCGGTCTCCGGTCTCGAAGCCGAGGTCGAGGCCGTCGGGACGTACCCCGTGCGTGCCGGCTCGCGGTCACTGGCTGGGTCCACCCCGGTCAAAGACCACCGGCCTTTCACACGTGCGTCCGAATTGCCCTCGCAGCACGGTCATCAAGTATTGCTCCGCCGCGTCGCTCGGTTTCGCCTCGGGCAACGGCAACTCGCAGCGCAGGTAGTCGCGCAACTCGTCCGACTGGTGGATGAGCGCCGCGTAGTCGCCCTGCGTGAACCTCGTCTCCGCCACGCGGCTCGTGCCGACGACCCGCATCCCCTCAGCGCTTCCGGCACCGTCAACCAGAATCACGTTGTCGTCGCCCAGAGCCACGTCCATCCCCTGGACCCGCATGACGCGCGTCTCCGAGTTCCACGCCATCTCGAGCACGTGACCGCCGCGAGGACCGAAACGTGCGACCGTCTCCGGTCCAAAGTCTGGTCGGTCCACGCTTCCTGCCTGAAAGTACGCGGCGGCGCTGGCGTCGGCCTCCGACGGCAGGAACCATCCCGGCGCGCCCCGCCACAGGACGAGGGCTACCAGCGTCACCTCCAGGGGCCCGGTCGCGCCCCGGGAGAACACGTCGAAGTCCTGCAACGCAATCGGGTCGGCCAACGTGAAGGCGTTCGCGAACACGGAAGGCGACAGCCCGGTGCCGCTCTCCACACTGGGGGACGTCACGGCCTGTCCCTCCGGGATGTCCCGCGGCGCCGCGACGGAGAGCTGCACGTGCTCAACGCGACCAGCGGGCGCTGGCTCCTCGGTTGGGTCGTCCCCCGGTCCACCCAAAGCCTCGCGTCCGCCATCCACCGGTGTCCCGACGTTCTGGAGGACCAGCACCCCGCCAGCCCCCAACGCCACCCCGACTGCGACTCCGACGATCCAGCGGCTGACCGTTCGCATCATGGAGCCCTCCACCCGTAGCGCAGACGACGAGAAACCAAGCGATTGACTCGCGGGTGTTCACCGGCTCGGACCACCCCGGTCGAGCCCCCGCTCCTGCTCGCGGCTCTGCAGCTCCTGCTGCTCGGCGCCGGTCAGCTCCCGGACCTGACGTTCCAGGGCCTCCTCGGCCGCCATCGCCGCCCGCTCCTTCTCGGCCCGGCCGTCGCTGAAGTTCATCTCCCGCGCCTGCTCGTAGAGCTGCTCGATGCGCGCCCGCTCCTCGAGGAGCTGCTCGATGCGCGACGCCGGAGCCTTCTGCGCGCTGGAGGACCCGACGGCCTCCCCGCCGGTCTCGTGGTCCCGGTCTGGCGCACGGTCCTCCCGGATACCGGGACCGGGGGCGGCCGGCCCCGGCATCCGAACCGCGGCGTCCTCCCGATGCTCCACGGCCCAGCGCTCCCGGAACTCGGGGGTCTGGAGGCAGGCCCTCTTGAAGACCAGCCGCACCTCCGGCAGGGACTGCTCGATGACCTTCCGGGCGGCGTCCTCCCAGACCGGCTCCGGCGACTCCGGCCGCCGCAGCTGCCACCACCGGCGGCGCGTGGCCTGCTCGTGCTCGGCGACCAGGCGGGCGTGCTCCCGATTGATGGCCGGCGCGTGGTGGTTCTCCTCGGCCCGGGTGCGGTGGTAGGCGTCGTAGGGGAGCTGGCGGCTCCGAACGGCGACGATCGTGTCCCGCACGAACCGGTCCTCCGTCGTGGCGGCCAGCCGGTCCAGCGACCGGTCGGAGACGGCCAGCGGCTGCAGCATGGGGTTCCCTGGCGCGGGCTTCGCCCGCGGCAGCCACGCCTCCGCCGTGTCGGCCGCGAGACGGACCCGCTCCTCGTGGGGGATCGCCACCACCACCGGCGCCGGCGTCGCCGCCGCCGGTAGTCGGGGGGCCTCTGCCGCGACACGGGATGCCTCCACCCCGGTCCGCCCGCCAACGCCGGGTGGTGGAACGTCGTTGCCGCGGTCGCTGGGGCTCCGGGACGGCTCCGGGACCGGGGAACCGGACTCCGCACCCGCCGCCGCGTCACGCGCCGCGGAACGGCCCGCCTGCAGCTGCTCCCGGACCCACGCGCAGGCCTCCTCGAAGACCCGCCGCAGCTCCCTCAGGTAGCGCTCGATGACCGCCCGGACCGCGTCCTCCAACGCCGGCGCCGGCGACTCCGGACCGTGCCGCTGCCCCCGGCGTCGCGTGGCCTCCTGGTGCTCGGCGACGAGCCGGGCGTGCTCCCGCGTGACCGCGGCCGCCTGGTGGTCCGCCTCGGACCGGGCGCGGGCGTCGGCTTCGTCGCGCGGCTGCCGCTCCCGTACCGCGGCGACCGTGTCCCGCACGAACCGGTCCTCGGTGTCGGCGGCCAGCCGGTCGAGCGTCCCGTCGGAGACGGCCAGCGGCTCGACATCGAGGTTGCCCGCCGTGGGCGTCGCCCGCGGCAGCCGCGCCTCCGCCGCGTCGGCCGCCAGGCGGACCTGCTCGTCGTAGGGGACCGCCGGCGGAGCCGGGGTGGCCGCCGCCTCGGGACGCTCGCCGCCGGCGTTGGGCTGCGCAACGTCCCGGGCGCGCCTCCTGCCGGCCGCTGCCGGCTCCGGGACCTGAGGGCCGGCTTCGGCGCCGGCAGGCGCCCTGGGGGCATCCTCGCGCGTCTCCGCCGCCGGGGAACGGGTCTCCGCCCCCCGCGGACGCTCCGACTCCTCCCGAAGACGCTGCAGCTGACGGTCCACCGCCGCCAGCTCCTCCCGCAACCGCGCCGTCTCCACCGCCGTCGCTCGCGCCAGCTCCCCCCGCTCCGTCTCCTGGCCCGGACGGCCCTTGCGGGCCCGCTCGATCGCCGCCGCCGCTGGCCCCAGGTGCCGCCCGGGCGGATGCCGCCGCAGGTGCTCCGCCGTCTCCCGATCACCCGCCGCCTCCGCACGCTCGATCCGCGTCGCGTGGCTCTCCGCCGTGATCCGCTCCGGACGCCCCGCCCGCTCCAGGTGCGAGTTCACCAACCGCTCCCAACGGCCCCGCGTCGCCTCCACCCACGAGCGGTCCTTCAGCCGGCGGTCCTTCGCCGCGCCTCCCGACGCCGGGTCCTTCCGGTTCGCACGACGGAACCACCCCGCCGCGTCCCGCG
>JAJDVW010000061.1 GCA_022825925.1 Pseudomonadales bacterium | reverse complement strand
CCTCGCTCGCTCAGCCGACCCGATTGTGAACGATCGCCTCTCGGAGGCCCTCCAGCAAGCCTTCCAGGTGCGCCATCCGCTCGCGGATTTCGGTCTGACCAACCTCGATGTGCTCCATGCGAGTGGCGAGTTGATGCAGGTCCTGGCGCAAGGACCGTTGCCCGCTCAACACCAGCCCGGCGATGGCGCCGCCGACGGCAAGAATGGCGATCAGTTCCGGTGAGATGGAGCGAGCGTATGCGCGGTGGGCGTCGTGCTACCCGTTCCCGAAGTCGAACAGTCGGACGCACACCTCGTCGTCGCCGACACCGATCTTCACAAGCCGCCCGTTCGTGGCGAAGTCATCGACGTTGAAGGACAGGTCGAGGTAGCGATTCGGCTCGCCCTGCTGCACGAAGTAGCCGCCGGGCAACACGACCGCCTGGACGGGCGGGCAAACGAGAGATGTCGTGGAGCAGTTTCCGGCACCGGTCGCTTTGGGCGGCATCGGGCGCACCCTTGACCGAACAACTGGCCAGCAGCATGTCGAAAACCCTTGTCTTCGGGGACCGAAGTGGCGACCGCCAGCCCTCAGCCCATCTCCCGCGCCACGTCCTCCATCGCAGCGTCGGCCCGTTGCGCCGCGTCGTCGATCAGCTCCTCGTCCATCACGGTGGACAGCGCGATCATGCCGCGCCCGGCGATCATCATGCCGTGGTTCAGCGCGGCGAGATGGAAGCCCGCGCTGAGGTCGCCGTCCCTGCTCAGGATGGTGTTCGGCGGCGCCTGCTCCTGGAAGAAGACCTGGATCAGGGAGCCCCGGCGGTTGAGGCAGAACGGCAGTCCGTGCTGACCCGCGCTGCGCGTGAGTGAGTCGGCCAGGCGTTCGCCCAGGGCGTCCATGCGGTCGATGCGCTCCGCGGTGAGTTCGCGCACGGAGACGAGGCCGGCCGCCATCGTGACCGGGTTGGCGTTGTAGGTACCCGAGTGGAACCCGCGCGGGTTCGCGGGATCGAAGATGCCCATGTACTCGTTCTTCCCGCCGACGGCGCCGACCGGGAAGCCGCCGCCGATCAGCTTGCCGAGCATGGTGAGGTCCGGTTCCACGCCGACGAGCGCCTGCGTGCCGCCCGTGGCGAGCCGGAAGGCGATGACCTCGTCGAACACGAGCAGGGCGCCGGCGGCATGGGTGGCGTCGCGCACGCGGGCGAGGAACTCCGGCGTCGCGCTGACCACGCCCCCGCCCCCCATCACCGGTTCGATGACGACGGCCGCGATCTCGGCGCCGTGCTCGGCGAGGACGGCCTCGAAGTCGTCGGCGTCGTTGAAGGTGGCGAGATAGGTCCGGTCCTGGGCGTGGTCGTCGAAGAGCATCGGGAACGAACCGACCTCGAACTCCATGAGGCTGCCGTGGTAACCGAACCGCGCCATCAGCACGTTGGTGCGCCCGGTGACGGTGCGCGCGATCTGGAGCGCCAGCATCCCCGCCTCGGTCCCGGAGTTCGTGAACCGCACGCTGTCGAACGAGTCCACCCGCTCGATCAGCGCCTCGGCGAGTTCCGTCTGCCAGACGTTGTTCGCAACCCACGCGGTGCCGCGTCCCACCTGGCGTTGCGCGGCCTCGACGATCGGCGGGTAGGCATGGCCGTGCACGAGCGACGTGTAGTTGTTGATCAGGTCCAGGTACTCGCGGCCGTCGATGTCGACGACCCTCGCGCCCTCGCCGTACTCGATCGTGAGGGGATGGGGCCCGTGGTTCGCCGCGCCGCGGGAGTTGCCGCCGATGACGGCTGCATGGGCGCGGCGGTGGGCGGCCGCGCTCTTCGGAGTGTTCTTCTTGTAGGTGGCCCGGATGCTGTTCATGGTGGCGTTTCCGTCAGGGTTCGGGGGAGCCCTCAGCCGGGGAGCGCGAGGGGGAACCCCTCGCAAGCAAAGAGCGCGGCGCCAGCTTGGGGTCGCCCGGGTAAAGCAACCCGATACCGTCGATCAAGGTGGGCAGGCCGACCGAGACGTGGGACTCCCCTTCGTACTCGCGCGTGTCGAGAGTGAACCCCTCGTACTCCCGCCCTGCCAGGCGCGCGCAGAGCTTGTCGTAGGCGATGGCGATGTAGCGCAGCCCCTCGGACCAGGACGTGCGTTCCAGCGAGCCGCAGGTCAGGTACGCGCTCGCGTTCAGCGTCCGCCCGGCGTCCCAGCACCGCTGCTCGAGGTCGAGCACGAAGTCGTCGGGGAAGACGTTGCCGGGACTGCCGATGATGTACCGGTCGAAGAGGGGAAAGCGGCCGAATAGCGCGTACGACGTGAGCAGGCCACCGTAGGCCACGGGAAAGGTCAGGTCCGCGTCCGTGACGTAGAGGACGCGGAAGGCGTCCGGCAGGTTGGGCATCCCGAGTCCCGCGAGGCCGGCCAGATCCGGTACGGCCACGGAGATCTCGAAGGTGTCGCCGACGAGATCGGAAGCAAGGTGAAAGCGGACGGCTCCGGGCAGCCCGTCCAGGTTCTTCGGTTCAATGGGCATGATACGGACGGGCTCGGTGCGGGACGGTGGCGGCCCATACTACGATAGTGCGGAGATAGTGCGGAGACAGTGCGGACGGGACGCACGAGTCCGGCGGAGGCTTCATGCAGGCGGCCCTGGTGGTCGGAGCGACTTCGGAGATCGGCAGGGCCATCGCGCGCCGACTGGCCGGCGAGGTCGCGATCCTCCAGCTTGCGGGGCGGGACCCGGAACGCATCGAGCGGGAGGCGGAGGACCTCCGGGGCGGTGACGTCGAGCGCGTCTGCGTGCATCGATGCGACGTACTGGCCCCCGACGGAGGCGCGTCCTGCCTCGAGGCGCTCGAGCCGCTCCCCGACGTGGCCGTGTGCGTTGTCGGCGGCGCCCGGGACCAGCGGGAAGCGGAGCGGGACCCGCGTGCGGCCGAGGACACGATGCGCACGAACTACCTCGGTCCCGCCATGCTCCTCGGCGCCATCGCAGAACGCTTCGCGGCGCGCGGTTCCGGCGTGATCGTCGGCATCAGCTCCGTGTCGGGCGAGCGCGGCCGCCGTTCCAACTACGTCTACGGGTCGGCGAAGGCCGGGTTCACGGCGTTCCTCTCGGGCCTGCGGCACCGGCTCGCGGACAGCGGCGTACACGTCGTGACGGTGAAGCCCGGATGGGTCCGCACGGGAACGGCCAGGCCGGTCGCGCGGGCGCCGTGGCTGACGGCGGAACCCGCCGACGTGGCCGAGGCCGTGTGGCGGGCCGTGCGGACGCACCGGAACGTCGTCTACGTGCGCGGCAGGTGGCGTCTGGTCATGGCGGCGGTGCGCGCGATCCCGGAGCCCCTGTTCAAGCGGCTGCGCCTGTAACCACTTGATTTCGGCATCCGCCTGCCATCTAAAATACGCGGTTCCACCCAACTGTGTAGGAAGCTACTCGAATGGCCGAAGCGATCGCCGACCAAGCCGAGCTGGGGTTCGATCCCGACGCGTTGCGGAACAAGTACCGGGAAGAGCGGGACAAGCGCGTGAGGACGGACGGCAACGAGCAGTACCTCGAGGTCAAGGACACCTTCGCCCACTTCGTCGACGACCCGTACGTCGAGTCGTTCGAGCGCGAACCGCTGACGGACGATACCGACGTGGTCGTCATCGGCGGCGGCTTCGGCGGCCTGCTCGCGGGCGCGCGGCTCCGGGAAGCGGGCGTGCAGGACATCCGGGTGATCGAGAAGGGCGGCGATTTCGGCGGCACCTGGTACTGGAACCGCTATCCCGGCGCCCAGTGCGACATCGAGTCCTACATCTACCTGCCGCTGGTCGAGGAACTCGGCTACATCCCCAAGGAGAAGTACAGCTTCGCGCCGGAGATCCTCCAGCACGCCGAGGCCATCGGCCACAAGTACGACCTGTACTCCAACGCCTGCTTCCAGACCGAGGTCACCCAGATGGAATGGGACGAGCAGGCGTTGCGCTGGGTGCTGCACACCAACCGGGGCGACCGCATGAGCGCGCGCTTCGTGGTCATGTCGAACGGCCCGCTCAACCGGCCGAAGCTGCCCGGGATCGAGGGCATCGAGTCCTACCGGGGTCACTCGTTCCACACGAGCCGCTGGGACTACCACTACACGGGCGGCGACTCGAACGGGAACCTGCACAAGCTCGTCGACAAGCGCGTCGGCATCATCGGCACCGGCGCGACCGCCGTGCAGTGCGTCCCGCACCTCGGCGAGACCGCGAAGGAGCTCTACGTCTTCCAGCGCACGCCTTCGTCGATCGACGTGCGCGGCAACAAGCCGACGGACCCGGAGTGGGCGGATTCCCTGACCCCAGGCTGGCAGCAGCGCAGAATGACGAACTTCAACGTCCTCGTAACCGGGGGCCAGCAGGAAGAGGACCTCGTCAACGACGGCTGGACCGACATCATCCGGAACCTCGCCGTGATCGCGGCCACCCGCAGGGCCGGCGAGGCGGAAGACGACCCGGCGGCGATGGCGGAGCGCGTCGAACTCGCCGACTTCCGGAAGATGGAGCAGATCCGGGGAAGGGTCGACGAGATGGTGAGCGACCCCGAGACCGCCGACTCCCTGAAGCCCTGGTACCGGCAGTTCTGCAAGCGTCCCTGCTTCCACGACGACTACCTGAAGACGTTCAACCGGCCGAACGTGACGCTCGTCGACACGCAGGGCCAGGGCGTTGAACGGATCACCGAGAAGGGGATCATGGCGAATGGCGTCGAGTACGAACTCGACTGCATCATCTTCGCCACGGGCTTCGAGGTGGGCACCGCCTACACGCGGCGCGCGGGCTACGACATCACCGGCAAGGGTGGCCAGACGCTCTCGGACAAGTGGGCGAACGGCCTGCGGACCCTGCACGGGTTCCAGACCAACGGCTTCCCGAACTGCTTCTTCATGGGCGTGACGCAGGGGGGGTTCACGGCGAACTTCCCGCACATGCTGAACGAGCAGAGCCTCCACATCGCCTACATGGTCTCCCAGGTCATCGACGGCAACGCCAACTGCATGGAGCCGTCGGTGGAGGGCGAGGACGAGTGGGTGGACACGATCAAGCGGATGGCGATGTTCAACCAGAAGTTCCTCGAGGAGTGCACGCCGGGCTACTACAACAACGAAGGCCATCCCGGCGTCGGCAACTCGCTGATCGGCAGCGCCTACGGCGGCGGGCCGGAGGCCTTCTTTCAGATCCTGCGGGACTGGCGTGAAGAAGGCGGCATGCGGGGTGTCGAGCTCTCGTAGGAGTTCTCGCGGCGGGTTCGCCGCGCTATGGGCATTCGGTTTGAGTTTAAGGTCGGTCGCGCTGGGCGGGAGGCATTGCCACGCCGAACGGATGCCGACCGGTGCAAGCCTCAAGGTCGCCGTGCGGCCCGACACGTGGCTCGCGATGGACTACTCGCCACGGTAATCCGTCCCACCCCTCAAGGCGGGGCCTACGGGTCCACGAGTGCGACCTCCATACCCAGTTCCGCGTCGCCGGCCCGTGCGTCGCTACCGGCGTCGTCGAGGGCGCTGCAAAACCCTCGATGGCCGACTCGTCCAGGCGCCGTTTCGGCACGCCATGTCCGCCGAGACCCCGCACCCTACCGCGGAAACTCGTTCAGCAGGAGATTGGCCATCGTCTGGGCGTGACGGTCGACGATCGCGTCGTCGGTCACGTCCACGTCGAAGAGGAGCGCGGCTTCCGGGGCCATCGAGAACATCATCGCCCCGCTGACGAACACGTAGTACCAGTGCACGAACTGCGCGTCGTCGATCCTGGTATCGGCCTCGACGACCTCCCGCAGGCCTTCCATCGCCGGGCCGAGGAACTCGTCCACCAGCCAGCGCATGCGCCAGCTGTCGCGCTTGCCCTCCTGGATCATCAGGCGGTTCAGCTCGGGATGGTTGGCCGAGAACCGCACGTAGCTGCGGATGGTGTATGCGAGGCGTTCGTGCGGCGAGAGCTCGCGCATGAGGTCCTGCCGCTGCTCCTGGAAGTCCTGCAGCGTGGTGAAGACGTGGGCGGCCGCGGCCTTCCACATCTCCTCCTTGTTGCCGAAGTGGTAGCTCAGCAGGTTGCGCTGGACGCCCGCCGCGACTTCGATGTCGCGCACGGTGACGGCGTCGAAGCCGCGCTCCGAGAACTCCCGCAGCGCCACTTCGATCAATTTGCGCCGGGTGACTTCCGCACGTTCCTGCGGCCGGCGCTTGCGCACCGGTCTGTCCGTCCCCTCTCGGGCCGCCATCTAGGCCTCGCGTTCCAGCATGTCGTTCATGCGCCCGGCCGTCCCGAGCTACGGCGGGCGGCGTCGTGGAGCGTAGCAGGGAATCGGGGGGAGGTCGCTCAGGCGGGACCAAGGAACCTCCTGATGGCCCCGTTGACGGCGGTCGGGTTCTCGAGGTGCGGCGCTCAAGTCCGACGTGGGGATAGACACGACCGTGCACATCCTGACCCTGGCCGAGTTCCGTCAGGCCGCCGGGAACAATCCGTTCGCCGCGGAAGAAGGCAGGATGGTGCACCTGATTCCTCCTGGAGGCCGTCCCGCGCGATCCGGACCTCGACGCGATCCGGGAACTGTGCACGGACGCCGAGCGATGGCGGCTCACGGACGCGGTGTTCTATCTCCACGGGCCCGAAGGCATCGCCCGGTCGAAGCTCGCGGCGGCCGTCGAACGGAAGCTCGGCGTCGGCGCCACGGCGCGCAACTGGCGCACGGTGGGCAAGGTGCTGGAGCTGGTGGAGACGGACTGAGCGCTACGCTCGCGCCCCTCCGAACCCGGGCCCGACGGCGCCGATGTTGTCGCCGCTGTCCTCGGGCCGCGGTCCCCAGCGCCCGGCTTCGACCCGCGCCAGGAACTCCGCGACCACCGCGTTGAAGGCCGCCGGCTCCTCCAGGTTGCAGGCGTGTCCCGTGTCCGCCAGCACGGTGAGCCCGCACCCCGGCACGGTGCGCTTCAGGAAGAGCGAGGGATTGATGCAGGGATCGTCCTCGTCGCCGCAGACGACGAGCAGCGGGACTTGGAGCGCGGCCAGGTCCGCCTCCCGGGTGTAGAGGGCCGGCCGCCGCCCCTGGAAGGCGCGCAGCGTGTTGGCCGAGCCCTGGGCGGAATGCGCGAGAAAGAGCGCCGCGAAGCGCTCCCAGCCGGTCGGGTCCTTCTCGCGGAAGCGGATGCGAGCGGGGCCTCGCACGTACGCCTCCATCGACGCCATGCCCAGCTTCTCCAGCGCGTCCGCGCGGGCGTCCATGTCCTCGAGGAAGGCGTCCGGGTCGTCGCTGCCGGTGCCCACGCCCGCCGCCACCACCCCGTGGCATCGCCCGGGATGGGCCAGGGCGAACTGAACCGCCGTGTACGCCCCCATCGACAGCCCGCAGATGTGCGCCCGGTCGATGTCCATGGCATCCAGCAGCCCGAGCAGGACGGCCACCTGCCGGTCCCAGGTGTACTCCCGCCAGTCCGCCCGGACTTCGGACGGCGGATAGCCCTTCGCGTTGTAGGCGAACACCCGGTAGAAGCGGGAGAAATAGCTGACCTGCGCTTCCCAGCTCTCCAGGCTGCCCGCGAACTCGTGACAGAAGACGAGGGGCAAGCCGGTGCCGGCCTCCAGGTATTCGATATCGGCGCCGTCGAGTGTCAGTTTCGGCATTCCATCACTCCTCAGGCCCCACAACCGTGTTCACGATCCGTCCAGACACTCATATATCACGTCGCCGCGCGCCGCGGGTTTCTCGGGTTCATTGTGCGCGGGGCGGCGCGGACGCTCGGGCGGTGCGCCTTGCCGACATCAAGCGCGTGGGTGTATAGCAGCGCTCGCAGGCTGGTCCTGTTGATCTGGCAGGTCCGCACGCTTGCACGTAGCCCAAATTGGGCACTACCATGCCCAATATGGGCAACGCCACCCCAGCCACCTACTCCCATCCCGACTACCGAAACTCGGCGGCAGGCTGGACGGAAGCGGCCACGAGCCTCGCCGACGCATTCTTCACCACCACGCAGCAGCGCGTGCTTGGGCTTCTCTTCGGCCAGCCGTCGCGCAGCTTCTACGTCAGCGAACTGATCCGGCTCACCGGGTCCGGTTCCGGTGCCGTGCAGCGAGAGATGAAGCGCCTGACGTCCAGCGGGGCGGTCACCGCCAAGCTGGTCGGCAGACAGAAGCACTATCAAGCCAACCCCGACAATCCGGTGTTCAAGGAAGTGTGCGCAATGGTGCGCAAGACCGTGGGCATGGTGGAACCTGTCCGCGAGGCACTCGCTTCGCTCGCCGAGCGAATCTCGCTCGCGCTGGTCTACGG
>JAJDVW010000067.1 GCA_022825925.1 Pseudomonadales bacterium | reverse complement strand
TGTGGCGGGACGTGAACGACGCGCTGCAGTTCACGACGTCGTACGCGGTCTCCGTGTCCCTGTCCTGGGTCGCGGGCGCCCCGTGACCGGTATTGGCGTGCGGTTGGCCGGGGCGCTGCTCCTCGGGGTCCTCTATGTCGGCGCCCCGGCGCACGCGGTGCAGGTGGGCGAGCCCGCACCGCCGTTCGCGCTACCCGAGATGGACGGGGCGGAGACGGTCGCCCTGGCGGACCTTTCGGGGAAGGTGGTCGTGCTCGACTTCTGGGCATCGTGGTGCGCGCCCTGCCGCGAGGCGCTGCCGTTCTACTCCGGCCTGCACCGCGAGTTCTCGGACCGGGGCCTCGTGGTGCTCGCGGTGAACGTCGACGTGGACCTCGAGGACGCGCCGCGCTTCCTCGAACGACTCTCCCTGGCACAGCCCACCGTCCGGGACGCCGACTGGCAGGTCGGGCGGCGCTACGGCGTGGCGGTGCTGCCCGCCTCCGTCGTCATCGACCGGGGCGGTGTCGTGCGCGGCCGGCACGTGGGCTTCGACGCCGGATATGCGGCGGATACGCGGGCCCTGGTGCTGGACCTCCTGGCGGAGCCCCTGCCGGCGCCGCCGGACGAATACACTGGCGGCCCCGATCCGGAAACGAGAAAGCAATGATCTGATAGGTCCTCGCCGGTGCGGTCCCGCTCCTGCTCCCGCTGGTCGCCGGCACGGCCAACTCCGGGCCCCACCGACCTCGCAACAGGTCGTCACTCCCGACGTGGTCTACGGCCACAAGGCGGGCATGGGGCACTTCTACGACGTGTTCCGTCCCGGCGAAACGAACGGCGCGGCCGTCGCGTTCATGGTGAGCGGCGGCCGGTTCTCCCGCTGACAGCCGCCGGCGCAGCGCGTGGCGTGGTTCGAGCACCTGCTCGACGCGGGCTTTTGCGGTCTTCGCCGTCCACCACGGCAGCGCGCCTCGCTTCAAGGTGCCGGAGGCCGTGGGGTGCACGTCAGATTTGTGGCGAGTTGTGCGAGGTCCAGGGAACGCTGGGACGTTGGAGCGTCTTTCTGGCATCATTTAAAGATGCCAGAACAGGGGGCGTGCTATGTTGGTGGATATGGATGCAGAAGGTCTCGGTGCGCGCCGCGAGGCGATCCTGCGGGAACTGGCGTCGCTCGGCGACCTGCGGCCGGGTTCGCTGTTCGAGCGCTATCGCAAGTGCGGCAAGCCGGGCTGTCACTGCGCCCGCGACGACGACCCTGGACACGGCCCGAACTGGGTGCTGACGGCGCGGGTGAACGGCCGGCCGCTGACGCGGGCGATCCCGCGTGAGGCGGTGGCGCAGACGCGGGCGCAGATCGACGAGTACAGGCGGCTGCGGGCGCTGACGGCGGAGTTGGTGGAGGTCAGCGAGGGCTTGTGCCACGCGCGCCTGACGGCGCATCGGGAAGCGGGCCGGGAGGTCAAAAAGGGGGCTTCGCGGTCATCGTCGGGGCGCAGTTCGGGGACGAGTTCGAGCGGCTGATCGGCGCGGCAGCGGCGAACGGCATCGACTTCGAGGCGCTGGAGCGGGCCGGCCGCGACGCGGCGCTCGGCGTGATGGGTCGGCTGGTCGCGGCGCACCTGAACGCCGACCGCGGTGACACGCGCGCCACGGCGGCGTGCGACTGCGGCGCCACGGCGCATTACGTCGACCGCCGCGAGAAGACCTTCACGACGGCGTTCGGGCCGCTGACGCTGGAACGGGCGTGGTATCACTGCGCGGCCTGTGGGCACGGCTGCAGTCCGCGCGACCGCGAACTGGCGCTGGACGACGGGTCGCTATCGCCAGCGGTGCGGCGCATGGTCGGCAAGGCGGCGGCGGAGACGAGCTTCGGCAATGCCAGCGACCTGCTGCGCGAGTTGGCCGGCCTCGACGTGGGCGCCAAGCAGGTGGAGCGTCATGCCGAGGCGCTGGGACGCGACATCGCGCGCGACGAGGCTGCCGTGGTCGAGTCCGGGCCGCCCGCCGCAGACACGTTGTACGCCGGCCTGGACGGCACCGGCGTGCCGGTGCGGCCGTCGGAGACGGTCGGCCGCGTCGGCAAGCAGGCGGACGGCGCGGCCAAGACCCGCGAGGTGAAGCTGGTCACGGTCTGGTCGGCCGAGGACCGGGACCGGCACGGCATGCCGCGCCGCGATGCTGACTCGACGTCCTGCAACGCCGCCATCGAGAGCATCGCCAGCCGCGACACGGACCACGCGCCGGCGCCGTTCGCCGCGCGCGTGCTGCGCGAACTCGAACGCCGCGGCTTCGGCCGCGCCGCGCGCCGCGTCGTGCTCGGCGACGGCGCCGCCTGGATCTGGAACTTCGCCGACGAGCACCTGCCCGGCGCCATCCAGATCGTCGACCTGTTCCACGCCAAGGAGCATGTCTTCGAGGTCGCCAAGGCCATCTACGGCGACGGCGACCTGGCGGCGCAATGGGGCAAGGCGCGCCGCGACGAACTCGACCGGCACGGCGCGCAACCCGTCATCGCCGCCCTGCAAAGCTACGCGCACCGCGGCGACGAGGTGCGCCGGCAGCTTGAGTACTTCACCGCCAATCGCAAACGGATGGACTACCCCGCGCTCCGCGCCCAGGGTCTGTGCGTCACCACCGGCGTCGTCGAAGGCGCCTGCAGGTCCGTCGTCTGCAACCGCCTCAAGCGCGGCGGCATGCACTGGACCGTCGACGGCGCCAACGCCATCATCGCCCTGCGCTGCGCCATCAGAAGCAACCGCTTCGACGACTACTGGGAGCGCCGGGCCGCCATTCCCTGACCTCTACCCACAAATCTGACGTGCACCCTCAGCCGGGGAGCGCGAGGGGCTTGCCCCTCGCAAGCAAATGCCCTCAGCCGGGGAGCGCGAGGGCGGCCCGCGCAGGGGCTTGCCCCTCGCAAGCAAATGCCCTCAGCCGGGGAGCGCGAGGGCGGCCCAACGTCTGGTCGACTGTCATACACTCCCCGGCACGCACGGCCACTGGAGGGTTGAACATGCCCGGACCGCTCGAAGGACTCCGCGTCGTCGAACTCGCCATAGCGATCCAGGGCCCGGGGGCCGGCCTCTACTTCGCCAACATGGGCGCCGAGGTGATCAAGGTCGAACCGCCGTTCGGAGACGCGAGCCGTTATCACCGGGGCGTCAACTACCAGGCGTTGCCGGAAGACGCGCTCTGCTCGCAGT
>JAJDVW010000003.1 GCA_022825925.1 Pseudomonadales bacterium | reverse complement strand
CGGTTGGCGGAGAGCAGCACCCCGACCCAGACGATGCTGATCCCGAAGGCCCCGGCGCTCACCGGAAGCACGACGTAGATGAGCGCATCGCCCATCAGCACGATCGACAGCACCGCGGCGGACAGGGTCGTCGCGCCGAGCGAGGGCGCCGGCGACGGCGGAGCGTTCCGGGGCGAATCCATGGCGGCCGGCAAAGGGTATCAACCGGATCCCGGCCGCAACAGGCGCCCGCGGCTGCTTGGCGCGCCGGGCGCCGGGTTGGTCCCCCTACGCGGCTGGTTGGCGCCGCGGCGACCAGTTAGCGCCAGCTCGGCGGGTTGGCGCCCCGGGCAGCGACGGGCGCCGCGGGAACGGCGCGGACCGCCGGGGAACTCCGAGGAACGCCGCGTGGCAGGCGGCTTCAGTCCGCAGACGCGGCCGCGGACCTCCGCTGGCGCTGGCGCTCCAGGTGCTTGAGCGCTTCGCGCCGGCTCAAGGTGGAGAGCCCGGCATGCGCGTCCACGAACGCCGTCACCCATCCCGGATCGGTCTTGGAGTACTCGCGGAGCGCCCAGCCGATGCCCTTTCGCAGAAAGAACTCCGGGTGGCCGATGGACGGCCGGATCGCGTCGGCGAGCAGCTTTGTGTCCGTCCCATGCTTCGCGCGGAGCTGCGCGAGAATGGCGGTCCGCCGCTTCCAGATGTCGTCGTCCGTCGCCCATTCCCGGAGGATGGTCTTCATCGGCCGGGGATGCGCGGCGAGCATGGCCCCCACCCCCCGGCCGGCAATCGCGTCGACGTAGTCCCACCAGGCGCCGGTGACCACCATCTCCTCGATCATGGGAAGCCGCGACGGCTCGAGCCAGCTCGAATAGCGCCGGAAGAGCAGCAGCTCGACCGCCGCGTAGCGTTCCTCGCGGTGGGCGGCCCGGCGCCAGAGGTCGAGAACGGTCGCCTCCCAGGCGTTGGCGTCCGGCAGCGGGTGCCTCGCGAACACCGCGCCCGCGATGCGACGACATTCCGGCACGCCCACCCCGAGGTAGGGCATGTCCGACTTCATGTATGCCTGCTGCTGCGGCGCCCTGACCGGGTCGCCGGCACCGCGCAGCGCGACAACGACGAATTCTCGAATGCTCATCGCCCGACCGCGCCGACTCCCTCGCCCTTCTCCCTCACCTTCGACCGCGCCCCACTCCACGCCATCCGGCGGCACAGGGAGGCTCCACCAGTACGGACCGCTTCTCTCGACCCCCCTGGATCCCTCCTATGGCGGTGCGGCGTGTCGGAGCCGTTGCATGGCAGCATCGAAGGTGTAGACCGCGTTCAGCGCCTCGCGAGCCTCCGATGCGGTCTTCAGCGCCTTGTACACGATGAGCGCATCCGCGAAACCGGCGCCATTCTCCAACCCGGCTTCGCCTTCCTCCGCCGACGCAGCGCCGCGGTACGCCTGCAAGGCGCGCCACACGACCCGATCGTCCTCGAATCGGATATTCGGCTCGCTGAACAGCCGCTCGAGGACGGCCACCAGCTCGGGTTTGGTCAGCCGGTACTTGCGTCCGGAGAGCGTCCAGACGGTTTCCACCAGCACGACGTCCGTCACGAGGACGGTCTCCGCGGTATCGAATACGGCGTCCGCGCGCGCCGCCTGGATCTCGTCGTCGTGCAGCAGATACCGGAGGAGGACGCTGGTATCGACGGCAATCAAGGCGTCGACTCGTCCAGCGCGTCTTGCAGCGACTCCTCGTCGCTGACGTCAGAGTCGCCGGCCACGTGGCGGAGGATCCCCCTGGCTGCCCTGGCCGTCTTGCGAACGATGGTGATACGGCCATCGGCGACGTAGCTGCGGTACTCGTCCCCCGGCCCAATCCCGACCTCCCTGCATTGTTCGATGGGGAGCGTAATCTGGCGCTTCGCACTCACTCGCGGCATGAGATCGTCCTTCTCGAACTAACCGTTCCAAGGGAACCGTATCCGAATCTTTACTCGCTATCAATTGGTAAAGAACAAATGACGGGGCAACGGGTCCGCGTGCCGCGACCCACAGGTCGGCCCTGCTCTGCCCGCCGCCTCCCCCGGCGAGATTGTGCGGAGCATGAGGCGCCAAGTCGCTCGACGCGTCGTCTTGTTGTTGTCGGATGGTGATACCTTCTTTCGATTACCGCTTGACCTCCCGCACCCGCCAATGACGCGCCTGCTTCTCACCGTCGCCGTGATGGCGGCATTCCTCCTGTCCCCGGTGCCGACGGCGGCCGACGCGCGATTTGCCCGCCTGTCCCAGCCCGGCGTCGTCGCCATCATGCGCCACGCCCTCGCGCCGGGAGCCGGTGATTCCGCAACGTTCGCGCTCGACGACTGCACCACCCAGCGTAATCTCGACGCGCGAGGCAGGGCGCAGGCGCGAGCGATCGGAGCGGCGATCCGCGCCGCCGGCGTGACCGTCGAGCGAGTCCTTGCCAGCCAATGGTGCCGCTGCCGCGACACGGCCCGGCTCCTGGAACTGGGCCCGGTCGACGACCTGCCCGCACTCAACTCGTTCTTCCGGGACCCGGACCGGACCGACGAGCAGACCGCCGAGCTCCGGCGATTCCTGATCGGCCTCCCGTCGGAGGAGACCGTCGTCCTCGTCACTCATTTCGTGAACATCAGGGCACTCACGGGCCGGGGCGTCGCCTCGGGCGAGGTCTTGCTGCTCGACATCGGGCGCGACGGCGCGGTCTCCGTGGTCGACGAGATCCTCATCGACCCCTGACGCTGAGATCGACCCCGGCCCGACTCGAATTCCGCTTCGTTTGCCGGTACGCGCAGCTCGCGAGGTTCGCACGCCGGCGCGAAGCCGCTGGTGACAATTTCCGATTAACGGGGGCCGTCACTCGGATCGGGCGTATATTGAGCACCGTGGATCGTCGGAAATTCCTGCGCGCCACCGGCAGCGCCGCCGCGCTGGGCTTGAGTGGCAGGCTGAGTCTGGCCCGACCCCCTCCCGAGGTCGGCGCCCTGCATCGCCTCATGGAAGAGACACCCCACGAACGCGTCGCGGCGGAGCTGGCCGCCCTCATCAGGGACGGACTCGATCACCGCCGGACGCTGGTCGCTCTGGCAATCGCGGCCTCGCGCCGGGTCCAGCCCTTTCCCCATGTCGGCTTCAAGTACCACACGGTGCTTGCGCTCCAGTCCGTCCACCTGACGGCGCTCAACCTGCCGCACGAAGAGCGTTGGCTACCGGTCTTCTGGGCGCTCGATTACTTCAAGCGGGCTCAGGAGCAGGAGCGCCGTGCTAGCGGCTGGACGATGGGTCCGCGGCCGGCGCCCGTCGCCGGAACGGCGGAGGCGGCCCGTAGGCGCCTGATCGATGCGTTGGATCGCTGGGACCTCGAGGCCGTCGATCCCGCCATCCTCGATTTCGCCCGACTCGCGAGCCCGGGGCAGCTCTCCGAGCTTCTCTTCAGGTACAGCACCCGGGACCTTCGCGCGATCGGTCACAAGGCCATCGCGGTGCAGAACGTGCACCGCCTGCTGCCGATCGTCGGACCCGAACACGCGCCTCCCGTGCTTCGCTCCCTGGCCGCGGCGCTCCAGAATCACGGGTACGACTCGAATCCCGCCACTCGCGACCTGCCATCCGATCGGACCTGGCGGGAGTTCCAGACGATGCTGGGAGAGGTCCCGAGGAACTGGAAACAGGGCCGTC
>JAJDVW010000090.1 GCA_022825925.1 Pseudomonadales bacterium | reverse complement strand
GGTGCGAGTTCACCAACCGCTCCCAACGGCCCCGCGTCGCCTCCACCCACGAGCGGTCCTTCAGCCGGCGGTCCTTCGCCGCGCCTCCCGACGCCGGGTCCTTCCGGTTCGCACGACGGAACCACCCCGCCGCGTCCCGCGGCACCCCGTCGTTCGCCCGCTCGCTGATCACCACGTGCACGTGCGGGTTCGCCGGCTCCCCCGGCGACTTCGGACGCCCCGCGTGCATCGCATACGCATGCGGCAGGCCCCCCGACGTCAGCTCCTCCACCCACGAGCGCACCAGCGCCCCGCGCTGCTTCGCGTCCAGCTCGTTCGGAAGCGCGCTCTCCACCTCCACGAACAGACGCCCGATCGCACGCTCGTACACGTCCGCCGCCGCGAACAGCGCACGCGCGTCCCCTTCCGCCCACGCCGGCAGGTTCCCCGACCCCGACGCCACCAGGTCGTCGCGGCCGCGCTCGTACTTCCCCTCCCGGAGCACGTAGGCCACCTTCGCCGCCCCCGACTGCCCGCCGGCACGGCTCCCGCTCGAACACCGCACGTGGCAGATCGCCATGGGCGCTCAACTGCGCCTCCGGCACGGTCGACAGCAGTCGGGCCCGCAACTCGTCGTCGCCGACGTCGGGATCGAGCAGCACGGCGCCGAGCCGGCGGTAGCGCTGAACGATCCGGTCGACGGCGTGGCGTTGCGCCTTGAGCATGCCGTCGAGGCGTTCGTCGACCCGCTTCCGATTGCGGTCGAGGAGCTTGCCGTACATGTCGACGGCCTGGTCGAGCGTGTCGCGCCACGCCTGGTGCAGGAAGCACACCAGCGCGAGGTGACGGCGTGGGGCCGCCATCCTGCGCACCCGGTCGGCTGACGCGGTCCGTACGCTGTGGAACAGGATCCGCTGGTAGTTGCCGTTGACCCAGCCCACGTCGACTTCCAGCACGCCGGTCGCCTCGATCAGTTCCAGCCTCGCCAGCAGCCGCTTCATGCCCCCGACCGACGGGCTCGACGAGCTGGCCTTGATGCGGTTCAGGGGCGAGTGCGGCCTGGTCGTCGTCGACGGCGACCAGCGCATCGAGGCGGTCGCGCATCGGTGCCGACAGGCGCTCGGCCATGCGTTCCGTCAGCAGCGTCCGCGCCTTGTTCCGGGCAGCCCCGATCGCGCGGCGCAACACCGAATCGGACGGCGCGAGAACGTGCTCGTCGCGGAGCCAGGCGCGCGCCCGCGCCAGCAGCGAGGCGGTCCGATCGAGCCGCAACGCCTCGTCCTCGAGCTGCGGTGTCCCACGTGTGCAGACGCAGGTACTCACCGATGCGCTGCTGATGCTCGGAGACCGTCTGCTGCCGGCGGGCGTAGACGTGGATCGTCTCGGCGTCGGCCCCCAGCTGCAGGGCCGCGAACCTCAGGATCTCCCCGTCGATCTCCAGGGGCGCCTGTTGCGGGAACCGGCCGAGCCACCCGCACGAAGGCGACCTGGTACGCGAAGCCCAACCGATTGTGGGGGCCACGTCGCAGGGCGATCTCTCGTCGGTCGGCCTCGAGGAAGGTGGCATCGCGAATCAGGCGGGGGCGGGAGACGTCGGAGTCGGAGACCGGCACGGCTCTGTCAGGAACAAAGGGGCGTTCTAACCGAACACTTCAGCAGCAGGGAACACGACGCGTTCCCTGTTCGATAACCGTCCGATACAATAGCCGACGCTGCGTTCCGTGGACAGGCCGTGAGAACCGTCGCCTACCTGAGGGTCTCGACCGCGCAGCAGGACGTGCGCAGCCAGCGCCTCGCCATCCTCGAGTACGCGCGCCAGCACGACCTCCGCATCGACGACTTCATCGAGGCGACCGCCTCCGGGCAGGCGTCCGAGAAGCGACGCCGGCTCGACGAGCTGCTGAACGGCCTCCAGCGCGGCGACCGCCTGATCGTCAGCGAGCTCTCCCGGCTCGGCCGCTCGCTGGGTCAGATCGTCGCCATCCTCGACGCGCTCGCCAAGGCCGGCGTCGCCTTCGTGGCGCTGAAGGAGAACATCCGCGTCGAGGACAAGCGTGACATCCAGACCAAGGTCATGACCACGCTGTTCGCGCTGTTCGCCGAGGTCGAGCGGGACCTGATCTCCGAGCGCACCCGCGAGGGCCTCGCCAAGGCCAAGGCCTCGGGCCGCAAGCTCGGGCGCCCGAAGGGCTCGCTGGGCGTCTCTCGGCTCGACGGCAAGGAGGACGAGATCCGGCACTTCCTCGAGCTCGGCGTCTCCAAGACCGCCATCGCCAAGATCACCGGCGTCTCCCGTACCGCCCTCTACAGCTTCATGGCCACCAGAGGGCTCAGACCGACGCGTTAGCGTGTATCAGCACACGAATGTTGTCGGTACCCTCCCAGGCCGCCCTACCGATGGCCGGCTCCTGGGGCACCGGCCGGACCGCCTCCAGCGACGGCCAGTTCTTCCCGTCCGCCGGCCGGGGCGAAGCCCTCAACCTGGTCAACGCCCGGTACGGGGCCGAGCCCGGCGTCAAGGCGTACTCCCACGTCTCCGACCGCTTCTCCCCGTTCGCCACCCAGACCATCCCGGCCACCGTCCACGAGGCCCTCTACATCCTCGACGGGCTCCTGATGAACGAGACCGGGAGGCGCGTCCGCGAACAGTACGCCGACACCGGCGGCTTCACCGACCACGTCTTCGCCGCGTGCTCGATCCTCGGCTACGCGTTCGTCCCCCGCATCCGGGACCTGCCGTCGAAGCGCCTCTACGTGTTCGACCGCGCGGGCGTCCCGAAGCTCCTGCGCCCGCTGGTCGGCGGCAAAGGTGAACGTGGAGCTGATCGACCGGAACTGGGCGGACATCCTGCGCGTCGCGGCCACCATGGCCGCCGGGACCCTGCGGCCCAGCCAGATCCTGCGCAAGCTCGCCGCGTACCCGCGCCAGAACGAGCTGGCGACCGCCCTGCGGGAGGTCGGCCGCGTCGAACGCTCCCTGTTCATGATCGACTGGACCACCGACCCCGGGATGTGACGCCGCGTCCAGGTCGGCTTGAACAAGGGCGAGGCGCACCACGCCCTCAAGCGCGCCATCAACTTTCACCAACGCGGCGAGCTGCGGGACCGAACCGGGGAGGGGCAGCACTACCGCGTCGCCGGCCTCAACCTGCTGGCCGCGATCATCATCTACTGGAACACGCTGAAGCTCGGCGACGCCGTCTTCGCCAGGCGCAACGCCGGAATCGCGAGCCCGGCCGAGTTCCTGGCCCACGTCTCGCCGCTCGGCTGGGAGCACATCAACCTGACCGGAGAATACCGCTGGCCACGCACCGGCTCCACGGGCCGCCCGAAACCCTTAGCGTAGGATTTCGCCCCCTCCCGCAAACAACCCGTGGAAGGCGGGAACGGCGCCGAACGCCAGGCCGACCACCACGGACAGCCCGATCGTGAACGCGAGCACCACCCCGTCGATCCCTACCTCGTCGAGCCGGGCGACGTTCCCGGGAACGAGCGCCGGAACGACGCGGAGGACGACGGCCGCCGCCACCAGACCCAGCGCCCCGCCGATCAGGCTCAGGACGACACTCTCGGTCAGGAGCTGCCGCACGATCCGGCTTCGGCCGGCGCCGAGCGCCGCGCAGACGGCGAGCGCCCGCTGGCGGGTCACGCCGCGCGCCAGCCAGCAGCCCCGCCACGTTGGTGCAGGCGATCAGCAGCACGAGTGCCCTGGCGGCGGTCAGCGCCAGTAGTGCCGGTCGGTACATTGACTTAGGCGCGTCGCTCCAGCCATGATCAAGCGTCTGATGGCGCTCTTCGCGCTGTTCGCCGAGGTCGAGCGCGAACCTGACCTCGGGAGCGGTCCGAAGCCCGCGCACCGACCGATGGGTCGCATGGCTCAAGCCGGTAGCTCGCGCCATGGCCCCCCACCCGGCGGCGGCGCGGTTGACTACCGCCGGACGTGCAAGCTACAAGTGCTTGAGGAGGGACCGGCCCAAGATGGGTGACAAAACCACCGTCGGCGAAGTTCTGCAGAGCTGGTCGAACGCGTGGAACGCGCCTCTCGACACGGCCCTCAAGCGAGAGCGCCGTCGCAGGTTCGCATTCTGCGGTTCACTGCCGTGGATCTTCTACAACCTCACGCCGGTGAATTGGCGGAGCTTCCTGGAAGAGTACGACATCCCGACAGCGGCAGTCATCGTGGTCGCCGGCATCGCACTGCAAGCCGGCTTAGCGTACTGGTTCGCTTGGCTCATCAGCTACCACGAACGCAAGTGTTCCCCGACTAGGCTGTTCCTTGAAGGTCTCCTGCTGCCGGCGCTCACCGCAACGCTGCTGAGCAGCAGCCAAATCCTGAGTCGTCTAGGTGGAGGTGGATCATGACCCGCCGTATCGTGCTGGCCGGACTACTAGTCGCGCTCGGCCAAACGCCTAGTGCGGCTCAACCTCCGGAGAACTTCACCATCGCCGGTGGTGTCGTCCTCCGCGAGGCGAGCGACATCACGTTCTTCGAGCATGCTGAAATACTGGCCAGACGAGCCCTGGTACCAGGAGCGAGAGTCGTGGCGCCACTGCATGCTTACGACAGCGATCTCGCCTGTGACACCAACCGAGTAGCGGCCCTGCTCGGCCACGACGGATCGGCTGCCCTAGTGACGACTGTCGGCGAGAACATGGTCGCCTTCTACCACCGGACCGTTGACAACGCGCTACGGGCCGTGGAAGACCAACACTGGTGCGCACCTGGGCGAAACTGGTACTTCGCCACGACACTCCCGCTAAGAGAACCGGCAGACGAGCACTACGTCTCCCTCGACGTCGAACGGGTCGAAGCCCAACTGGCCAGAGACTGACCCGGTCGACGGCTTGGCGTTGCGGCTTGAGCATATCGTCGAGGCGGTTTCGCGGTTGCGGTCGAGGAGCTTGCCGTACATGTCCACGGCCTGCTCGCGTGTGCCGGGCGGTATTGGGGCCGCCGTGGCCCCCGGGGGGGTGCAGTCACGTGGGGGTGCGGCGTCGATGTGCTGGCATGGTGCGTGATCCTAGATCCGCGGCAACGGCCCTGGTGTCCTGGGGGGAACCGACCAGGCCGGCGGCCTCGCCGGGCGCGCCTGTGCTCGGGTGGTTCCTGAGCGCGCTGCAGGGGGAGCGGCGCAGTGGCGTCGGCTCCGGCGTAGGCGTCGCGGGTGTTCAGGCTCACGCTGGCGTCGATGACCCAGAGAGCCGATCCGCTTGAGCGCTGTCGGGAATCCGTACGAGGGGCGCGAAGGCGCCCCTATCGAGCCGGCCGCCGATGCCCGGTCGTGGGGCTCCGGTCTCCGGTCTCGAAGCCGAGGTCGAGGCCGTCGGGACGTACCCCGCGCGTGCCTTCTCCGGGTCACCGGCTCGGACCACCCCGGTCGAGCCCCCGCTCCTGCTCGCGGCTCTGGAGCTCCCGCTGCTCGGACCCGGACAACTCCCGGACCTGCCGCTCCAGGGCCTCCTCGGCCGCCCTCGCCGCCCGCTCCTTCTCGGCCCGGCCGTCGCTGAAGTTCATCTCCCGCGCCTGCTCGTAGAGCTCCTCGATGCGCACCCGCTCGTCGAGGAGCTGCTCGATGCGCGATGCCGGAGCTTTCCGCTCGCTGGAGGACCCGACGGCCTCCCCGCCGGTCTCGTGGTCCCGGTCCGGCGCACGGTCCTCCCTGCGGCCAGGACCGGGTACGGCCGGCCCCGGCATCCGGACCGCGGCGGCCGCCCGATCGGCCATGACCCAGCGCTCCCGGAACTCGGGGGTCTGGATGCAGGCCCTCTTGAAGACCAGCC
>JAJDVW010000134.1 GCA_022825925.1 Pseudomonadales bacterium | reverse complement strand
GCCCCTATGGCCCGTGGACGGCCATCCCCGGCAGCGGTCCGTCCACCCGGTCCCACATCGTCACCGGCCTCGCGAACGGGACGCGCTACTTCTTCAGAGTCCGTGCCGTGAACAGCGATGGCCCCGGCCCCGGGTCGGACGAGGAGTCCGTCACGCCGGCGCCCACCGTCGACACGACCCTCCGCGCATTGAGCCTGTCGACGGTTACGCTGGCACCGGTTACGGTTACGCTGACGCCGGCCTTCACGCCGGCTACCCGCACCTACACGGCCGCCGTCGGCAGCAGCGTGACGCAGGTGGCGGTGACGGCGACGCCGAACAAGGCGGACGCGACGGCGACGATCACGCCGGCCGACGCGAACACCACCGCGGCGGGTCACCAGGTGGCCCTGGTGGTCGGCGCCAACCCCATCACGGTGAGGGTGGCCGACGGCACGAACGCCGGCGTCTACACCATCACGGTGACGCGGGCCGGGAGCGTGCCCGGCGCGCCCACGGGCCTCACGGCGACGGTGGGCGAGGGCGGCGAGGTGACGCTGTCATGGACGGCGCCAGCGGGCGGCGGGGCCGTCAGCGGGTACGAGTACCAGCAGAAGGCGGGGACGGGCGCCTATGGCGCCTGGACGCCCATCGCCGGCAGCGGTCCGTCCACCACGTCGTACATCGTCACCGGCCTCACCGACGGCACGGCCTACGCCTTCCGGGTCCGCGCCGTGAACAGCACGGGCGCCGGCGCGGCGTCGAACGAGGCCACCGCCACGGCGACCACGGGGAGACTCGTCTGGGCGAAGTCGGAGCAGGAGGTCGCCGCCGTGATCGCCGCCGCGATGGCAGCCGGATCGGGCGACGACATGACCCTGGACGCGGGCGAGCAGGTCGAGATCCTGGGGAGCGCCCTGTTCAACGCGGCCGAGGGCGTCACGATCTCGTACGCAGCGGTGTCGAGCGACAGCGAAGTGGCGTCGGCGGGCATCTTCGACACCATCACGGTGCGGGTGATGGCGAGAGCGGGAGGCATGGCGGACATCACCATCACCGCCACGGCCAGCCCGCCGGCCGGCGTGACGATCAACCCTCAGACGAGTCCGCGCGAGGCGAGCATCACGTTCCCGGTCGAGGTGGACATCGAGGCGCTCGTGCTCGAGCTGGTCGGACCCGCCGACATGAACCTCGTCGAGGGCGGCAGCAACCACGCCAACGGCACCGCGGGCCGCGCCACCGTGAGGGTGCAGGCCAACCGTCCGGTCACCGTGCGCCGTGAAAGGCGCCGTTCCTCAGCGGGTGCGAATCCCGCCCGGCAACTGTCGCTCCAGCCGGTAGCAGTCGGAGCGGACGATGGAGGTAACGACATCGACTGAAGCACTCCGACGACAAGGCCACGTTGGGTGGTCAGCGACCACGCGGGCCGTAGCGCGAGCGAACGCCGAGCAGGCCCCGAAACCGGTGATGCGGAAGCCGACCCGCCGATGACCTGGGGAAGGCTGCCAGCGGTCGAGAAGCGAGCGACGCGAGCACCGACCGCCTCCGCCGGGGTAGTGGCGACAGCACGCGTGGAAGAGGGGGATGGACGCAACACGGGAAGCCCTGCCGGTGGCGTGGCACGCGCCAACCGACAGCCCGCGAGGGTCAGGTCGGGCCGGTCAGGGTGGCGGAGAGGCCCGTAGTACCGAGGAAGCCGGATAACGCCGGTGGAGGGAAGGGGCCTCAGTTCGAGAGCAGCGCATGACGGGGGACGGGACGTGAGGACTGGCGAGCGCCTATCAGCCTCAGAGAGAGTTCAGCGACTCCAGACGGCGCTACATGCGAAAGCGAAGGAAGCTCCGAGCTTCCGATTCTACTCGCTGAGCGACAAGGTGTGGCGCGACGATGTGCTCGTGGTCGCCTGGCAGGCCGTTCGTCGCAACGGCGGCGCGGCCGGGGTGGACGGCGAGACGGTCGAGGACATCGAGTCGTTCGGGGTGGAGCGGTGGCTGGGAGCACTGGCGCGGGACCTGAAGGCGGGGACCTACCGGCCGCGAGCGGTGCGGCAGGTCCTCATCCCGAAGAAGCAGCGCGGGAAGTTCCGGCCGTTGGGCATTCCGTGCCTCCGGGACCGGGTGGCGCAGACGGCGGCGATGCTGGTGTTGTCGCCGATCTTCGAAGCCGACCTGCAACCGGAGCAATACGCCTATCGACCGGGCCGGGACGCGAATGACGCGGTCAGGCGCGTTCACCGGCTGCTGACGACGGGCCATCGGGAGGTGGTGGACGGCGACCTGTCGGACTACTTCGGCCAGATTCCGCACGCCGAACTGCTCCGGTCCATCGCGCGTCGCGTGAGCGACGGGCGGCTGCTGGGCTGGGTCAAGGCGTGGCTGGAGATGGCCGTAGACGAGGACGACGGGCGCGGCGGTCGCCGCCGCACGAACCGGGCACGTCGGGAGCGGAAGGGAACCCCGCAGGGGGCCCCGATTTCGCCGCTGCTCAGCAACATCTACATGCGTCGCTTCATCCTGGGCTGGAAGGTGCTGGGCTACGCCCGGCGCTTCAAGGCGGAAATCGTCAACTACGCGGACGACTTCGCGGTGCTCGGCCGAGCGCCGGCGGCAGAGATGCTGACGGCGGTCGAGGGCCTGATGCGGCGTCTGAAGCTGCCGATGAACGCCGAGAAGACCCGCTGCTGCCGGGTGCCGGAGGAGCCGATGACGTTCCTCGGCTACCGGATTGGGCGCAACTACCGGCCGTTTACGGGTGCCGCCTACATCGGCACGCGTCCCAGTCGGGCGAGCGTCCAGAGCATCTGCCGTCGAGTGAGCGAGCTGACGACGCGGCGTGACGCGCTCCTGCCGCCGGGAGAGGTGGTGGCGCGCCTGAACCGGTTGCTGACCGGTTGGGCGAACTACTTCACCCTCGGGCAGGTCAGCCCCGCGTATCGCGCCGTTGACCAGCACGCCGCGCGGCGGCTGCGCCAGTGGCTCTGCCGCAAGCACAAGGTGCGAGACGGGAAGTCTGTGCGCTTCCCGTACGAGCGACTCTGGACGGAGTACGGGCTCAAGCGCCTTGCCGCGCGAACGGCGCGCCTTCCGTGGGCGAAGGCATGATCTCGTCCGAGAGCCGGATGCGGGAGATCCGCACGTCCGGTTCGATGAGCGGCGACTGGAAACGGAGCCACGGCGGGGAGTGAGGCACCGGCACTTGGCGAAAGCCGCCGGGAACAGCTACCCCCTTCCGCCTACCGCCACCGCGCCAGTCGTCGACTCTACCGGGAGGTGACCGTGACGCTCATGGCCGACCGCGCCATGGGCGACGCCACCGCCGACGACTTCGAAGCGGACCCGATCGTCATCGAGGCCGGCGAAACCAGGGGCTCGACCGTGGTGATTGCCGTCGAGGACGACACGGCAGAGGACCGGGAAGAGCTGGTTTTGTTCGGCGTGGCCGCCGACAATGCGGGCGAGGTCACGGGCCAAGTCACGCTCCACCTCTGGGATGCCGCGGTGCCGGCCCTGCCGGTCATCGCCCAGCTCCTGCTGGCCGCCTTCCTCCTGTGGGTGGGTGGCAGGCGCTACCGGCGCAGCCGGTAGCGTCGTTCGGCGGTCGCGCGGGCCAAGTGGTGAGACGGCCCGTCCCCGCCCGGACGAGCGTCACATTCGCGGAGGGTGCCGGTGGTTGAGCCCGAGAGGTCGCAACAGGTGCCCGAGCGAAGCAAGCGGCGGCTGGCCTACACGCGAGACAGCAACATCGCGGTGATGATACGGCTGCTGGAGGAGGGCGACGCGCTTCCCGAACCGCGGCGGCGCCGGCGGGCGGTCGTGGCCGGCATCGTCATCACCGTCGTCTTGGTCGCCTTGGTGTTCGCAACGCGGGGGTTCCTCGCCAGTTGAGGAACCCGAGACGGCGCGGGCTCGGTCGACATAATCTCCACACCCCTCTCCCCCGCCGCCCAGGGAGGGCGGAGTAGTTCCGCGGGCTCCTGCCGGCTTCCGGCCGTGCTCCAATCGTCGAGATCGACCGGCGGCCGGCATTGCGGGCGCCGACACCACGCGAGGAGGCGCGCAGGCATGCTGGCCGACCTGAAGACGCGGCTCGCCGAGCTCGAGCG
>JAJDVW010000044.1 GCA_022825925.1 Pseudomonadales bacterium | reverse complement strand
CGCCGATGCGCTGGCGCACGCGCGAAGCGGTAACTCGCTTCGTGGACCAGATGGGCAGCAGCACGTCCATGACGTCGGCGGCGGTCACCGCGTCGACGCTCTTGGCGGCAGTGCGTAGCGGGCGAGGCTACTGCGCCACTGGCGTACGGACCCGGCCCGGTCCTTCCAGCCCGGCGCGTGGATCGCGATGACAGTCTCGAGCGCCTGTGCGAAAGTGGGCACGTCCTTCGTCGAGCGGCGCGGGTCGCGGCCCTGAGCGATGGTGCGCGCGTTGCCGAGCGCCCGTTCGCGGGCCATGGCGAGGGTGCCGACGGGATAGCGGCCGAGGCCGAGGCTGGTGGGCCTGCCGTCGATGCGGACGCTCTGTGTCCAGGACTTGTTGAGGCCGCCGCGGAGCGCGGGCCTGACCAGCAGGCCGAGTCCGAGACCGCCGCGGCCGTCGCCGTAGCGACCGGGCAGGTTGACGTTTCTGACGAAGGTGGCGGACAGCATGAGGGGTCGATTGTTCACTTCCCGTTCCTTTCACGGTTACAAAGGAGCGTTGAGAAGCAGTGTGCCGACGCGACATGCGATGTCGCAATAAGTTATTGTTTAGTAAAACAATAAAGGACTTTTGGCATCGTCCTGAACCCCCACAGAACTACGCTGCGGGGGTGGGCTCGTCCCGTCCCGGCGCGACCCCGGCGGGTCGCGTTGCAGTTTCGCTGGCGCGAAACTGCCCCCGTTGCCGGTGCTTTTTTCTCCGACTCCGACACGGGCGGGAACAAGCCCGCCCCTGTGCGAGCCGTCAGGCGAAACGCTTTGCCGCCCGCGCCTTCGCCTTGGCCGCCTCTTCCTCCCGGTTGCGCTTCGGCGCGTTCGTGACCAGGTCGGCCAGCAGCCGCTCGGCCGCCAGCGTCACCTCTCCCACCGCCCGGTCGAAGATGGCTTCGTTGGCCCGCGAGGGCTTGTGGAAGCCGCTCAGCTTGCGCACGAACTGCAGCGCCGACGCGTGGATCTCCTCGTCGGTGGCCGGCGGCTCGAAGTTGTACAGCGTCCTGATGTTCCGGCACATGGTCAGACGGGCTCCGCGAGGAAGACCGGGATCGTGCGGGACGTCTTGCCCTGGTACTCCTCGTAGGGCGGGAACGCCTCCACGCAGAGCGCCCACAGCCGTTCCCGTTCCGCGGCGTCCTCCACCTCGCGCACCCGCATCGGCGTGACCTCGGTCCGGTCGCGGATCTCCACGCTCGGGTCCTCACGGAGGTTGTAGACCCACACCGGGTTCTTCGGCGCGCCCCCCTGGGACGCGACCAGGACGTAGCCGTCGCCGTCCTTGACGCGCATCAGGGGCGTCTTGCGGATCGACCCCGTCCGGTTCCCCCGGTGCGTGACGATGACGACCGGAAGCCCCGTGTCGAGGAGATTCGTGCCTTCGGTGCCGCCGCTGCCCTCGTACAGTTCCACCTGGTCGCGGACCCACTTGATCGGGCTTGGTACGTACTCGGCCATGGCGCATCCTGATCGTGGTTGCAGACAGCGATCAGTGTATCAATCCGGTCGACCCGCCGGTCTCCTCTTTCGGCGACGGGAGCGGACTGAAACGGCGCCCGAACCGCGAGGTTCAGATGGTGACGAGGAACTCCTCGGTGGCGCCTCGCACCGAGGCCAACCAGACCGCCCGGTCCACGGTGACGAACGGGGCACCGTGCTGCACGGCGAGGGCGAGCAGATACGTATCCGTGAGCTGCCGGTGGCCGAGCCAGTGGCGCCGATCTACCACGGAGTCATCGAGCAGACTCACATCGTCGAGGAAGGCGCGCGTTCAGATCCCGAGATCCTCGCGGAGTTCGTCTACCAGCATGTTCGAAACGACGGCGCGCCCTGCCGGAATGGCCCGGAAGCCGAAGACGTCGTGTTCCGCACGATCGGAGCCCTTCGCGCCGCGATGACGCAGGGCCTCCCGGACAAGCTCCGAGACACACTCGCCAACCGTCTTTCGCTCGCGACGGGCGAGTTCCTTTGCCGCCATCAGAACGTCGGCGTCGATGTTCAACGTAGTCCGCATCGGCTCGACCCTGAAGCGTCTTGGGGAAGCGTAACGACCGCCGAGTCGCGCATCAAACGCTGCATCAAGCATCAATCCACGCCGGTGCGTCCTCCTACCGACATGCGTCCTCCTACCACATTGACCAACCAGACCTGAAGTGGTCTTATAGACCATGTACGGTCCGAGCAACCTCAGAGGGGAGACCGGCGGATGATCGTCAACATCTCAGAGGCCAAGGCGCAGCTCTCGAAGCTCATCGATCGCGTCTACCACGGCGAGAAGGTGGTCATCGCCAAGAACAACCTGCCGATTGCCGACCTGGTCCCCCATACCCCGGAAGGAAAGCGCAAGCTGGGTGTTCTGAGAGGCCAGATCGACGTTCCGGACGCGGCCCTGTTTGACGAGGACGCGGAGATCGAGAGCATGTTCTACGGCGACGACCATTGCGAATCCTAGTCGATACGCACGTGCTCATCTGGGCGACGGCCACACCCGAACGCCTGTCGCCGAGGCAAAGAAGCGAACTCGAGAGCCGTGCGAACATCGTCTATCTGAGTTCCGTTTCGATCGCCGAGATCATGATCAAGGCATCGCTCGGCAAACTGCGCTTCGATCATGACGTGTTCGACTGCGCCGAGCAGTTGGGGCTCGAGTTGCTGGACTTCTCCGCTGCGGATGCCGTTCTTCTGAAGGATCTCCCCTTCCACCATCGCGATCCTTTCGACCGGATGCTCATCGTACAGAGCATGGCGCGGAGCTTCCGGTTGATGAGCTCCGACCGTCGTTTCGCCGACTACGGCTGCAGTCTGATCTAGGCGGCCGAGCGCAGCCGCTCCAGCACGGCGTCGGCCATGGGGCGCCCCTCCCGGCTAAAATGCCGTCGTCATGAACGGGAAGGCCGCAGCACCCACGGCACACACCGCACTCGCGTGGAAGGCAGCGGGATGCGTGTGCGTAGGCATCGCGGCCGTGGGCGCGCTGGTGCCGCTGCTGCCCACGACCCTTTTCCTCATCCTCGCCCTCGCGTGCTTCACACGGGGGTCGCCGCGCCTCGCGCGGAAGCTTCTCGCGCACCCGCGCTTCGGTCCGCCCCTCGCGGCCTGGCAGCAGCACCGCATCATCTCGCGGCGGGCGAAGACGCTCGCCGTGGTCGGCATGGCCCTCGCCGTGGTCCTGGTCGCGCTGGCGACGGACGGCTGGCTCGCCACCGCGCTGGTCGGCGCCACGCTGGCCGGTGTCGCCGGGTACGTGGTCACGCGGCCGAGCGTCGTGCCCAGGCGTCCCGGCGAAGACACGCCTGCGGTCAGCCCCGTCGGCTGAACGGCCCCTTCCGCGACACGGAGACCCCAGGACGATGATCGAGCGGATCCCCTTCGGCGCCACGGGGCACCTGAGCAGCCGCACGCTCTTCGGCGCCGCCGCGCTCGGACGGATGCGCCAGGAGCGCGCGAACGCGGTGCTCGAGACGCTTCTCGAGTTCGGCGTCAACCACATCGACACGGCGGCAGGCTACGGCGACTCGGAGCTGCGCATCGCCCCGTGGATGAAGACCCACCGCGAGGACTTCTTCCTCGCCACCAAGACGGGGGACCGGGACGGACCGGGCGCCAGGGAGAGCCTCGAGCGCTCGCTGACGCGCCTCGGCGTCGAACGGGTCGACCTGATCCAGTTGCACAACCTCGTCGAACCCGAGGAACAGAAGGAAGCCCTCGGCCCGGGCGGCGCACTCGAAGCGCTGGTCGCCGCCAAGGACGCGGGACTCGTGCGTTTCATCGGGGTGACCGGCCATGGCACGTTCGCGCCGGCGCGGCACCTCGAGAGCCTGCGCCAGTTCCCGTTCGACTCGGTACTGGCGCCCTGCAACTTCGCCATGCTCGCGCAGCCGGAGTACGCGAAGGACTTCGAGGACCTGTACGCGACGTGTCGCGAGCGGGGCATCGCCTTCCAGACCATCAAGAGCGTCGCCCGCCGGCGCTGGTCGGAAGCCGACGAGGGGCCGCGGCACAGTTGGTATCACCCGATCCGCGACGGCGTGGCCCTGCGGCGGGCGGTGCACTTCGTACTGGCGCGACCGGGCGTGTTCCTCAACACGTCGAGCGACACCACGCTGCTGCGTCCCACCCTGGAAGCGGCCGCCGAGCTTCCCGCCGATCCTAGCGACGCCGCGATGGACGACGACGTCCGCCGTCTCGGCATCGAGCCGCTGTTCGTAAGGGGGGTTTCGGACGCGGTCTGAAGTGGCGGAGCGCCGGCGCCTCAGGCGCCGTCGTCATACAAGTGACAGGCGACCAGACTACGCAACCGGGATGCGAGCTCCGGACGCTGCCCGCGGCAGCGCTCCATGACTTCCGGGCAGCGCGGGTGAAACCCGCACCCCGCCGGTGGGTTGCGCACGCTCGGCACCTCGCCGGCGATGAGTTCGTCCGGCCGCGCCGCCTCGCGCGCGGGGTCAGGCAGCGGCACCGCCGCGAGCAGGGCCTGGGTGTAGGGATGCTTTGGCTCGGCGAAGAGCGCGTCGCGCGAGGCGATCTCGACGATCCGGCCGAGATACATGACGCCGATCCGGTCGCTGATGTGGCGCACGACGGACAGGTCGTGGGCGATGAACAGGTACGTGAGGCCGAGGCGTTCCTGCAGGTCCATCAGCAGGTTGACGACCTGGGCCTGGATCGAGACGTCGAGCGCCGAGACCGGCTCGTCGCAGATGAGGAGACTCGGTTCGAGGGCCAGCGCCCGCGCGATGCCGATGCGCTGGCGCTGGCCGCCGGAGAACTCGTGGGGATAGCGGTCCGCCATGTCCGGCAGCAGGCCGACGAGGTCCATCAGTTCGTCCACCCGGGCCCGGTAGGCGGCCCGGTCCGTGGCGAGGCCGTGGACCACGAGCGGCTCGCCGACGATGTCGCGGACCTTCATGCGCGGGTTGAGCGACCCGAAGGGGTCCTGGTAGACCATCTGCATGCGGCGCCGGATCGGGCGCATCCGCGCCGGGCCGAGGTGCGTCACGTCCTCGCCTTCGAAGACGATGCGCCCGGCGGTGGGTTCCAGCATGCGCAGGACGGCGAGCGCGGTCGTGGACTTGCCGCAGCCGCTCTCGCCCACGAGCCCGAACGTCTCGCCCCGGTGGAGCGCGAAGGAGACGCCGTCGACCGCCTTCACAGAGCCCACGCGCTTCTGCATGACCACGCCTTCCGTCACCGGGAAGTGGACCTTGAGTCCCTCGACCCGCAGGAGGTTGTCGTCCGCCGGTGCGGCGGCGGCCATGGGCTCAGCCATCGCGGTAACACGCCCGCAGGTGCCGCTCGCCGACCTGCTCGAGGGGCGGCGGTACGGTCCCGCAAACGTCCAGTACGTGTTGACAGCGAGGCGCGAACGGACAGCCCGGCGGCAGCCGCGCGAGGTCCGGCGGCTGCCCCTCGATGGTCGGGAGCCGCGCCCCGATCGCCCCGTCGACGCCCGGGATGGACGCCATCAGGCCTTCCGTGTAGGGATGCGCCGGGGCGCCATAAAGCGTTCTCGCCGGCGCGGTCTCGACGATCCGCCCGGCGTACATGACCGCCACCCGGTCCGCGTAGCGCGCGACCACGCCGAGGTCGTGGGTGATGAGGATCAGCGCGGAGTCGGCCTCGCGCGTCAGCTCCTTCAGCAGCGCGAGGATCTGCGCCTGCACCGTCACGTCGAGGGCCGTGGTCGGCTCGTCGGCGATGATGAGCCGGGGCCGGCAGGCGAGCGCCATCGCGATCATCACGCGCTGGCGCATGCCGCCGGAGAAGTGGTGCGGATAGTCGCCGAGCCGGTGCGCCGCGTCCGGGATCCGCACCCGCTCGAGGAGCTCCGCGGCGCGCGCATAGGCTTCCCGCCAGGGCACGCGCCGGTGCAGCCGGATGGGCTCCGCCACCTGCTTGCCCACGGTCAGCACCGGGTTCAGGGAGGACATCGGCTCCTGGAAGATCATCGCGATCCGGTCGCCCCGGATGTCCCGGATCGCGTCGTCGTCGAGCGCGAGGAGGTCCTCGCCGTCGAACAGGATGCGGCCGCCGTCGACGGAGCCGGCGTCGCCGAGCAGGCCGAGGATCGACAGCGCCGTCACGCTCTTGCCCGAGCCGCTCTCCCCGACGATGGCCAGGGTCTCCCCCGCGCGCACCTCGAGCGACACGCCCTGCACGGCTCGCACCGTACCCCGGTCGGTGCGAAACGAGACCGACAGGTCGGAGATGTCGAGGAGCGCCGGGGCCGGGAGGCTCATTCGAACCCCATCTCGCGCTTGAGCTCCCGGTCGATCCAGAGCCGCGCGTAGATCGGCCCGGGGCGCACGGCCCCAGCGCGCAGCTCGCCGGCGTAGTTCTTCACCCACGGCCACCAGGCGGTGTAGTTGTACACGGTGGGCAGCCAGATCGACGGGGCCTCGTCCAGCAGTCGGATCGTCAACTCCCGCGTCATCGCTACCCGTTCGGCCTCGTCGCGGGTCCGCATCAGGGTGTCGATGTCCGCGTCGAACCGCTCCGACGAGTACAGCGCCGGGTTCCACTTGTGGCCGGTGATGAACTTGCGGATCGAAGTCGTGGGATTGGTGTGGCCGTTGTTCATGAAGTACCCGGGCCCGTGGTTGAGCGTGGTCATCATGGAGAGGAACGAGGCGTACTCCATCGGCTCGATCACCATCCGTACGCCGACCTTGGCCAGGTAGGCGTCCAGCAGCGGGATCAGGTCCATGTTGCTGGCGCTGCAGGTGCACACCTGCACGTTGAACGTGAGGCCCTCCGGGACGCCCGCCTCGTCGAGGAGCGCGCGCGCCTTCTCCGGGTGGTACCCGAAGAGTTCCCGCACCGAAGGCGGCATCTCATCGAGGGGCTGCCAGTAGTCGCCGAAGCCCGGGTGCTGCGGATAGGCCATCACCTCGGCGTGGCCGCCGTAGAAGAGTTCCGCGATCTCGCGCTGGTCGACCGCGAGGTTGAGCGCCCGCCGCACCCGCACGTCGTCGAACGGGGGCGTGTCCATGCGCAGCGCCACGAAGTTGCCGGAGGTGGAGAGCCACTTCGACCACAGGAGCTCCGGCGTGGTCTCCTTGAGGTGGTCCACGGCGATCCAGCGGATGGACTCGAGAATGTCGATCTTGCCCGTTCGGATGGCGGTGAGGTAGGTCGCCTCGTCCTTGATCACCCGGTACTTCACCGCGTCCACGAACGGGATCGGCCAAGATTCCCCGGCGAGGCGCTCGCGGTCCCAGTAGTCCGGGTTCCTGACGTAGGTGTGCGAGTTGCCGTGGAGGTAGCGGTCGAGGAGGAACGGCCCGGTCCCCACGACGTTGCGCCAGCTCTTGGGATCCACGCCGGCCATCTCGCGGGGGACGATGGAGGACTGGTAGCCGTAGCCGAACCGGTACGGCCACTCCGCGTTGAACTCGTTGAAGTGGAACACCACCGTGCGGTCGTCCCGGGCTTCGACGCGGTCGATGTAGCCCCAGTAGTCCTGCTGGGCCTTCTTGGGGCTGTTGTTGACGAGATTGAAGGTGTAGACCACGTCCTCGGCGGTCAGCTCGCGCGCCTCCATCACGCCCGCCTTGCCGGTGAAGCGCGCGCCCGGGCGCAGGTGCACGACCAGCGTGCCCTCGTCCTCCCACTCCCAGCGTTCCGCGAGTTCGCCGCGCAGCACATCGCTCGGCAGGTAGGCCTCTGCGACGAACGGATAGTGGCCGCCCTTCCTGACGCTCTTGTCGAGGTCTCCGGCGAAGAGCTGCTCGCGGACCATGCCGTAGTCGTGGTTGCTCTTCCACGCCCAGTCGACCGGGTCCCACGACAGGGCCGACAACGTCACGTAGACCGTGCCGACGTCGAGCACGCCCCCGTACTCGGGGCGCTCCTCCGCGTGGAGGGCGCCGGCGGTGGCGAGCGCCGCGCCGCACGCGAGGCCGCGTACCGTCGCCAGGGAGAAAGCGCCTGTCGCACCCATCGCGGCTTCCTATTGGCTCCCGCGCATGCGCGGATCGAGGAGGTCCCGCAGGGCGTCCCCGTACACGTTGATCGCGTACACGACGATCGTCAGGCAGAGCCCCGGCGCGAGGGCGAGCCACGGGCCGAGATACATGTACGTGCGCCCCGTGCCGCTCAGCATCGCGCCCCACGTGGGCGCCGGCGGCGGAACACCGAGCCCCAGGAAGGACAGGCCGGCTTCCGTCAGGATCACCGCGCCGATGCGGGTGGTGAAGAGCACGATCAGCACCGGCATGACGTTCGGCACGATGTGCCGCCACAGGATGTGGAACGTGCGCGCGCCGATCGACTGCGCGGCGTGCGTGTACATGTTCTCCTTCACCGACACGACGGCGCCCCGCACGATGCGGGAACCCGCGATGCCGTAGAGCAGCCCGAGCACCAGCACGATCTGGGGAATGCCCGGACCGACCACCGAGACGATGACGATGAGCAGCACCAGGTCCGGGAAGGTCATCCAGGCGTCGACGCCGCGCTGCACGAACATGTCCGTCCGGCCGCCGAAGTACCCGGAGACGACGCCGATCACCAGGGAGACCACCGTCGCCAGACCGGCCGCCACGAAGCTGACGATCATCGAGAGCTGGGCGCCCATCAGGATGCGTGAGAGCACGTCGCGGCCGAGATGGTCCGTGCCGAGCGGGTAGTCCAGCGACGGGGGCTGCAGCCGCACGGCCAGGTTCGTCTCGTTGATGCCATACGGCGCCAGCACGTCGGCGAAGATCCCGCACAGCAGGAACACCAGGAAGACGACTCCCCCGGCGGCGCCGAGCGGTTTCTCGCGTCCAAGCCGCGCGAGGAACTCCCACAGCGCGCCCAGCCGGCCCGGGGGCCGGGGGCCGACCCCCGCGACTCCGGACAGCGCCGCCTCGCTCACTGGTGCCGGACCTTCGGGTCGAGCCAGCCGTAGCTCACGTCCACGACCAGATTGATGAACAGCACGCCCACGCCGACGACCAGGAACACCCCGGAGACCACCGGGTAGTCGCGTTGGAACACCGCTTCGAGCAGCAGCAGCCCCATGCCGGGGACGACGAAGATCTGCTCGAAGATGACCGCGCCGCCAATGAGCAGCGGCGCCTGCAGCCCGATGAGCGTGACGACCGGAATGAGGCCGTTGCGCAGCGCGTGCCGCACGATGACGAGGCGCTCCGAGACGCCCTTGGCCCGGGCCGTGCGGATGTAGTCCTGCCGCAGCACCTCGAGCATCATCGTGCGCGTCATCCGCATGGTCACGGCGGACATCGAGAGCCCAAGAAGAATAGCTGGAACAATCATGTGCGACAGGTTCTTCAAGGGATCTTCGAAGAACGGCGTGTACTCGAGATCCGGCGCCCAGCGCCACCACACCGACGGGAACACCATCACCAGCGTGCCGAGCCAGAACCCGGGCACCGCCAGCATCAGGAGCGAGAACGAGCGCGCCACGTAGTCCCCGGCGGTATCCTGGCGCATCGCGGAGTAGATGCCGATCGGCAACGCCACGGTCAGCGCGACGAGCAGGGCGAGGAAGCCCAGTTCGAAGGTGATCGGCAGCGTGGCCAGCAACTGGTCAGCCACCGGCACGTTCTGCCACAGCGAGATCCCGAGGTCCCCCTGCAGCACGCCCCAGATCCAGCGGAAGTACTGGACGTACATCGGCTGGTCGAGCCCGAGCGCCGCCTCGATCTTCGCGCGGTCCTGCCCCGTCGCGATGTCGTTCTGGGCGAGCATCAGGTCGATCACGTCGCCCGGGATGAGCCGCATCGAGATGAACACGATCAGGCTCGCGAAGAGCAGCGTCGGCACGAGCGCGGCCAGGCGGCGGGCTATGTACGCCTGCATGGTTGGTTCAGCGCCTCAGGAGAGGTCGAGCCCGCGGAGCGGCAACCCCGCCGCCTGGTAGCAACGGTCGATGGCGCGCATCTGGTTGACTGCGTCGTCCGGCCCGGTGAGGAGCGGCCTGCCCTCCTCCACGGCGTCGAGGAAGGCGTCGAGCTGGTAGGCGTAGCTCGTGCGCCGGTCACGCGTCTCGGTGCGCGTATCGCCGTCGATGTCGAGGCGGATCGAGTGTCCGATCTGCGGCGCCAGCGGGTTGACGACGTGCATGACGCCGCGCTCGCCCGTGACCGTGAGGTCCATCCGCCAGGACACCCCGGCGCGCATGTCGCCGGACACCGTGGCCACGATGCCGCTCGGGAAGTGGAGCCTCGCCTCGAGGCGGGCGTCCACGTTCGGCGGCCCCGTCTCCGCCGTCGCATCGACGCGTTCCGGTTCCTCGCCGGTGATGTGCCGGGCCCACGAGATCGGGTAGCAGCCGAGGTCCATCGTGACGCCGCCGCCCGTGGCGTACTGGTTCCGGATGTCACGCGGGTTCGTCACCGGCGCGTGAAAGGCCGCGTCGACGGTGCGGACCTCGCCGAGGAGGCCGTCGTCGACGATCTCCTTCGCGCGCCGGAACACCGGGTGGTACCGGTAGTGGAACGCGTCCATCAGGACGAGACCGGTGTCCGCCGCGGCGCGGGCCATCTCCTCCGCCTCGACGGCGTTGCAGGCGAACGACTTCTCGCAGAGGACATGCTTGCCGGCGGCGAGGGCCGCGAGCGTCCACTCCCGGTGCCAGGCGATGGGCAACGGGTTGTAGACCGCATCGATGTCCGGGTCCTCCACGACGTCCCGGTACGTGTCGTAGACGACGGGGATCCGATGCCACCGCGCGAATCCCTCCGCGCGCTCCCGGTCGCGGGCGGCGACGCAGCGCACTTCGGCCCGCGGCTCGTCCCGGCAGGGTTCGAGGAGCGCCCGCGGCGCGATATTGGCGGCCCCGAGGGTGCCGAAGACGACCGTCATGGCGCGCCGGTCCCCGCGTTGACGCCGCGCCTCTCCGTCAGTTCCCGGTCCACGGTGATCGCCTGCCGGCCGCGGGGCCCGACGATCTCGTACACCAGGAGCGACTCGAGTTCCCGCCGTTCACGGTCGGTGATCTCCGTCCACGGGGAACTCGCGAGGAACGTCTTGAACGCCGCGCCGGAGTCCGCGAACGGCATGATCCAGGGCGGCGTCACCGCCTGGAGGATGGCGGCGCGCTTGCCGTCGGTCGCATTGAGGCCCGCCCGGTGCCAGGTCCGCGCGTCGAACAGCAGGACGCTGCCGGCGGGCGCTTCGATCACGTCCGCGTCGGGTCCCCCGTACGGCAGGCCGTGCCGCTTGCGGTGACCGGGACGCGCAAAGTCGACGCCCAGCCCCCAATCGGGCGGGGGCCCCTCGTTCCGGCGGTGACTGCCCAGCTTGAAGCGCGTGGCGCCGTTGCCGCGCGTGAAGTCCGTCACGCAGATGTTCCGCTGCACGCCCAGGACCATGTCGCCGGTCCGAAGCTCCGGGATCCGGCCTGCGCCGACGCGGCGGTCGATCCCCCAGAGGTAAGGGAAGTCCGAGTGCCACCCCTGGACGTCGCGTTCCCCGTCGTCCCGGTCGAGCACCGCGAAGGACGGCGGGTGGGCGAAACGGATCTCGTCCGTACCCATGTATCGCCGCGTGAGCCAGAGCGAGACCGGCTCCGCGCTCGCGCGCGCGACGGCCGCGTGCTGGTCGAGCGCCGAGACGCCGCGATCGTGCGTCCGCGCAGACCAGGGCCCGCAACCCGCGACGCGCTGCAGTCCGTCCACCGTGTCGGCGTCCAGCACCGCTGGCAGGCATACCCAACCCCGCTCGCGGAACGTGCGCAGGTACTCCGACGGCAGCCGGTCCGGACCGCGGACCGGGCGGAAGGGCGTCGGCCGCGCACCGGGACATCCGTCGCCACCCACGGCGTGCCCACGCCACGTGAGGAGCCGGTCTCCCGACGCCCCGGCCTTCGCTTCGACGTGCTGTCCGGTCCCAACGTGCCGGTACCCGCCGGCTATTTCCTCCCACACCACGCGGTCGTCGGCCTCGCGGAGTACGGCCAGATCGCCGGCATCGTCCGCGCCCAGGAAGTCGCCCCCGGGGGTTGCGAGCAGGGTGAAGCGGTGCCCGGGCGCCTCCACCCGCACCACGTTTTCCCGAAGCGGCTCGGGTGGCGGCATATCCAACGCACGTCAGGAGTGGCGCCGGAGTGTAGCAGACGGTCCGCCCTTCCCTGGCAGTCAGGGCAACTCCGCCAGCTTCCGCGTCAGCGTGTTGCGCCCCCAGCCGAGCAGGGCCGCGGCGTCGCGCTTGCGGCCCCCGGTCCGCTCGAGGGCGGCCTCGATCAGGACGCGCTCGAAGGCCGGCAGCGCGGTGGTCAGGATGCCCCGTTCCCCTTCCGCCAGGCGGTCCCGCGCCCAGTCGCGGAGCTGCGCCCGCCAGTCGTCGTCCCCGGCGGCCGGTCGCATCTCCTGCCGGAGTTCCGGGGGGAGGTCCTCGACGAGGATTTCCCGTCCCGCCGCCATGACGGTGAGCCATCGGCACAGGTTCTCGAGCTGGCGCACGTTGCCGGGCCAGGGCAGCGTCTCCAGGTAGGCGGTGGTTTCGTCCAGGAGCTTCTTCGGTTCTCCGCCGAGTTCGTCGGCGGCGGCCTGCAGGAAGTGCTCGGCCAGCAACGGGATGTCCGCGCGCCGGTCGGCGAGCCGCGGGAGGTGCACGCGTATGACGTTGAGCCGATGGTAGAGGTCCTCGCGGAACGTCCCCTCGGCGACCAGCGCTTCCATGTCCTGGTGCGTCGCGGCGATGATGCGGACGTCGACCTTGACGGTCGTGCGTCCCCCGACGCGGTAGAACTCGCCGTCGGCGAGCACGCGCAGGAGGCGGGTCTGGGTGTCCGGCGGCATGTCGCCGATCTCGTCGAGGAACAGCGTGCCGCCGTCGGCTTGCTCGAACCGGCCGATGCGCTGGCGGTCCGCTCCGGTGAACGCGCCCTTCTCGTGTCCGAAGAGCTCTGTCTCGATCAGGTCTCTCGGGATGGCCGCCATGTTGAGGGCCACCATCGGTGCGGACGCGCGTTGGCTGTGCCGGTGCAGGGCGTTGGCGACGAGTTCCTTGCCCGTCCCCGACTCGCCGTTGATCAGCACGGTGATGTTCGAGTGGGCCAGCCGGCCGATCGCCCGAAACACCTCCTGCATGGCCGGGGCCTGTCCGATGATCTCGGCCGGCGGCAGCCGCTCCGGCTGATCCGGCCCTCCTCCGGACGTTACGGCCAGCTCGCGCCGGTGCGCGACGGCGCGGCGTACCGTGGCCACGGCCTCGTCGATGTCGAACGGCTTCGGCAGGTACTCGAACGCGCCGCCCTGGTAGGAGTTGACCGCGCTCTCGAGATCCGAATGCGCGGTCATCACGATGACCGGCACCGTCGGGTGGTGCTCCCGCACGGCGGCGAGGAGTTCGAGGCCGTCGGCGCCCGGCATGCGGATGTCGCTCACGATGGCGTCGGGCTGTTCCCGCTCCAGGCGCTCGAGGGCCGCGTCGCCCCGCTCGAACGAGCGCGCGGCGAAGCCGGCCTGCGTCAGCGCCCGCTCGAACACCCAGCGGATCGAGCGGTCGTCGTCCACGACCCACACGCTCGGCGCGGGTCCGTTCGGCGCGTCAGTCACGGCCGGGTTGCTCCAGCGGGATGTACAGCGAGAAGACCGTATGGCCCGGCGTGCTGTCGCACTCGAGCACGCCGTTGTGCTGACCGACGATGTTCTGGGTGATGGACAGCCCGAGTCCCGTGCCCTCGGGCCGTCCGCTGATCATCGGGTAGTAGATGCGGTCCGCGATGTCCGCCGGGATGCCGGGACCGTTGTCCTGGATGTCCACCCGCACCACGACCCGGTGGCGATGCGGGCCGATGGTGAACTGCCGCACGGCCCGCGTGGTCAGTTCGATGCGCGGGGCCGGCGTGTCGACGAGCGCTTCCTGGGCGTTGCGCATGATGTTGAGGCACGCCTGGACGAGCTTGCCGAAGTCGCCCTCGAGCTCCGGCAGGCCCAGGTCGTAGTCGCGCGCGAACGCGATCCGCCCGGGCTCCTCCACGTCGATCAACTGCACCACCCGTTCCAGCACGCGGTGGATGTTCACCGGCTCGAAGCGCGGCTTCTCGTTCGACCCGAGCATCCGGTCCACGAGGTTCTTGAGCCTGTCCGCCTCGTCGATGATGACCCGCGTGTACTCCCGCTGTCCGTCGGACCCGAGTTCGCGGTCCAGCAACTGCGCCGCGCCCCGGATGCCGCCGAGCGGGTTCTTGATCTCGTGGGCGAGGCCCCGGATCAGCTTGCGCGTGGTCTCCTGCAGGGCGACGTGCCGATCGTCGCGGTTGATCCGCAGGAAGCGGTCGAGGGGCTCGATCTCGATCAGCAGCGCGTCCGCGCCGAGCCGCTCCACCGAGTAGTGCGCGCGCTGCCTCCGCTGCCCGTTGCTGAGCAGGACGGCTTCGCGTTTCGTGAACGGCTGCCCCGTGTCGAGCGTGTTGCGCAGCACGGTCGCCTGCTCGGCCGGATCGACGTACAGCGTACGGACCTCCTGTCCGAGCACCCGAGGCGCCGACTTGCCGAAGAACGACTCCGCCGCCTGGTTGAGATAGGTGACGTGCAGCATGCCGTCCAGCACGACCACGGCGGTCGCGAGCTGGTCGAGAACCTCCTGGGCGTTGGCCATCGTGTCGTCGAACGTTGCGGATCGGGTACGACCGGGTCACGGTCAGGACAATGCAATTTTCGGTCCAGCACGGGACCGCCCCCGAAACGCCCGCCGGCCGCCCAGCGGCCGCGGCGCACGGGATCCCGGACCGCCGATGCACCAATTTAGTGCATTATCGCATCGGGGGCAATCCGGGCCCGGGCCACCGAGCCCGGGCTACCGGGCTCGCGCCACCGACGTGCGCAGCACGTGGAAGCGGGTCGCGCCGGACTGCAGCACCACCGCGCCGGCCTCGTCCAGCACGGCGGCACGGACGGTGTGCGGACCGCGCGCCACCGCCGAAAGGGGGCAGGTGAACCGGCCTCCATCCCGCGCCACGCACGCGGCGGTCTGTCCGTCCAGGGACACGGTCACCCGGTGCCCGGCCGCGAGGCCCGGCGCGACGCGCCCCTCTACCCGCACGTCTCCGCCGTTGGCCCGCGCCGTGGCGCCAGGCTCGGGCAAGACGATCTCCAGGGACTCGTACGGTGGCGGCTCCACCGGTGCCGGCGCCGGCGGCGCGCCGGCGCGAGCGGGCTGCCCGACCGGCGGCGCATAGGTATTGACGGGCTTCGCCGGCACGCGGCGGGCACTCGGCGTGGGCCGGTCCGAGAAGACCGGGTGCCCCGCCCCATCGGTCGCCCGGTAGACCGGGGCGTCCGCCGCCCCTGCCGTGGCAACGGCCGCCAGGATCAGGACCGCGTATCGCATCGACGCCACCTCCAGCACGAACGCTCGGGAAGGGACTCGGGAAGGGAAAAGTGTCGCCCGAAACGAACAGGCCCCGATACCGTCTCCGGCATCGGGGCCCGTAGGACAGCGGCCCGCGTGCGTGTAGGCCGAACGCGTCAGACGGAGTAGTACATCTCGAACTCGGCCGGGTGCGTCGTCATCCGCAGCACTTCGACCTCATCCTGCTTGAGCTCGAGGTAGCCGTCGATCTGGTCGTCGCTGAACACGCCGCCCGCAGTCAGGAAACCGCGGTCGTTGTCCAGCGCTTCGAGCGCCGCGTCGAGCGATGCGCACACCGTCGGCACGCCTTCGAGTTCCTCGGGAGCGAGGTCGTAGAGGTCCTTGTCGAACGGGTCGCCCGGATGGATCCGGTTCTGGATGCCGTCGATGCCGGCCATCAGCATGGCGGCGAACATGAGGTAGGGGTTGCCCGCCGAGTCCGGGAAACGCACCTCAGTCCGGTAGCCCTTCGGGTTGCCGCCCTGCACGTACGGGATGCGGATCGAGGCGGAACGGTTGCGCGCGGAGTAGGCGAGCAGCACCGGCGCCTCGAACCCCGGCACGAGCCGCTTGTAGGAGTTCGTGGTCGCGTTGGTGAACGCGTTGATCGCCTGGGCGTGCTTGATGATCCCGCCGATGTAGTAGAGCGCCGTGTCGGAGAGGCCCGCGTAGCCGTCGCCGAAGAACACGTTCTCGCCGTTCGAGGAGATCGACTGGTGCACGTGCATGCCGTTGCCGTTGTCGCCGACGAGCGGCTTCGGCATGAACGTGGCCGTCTTGCCGTAGGCATGCGCGACGTTGTGCACGCAGTACTTGTAGATCTGCAGCTCGTCCGCCTTTTTCACGAGGGTGTTGAACAGCACGCCGATCTCCGCCTGGCACGCCGTGCCCACCTCGTGGTGGTGCACCTCGACCTCCAGGCCCATCGACTGCATCGCGCTGCACATGGCGTTGCGCAGGTCGAGCGCCGAGTCCACCGGCGGCACGGGGAAGTAGCCGCCCTTGACCTTCGGCCGGTGCCCGAGGTTGCCGCCCTCGAACTCGGAGTCGGACTCCCAAGCCGCTTCCTCCGCCGAGATCGCGTACGAGGCGCCCGAGATGTCGACCTTCCAGCGGACGTCGTCGAAGACGAAGAACTCGGCCTCGGGACCGAAATAGGCCGTGTCGCCGATGCCGGTCGAGGCGAGGTACTTCTCGGCGAGCTTCGCCGTCGAGCGCGGGTCGCGGCCGTACGGCTGCATCGTGCTCGGCTCGATGATGTCGCAGCGCAGGTTCACGGTGGTCTCGTCGCGGAACGGGTCCACCACCGGCGTCTCGTCGTCGGGCAGCAGCATCATGTCCGACTCGTTGATCGACTTCCATCCGGAGATGGACGATCCGTCGAACATGATCCCGTCCGCGAACATGTCCGCGTCGACCCTGCCCGCGGGAATCGTGGTGTGCTGCTCCTTGCCCCGCGGGTCGGTAAACCGCAGGTCCACCCACTTGGCATCGTTGTCGCTGATCAGCTTGATGGTGTTTTCCGACATTTCCACTTCTCTCCTGGAGAACCGTTGCTCGTCTTCGAATTACCCTGCGCCCCTCGTCACGCGGCGCGCGCCCGCACGCCCGGCCCGGGAAACAGCGCCGCTGCCCCCGGCAGACCGGACATCGGTCCGACTTCCAGACTGGTATGAAGCAAATTCGATGCCACCCCGTCACGGAGCCCCGTTAGAGGGCACGAACATCGATCCGGAGCCGCTATGCCGCGTGCATCGCGCGGACGACTGCCGCCTCATGCCGCCATGTGGTGCACGGCGCGTGCTGCACGCACCGATTCCGTGCACGCGAACGGGCTGCGGCGCTCAAGTCTCGCACACTTCCACCCGAATGCGAATGTCCTCGCCTTCGCGCCGGCTGAACAGGACGCGGTGCCCATGCACGCGGCACCAGGCGGGGATGTCGTGCAGCACGCCGGGGTCCGTGGCGAGGACGTCCAGCAGCGTGCCCGGGCGCAGGGTGCGCACGCGGTCCTGGGTGCGGATCACCGGCAGCGGACAGAGCAACCCGCGGGCGTCCAGCCGCTCGGCGCCGGGATCAGACATGCCACGCGGCGGGAAGCTCCGCGGGCGCGAGCGGCGCGACGTTCAGGAGCTCCACGACTCCATCGGGGTGGTGCACGCTGACTTCCACCTCCGCCTCGTCCCTCCCCTGGCTGTAACGGGCGAGCACCCGTGCCAACAGGGCCACGTCTTCCCGCGCCGGCGCTCCGTCGACCAGCGCCAGCGGACCCGGCACGCGGGACGTCCGCAGGTGCAGGAAGCGTTTGCGGTAGCCCTCCAGGAAGCGGTTCTCGCCCTCCTCGCGCCCGACGATCAGCTTGTAGTGGGGGGCGGGGCGGATGTGCCGGCCGACCTTCAGCAGCATGATGTCGTCGAGTTCGTAGTCCCGCTCGCCGCGCGCCTCCCAGAGGTCGGCGAGCTTCGCGGCATAGCGCGCGTCGGTCAGGAAGCAGCAGCCGCCCGCCGGCTGCGCGTAGTCCGTCAGTCCTAACGCCTCCGCGAGCGCCATCTGCGGTTTGCGGTTGCGCCCGTGGAAGTCGAACAGCGCCTCGCGGTCCACCCAGCCCTCGCGTTCCGGACGCGTCGGCGGCAGGTTCTTCGCACAGAGCGGTCGCAGCAGCAGGTCGTCCGCCCCCGACTCGCGGGCGACGATGGGCATGGTCTCCTTGCGCTGCGACTTCGGCCGCTGCCCGATCACCTCGCCCGTCACGATGAAGTCGAAACCGTGCTCGTCCATGAAGCCCCAGGCGAGCGCCTTGTTGACCATGAAGATCTTGCAGTCGAGGCAGGGGTTGAGGTGCTGGCCGTAGCCGTGCTTCGGGTTGAGCACGACATCCTTGTACTCCGACGTCACGTCGATGATGTGCAGCGGGATGCCGAGCTGCTCGGCCACCCACAGGGCGTTGTTGCGTTTCTCCTTCGCGCGGTCCTTCCGGCGGATGGCATGGGTGTGGCCTTCCACACAGAAACCGGTGTAGAAATTCAGGCCCTCGACATGGACCCCCTGCTCCATGACGACCTTGGCCGCCAGCATGGAGTCCAGGCCACCGGAAATGAGCGCGACCGCCTTCCTGTTCATGCCCCCTATTTTAGTGCTCCTTTTGGTACTCCGGAGGCCCGACCGGTGAGGGCCCTGTGCCAGCGGGTGCGCGAAGCCCACGTAACCGTCGACGGGACCGAGGTCGCGCGGATCGGCCAGGGACTGCTGGTACTGCTCGGCGTGTTCGTCGACGACGACGACACCCGCGCCGCGCGCCTGGCGGAGAAGACGCTCGCGCTACGCGTTTTCGCCGACGCGCACCGGCCGATGAACCGCTCGGTGGTCGACGTGTCGGGCAGCCTGCTCGTCGTCTCGCAGTTCACCCTCGCCGCGGACACGTCCCGGGGCAACCGCCCCGGCTTCGGCAAGGCGGCGCCGCCCGAGCGTGCCCGGGCCTTGTACGAACGCTACGTCGAAGCGCTGCGCGAACGGTGGCCGCAGGTGGCGACGGGCGTGTTCGGCGCCGAGATGCAGGTGACGCTGACCAACGACGGGCCGGTGACGATCCTGCTCGAGCGCTAGCGCGACCTCGCGGTCGCGGCCCATCCTACGGATGGGTAGGAGTTTCGCTGGCGCGAAACTCCTACGGCGCAAGCTGCAGGCCCGGGTCAGGGGATTGCGGCGCGAAGTCGGCCGCCCGATGATTGGAGGCATCGACCCTCCGACGCCGCGGCAGGACAGCGCCATGAGCCGATCCCGGGATCCGTACGCCCCGCAAGCCGACCCCTGGACCTGGCCGGAGGAGCGCTGGCGCCCGATCGTCGAGAAGGTCCGGGCCGGCCGCTCGCTCAAGCCCGCCGCTTGGCCCGGCGGCGCGCGCTGCGCGGTCGCGCTGTCGTTCGACTCCGACCACGAGACCATCACGCTGCGCAGCGGGGACCGCTCCCCGGGACGACTCAGCCAAGGCGAGTACGGCGCGCGCGCCGGCGTCCCCCGCATCCTCGGCCTGCTGCGGCGCCACGACGTGCCGGCGACGTTCTTCGTGCCGGCGGTGACCGCGATGCTGTACCCCGACGAGCAGCGCGCCGTGATCGCCGCCGGACACGAGATCGGCATCCACTCCTGGATCCACGAGCGGAACTCCGAACTCCCGCCCGAGGACGAGCGCGCCCTGCAGATGCGCGCCGCCGACAAGCTCGAGGAGATCGCGGGCGAGCGCCCCGTCGGCATCCGCACGCCGTCCTGGGACTTCTCCGAGCACACCCTCGCCATCACCCGGGAGATGGGCCTGCTCTACGACTCCTCGCTCATGGCGGACGATGACCCCTACGAACTCCTCGAGGACAACGCGCCCACCGGCGTCGTGGAGCTGCCGGTCGAATGGATCCGCGACGACGTGCCGTACTGGGCGCCGGACCGGACCGGGTTCCTCCGGCCGCATGCGTCGCCCGGAGACGTCCTTGAGGTCTTCCGCCGGGAGTTCGACGGCGCCTACGCGGAGCGTGGCCTCTTCCTCCTCACGATGCACCCGCACTTCATCGGCCACCGCTCCCGCATCCAGGTGCTGGAGGAGCTGGTGCGCCACATCCGGTCCCACCCGGGCGTCTGGTTCGCCACGCACGCCGACGTGGCGCGTTACTGCAAGGAGCAGGCGGGGCTGTAGCGCCCCATGGCCGGCCCGCCACCTCGCTTACGCTCGGCGACGGCTCCGCCCGCGTCCCAGCCACGCCGTCCTCGGGCTTGTCTCAGCCCGTCCCGTGTCGAGTTCACGCAGGACGATCGCGAGACTTGAGACTTCGTACCGTTCCCGCTCCGCAAGGTCCAACTGCTCGCCGTTGCTCTTGTCCGACCGGCCCTTCTCCGCCAGCGTGTACACGGACCCCGCGAACACCCACACACCGCTGACCATATACCCGGCGTGCGTTCAACGGCAGGACATCCTTCCCAGTCCGTGGCCACCGTCACAAGCCGAACGCTGGCAACGGGCCAAACAATAACGGGCCGGTCAAACTCTCAATCCCCCGCGTCAAGCGCCGACAGGACGCCCGGGAAGTTCTCCAGCGTCACGAACACGGCCTCGGCGGCATGCGGGAAGGCATCGTAGAAGTCGTCCAACGCGCGCAGGTGGCGTTCGCCGGGGCCGTTCAACGTGACCTGGATGGGGGTCGGCCCGCCGCCCGTCGGGATCACGAAGTCCACCTCCCCGGCCCCGCGCCAGTAGAACACGTCCGCGTGACGTTTCCTGAGTTCGACGAACGTGGCGCACTCGAGCGCCTTGCCCGCGTCGCGGCCGGTCCGGGTCACCGCGACGCGCCGCAGGGCCGTGTCGACGGGGTAGTACTTGCGGTTGCGCCGGGCCCGCTTGCGCTCCGAGTAGGCGAACCACGGACAGGGGAAGAGCAGGTACGCTTGCTCGCAGGCCTCGAGGTAGGACGCGACCGTCTCGACGGCGACGCCACTGGCGGCCGCGATCCGCCGGAGGCTGAGTTCGGAGCCGAGCGACTCGAAGACCATCTGCACGATCTGCCGGAGCGCCAGAGACGATCTTGCGCCCACCCGTTCGCGCACGTCCCGCTGCAGGATGTCCACGAAGTACTGTCGCAGGAGCAGGTCCGCGTCGTCGCTCGTGACGGCCTCCGGAAAGCCGCCGCGCCGCAGGTAGTCCGTGACGGTCGCGTGGGGGTGCACGGTGCGGAACTCGCGCAGGTCGAACGGAAAGAGTTCGACCGTAACGTGCCTTCCCGTCAGGGTGGAGGACAGCTCGCCGGAGAGGAGATGCGCGTTGGAGCCGCTGACGACGAACCGCAGGCGTCCCGGCCGCTCGAGCTTCGCCCGCAACCATCGCTCCCAGCCATCCACCCACTGGATCTCGTCCAGGAAGACCGTGAGCGTCTCGGCATCTCGGCGGCGCTCGCCGAACGCCCGGGTCAACCCCTCCAGCGTCTCGAAACCGAGACCGCCGGCGAGACGGGGATCCTCGAAGTTGACGAACAGGCAGTCCCGCCGGTCGAGCTCGTAGCGCCCGATCAACTGCGCCAGCAGCGTCGACTTGCCGGAGCGACGCACGCCTTGGACCACCAGCGCAGTGCGGGGTGAAAGCGAGCGGGGCAGCTTAAGCGCGCGGGGAACCGACGACGGCGGGGGCCGCTCCCAGAAGCTCCAAGCCTCGGCAACCCTCAGGAGATCCTTGCCGTCCATGCGTCGAGTCGACTCTACACATTCCGTTGTGTCTACCTTAGTCGACAAAACCAAGGTTGTCGAATCAGATCGACGCCCGTGGCGGTTGCTACTCCTCCGGCGGCGTCGCACGCTGCGCGAAGCGCGCGAGGATGATCCCCGCCTCGAACAGCACCCAGGTCGGCAGCGCGAGCAGCAGTTGTGAGATCACGTCCGGCGGCGTCAGCAGCATGCCGACGATGAAGCAGACGACGATGATGTACGGGCGCTTGCGCGCCATCGCCTCCGGCGTCGTGAGGCCGGAGAGCACCAGCAGGAAGGTCGCCACCGGCACCTCGAAGGCGATCCCGAAGGCGAAGAACATCTTCAGCACGAAGTCGAGGTAACGGTTGATGTCCGTCATCATCGTGACGCCTTCCGGGGTCACGCCCGCAAAGAACTGGAAGACCAGAGGGAAGACGGCGAAATAGGCGAAGGACATGCCGAGATAGAAGAGCAGGATGCTCGAAACCAGGAGCGGCAGCGCGAACTTCTTCTCGCGCAGGTAGAGACCCGGGGAGACGAAACCCCACGCCTGGTGGAGCACGTAGGGGATGGCGGCGAAGAACGCCGTGAACGCGGCCAGCTTGAACGGCGTGAGAAACGGCGAGGCCACTTCCGTCGCGATCATCCCGCCGCCCGGCAGGTACGCCATCAGCGGCGCCGCGACGAACTCGTAGATGTCGTTCGCGAAGTAGTACACCGGGAAGAACAGCACGACCACCGCCAGCACGGCGCGCAGCAGGCGCTGGCGCAGTTCCACCAGGTGGGCGAGGAACGGCATCTCGTTGCCGTCCACCTGCGCGTCGTGGCGGGCCTCTTCGGTCTCGCCTTCGCCCTCGGTCAGATCCTTGCCGGATGCCGGCGCGCCCTCGGCCGGCAGGCGGTCCCGCGACTCATCGCTCATCGGCGGTCGCGGTGGAGGCGGATCCCGGCATTTCGGGCGGAAGCTCCGACGCGGGCTCCGGCGGAAGCTCGGGCGCGGGCTCGGCCGGCGCGACCGGCTCGACGGTCTCGTCGGCGCTCGGGCCCTGTGACGCCGGAGAGGCCGGCGAGGAGACGCCCCGGATGTCCTGCGAGAACGCGTCGACGTCCTGCTGGATCTCCTTCATCTGCTCCATGATGGCCTCGTTGTGCAACTGACGGCGCACCTCGTCCATGCCGATCTCGCGCTCGATCTCGGTCTTGACCCGGGTGAAGCTGCGCCGCGCGCGGCCGAGCCAGAGCCCCAGGCTCCTGAGCGCCTCGGGCAGCCGCTCGGGACCGAGCACCAGGAGCGTGATGACGCTCACCAGCAACAGTTCGGGGAAGCCGATGTCAAACATTTGCGCCCTTCCGCAGCGATCCGGAACGCGAACCGCAGGTTCGCGTCAGTCCTGCTTCGCCTCGGCCTTCGAGCGGACCTCGCCCTCGATGATCGTGCCCCCGTCCTCGATGACCTTCGCCTCGGCGGCCTTCTTCTTCTCGTCCTCGCTGACCGCCGACCGGAATCCCTTGATCGCGGCGCCGAGGTCGGAGCCGAGGGTCTTCAGCCGCCGCGGCCCGAACAGCAGCAGCACGATGGCGAGCACGATCAGGAGTTCCCAGACGCTCAATCCGAACATGACCTTCTCCGCCTCGCGGAAATCGCCCGGATTATACGCTTGACCGGCAGCGCCGCCGCGCCCGTGCAGGCGACGCGAGGCCTAACCCCTGCCGACCAGGAACGCCCCGAAGAGGGCCAGCACGCCCCCCAGCAGCGCCGTCACGCCGCCGTCCCCACCGCTCGCCCCCTCCGCGAACGGCCACAGCAGACCGCAGCCCGCGACCGCGAGCACGGCGCCCATGGCCTGCCGCCAGCGGGCCCCACGGCGTCGCTCGGACAGGGCCCGGGTCACCTCGCCGAGGGCCGCGCGTTGCTCCGCCCCGAGCCGGTCGAGGTCGTTCAGCTTCGCGGCGGCCGTGAGCAGCAGGTCCGGCAGGGTCGGCAGCGCGTCGATCAGGCTCGGCGCCTGGTCGGCCAGGCGCCGGGCCAGCGCCAGCGGACCGTAGCGCTCCTCCATCCAGCGCTCCATGAAGGGCTTCGCCGTGTGCCACAGGTCCAGGTCCGGATAGAGCTGCCGGCCGAGTCCCTCGATGTTCAGGAGCGTCTTCTGCAGCAGCACCAGTTGCGGCTGCACCTCCATGTCGAAGCGGCGCGCCGTGCGGAACAGGGCGACGAGGAAGTGCCCGAAGGAGATGTCCTTGAGCGGGCGCTCGAAGATCGGCTCGCAGAGCTGCCGGATGACGGTCTCGAACTCCGCGACGTCCGTCGTGGCCGGAATCCAACCGGACTCCGCGTGCAGCCGCGCCACGCGCCCGTAGTCCTGGTCGAAGAACGCCGCGAGGTTCTTGGCGAGATAGGTCTGGTCCGCCTCCGTGAGGCGGCCGATGATGGCGCAGTCGACGGCGATGTAGCTCGGGTCGGCCGGGTCGCGCACGTCCACGAAAATGTTGCCGGGGTGCATGTCGGCGTGGAAGAAGTTGTCCTCGAACACCTGCGTGAAGAACGTCTCGACGCCGCGCTCGGCGAGTTTCCGCATGTCCGTGCCGCGCGCCTCGAGCCCCGCGACGTCCGAGATCGGCACGCCGTGGATCCGCTCGAGCACGAGCACGTCCTCCGAGCTGTGCTCCCAGTACACCCGGGGCACGTAGAGCAGGTCGGAAGCCGTGAAGTTCCGCCGCAGCGTGGCGGTGTTGGCGGCCTCCAGCAGCAGGTTCAGCTCGTCGAAGATCGTGCGCTCGTAGTCCGCCACGAGGGTCTCGAGGTGGAGCCGCCGCGCGTCGTGGGAGACCCGTTCCAGGAACGCCGCGATCAAGTAGAGGAGCGCCAGGTCCTTCGCGATCACGCGTTGAATGTTGGGCCGGATGATCTTGACGACCACCTCCTCCCCGGAGTGCAGCGTGGCCGCGTGCACCTGCGCGAGCGAGGCCGAGGCGAGGGGCGTCTGCTCGAAGGTGGCGAACAGCGCCTCGACCGGCTTCCCGCCCCGCCGCTCCACGCGTGCGATCGCCTCGGCGGTGTCGAACGGCGGCACGCGGTCCTGGAGCTTCGCGAGTTCGTCCGCGTACTCCGCCGGCAGGAGGTCCCGCCGGGTGGAGAGGATCTGCCCGAACTTCACGAACACCGGGCCGAGGTGTTCGAGCGCCCGGCGCAGCCGGTCGGCGCCTGCGGTCCGGGGCCGGCCGATCAGGACCACCCGGAGCAACCGGACCAGGACGCTCTCCGGGGCGACCGCCAGGGCGATCTCGTCGAGACGGTAGCGCACGACCGTCCACCCGATGCTCAGGAACCGCCCCACCCGGCTGCCCGGGCGGGGGCGCGGTACGGCGCGGGCCTCCGGGGCGCTCATTTCCTGCCCCGGTGCAGCGCCACGACGCCGCCGAGCAGGCCGTCGGCGGACACGTCGACGAAGCCGGCGTCCTCCATCATCGTCGCGAGCACGGCCCGCTCGGGATGGACCGCGATCGACTCCACGAGATACCGGTACGGCGCCGCATCGCCGGTCACGACCCGCCCAAGCAGGGGCCAGAGGCTCTGCCAGGCGCCCGAGGCACGCGCGATCCACGGGTCGCGCGCGGTCGAGAACTCGAGCACCACGGCGCTGCCGCCCGGGCGCAGCACGCGATGGATCTCGCGCAGCCCGCGTTCCTTGTCGGTGAGGTTCCGCAGGCCGAAGGCGATGACGACGCCGTCGAAGCTCTCCGCCGCGAACGGCAGCGCTTCCGCGTCCGCGCGCACGGTCTCCACGTTCGCGAGTCCCGCGTCGATCACCCGGTCCCGCCCGACGGCCAGCATGCTGGCGTTGACGTCGCACAGGACGACCGCGCCGGCCGGTCCCACGACGGGCGCCAGGAGCCGGGAAAGGTCGCCCGTCCCCCCGGCGAGGTCGAGCGCGCGTTGGCCCGGCCGCAGACCCGTGCTGTCGACCGCGATGCGTTTCAGTACCCGATGTAGACCACCGGACATCAGGTCGTTCATCGCATCGTAGCGTTCCGCGACGGTGCGGAACACTTCGGCGACCCGGGCGCTCTTCTCCTCCGGACTGACCCGCCGGCGCCCGAAGTCGACGGTCGCCTCTTCCGGCGCGGGCTTCGCCCGATCGGGCGAGGTCTTCGACCCGTGCGCCGGGGCCCCGCGCCCCTTCACCGGTCGGGCGGCGTCCATTGGCCGATGGGAATGGTCGGCAGGCGCGACGCGTTGGCCTTGGCAAGGTCCGCGAGGTAGTCCTGCCAGTACTCGTCGCGCCGTTCGTGCAGGTCCTTCAGGAAGGCCCACGAGTAGATGCCCGTGTCGTGGCCGTCGTCGAACACGATCCGGATGGCGTAGTTGCCCACCGCCGTGACCTCTTCGATGGCGACGTACTTCTTGCCGGTCTGCAGCACGCGCTCGTCCTCCGAGTGCCCCCGCACCTCCGCGGACGGCGAAAACACGCGGAGCAGTTCGGCCGTCAGCAGCGCCTTGCCCGGGCCGCTCTCCGGGTCGCTCTCCGGGTCGCTGTAGTCGAGCTCGAGCGTGCGGTCCTCCCGGTGGTAGACGATCGCCCGCGGGGGCGTTTCCGAAGGAGCGTTCACGAAGCACTCACAAAATGTAGCGCGACAGGTCCTGGTCCCGCGCGATGTCGGCCAGGTGCGTGTCCACGTAGTCGGCGTCGATGGTGATGGCCTGGCAGGCGCCGCCGTCGGAGTCACCGCCGCCGGCGTCGAAGGAGATCTCGTCGAGCAGCCGCTCGAGCACGGTGTACAGCCGCCGCGCGCCGATGTTCTCCGTGTGCTCGTTCACCTGCCAGGAAAGCTCCGCGATGCGGGTCACGGCCGCGTCGGTGAAGGAGAGATCGACGCGCTCCGTGTCGAGGAGGGCGCGGTACTGTTCCGTGAGCGAGGCGTCCGGCTCCTCGAGGATCCGCTTGAACTCCTCCGGTCCGAGCGCCGACAGCTCCACGCGGATCGGGAGCCGGCCCTGCAGTTCCGGGATCAGGTCCGAGGGCTTGGAGAGGTGGAAGGCGCCCGAAGCGATGAACAGGATGTGGTCGGTGCGCACCATCCCGTAGCGGGTGGTCACCGTGCAGCCTTCGATGAGCGGCAGGAGATCGCGCTGCACCCCCTCGCGCGAGATGTCGCCGCCGACGTGCTCCGCGCGCTTCGCCACCTTGTCGAGTTCGTCGATGAAGACGATGCCGGTCTGCTCGACCGCGTCCACTGCGTGCGCCTTGATCTCGTCCTCGTTGACGAGCTTCAGGGCTTCCTCGTCGCACAGGCGCCGCAGGGCGTCGCGCACCTTCAGCCGCATCGTCTTCTTCCGCCCGCCGCCGAGGTTCGCGAACATCTCCTGCAACTGGCTGGTCATCTCCTCCATGCCCGGAGGCGTCATGATCTCCACGCCGACCGGCGCGGGCTCGAGTTCCATCTCGATCTCGCGGTCGTCGAGCGTCCCCTCCCGCAGCCGCTTGCGGAACACCTGGCGCGTCCCGGAGGCGCCGTCGGCCTCACCGTCCTCGGCACCGGGGCGCCGAGCCGCGGGTAGCAGCGCGTCGAGCACGCGTTCCTCCGCCGCCACCTCCGCGCGCTCGCGCACCTTGTTCAACTGCCGGTCCCGCAGCATCTTGACGGCGACATCGGCGAGGTCGCGCACGATCGACTCCACGTCGCGGCCAACGTAGCCCACCTCGGTGAACTTGGTCGCCTCCACCTTGATGAAGGGCGCATCGGCGAGCTTCGCCAGCCGCCGCGCGATCTCGGTCTTGCCGACGCCGGTCGGGCCGATCATCAGGATGTTCTTCGGCGTCACTTCCTCGCGCAGCGAGTCCGGGAGCTGCATGCGCCGCCACCGGTTCCGGAGCGCGATCGCGACGGCGCGTTTCGCGCCCTCCTGACCGATGATGTGCTTGTCGAGTTCCTCGACGATCTGGCGGGGGGTCATCATGCTCATGCGGTCGGCAGCGCCTCGACGGTCGAGTGGTGGTTGGTGTAGATGCAGATGTCGGCGGCGATGGCGAGACTCTTCTCCACGATCTCCCGCGCACCGAGTTCCGAGTTCTCGAGCAAGGCCTTCGCGGCGGCCTGGGCAAATCCGCCGCCGGACCCGATGGCGATCAGCCCGGACTCGGGCTCGATGACGTCGCCCGTGCCGCTCACCACGAGGGAGGCGTTCGCGTCGGCGACCGCCAGGAGGGCGTCCAGCGGACGCAGGGCCCGGCTCGACCGCCATTCCTTCGCCAGCTCCACCGCCGCCCGCGTCAGGTTGCCCTGGTACTTGTCGAGCATGGCCTCGAACCGCTCGAAGAGCGTGAAGGCGTCCGCCGTCCCGCCCGCGAACCCGGCGAGCACGCGGTCCTGGTAGAGGCGCCGCACCTTCCGCGCATTCCCCTTCATGATCGTGTTGCCCACCGACACCTGGCCGTCGCCGCCGAGGGCGACCGTCCCGTGCCGGCGAATCGACAGGATCGTGGTTCCCCTGAACTGCTCCAATGAGGGTCCTCCCGCTACGTCCGTGGCGTTGCCGCCGTCCTTGCCCGTTGCTGCCGATACTCGTCGGCGCGGGAGGCGGAATCAACCGGCAGGTGCCGGCCTTTCGAGCAGGACGGCGACGATGTTCCGCTCCCGCAATTGACGCATCGCGGTTTGCGTTTCCGCCCTCGTTCCGAATGGGCCAACGACTACGCGATAGAGTACGCCGTCGTCAACGCCCACCGTGGACGTGCTCGCCGGCATCCCCGCGAGGATCAACTCGGCGCGTCGCCGCTCCGCGGCGCCGGCCCGATGGAACGCGCCCGCCTGCAGCAGGTACTCCATCGGCCGCCCCGGCTCCGCGCGGACGCCGCCGCCCGTTTCGTAGGGGGCGGTGTCGGGCGCCACCAAGGCATTGGGCAGGCGGTCCCAGAACTCGAAGTCGGGCGCGTCCGTTACGGGGGGCTCCTGTTGCGCCTCCGCCGATGCCTCCCCGGCGCCCGGCCCCCACACGTACACGGCGACGACGGCCACGACCGCCCCGACCGCCAGGCCCGCGGCGAAAGACAGGGCACTGAACCCCGCGGGGGCCCGCCCGCTGCCCGATCTGTTGCCCTTGCGCATCCGGCGCCCATTCTACACCGCCCACCTGCGCGACCTTGCCGTCGCAGCCCCTCCGCACCCCTCCGCAGGACGGGTGGGAGTCAGAAAGTGTCGTAGGGGTCCACGTCGATCGACCAGCGCACGTTCGACGCCTGGATTTCCGCCTCCTCCAGCCGCGCGAGCGCGGCGTGCAGCGCGGGCCGGCGGCCGGCCAGGACGAGACACTGGAAACGCAGGCGCCCGCTGCGGTAGGCCATGGGCGCCGGCGCCGGGCCGAGGACATCCCAGGCGCCGGCCTCGTCGCGGAAGGCGTCCCGCAGGACGGCGCGGGCCCGTTCGAGCACCGCTTCACAGGCGCCGGCGCGGGCGCTCTCGGCGCGCAGCACCGCCATCGCCGCGAACGGCGGCAGGCCGGCTTCCCTGCGATGCGCGGTCTCCGTTTCCGCGAAGCCCGGGTACCCCTCCTCCACGAGCGCGCGCAGGTTGGGGTTGCCGGGGTCGTAGGTCTGGATCCACACCTCGCCGGGGCGCTCGGCGCGACCCGCGCGGCCGGCGACCTGCACGATGAGTTGCGCGGTCCGTTCCGGCGCCCGGAAGTCCGCGGACAGGAAGCCGCTGTCGGCGTCAACCACGGCCACGACCGTGACCGCCGGCAGGTGGTGGCCCTTCGCGAGCATCTGCGTGCCGACGAGGATCGCCGGCCCGCCCCGGCGGAGCACCTCGAACTGGGCGTCGAAGCGCGCCGGGCCGCGCGTGGTGTCGCGGTCGAAGCGATACAGGGGCAGGTCCGGGAACCGGGCGCCGAGCGCCGACTCGAGCCGCTGCGTCCCGGTCCCGAGGCCGATCAGCGACGGCGCATCGCAGGCGGGACAAGTTTCCGGCAGCCGGTAGCGGCGGCCGCAATGGTGACAGCGCAGGCCCGGCGGGGTCTCGTGCAGCGTCAGCCGCGCATCGCACCATTCGCAGCGCGCCTGCCAGCCACAGGCGGTACAGAGGCAGGTTGGCGCGAAGCCGCGGCGGTTGACGAACACGAGCGCCTGGTTGCCCGCCCGCAGGTGCTGGTCGAGCACGCCGAGCAGGCGGTCGCTCAAGCCGTCCCGCAACCGCCGGCCCCGCACGTCGAGCACGCGGTACCGCGGCAGCGTCGCCTGACCGGCGCGGCGCGTCAGCCGGGCCTGGCCATACCGTCCGCGTGCCGCGTTCTCGAGCGTCTGCAGCGCCGGCGTGGCGCTGCCGAGCACGACGGGCACGCCGAGGATCCGGCCCCGCTTCACGGCCACGTCCCGCGCGGAGTAGCGCAGCCCCTCCTGCTGCTTGAACGAGGCGTCGTGTTCCTCGTCCACCACGATCAGGCGCAGGTCCGCGAACGGCGCGAACACCGCCGAGCGCGTGCCCACGAGCACCTTGTGGTCCCCGTTCGCGCACCGCAGCCACGTGTCGAGGCGCACCGCGTCCGGCGCGGCGGAGTGGAGCGGCGCGGCGCCCCCGAACCGCTCGCGGAAACGCGCCAGGGTCTGCGGCGTGAGACCGATCTCGGGGACGAGCACGAGCGCCTGGCCGCCACGCGCCACGACCTCCGCCACCGCGCGCAGGTACACCTCGGTCTTGCCGCTCCCCGTCACGCCCTCGAGCACCACGGTGCCCGCATCCCCCGCGGCGCCGGCGATGACTTCGACGGCCCGGCCCTGCTCGTCGTTCAGGTCGAACGGGGAAGGCCGGACGCGGTACTCCGGGCGTTCCTCCACCGCTTCGACCAGCCCCTTGCGGACCAGCGCGGCAAGGGCCCTGCGGTCGATCCCGAGATGGCGGACCTCCGTGTCGGGTACCGGTCCTCCGAATGCGCGCAGCGCACGCAGCGTCTCCGCCTGCCGGGGAGCGCGTTGTACCGCGCCGTCCGCTTTCGGCAGCCAGCACCGGGTCCGCCGCAGCCGCACCGCTTCTCCGCGCCGGGCCGCAGCGGGGAGCATCGTGCCGAACACCTCCCCGAGCGGATGGTGGTAGTAGCGGCCCAGCCACACGGCGAGTTCCACCAGGTCGGCCGGAAGAAAGCCTCCTGGATCAAGAACTTCGGTGATAGTCTTCAACCGGCGCTTCGATTCCGGACGGGCGCCCGCGACCACGCCGACGACCTCGGTGCGCCCGAACGGCACGCGGACGCGCGCCCCCACGGGGGGCACGGCATCGCCGGCCGGAACGGCGTAGTCGAACAACCGCCGGACCGGACGGGGGACCGCCACTTCCACGACGCGGTCCGTCACGGCCCCGAATCCACGACCCACTCCCGACGCGCGGCTTGCCAACCCCACCGGGCGGAAATAAACTGCGCGCCCTCCCCACCCGACGGAGGCTCCCGGTGAAGGCGGACATTCATCCGGCGTACACGCACATCAAGGTGACCTGCAGTTGCGGCAACGTCATCGAGACGCGGTCCACCCTTGGGCGGGACATTCACGTGGACGTCTGCTCCCAGTGCCACCCCTTCTACACGGGCAAGCAGAAGATCATCGACTCCGGCGGACGGGTCGAGCGCTTCCGCCGCCGCTTCGGCAACCGCGCGACCGCCTGAGCCCGCCGCCGGGCAAGCCCGGCGGGGCGCCCCTGGCGCCGTCGGCAGCGCCGTCTCCGGCGTTGTAGAATCGGGCACGTTCATCCTCGGTTCAGGATCGATCGCGGAAGCTCCGGTCCACTGGGTTTCGAGCATGCGTACCTGCACGTTCGCCATGCGCATCGCGTTGGCCATCCTCACACTCGCGGTCGCCGTCGCCCACGCCGACGGACCCGGCGAGAAACTCTACAACGAGTTCGTCGAGACGGGGCAGATCTACGGCGACGAGGCTTGGCAGTCGTACGTGCGGCGGCTCGGCGAGCGGCTGCTCGCCCAGTCGAAGGACGCCGGCAAGCAATACCACTTCCACGTCCTCGACAACTCCGTCGTCAACGCGTTCGCGACCGGCGACCGCTACATCTTCGTCAACCGCGGCCTCATCGCGTTCCTTCGCAGCGAGGACGAACTCGCGGCCGTCGTCGGTCACGAGATCGGGCACGTGGTCGCGCGCCACACGCGGCGCCAGCGAACGGCCAACATCTTCGGCAAGGGGGTCGGCATCGTCGCGGCCATCCTCACCGGCGCCGGCAACCTGTACAGCGTCTCCGACGCGGCCACGAAGGCCTATGTCTCGGGCTATGGCCGCGAGATGGAGCTGGAGGCGGACCGCCTCGGCGGCGAGTACCTGGCCCGCGCCGGCTACAACCCCCTGGCCATGATCGACGTGGTGCAGGTCCTGAAGGACCAGGAACTCTTCGCGAAGCGCGTCGAGCGCAGGCCCGCCACCTACCACGGCCTGTTCGCTTCGCACCCCAAGAACGACAAGCGCCTCCACGACGCGGTCGCCTACGCCCAGAACCTGCTCCCGGAGACGACGACGGAGCCGGTGGCGGATTTCTGGGACCTGGTCGACGGCCTGATGTACGGCGACGAGGCGGTCATGGGCCGGGTGATCGACGGGAAGTACTACCACGGCGGGCTGCGCGTCGTTGTCGAGTTCCCCGAGCAGTGGACCATCTCCAATCCCCAGGCCGCGATCAGCGCGACGGCGCCCGGGGGCCGCGAGACCGCGTACATCGAGATCGGGCGGCACCCCTGGCAGAAGCGCCAGTCGCCCGAGAAGTTCCTGACCCAGCGACTGCGGCGCGACGACATCGTGTCGGGCGAGGCCGTGGAGATCAACGGCATGGAGGGCTACGTCGGCGAGACGAGCACCGAAGGCAGCGACGCGAAGCTCAAGATGATCGGCGTTCTGTATCGGGGCAAGGACGTCTTCCTGTTCACGGGCGCCGCCGGGCCGAAGGGCGACCCGGAGACCTTCCGGCAGGACTTCCTCGCCACGATGCACGCCCTGCGGAACATGACTCCGGAGGACGCCCAGTTGGCCAACGAGCGCCGCATCAAGGTGATCGTGGCCGAGCCAGACGTCACCTACGCCGATCTTGCCCGGAACACGCCGATCCGCAGGTTCCCGGAGGAGACGCTGCGGCTGATGAACGCCGGGCACCCGCACGGCGAACCCCGCGCCGGGAACTACATCAAGATCGTCCAGTAGCGACCCTCGCGGTCGCCCGCGCCGGACTCGCGTACGCCGCCCCGTGCCGGATCAGAAAATCTCTTCCGGCGTCACGTCCCGCACGGGGCCGGTTCCGCCGGTGGCCACCGGGTCCGGGGCGGCCTCCTCGAAGAAGTACTCGACGATCGCGTCCGGCAGGTCCGGCGCGGCCGCGAGCCCCGTTGCGGGATCGATCTTCACGATCGCCACGCCCTCGGGCGTCGCCCGGTCGTGTTCGGGAACGCCCTCGAGCGCCTCCCCCATGAACTCCATCCACACCGACAGCGGCGTCGTCGAACCGTACTCGCGCCGCCCCACCGGCTGGTAGTCGCTGAAGCCGACCCACACCGAAGCCACCAGCTCGTCGTTGTAGCCGTTGAACCAGGTGTCGGCCGCTTCGTTCGTCGTGCCGGTCTTGCCGGCGATGTCCTCGCGCCCAAGCGTCCTGGCGCGGCGTCCGGTGCCGCGCTGGATCACGTCGCGCAGCATGGAATGGAGGATGAAGACGTTGCGCTCGTCGATGACCCGGGGCGCGGCCGCGACGACCGGCTCGGGGACCGGGGTCGGCTCCAGCGACCCCAGCGGCTCCGGCGATGCGGCGGCGCCCTCGGCGAGCCCGCCGTCGTCCGCCGAAGACACGCACGTCGCGTCCGCGAGCGACGCGTCCGGACATCCCGTCGCCTCGTCCAACGCCGGCGCCGGCCCGTCCTCGGGCGCGCGCACCTCGGGATGGCTCGGCTCGAAGACCAGCGCGCCGTCCCGGGTCACGACGCGCCGCACGATGTGCGGCTGGACCGCGAAACCGCCGTTCGCGATCACGGCGTAGCCGCGCGCCATGTCCAGCGGCGTCACCGCCATCGTCCCGCCCCCGATGGCGAGCTGCGTGTCCTTCGGGAACCCCCGCGTGTCGAACCCGAAACGGCCCGCGTGCTCCAGCACGCGGTCCACCCCGACTTCCAGCAGCACGCGCATCGTCACCAGGTTGATCGACCGGTACAGCGCCTCGCGCAGCCGGGTGGGCCCGTTGTACCGGCCGCTGTCGTTGCGGGGCCGGTACGCCTTCTCGAAGTGCCCGTCCTCGAAGACCAGCGGCGCGTCGAGGAAGATGCTCGAGGGCGTGACGCCGCCGGCGAGGGCCGCCGAGTAGACGAACGGCTTGAAGCCCGACCCGGGCTGGCGCGCGGCGCGCAGGGCATGGTCGAACTGGTTGCTCCAGAAATCGTACCCACCGGCCAGCGCCGCCACCGCTCCGCTTTCCGGGCGCAGGGCCACCACGGCCCCCTGGATGTCGGGCACCTGGGCCAGCCGCCAGCCGCCGTCCTCCAGGGGCTGCACGCGCACGATGTCGCCTTCCGCCACGACGTCGGCCGCCGTGCGGGGGCGGACCCCGCGCCGGTCGACGTCGATGTACGGCCGCGCCCAGGTGATGCCTTCCCAGTCGACCGTCACCCCCGCGCCCGACGCGGTGACCGCGTGGAACGCACGCTCGTCGACGCGGGCCACCACCGCCGGTAGCATGTCCGCAACGACCGGCACGTCCGCGAGCACGCGCGCCGCGACCGCGCCTCCATCGTTCGCTCCGGGATCCGGCGCCGTCTCCGCGACCGGTGCCGCGGGTGGCGTCGCGTCGCCATCCGCGGGGTCCGGAACCGGCGCGAGAGCCAGCAGCGCCGCGCGGTCCGCCGGATCCTCCACCCGCCCGACCGGCCCGCGATAGCCGTGACGCCGGTCGTATCCGGCCAGGCCGTTGCGCAGCGCGCGGGTGGCGCTTGCCTGCAGCCCGGCGTCGATGGTGGTGTGCACCTCGTAGCCGGAGTTGTAGACATCGGTTCCGTAGCGCGCGACGAGTTCGCCGCGCACCCACTCCGCCGCGTACGGCGCCGACAGCTCCGGTTCCCGGCGGTGTTGGCGGGCGGTGATCGGGTCGTTGCGGGCCGTCTCGAACGCCGGCCGGTCGATGGACCCCTGCGCGAGCATCCGCCCCAGCACCAGGTTGCGGCGGTTCAGCGCCCAGTCGGGGCCGCTGAGGGGATTCCCGGAGTCCGGCCGCTTGACGATGCCGGCCAGCATCGCGAGCTGCGCCAGGTCGAGCTCCGACAGCCGCTTGTCGTAGTACGTCAGCGCCGCGGCCTGGGCGCCATACGCACGCTTGCCGAAGAACATCACGTTGATGTACAGCTCGAGGATCTGTTCCTTCGTCAGTTCCTGCTCGATCTTGATCGCCAGGAGCATCTCCTTGAACTTCCGGATGAAGGTCTGCTCGAGCGAAAAGGACACGTTGCGCGCGAGCTGCATCGTGATGGTGGACGCACCGGTGCGCACGCTGGGGTTCATCAGGACCTGCAGGACATCGTTGGCGAAGGAGATGTAGTCGATGCCCGAGTGGTCGTAGAAGCGCTTGTCCTCCGTGTCGAGGAGCGCGTTCAAGAAGTGCTCGGGCACCTCCTCGAGGGGCACGGGCACGAACCGCCTGACGCCGAACTCCGCCATGAGGGCCCCGTCGGCGGTGAAGACGCGCATCGGCGCCTCGGGGCGGAGTTCGAGGTAACTCTCGGCGGCAGGAATCTGCGGGTTCAAATAGAGATAGCTGCCAGCCAATGTGAGAGCCGTCCCACAGACGCCGGCCACGCCGAGCCAGACAATGGACCACAGCACGGACCGGCTTCGCCGCGTCATCGCCGCCTCGCCTCGCGGCGGCGGCCAGCCGGTCCCAGCCAGGGAGATACGGCCGTGTGGCACCCGCGTAGCAAGCTCGAATCACTCGTTGGCCTGGACATCGGCTCCACCTCCGTAAAGCTCCTCGAGCTCTCGAAGCACGGCGGCCGCCACCGCGTGGAGGCCTTCGGCTTCGAGCCCTTGCCGCCCAACGCCGTCGTGGACCGGAATATTAGTGACCTCGACTCCGTTGGTGAAGCCATCCGACGCCTCGCGCGCCGCGCCGGTCCCAGGGCGCGGCGGGCAGCCACCGCCGTACCCGACTCCGCGGCCATCACCAGGATCGTCGAAATGGACGCCTCCCTGTCCGACGACGCGCTGGAGTCCCGCATCACCGCGGAGGCCGGCCGCCACATCCCGTTTCCCCTCGAGGAGGTGGCGATGGACTTCGAGGTGCAGAACCTGTCCGAGCGGAACCCCGACCAGGTCGAGGTGCTGCTCGCCGTCTGCCGGCGCGACGAGGTCGAGAAGCGCGAAGGCGCCATGCGGCTGGGCGGCCTGCGGCCCCACGTCGTGGAGATGGAGGGACAGGCCATCCGGCGCGCGGCCGCAACCTCCGGGCCAACGGACGACGGCGCGGGCCGGCCGGCGCTGCTCACGGTGCTCGACATCGGCGCCGACGCGACGCGGCTGCACGCCTTCGACGGCGCCGGGCCGGGGTACGTTCAGGAACAGCACTTCGGAGGGCGTCGGCTGACCGCCGAACTGCGGCGCCGCTACGGCTGGTCCGATGCGGAGGCGGAGCTGGCGCTGCGGCGTGGTGACCTGCCCGCGGACGCCGACGAGACCGTGTTGCAGCATTTCCGGGCCGCGCTCGCGGCCGAAGTCGAGCGGGCGCTGCGCCAGTTCCACGCGACCGCCGACCGCCCAGTCGGGCACGTGTTGCTCGCCGGCGGCGCCACCGCGCTTCCGGGACTCGCCGACCTGCTTGGCCATGCGCTGCCGGCCGGAGCCGGCATGGCCGACCCCTGCGCGGGGATGACCCTCGCGGCCCGGGTCGACGGCGACGCCCTCGCCGCGTCCGCGCCCGCCATGCTGACCGCGTGCGGCCTGGCCCTGCGGGCGTTCGACCCATGAGTCGCATCAACCTCCTGCCGTGGCGCGAGTGGGAGCGGGAACGCCGCAACCGCGCGTTCTTCGCCAGGCTCCTGGTGAGCGCGGTGATGGCCCTCGGCGTGGCGTCGATGGCCGGTCTGTACGTCGATCGGCTGGAGGGCCGGCAGGAACGGCGCGCCGGCGCGCTGCGAGCGGATATCGCGGAACTGGACGACCGCATCGTTCGCGTGGAGACCCTGAGGGCCGAGTCCGCGGGGCTCGAGGCGCGCCTGGCCGCGTTGCTCCAACTGCACGCGGAACGCTCCGAGGTCGCACGCATGCTGCACGAACTCGCGCGCACGGCGTCGGCCGGCGTCCACTACGAGACCCTGGCGCGAAGCGGGGACGCGATCAGCGCGAGCGGGACCGCGGAGTCCGCCGCACGCATCTCGGCCCTGATGCGCGGCCTGGCGGCCTCCGAGCGGTTCGGCATGCCCACGCTGCGCAGCATCCGCGAAGACCCCGACCAGGCGGAGTACGGCGGGCGCACGGTGCACTTCGACCTGGCCTTTCCGTTGGCGTCGCACTCGCGCGCGTCCGATGCGGGACGCCGATGGTGAAGTCGCATTGGCAACCGCGCGCCGCCTCCGGGACCGGCATACGCGTCCGGGCGCGAGAAGCACTCGAGCGGCTGCGCTCCGTCGAGCTCGAAGACCTCGAGCCACGCAATGCGGGCAACTGGCCGGCGCCCGCCCGGATGACGGCCACGGCGCTTGCGTTCGCCCTCGTGCTCGCCGCCGCGTGGGTCGCCTGGCTCGGGCCCCGGTCCGCCGCTCTCTCCGCCGGGGCTCGCGCCGAACTGCAACTGGCGGACGCCCGGCGGAACAAGGCGCTGCTGGCCGCGCCCCTTGCAGCGGAGCAGGCGCGCCGTGACGCGCTCCAGGCGGACTTCTCCGCGCTGCTCGCCACGCTGCCGACCGGAACCGAAGTACCCGGACTGCTCGAGGACATCGCGCGGGCGGCCCTCGTCCACGAACTCGCCGTCGAGCGCATCGAACTCGGCGTCGAAGACCCGTCCGAGCTGTACTTCGAACTGCCGATCGAGATCGCCCTGAGCGGCACGTATCACCGGATCGGGGCCTTCGCCGGCGCCGTGGCGGCGCTGCCGCGGGTCGTCACGCTGCACGGCTTCGAAGTCACGCGCCCGGCCGGGGGTAGCGATCTGCGCATGGAGGTAGTCGCGAAGACCTACCGGTACCGCGCGCCCGCCGAGGCCGCGCCATGAACCGGGCCGGCTGGTGCAGCGCCTTTTGGGTCCCGTTCGCGGCGGTGACCATCGGCTGCGCGCCGGCGCCGCCGCCGGAGCCGACGACCGCGGCCCGGCCGCCCGACCGTCCCTCGACAACGGTCCCCTCCCATCGGACCGTCCGGCCCGCGCCGCCGTTCCGTTACGAGTCGGCAGGCCTGCGCGATCCGTTCCAGGCCCCCGTTTCCGGCTGGGAGCGCGGGGACCACCCGGGCCGCTCAGCGGCCCCGGACCTGCAACGTAGAAGGACCGTGCTCGAGGGCTTCTCGATGCAGGAACTCCGGATGGTGGGCGTCCTGGCGGGCAGCGGCGCACGCTCCGCCCTCGTGGGCGACCCCGACGGCATGGTCCATGCGGTGCGCGTCGGCGACTACGTCGGCCGGGACTTCGGCAGGGTCGAGGCGATCGGAGACGCCGGACTGGTACTGGTCGAGGCCATCGCCGACGGCAGCGGCGGCTGGGTGACCCGCCAGCGCGCCATGCGCCTGTCCCGCCCCGCCCCGGGTCCGAACCATCCGGTCATGGAGCCGCGGGGCGATGCGTAGCGGCATGCCACGGACGGCCATCGCGGCGACGCTCGCCCTGCTGCTCCACCCCGCCGTCGCGGAGGCGCCGGCCGCAGCGTCCGGGGCCAGGAGTGAGGAAAGGAGTGAGAAAAGGAGTGAGGAAAGTAGCGAGGACACGATCACTCTCGACTTCCAGGACATCGAGACCCGTGCCGCCCTGCAGTTGCTCGCCGACTTCGCGGGACACAACCTGGTGGCCAGCGGCGCCGTGTCCGGCAGCCTGACGCTGCGGCTGGCCCAGGTTCCCTGGGACCAGGCCCTCGACCTGATCCTCCGCACGCAGGGACTCGACAAGCGCGAGATCGGCAACGTCCTCCTGGTGGCGCCCGCCGGCGAAATCGCCGAGCGCGAACGGCTGGAACTCGAGCGCCGCCGGCAGTTCGCCGAACTCGCCCCGCTCACCACCGAGTTCATCCAGATCCGCTACGCGAGCGCGGCCGAGCTGTTCGAACTGCTGGGCGGCGCCGAGCATCCGGCCGCGCTGTCCGACCGCGGCAGCGTCCTCGTGGACGAACGGACCAACGCCGTGATCCTGACCGACACCGCCGAGCGGATCGCCGGGATCCGGGGGGTCATCGCGCGCCTGGACGTGCCGGTGCGGCAGGTCGTCATCGAGTCCCGGATCGTCAACGCGAACGCCAACTTCTCGTCGCAGCTCGGTATTCGATGGGGCGGCGCGGCGCTGCGCACCCGCGGCGAAACCACCCTGAAGCTCGGCGCAGGCCTCGACGCGCTGGACCAACTGCAACGCGCGGCAACGGAAGGTGGGCAGGGACTTTCGTCACCGGAGGGGCCGGTGACGGATCTCGGCGTCTCGGGCGGCGGGACCACGCGGCTCGGCATCGGGGTGACCGACACCGCCGACTACGTCCTCGACGTCGAGATCTCCGCCCTCGCGAGCGAGGGACACGCCGAGGTGATCGCGCGTCCCACGCTCATCACGACGGACAAGCAGCCGGCGACCATCCAGTCCGGCGTCGAGATCCCGTACCAGGAGGCAAGCAGTTCCGGGGCGACCTCGACGTCGTTCAAGGAGGCGGTCCTGTCTCTCGCGGTGACGCCCCGCATCACTCCCGACCAGCGCATCATCATGGACCTCGCCGTGCATCAGGACTCCGTGGGCCAGCTCTACAACGGCGTGCCCAGCATCGACACCACCTCCGTCACCACCCGGGTCCTGGTCGAGAACGGCGAGACCATCGTGCTCGGCGGCATGTTCCGCACCAACCGGAACCTGGAGATCGCCAGGACCCCGCTGCTCGGCGACGTGCCCATCCTCGGACGGCTGTTCCGACGGACGTTGACGCGCGACGACAAGCAGGAACTGCTCATCTTCATCACGCCCCGCATCGTGGGATCCGGAGCCTCCGAAGCCGTGGCCGCCGGCACCTTGAAAAGCGCCCGGGGCAACGGTAGCTTGGCGGCTCCGCACGCGTCGCCCAGCCCTGACTCGCCGCCGCCGAGGCTCCCATGAAGCACAACGTGTTCCTCATCGGGATGATGGCGTCGGGGAAGACCACGGTCGGCCGCCACCTCGCGAACGTGCTCGGCCTCGACTTCGTGGACGCGGACCAGGTCATCGAGCAGCGGGCCGGGGCGGACATCGCGTGGATCTTCGACCTCGAGGGAGAAGCCGGCTTTCGCGAGCGCGAAGAGAACGTGATCGACGAACTGACCCGCCGTGACGGCGTCGTGCTCGCGACCGGCGGCGGCGTCGTGCTGCGGGAGGCCAACCGCGCCCGGCTGCGGGAAAGGGGTGTCGTGGTGTACTTGGACACGCCCCTCAAACGCTTGGTGGCGCGGGCGCGCAACGACCGGCACCGGCCGCTGCTGAGCGAAGGCGACCCCGAGGAGACGCTGCGCCGGCTCCTCGACGAGCGGGGCGGACTGTACGCGGAGACGGCCGACCTCGCCGTTCGGGTAACCGGCGGATCGCCCCGCTCGATCGCGGACCTGGTGGCCACGCAACTGGAGTCCTGCGAGCGCTGGGGGCGCCGGGAGGACCGGGAGCGCCGGGGGCGCTGGGAGCAATAAAGCGATGGACCAGCCAGACCCACTGACCGTCACCGTGGACCTGGGCGACCGGTCCTATCCGATCCGGATCGGCCGCGGGCTGCTCGGCAGACCCGGTCTGCTCGAGGCGTTCCTGACCGGGTCCCGGGCGCTGGTCGTGACCAACGAAATCGTCGGCGCACGCTACCTCGACCGCACCCTCGCCGGACTCCCCGCACACGTGCGGGCGGACGTCATGCAGCTTCCCGACGGCGAAGCGTTCAAGACCCTCGCGACGTTCTCGGACATCATCGACCGGCTGGTCTCGGGACGCCACGAGCGCGGCACCACGATCATCGCCCTCGGCGGGGGCGTGGTGGGCGATGTGGCCGGCTTCGCGGCGGCCGCCTACCAGCGCGGCGTTGCATACATCCAGGTGCCGACCACCCTGCTCGCCCTCGTCGATTCATCGGTCGGCGGGAAGACCGCCGTCAATCACCCCGGCGGCAAGAACCTGGTCGGCGCCTTCTACCAGCCCCGCTGCGTCGTCGCGGACCTCGATACCCTCGACACGCTGCCGGACCGGGAGCTGCGCGCGGGCCTCGCCGAAGTCATCAAGTACGGGGTCATCTTCGACGCCGAGTTCTTCGACTGGATCGAGGCCCACGTGGGCGAGCTGCTCGCCCGGGACAAGGAAGCGCTCGGCCACGCGGTCGCCCGCTCCTGCGAGATCAAGGCCGAGGTGGTCCGGGCGGACGAACGGGAGTCGGGCGTGCGGATGATCCTGAACTACGGCCACACGTTCGGGCACGCGCTCGAAGCCGTGACGGGTTACAGGTCGCTGTTGCACGGCGAGGCCGTGGCCATCGGCATGGTGATCGCCGCGGACCTCGCCGCGCGCCTCGGGATGCTGCCCGCGGCATCGGCAACGCGCATCCGCGACGTCCTGATCGCGGCGGGCCTCCCGGCCGTTCCACCGCCCGCCGCCGACCCGGACGCCGTGCTCGAGGCGATGGGCATGGACAAGAAGGTGGCCGACGGCAGGATCCGCCTGGTGCTGCCCCAACGGATCGGCGCGGTAGGGGTCACCGACCAGGTGCCGACGACGGCGATCGCCGACGCCCTCGCGGCCGCACGCTAGCCCGCCTGGTCGGCTACTCCCCGTCCCCCTCGTGCGCCCGGACGAGCGCCTGCTGCTCCATCGCGGGCACCGCCGCATAGTGGCTGAAGGCCATCGTGAAGCTGCCCTCGCCGCCGGACAGCGAGTTCAGCCGCGAGTGGTAGCCCTGCACCTCCTTGAGGGGGGCCTGGCCCAACACCTCGGCGCGGCCGCCGGCGAGCACGTTCGTGCCCTTGACGGACCCCCGCATGCCGGACAGGTCGCCGGCGACGTCGCCCATGCAGGCTTCGGGCACCGTGACGCTCACGTCCACCACCGGCTCCATGACGATCGGCGAAGCATCGTTCACGGCGTTGACGAAGGCGCGCTTGCCGGCCTGCACGAACGCGATCTCCTTCGAGTCGACGGAGTGGTGCTTGCCGTCGTAGACGATGGCTCGTACGTCCTGCAGCGGGTGACCCGAGATCGCGCCGCCCTCGAGCACTTCCCGGATGCCCTTCTCGACCGCCGGGATGAACTGGGTGGGAATCACCCCTCCCACGACTTCGTTGACGAACTCGAATCCGCCGCCGCGCGGGAGGGGCTCGATGCGCAGGAAGACCTCCCCGAACTGGCCCGCGCCCCCCGTCTGTTTCTTGTGCCGGTGGTGTCCGTCCGCCCTGGACGTGACGGTCTCCCGGTAGGCGATGGAAGGCAGCGCCGTCGCCACCTTCACGCCGTACTTCCGGTCGAGTTCGTCGAGCGCCACCCGCAGGTGCAGCTCGCCGATCCCCCGCAGCACGGTCTCGTTCATGGACGCGATGTGGTCGAGCCGCAGCGTCGGGTCCTCCGCGCAGAACACCCCGAACGCCTCGTTCGCCTTCTGGGCCTCCGCGTCGCTCTCGGCGGTGATCGCGCGCCCGTACATGGGCTCCGGCAACGGCAGCGACTCGAGCCGCGTGTCGTCCTCGGCGTGATCGTCATGCAGCACGGCGCCGAACGGGACGTCTTCCGCGCGCGGGATCGCGCAGATGTCGCCCGCCACCGCCGCCTCGACCTCGGTGTGTTCGCCGCCGTTGAGCTTGAGCAGGTGGCCGATCTTGAGCGGCTTGCGCGCATCGCCGACGAACACCTGGCCCCCGCGCCGCATCGTCCCCTGGTGCATCCGGAAGATCGCCATCCGACCGCGGAAGGGATCGATGTCGACCTTGACGACGTGCGCCACGACGCTGCCGTCGGGGTCGGCGGACACGGGCGCCTCCGTTCCGCCCGACACGAACGCCGGCGGGTTGCCCTCGCGCGGAGACGGCATCAGCTTCGCGAACACGTCCAGCAGTTCCGGAACGCCGGCGCCGGTGGCCGCCGAGACGAAGCAGACGGGTACCAGGTGGCCGTCGCGCAGGGCCTTCTCGAAGGCGTCGTGGAGCTGTTCCGCCGAGACCTCCCCCTGTTCGAGGTATGCCTCCATCAGGTCGTCGTCCACCTCCACGACCTGGTCGACGATCCGCTCGTGCGCCGACTCCACGGAGTCGACGTCCGTATCGTCGCCTTCCTCCTGGAAGAACACGTCGACCACGCGCGCACCTCCGTCGGCAGGGAGGTTCACCGGCAGGCACTCGGAGCCGAAGGCGTCCTGGATCTGCTCGAGCACGCCCGCCGTGTCCGCGCCGTCCGCGTCGATCCGATTGACGACGATCATGCGGCAGAGGCGCCGTTCCCGCGCCGCCTCCATCGCCCGCTGCGTCATCATCTCGACGCCCGTCGCCGCGTTGACCACGACCGCGGCGGTTTCCACCGCCGGCAGCACGGAGAGGGAGCGCCCCACCAGGTCCGGGTGCCCGGGCGTGTCGAGCAGGTTGACGTGCACCTCACCGTGGTCGAGGTGGCAGAAACCTGCCGTCAGCGAGTGCCGGAGTTCCTTCTCGTGGTCGTCCGAGTCGGAGACGGTCGTACCGGTGTCGACGGATCCCTTGTGCGCGATCTTGCCGGCGCCGTGCAGCAGCGCGTCCGTGAGTTCGGTCTTGCCGGCGCCGCCGTGTCCGACCAGGGCGATGTTGCGGATGTCTTCGGTGGTGTAGGCCACGTCCCAAGGTCCCTCCCTGCGAGGCAGCCGGAATCCGGGGTCGGCCGGCCGCGGTGTTTCGGGTGCCGGACAGCTTTCCGCCCCTTCGGCGACGCGCCTGACGAAACCCCCGGGAAGCGTCAGGCGCGTGCGGGCGGCGCGCCGACAAGGGGAGCGATTCTACGGCCCTCGTGGGCCGGGCCACAAATGCCCGGCTTGCGGGACGGTCCCGGCCCTCGCGAGGGTCCTACGGCAGCACCGTCGAACCGGTCAGGTACCGGTCGATCTCCCGCGCGGCCTCGCGGCCCTCGTTGATCGCGCGCACCACCAGGGACTGCCCGCCCCGGCAGTCGCCGGCGGCGAACACCTTGTCCCGGCTGGTACGGTAGAGGCCCTTCGTCGCGCGGTAGTTGGTGCGCTCGTCGAGGTCGAGGTCCAGCCGGTCCGAGATGGCGTGTTCGGGGCCGAGGAAGCCCATCGACAGGAAGACGAGGTCCGCGTCCCAGGTCCGCTCGGTGCCTTCGAGCGGCTCGAAGCGGCCGTCCCGCAGTTCGACATCCACCGTCCTGACCCCCGCCAGGGAACCGTTCCCGTCGCCGGTGAACTCGACGGACGAGATGGCGTACACGCGCGGGTCCTCGCCGAACCGGGCGGCGGACTCCTGGTGCGCGTAGTCGACGCGCAGGATGACCGGCCAGGTCGGCCACGGGTTGTGCGGCGCCCGCTCCACGGGCGGCGCGGGGAAGATCTCGAAGTTGACGAGCGACCTGCAGCCGTGGCGCAGGGCCGTGCCGATGCAGTCCGCGCCCGTGTCGCCCCCGCCGATGACGATGACATGCCTGTCCTTCGCGGAGATGTACGCACCGTCCTCGAGGTTGGAGTCCAGCAGGCTCTTCGTGTTCGCCGTAAGGTAGTCCATCGCGAAGTGGACTCCGTCGAGTTCGCGGCCGGGGATCGGCAGGTCCCGCGGCACCGTCGCGCCCGTCGCCAGCAGCAGCGCGTCGTGCGCGTCGCACAGCGTCCGGACGTCGATGCCGCCGTTGGACCCGTCTCCGACATCGGCGCCGGTGACGAACTCGATGCCCTCGGCGCGCATGAGGTCGAGCCGTCGGTCGACGATCTCCACCTTGTCGAGCTTCATGTTGGGGATGCCGTAGGTGAGGAGCCCCCCGAGGCGGTCCGCGCGTTCGTAGACGGTGACCCGGTGGCCCGCCTGGTTGAGCTGCGCGGCCGCGGCGAGGCCGGCCGGCCCGGAGCCCACGATGGCGACGGACTGCCCGGTGCGGGTCGCGGGCGGCATGGGCACCACCCAGCCCTCCTCGAACCCGCGGTCGATGATCGCCATCTCGATGTTCTTGATGGTCACCGCCGGGTCGGTGATGCCCAGTACGCAGGCGCCTTCGCAGGGGGCCGGGCATACGCGCCCGGTGAACTCGGGGAAGTTGTTCGTCTTGTGCAGCCGGTCCAGCGCGTCCCGCCAATGCCCCCGGTAGACGAGGTCGTTCCACTCGGGGATCAGGTTGTGGATCGGGCAGCCGTCGTGCGACTGGCAGAACGGCACGCCGCAGTCCATGCAGCGCGCACCCTGCTCCGCCAGGCTCGGAATGTCGTGCCCGGTGTAGATCTCGGTAAAGTCGAGGATCCGCGTCGCCGCGTCCCGATAGGGCGCGGCGTGGCGCTCGAACTCCTTGAAGCCGGTTGGCTTGCCCATCCGTCGGTCGTCGCTGCGTGAGGCCGGCTAACCGCTGGCCGCCGCCTGCGCCAGGGCGAGGCTCCTCTCCTCGAGCACGCGCTTGTAGTCGAGCGGCATCACCTTGACGAAGCGCTTGAGCGCCCCGTCCCAGTCCGCGAGCAACGCCGCGGCGACGGTGGAGCCGGTGTACTCGGCGTGGCGTTCGACGAGCTGTTTCAGTTCGGCGACGTCCGCCGCGTCGACGACGGCCTCCAGGGCCACCATCTCGGTGTTGCACTGCGACCCGAACCTGCGCTCGGGATCCCACACGTACGCGACGCCGCCGCTCATGCCCGCGGCGAAGTTCCGGCCCGTCGGCCCCAGGATGACGGCGCGACCGCCCGTCATGTACTCGCAGCCGTGATCGCCGACGCCCTCGACCACCGCGCGGGCGCCGGAGTTGCGCACGCAGAAACGTTCGGCGGCGATGCCCCGCAAGTAGCACTCCCCCGCGGTGGCGCCGTAGAGGACGACGTTGCCGACCAGGACCTGCTCCTCCGCGCGGAAGGGGCTCGAGCGCGGCGGATAGATCACGAGGCGGCCCCCGGAGAGGCCCTTGCCCACGTAGTCGTTGGCGTCTCCTTCCACTTCGAGGGTCACGCCCTTTGCAAGCCAGGCGCCGAAGCTCTGCCCCGCACTGCCCTCGAACCTGAAGTGGATGGTGTCGTCCGGGAGCATCCGCGGGCCGACCCGCCGGATGATCTCGTGCGAGAGCATGCCGCCGACCACGCGGTGGACGTTCTGCAGCGGTAGCGCGGCGCGCACCGCTTCGCCCCGGGCGAGCGCCGGCTCCGCGAGCCGGATCAGTTCGTTGTCCAGCGCAGCGTCGAGCCCGTGATCCTGGGTGTGCATGGCATAGACGCCCAGGCAGTCCTCGGGCTCCCGGGCGGGAGCAAGAATCTGCGTGAGGTCCAGGCCCGACGCCTTCCAACGCGCCACGGCCGCGTCCACGTCGAGGGCGTCCACGCGGCCGATCATCTCGTTGACCGTGCGGAACCCGACTTCCGCCATGATCGCGCGCAGCTCCTCGGCCACCATGAAGAAGTAGTTGACGACGTGCTCCGGTGCGCCCGCGAACTTCGCGCGCAGTTCCGGATCCTGGGTGGCGATCCCGACCGGACACGTGTTGAGGTGGCACTTGCGCATCATGATGCAGCCGAGCGCGATCAGCGGGGCCGTGGCGAAGCCGAACTCCTCTGCGCCGAGCAGCGCCGCCACGGCGACGTCGCGGCCGGTCTTGAGCTGACCGTCCGTCTGCAGCACCACGCGGGAGCGCAGGTTGTTCATGACCAGGGTCTGGTGCGTCTCCGCGACGCCGAGTTCCCAGGGGACACCGGCGTGCTTGATCGACGTGAGCGGCGAGGCGCCGGTGCCGCCGGTGTCGCCGGCGATGACCAGGTGGTCGCTGCGGGCCTTCGTCACGCCCGCCGCGACGGTGCCGACCCCGATGGCCGCCCCGAGCTTGACGGAGATGCGCGCCGAGGGGTTCGCGTTCTTCAGGTCGTGGATGAGCTGCGCGATGTCCTCGATCGAGTAAATGTCATGGTGCGGCGGAGGACTGATGAGCCCCACGCCGGGCGTCGAATGCCGGATGGCCGCGATGGTCTCGTCCACCTTGCGGCCCGGCAGCTCGCCCCCCTCGCCGGGCTTCGCGCCCTGGACGATCTTGATCTGCAGCTCGTCGGCGTTCGAGAGGTAGTTGATGGTGACGCCGAAGCGGCCGCTCGCCACCTGCTTGATCGCCGAGCGCTTCGAGTCGCCGTTCGGCAGGGGCGTGTAGCGGGCCTCGTCCTCGCCGCCCTCGCCCGTGTTCGACTTGCCGCCGATGCGGTTCATCGCGATCGCCAGGGACTCGTGGGCTTCGGCCGAGATGGACCCGAAGCTCATCGCGCCGGTCGCGAAGCGTTTCACGATCTCCGCGGCCGGCTCCACGGCGTCGAGTTCGATGGGACCGCCGGCCGCGCCTTGCTTGAACTTCAGGAGCCCGCGCAGGGTGCTCTGGCGCGTGTTCTCCTCGTTGACGTGCCGCGCGAAGCGCGAGTACGCGTCGGTGCTATCCGTCCGCACCGCCACCTGCAGGTCCGCCATGGCCTCGGGGTCCCACATGTGCGTATCGCCGCCGCGGCGCCAGTGGAAGTCCCCGGGGTTCGGCAGCACCGGAAGGGCGACGGTGTCGCGCGGCGGGTAGCCGATCGCGTGGCGGCGCTGCATCTCCTCCGCGAGCACCTCGAAACCGACCCCCTGCACGCGGCTCGCCGTGCCGCCGAAACAGCGCTCGACGACGTCGTCGGCGAGGCCGACGGCCTCGAAGATCTGCGCCCCCTTGTAGGACTGCAGCGTCGAGATGCCCATCTTCGCCATGACCTTGAGCATCCCCTTGGCCACGCCCTTCCGGTACGCGGCCACGACATCCGCATCGTCCGTCACGTGCGCGGCCTCGTCCAGGTAGCCGTTGCGGCGCGCATCCCACAGGGCCTCGAACGCCAGGTACGGGTTGACGGCGTCCGCGCCGTAGCCGATCAGCAGGCAGTGCTGGTGCACCTCGCGGGCCTCCCCCGTCTCCACCAGGATGCCGATCCGCGTGCGCGCGTGCGTCCGCACCAGGTGGTGGTGTACCGCGCCGACCGCCGCGAGGGCGCTGATGGGCACCCGGTCCGGTCCGGTCGCCCGGTCCGAGAGCACGATGAGGCTGTAGCCGGCGTCGATGGCGCCGCTCGCCTCGGCGCAGATGCCGTCGAGCGCCGCAAGCAGGCCGGCCTCGCCCGAGTCCGCCGGGAACGTGATGTCGATCTCCCGCGTACGCCAGCCGCGGTGGTCCAGGGCCTTGAGCGCGGCGAGTTCGTCGTTGGAGAGGATCGGATGCGGGACCCGCAGGCGCTCCGCGTGCGCCGCGGTGGTCGCGAGCAGGTTGCGCTCGGGGCCGATGTAGCACTCGAGCGCCATGATGACCTCCTCCCTGATCGAATCGATCGCCGGGTTCGTCACCTGCGCGAAGAGCTGCTTGAAGTAGTCGTAGAGCATGCGCGGCTTGTCGGACATGACCGCGAGCGCCGCGTCGTTGCCCATGGAGCCGAGCGGGTCGCGCAACTCGAGCACGATGGGCAGCAGCATGAACTGCATCGTCTCCGCCGTGTAGCCGAACGCCTGCATCCGCGCCATCAGCGTCTCGGCATCGAGCCCGCGGACCTCCGCCGCGGCCGGCACGTCGGCGAGGTCGATCCGCCCGCGGTCGAGCCACTCGCGATAGGGCCGCGCCGCCGCCCACTCCGTCTTGATCTCCTCGTCCGGGATGAGCCGGCCCTCCTCGAAGTCGATGAGGAAGATCTTGCCGGGCTGCAGGCGGCCCTTCGCCACGACCCGCGCCGGGTCCACCGGGACCACGCCGACCTCCGAGGCCATGATGCAGCGGTCGTCGTCGGTGACGTAGTAGCGGGAGGGACGCAGCCCGTTGCGGTCGAGCACGGCGCCGATGTACTTGCCGTCCGTGAAGGCGATCGACGCCGGGCCGTCCCACGGCTCCATCAGGCAGGAGTGGTACTCGTAGAAGGCGCGCTTGGCGTCCGGCATGTCCGGATGCTGCTGCCAGGCCTCCGGGATCATCATGAGGACCGCTTCCTGCAGCGTGCGGCCGGTCATGAGGAGGAACTCGAGCACGTTGTCGAACGTCCCCGAGTCCGAGCAGTCCGGCTCCACCACCGGGAAGAGTTCCGCCAGGTCGTCCCCGAAGAGGCCGGTTTCCGCAACCCCTTCCCGGGCGTTCATCCAGTTGACGTTGCCGAGGAGCGTGTTGATCTCGCCGTTGTGGCTCATGAACCGGTTCGGCTGGGCCCGGTCCCACGACGGGAAGGTGTTCGTCGAGAACCGCGAGTGCACCATGGCGAGGTGCGACGCGTAGTCCGGATCCCGCAGGTCGTCGTAGAACGGGAACATCTGGTGGGGGGTGAGCATCCCCTTGTAGACGACGATCTTGGTCGAGAGGCTGCAGACGTAGAACAGTTGCCGCTCGGCCAGCGCCGGATCGCCCCGCAGCCGCTGGGTCGCCTGTTTGCGGATCAGGTAAAGCCGCCGCTCCAGCGCGTCGCCGGCGAGCCCTGCCGCTGCGCCGATGAACAGTTGCTCCATGTGCGGCATCGCGGCGCGCGCGGCGTTGCCGATGTCCGCGCCGTCGGGATCGATCGGCACCGGCCGCCAGCCGAGAAGCGACTGGCCGGCCGCCACGACCACCTCCTCCACGACGCGCTTGCAGTGCGCACGCTCCGACGGGTCCCGCGGCAGGAAGACGTTGCCCGCCCCGTAGGCCCCCGCCCCGGGCAGCTCCACGCCCAGCGACTCCCGGGCCACTTTCGCGAGGAAGGCGTGGGGGAGCCCGGTCAGGATGCCGGCGCCGTCGCCGGTGTTCTTCTCGTAGCCCAGACCGCCGCGATGTACCATGCAGCAGTTCATGTGCTCGGCGTCCCGGATGATCCGGTTGCTCGCGCGTCCCTTGATGTCGCAGATGAATCCGACCCCGCAGGAGTCCTTCTCCGACCCGGGCCGGTACAGGCCGTAGGGTTCGGGCAACCCCAGCGTCAACTGCTCCTCGAGGCTCGGCATTCGCAAGGTTTCTCCGTGCAGCACCCACGGCGCTGGAACGGCCGTGGACGAACGGCGAAACATGGCAGAAAAGCCCGTTCTTCGCAAGGGCACCGCCGTCTGACGGGCGCGTTTTGGCGACAATAAACGTCCATAAAACATGCTATTAAAAGCAACTCTTCGACTTCTTCTCATGTCACCGGCGCTCTTCGCCGCGGCCGAACAGGCCGACGAAGCCGAGGCAGGAGCGCGCCTCGAGCACGACCCCGCCCTGGAAGTGGTCGTGGTGACGGGGTCCCTCGGCAGCCTCCCCGGCGACCATGTCCACTCGGTGTTCGGATTCCAGAAGTCCGTGCTTACGACGCCGCGGTCGGCGTCGAGCGTCAGCGACGAGATGATGAGCCGGTTCAACATGCGCGACATCGACGAGCTCATCGCCGTGGCGCCCGGCACCTTCACCCAGTCCTTCTTCGGGGTGGCGGGTTCGCTGGAGATTCGGGGGGCGCCCGGCGAGACCTACTTCCGGGGGGTGCGCCGCCTCGACAACCCCGGCAACTACCCGACGCCGATCGGCGCGTCGGACCGCGTCGACATCGTGCGTGGACCGCCCTCGCCGATCCACGGCCCCGCGAAGATCGGCGGCTACCTGGACTTCACCCCCAAGTCCGCCCGGATCGAGGCGACCGGCGAGTTCATCGAGGATACGGAAGCCTCGGTCGGCGTCGATTTCGGGAGCTGGAACCGGCGCGTGGTCACCGCGGAGATCGGCGGACCGGGACGCCTCGGCACGCAGGACTTCGGCTACTGGTTCTACGGCGAGTTCGAGGACTCCGACACGTACTACCGGGACATCGGTGTCGAGCAGTCCACGGTGCAGGCGTCGTTCGACCTCGACCCCCGCCCGGGGTTGCAGCTCCAGTTCGGCTTCATGTACCACGACTTCGACGGGGCCCAGAACACCGGCTGGAACCGGCTGACCCAGGACCTGATCGACCGGGGCATCTACGTCACGGGACGTCCCCCGCCCCTCGACACGGACGGGGACGGACGCATCTCGCACCAGGAGTTCGACGTCGACGGCGACGGATTCACCGACCACAGCGCGTTCGCCGCCGGGCTCGTACCCGGGAACCGGGGCGCATTGACCGCCCTCGACGGCAACGTGTGCACCATCGGGGACACCCCCGTGTTCGGCTGCCGCCCCGACCTGTTGGGGCTGGTCGACGCGGGCACCGCGAAGCTCAGGACCAGCCGGGTCCTCGTCACCGCCGACGACATCCTCGCCAACGAGTCCATCGTCGCGTACCTCGATGCGTTCGTCAGCACGGACGGCGGCTGGGAGTGGCGCAACCAGCTCTACTTCGAGTCGTCGGATCACCTCAACCACTCGCTGCACACGTTCTCCCAGTTCCACGACACCTGGGTGGCGGAGGAGAAGGTCGTGCTGTCCCGGGACTTCCGCACCGACGACGCCAGCGTGAGCCTGCAGCTCTCGCCGTCGGTCCGGTTCACGAGTTTCGACCATGGCGACGACTACACGAACGAGCATTTCGACCGCCGCGACCTGACCCGGCCCGCGAGCGCGCTGGACATCCGCCTGCTCGCCGCCCAGATCGACGACGACTACACGGAGTACTACGTGGGCGACTACCTCGACATCGGGTTCGCCGCCCTGGCGGACGTGACCTGGGACAACGGCTTCGCCGTGCTCGCCGGGGTGCGCCGCGACGCCATCGACATGGAGAGCCGGCAGCCAGTCGACAAGCTCCTGCTCGCGAGTTCGAACCATTTCTGCACGGTGGCCGCGGACTGCGTGGTGGAGTCCGCGGACGACCGCGTCGACGGGGTGTCCTGGACGCTGTCGCTCAGCTACACCTCGGACGCCGGGCTGATCCCGTATGTCACGGCGTCGAAGCAGTCCACGCTCATCGCCGGACAGGGTTCGGAGATCACCACCGCCAACATCGCCGGCGACACGGCGCTCGACGCTTCCGAGCTACTCGAGGCCGGGCTCAAGGGGAGCCTGTTCGGGGGGGCGCTCTACTTCGCGCTCGCGCGCTTCGAGCAGACCCGCACGGACTTCTCCGCCCAGGCCATCGTGACCAACCAGGCGACCGAGACCGAAGGCACGGAGTTCGAGTTGCGCTGGGTGTTGAACGAACGGCTGCTCCTGACGCTCGGCTACGCGAGCGTGGAGGTCGTCAATCTCAACACGAAGGACGCCGGCGGACGCTTCAGCTTCATCGGCGCCGACGACGTGCCGGGCATCGCGCCGGGCGCGTTCTACGGGGGGAACCTCGCGGGCATCGTCATCCGGCCCGGAGCGAGCGGCGCCCGCCGCGCCGGCGTGCCGGAGGAGATCTGGTCGCTGACGGGCACGTACGACTTCGGAGGCGGCCTCGCGGTCAGTGCGAGCGTCATCGACGTCGACGCCGTGTTCGCGGGGTTCTCCAACTCCGTCAGGCTGCCCGCCTACACCCTCGTCAACGCGGGCATCGTCTACGAGCGCGGCCCCTGGAGGCTGAACGTCACGGCAAAGAACGTCACGGACGAGCGCTACTTCCGGTCCAACTTCCCGAACCTGTTCGGCGGCGTCATCGTGCTGCCGGAGCTGCCGCGGCACTACGCGGCGCGGGTCGAGTACCGCTGGTAACGCGACGCCGTCAGAGCGACCGGGCGAAGCCGACGATCGAGCGCAGGGTCTCCGCGCAGACGTCCGGCACGACCTCGAACATCTGGTCGGCGGCGTGGCTCGTTCCGTGGACGGTGCGCCCGACGGCGGGAACGCCGGCCGCGGTGAGCATGCGGTAGTACGCCAGGCCCTCGTCCCGCAACGGATCCAGCTCGTTGACGGACACCACGTGCGGCGGTAGCCCCGCGAGGTCATCCGCACCCGCGCGGAGCGGCCAGGCCAGCGGATCGGCACGCGCCGGCCCCTCCCGGTCGTACACCCTCGCGAGCCCGGCCATCATCGAGCAGTGCATGCCGCCGTAGCCGTCGTTCTCCCGCAGGGACGGGAGCTCCGGAGGCGGGTCCGCGTACGCTCCCGAGATGTAGGGGCACAGCGCGTACACGCCATCGACGGCGTCGATCCATCCCTCCCGGTTCGCCTTCAGCGCGGTCGCCAGGGAGAGGTTGCCGCCGCCGGATTCGCCCGCCACGACGAGCGCGGATACCCCCAACCGGGCCCGCTGCGCGTGCACCCAGCGCGCGGCAGTCGCACAGTCGTCGAGCCCGGCCGGGAACGGATGGTTGCCGAGTCTCCCGCCGCCGTTGCGGAACTCCACCCCGACGACGAGCAGGCCCATCTCGGCGATGCTCTTGCGCCAGCGCGCGATCGTCGGATCGTCGGCCGTCCCCATCACCATGCCTCCGCCATGGAGGTGGACGATGCAGGGCAAGGGACCGTCCGTGGTCCCGGGGCGATCCAGGTACAGCGTGATCGCGTTGCCGTCGGGCCCCTCGATGGTCTCCGTCGAGGACGCGATGCCGTCGAAGGCCGGCAGACCGGCCGCGAGCGCGGCATTCTGCTCCTCGGTCGCGGACTCCAGGGTGGCGCAGTACGCCAGGCAGTCGGCGTAGGACGCGTCCGGGGCGAGGGGCTCCATGCCCGGCAGAATGGTCGGCGACTCCGCGAAGACGGCCGCGAGACGCGGGTCCGTCCGTGCATCCGTCACCAGCGTGGTGGCGGGATCGCCGAGCCGCCCCGGCAGGTGGCGTGCCGCTGTCGTCATGTCGTGTGCTCCTGTGCGGCGCTCAGGCGAACGGGTCCGTGCCCGTGCGCATGAACGTGGGAACGCGTTCCCAGTCCGGGTTCCGGCTGTCGGCGTAGGGATAGAGGGACTGGCCGATCACGCGGGACAGTTCCGGGTACTTCCGCAGCAGTTGCGGCGACGTGCCGACTTCGTAGTTCCGCTGCGGGCGCATGTACGCGCGCATGTAGTTCTGCACCAGGGTGACCCGGAGACCCGGCTTCGTGCGGGCTTCGGAGGCGTGCCAGGTAGCGCCGTTCCAGATGGCGAGCGACCCGGCCTTCGCGATCAGCGGCACGAACCGGAACGGCGTGTTGTCGAGTTCCGCCTCGTGGGGCAGGGTCGCGCGGCCCTGGTGGTGGCTGCCCGGCACGAACACCGTCGGCCCGTCGGCAGCGCTCTCGTAGTCGGTGCAGATCCAGGACGCGTTGCACATGTGCGCGATCTGGCCGGCTCCGGGCGGGATGCCGTGGGAATCGCTGTGCAGGCCGAGGGCGCCGTCCCCGCTGCCCTTGATGATCCAGGTCTGGCCGGAGAACACGGCGCTCTGGCCGAGCAGCCAGCGGACCAGCGCCAGGTTCACCGGGTTGATCGCCGCCTCCACGAACACCTCGTCCTCCTCCAGCAGGTCCCAGCTGTTCGCCTGGACCTGGGCTCCCTTGACCTCCGAGGTCCGGTAATCGCCGAACTCGACGCCGTTGCGCCGCTCGCAGACGCGAAGGATCGCTTCGCGCAACCGCTCCGCGAACCCTTCGCTCGCGCGCATCTTCTCCGGCGGCACGATGGTCAACCCGTAGGCCTCCAGTTCGACGACGTGCTCGAACAGGTCGTACTCCCTGATGTCGCCCATCAGTCGGTCGACGTCCGGATAGACGTTGTAGTCGTCCAGCCTCATGCATTCCTCCCGGTTGCGGACGGTGTGGTCGCGCGTCCCATGTCGCCGCCGCATTGTAGCCGCGTGGCCGCCGGGGGCGCGACGGCCCGCGCCCGGCAGCTCTCCCGAAAACGGTTTCGCAGGCCCGCCGCCCGCGCCCTCCAAGGCCCGACAACTTCTGTAACCTGTCGAAACATTTCACAACACCACCACGATGTTACTGGCCGTCCAAAAATGATATAGGTCACTATGTACCGCAGGTTCGCCGCGACCCTCCGGAACCGGCAACCGATGGTGCTGGGGAAACTGATCGAGGAGAGGGAAAATGGCGACGAAAGTCCTGTTGGTGCTTGCACTGATCGCGGCCATCGTGGAGGGCCTCTGGTCCGGCATGGTTCCGCAGAACCTCCTGCCGCTCGCGTTGGTCGTCATCGGACTGATCTACGCTGGCATGAACGTCGATCCGGAAGATGCAGGCGCATACCTGATCGGCGTGCTCGCCTTCGGAGCCGCATCGGCATCGGACGTCCTGGGCCATATCCACGTGATAGGCGGCTTCCTGGACGCGATCATGGATCAGCTCGTCGTTGCGGCCTACGCCGGCGTGTTCAGCGTCGTGTCGCTGCGCATCTGGAGCAGGCTGACGGCATCCGATTCGGAGTAACGCGGCAGCGGTAGTCCGCAGACTGACGTCTTCGGGCAACCCGCGCTCGCCAGGGGGGACGGGACCGCAAGCCGGTCCCTTCTGGTGGCGCGCCGGCGCAAGGTTTGCCCGCGCGCTTTCACAACCGCCGGAGGAAGGACTCCGGGTGGCTCAGGAACGCCCGCGTGATGGCCACGTGCTCGACCTCCTCCCACGGCACTGCGGTGGGCGGCGAGACGTCCATGTCGAGGATCATGGCCCCGGGCAGGGCCATCAGGATCGGCGAGTGCGTGGCGATGAGGAACTGGGAGCCCTCGGCCGCGGCGTCACGAATCATGGCCAGCAGGGCGAGCTGATTCGTCGGCGACAGCGGCACCTCCGGCTCGTCGAGCAGGTACAGCCCCGGGCCGGTCAGTCGCGCGTGGAACAGGTCGAGGAAGAGTTCCCCATGTGAGCGCGCGAACGGGTCCTCGCCGTAACGCTCCGCGAATGCGCTCCCCTGTGCCCGCGCCAGTCCCGCGGCGCGGTCCCGGCCCCAGCCCTCCGGCAGCGTCTCCTCGAAGTGCCGGGCGAGCGCCTGGTGCTCGTCCGCGTCGCGGCGGATCGCCTGCAGGAACCCGGTGACGTCGTCCGCGCGGAAGTAGAACCCGCCGCGCCTGCCGCCCTCGCGCACGAAACGGAAACCGGACGCCGCCTTCCGGGCCACTTCCATGAGCGGATGCGTCTCGACGGCGCGTTGCGTCAGCGACGGCAGCCGCAGCGCGGTGGCGACGATCTCGAGGAGCGTCGACTTGCCGCAGCCGTTCTCGCCGACCAGGAAGGTCGCCGGGGCGTCGAGGCACAACGTGCCGAAGCTCCGGAACACCGGCAGGGAGAACGGGAACTCCCCGGTGTCCGCGACCATCCGGATTTCGCGGAGGAAGGGCATGTCGACGACGAGGCTATCAGACTGTCGGAACGGCGGAGCTAAGATGACGCCCCATGGAACGCGCCCTCTTCCGCCTCATCGTGCACACGTTCGTCTTCGACGGCGACGGTCGGCTCCTCCTGCTGCGGCGCGCCAACACCGGGTTCCTCGACGGCTTCTTCACCCTTCCCGGCGGTCACGTGGACCGCGACGAGGAAGTCGCCCGCGCCGCGATCCGGGAAGTGTCCGAGGAGGTGTGCATCGACGTCGCCGAGGTCGAACCCGTGATCGCCATGCCCTACCGCCACGGCGTCGACTTCCTGTTCGAGGCCCGGCGCTGGAGCGGCGACGCGCGGATCGGCGAGCCCGAGTTCTGCGACGCGCTGACGTGGGCCGCTCCGGACAGCCTCCCCGACCCGACCGCACCCTTCGTGACCAAGGCCCTGGAGCTCCGCGCGGCAGGTAGCTGGTATCACGAGTTCCGGTAGGGGCGCTAGAATCGCCGCCTTTTCGACAGGCGCGGGGAGCGACGAATGACGGAACCAGTGACGGTGGCGGTGACCGGCGCGGCGGGCCAGATCGGCTACGCGCTCGTCTTTCGCATCGCCTCGGGCCAACTGCTCGGTCCGGACACGCCCGTCGTGCTGCGCCTGCTGGAAATCCCTCCCGCGATGGACGCGGCCCGCGGCGTCATCATGGAGATCGACGACTGCGCCTTCCCCCTCGTGGCGGGGGTCGAGGCCACCGACGATCCCGGCACGGCGTTCGACGGCGCGGACATCGCCCTGCTCGTCGGTTCGCGCCCCCGCACCGCGGGCATGGAACGCGGCGACCTGCTCGAGGCCAATGCCGCCATCTTCTCGGTGCAGGGCAAGGCGCTCAACGACCGCGCTTCCCCGGACGTCAAGGTGCTCGTCGTCGGCAACCCGGCGAACACCAACTGCCTGATCGCCCAGCGCAACGCGCCGGACCTCGACCCCCGCAACTTCACGGCCATGACCCGGCTGGACCACAACCGCGCTATGGCGCAGCTCGCCGCCCGGACCGGCAGCGCCGTGTCGTCGATCCGCGGGCTCACGATCTGGGGCAACCACTCCGCCACGCAGTATCCCGACATCCATGCCGCCACGGTCGACGGCGCCCCCGCGATGGACCTGGTCGACAGGGCCTGGTACGCGGACGAGTTCATCCCGAGCGTGCAGCAGCGCGGTGCGGAAATCATCGCCGCGCGGGGCACATCGAGCGCCGCCTCCGCGGCGAACGCGGCCATCGATCACGTCCGCGACTGGATCCTCGGCAGCGACGCGGTCGTGAGCATGGGCGTGTACTCCGACGGCTCCTACGACGTCGAAGCGGGCCTCATCTACTCCTACCCCGTGACCTGCGGCGGCGGCGCGTGGAAGGTCGTTCCGGACATCGCGGTCAACGACTTCAGCCGCGAGAGGATGCGCGCGACCGAGGACGAACTGAAAGCCGAGCGCGACGCGGTCGCGCACCTGCTGCCCTAGCCCGCATTTCTCACCAGGGGTCGCGATGATCGGCGAGGATTTTGGCCCTGTGCGCGTGCTCGCGACCGGAGGCGTAGCGGTGTTCTACGGCGGAGGGAGCATGTGCGCGCACAGGGCCAAA
>JAJDVW010000122.1 GCA_022825925.1 Pseudomonadales bacterium | reverse complement strand
ACCTCAGGTGGGTCGATATCGACCTCGACCGCGAGACCATCCGGTGGCGCGGCGAGCACGAGAAGACAGGGTACGAGCACCGGACTCCGTTGTCCGCAAAGGCGCTCGCCGTGCTCAGGCAGGCGTGGAGGAGGAGCCCCGGGATCGCGGACGCGCCGGTGCTGCCGTCGGCGAAGAACCCCCTGAAGTCTGTGAGTCCGTCGCAGCCGCGCGTCTGGTGGTGCCGGGCCGAGCGACTCGCGGGAATCGAGCGGAAGCACCGGAGGGGCTGGCACTCGCTGAGGCGCAAGTTTGCGAGCGACCTGATGGACCAGCCGCTCAAGGTGCTCTGCGAGCTTGGCGGCTGGAGGAACGCCAAGACAGTGCTCAACTGCTACCAGAGGCCCGACGAGGGACAGCTTCGGACGGCTCTGGAAGCCCGGCGCGGGGCGGGCGGCTGAAATCTCACTTGGCGGGAATCAAACGGCGGGAACTGGACCACTACATCCCGTAAGACCAAGTGATACCGACAGATACCAAACTCGGTGTCAATGTCCGTCCAGCGCATTGAAGAAATCGGTCAGGATATTACGTTCGGTCGATTGGGTGTCCATCCGGGTCCCTCCTGAGGAATGTTTGTCAGGCGACAATCAAGATGAGTGCGTTGCGACAATCAACATGAGAATGAGAGGCCGTGACGTTTCGAGTGCGGAAATGATGACGAGTTCGTGGGCAAGGGGGAAAGGGAGGTAGGGCGGTGGGCAGGTCGTCGGACGCTCGGGCCACGGGGAGCGAGGAAACGGGACCATGATCACCGCCCGGACCCCTTGGACAGCCCCCGCGGAGCGAACGGAGCGAATCGGAGCGGGGGCTGTCCAAGAGTGTGCAATTTTCAATGCCTATTGACATGTCCGTCGCTCAGTGCGGCAGTTTGCGGAGGACCGCGCGGATCTGGCCGATGATCGGATCGCGAAGGATGGTCGTGCGCGGCGTGGTGTGCAGTTGGTGTTCCGTCTGGACCGGATGCGGCAGCTCGGCCTGCGACGCGGCAGCGCTGCTCGAAGCGGGAACGTACATGACGTAGATTTCGTTGTTGCCGTCGCGGTTGGATCCGAAAGCGATTCGCGTGCCGTCGGGGGACCAGTCAGGCACAGCATCATGGGCGGAGTTGTTCGTCAATCGCGTTACCCCGCTCCCATCGGCGTTCATGACGTAGACTTCCGAGTCGCCGTCGCGTACCCACGAGAATGCGATCCTGGTGCCGTCCGGTGACCAGGCGGGGCTCCCGCTGCCGCCACCGTGGCTCGTCAGTCGCACCACTCCGCCTCCGTCCGCGTTCATCACGTAAATGTCGTAGTTTCCGCCGTCGCGTCTGGATTCGAACGCGATTCGGCGTCCGTCTGGGGACCAGTGAGGCCAACCGTCAAAGGCGGAGTTGTTGGTCAGGTTCGTCTGGCCGCTCCCGTCCGCGTTCATCACGTAGATTTCACCGTCGCCGTCGCGGTCGGACCAGAACGCGATCCGGCGACCGTCGGGGGACCACGCGGGCGCACCATCATTATTGGAGTTGATGGTCAGTTGCAACGGGCCGCTCCCGTCCGAGTTCATCACGTAGATTTCACCGTCGCCGTCGCGGTCGGACCAGAACGCGATCCGGCGACCGTCAGGGGACCATGCCGGCGAACCATCGTTTGCGGAGTTGCCCGTCAGTCGTGCCACGCCGTAGCCGTCCGCGTTCATCACGTAGACTTGGCGGCCGTGGTCACGCTCACTGACACGCCCTGCCTCGCGGTCAATCCGCCAGCATCCCGGGCAGTAACCGTGATCGTGGTGGTCCCGCTCCCCACCGCCCGAATCGTCAACGCATCCCCGCTTACGGTTCCCGCAGCCACCGCGGTATTCGCCGACGAGGCGCCATAGGTCAGCCCGTCCCCGTCCGGGTCCCTGAAGTACATGCGGAGAGCCAGTGTCTTGGTGGCGCCCTGCGTGAGCGTCTGAGCCGGTATCGAGCCCACCGTCTCCGGCGCGCGGTTGGGCACCGTGACCGAGAACGACTGCGACGCGCCCGCACCCTCCGGATCCGTCGCTTCGACCCGGACGGTGGTCCGGCCGCGCGCAACGCCGGCAACCGTCAGCACGCGGCCCGAAACCGACACCGTCGCCACGCTCGGCGCCGAGGACGTAGCCGAGTATTCGAGCGCGTCCCCGTCGGGATCCGTGAAGTACGGCCCCAGGTCCACAGTCGCCATCCTGCCGACCTCCACCGTGTCCGCCGGAATGCTTCCCCGGCCCTCGGGCCCTCGGTTCGGGATCGTGACCTGGAAACTCTGCACCGCAGACTCGCCGGACGGATCGGTCGCCGTCACCGTAATGGTGGCCGTGCCCTTCGATCCGGCGGTGACCGTGAGTGCGCTGCCCGACACCGACACCGTCGCCACCCTGGACGCCGATGACGTAGCCGAATACCGGAGCTCGTCCCCATCGGGGTCCGCGAAGTACGGCTTCACGTCCACAGTCGCTGTCCTTCCGACCTCCACCGTGGCCGCCGGGATGCTCCCCCTTCTCTCGGGCCTGCGGTTCGGCACCGTGACCTGGAAGGTCTGCTCCGCGGACTCGCCGGCCGCATCCGCCGCCGTGACCGTGATCGTCGCCGTGCCCTTCGCCACCCCCGCGACCGTGACCGCGGTCCCCGAAACCGAAGCCGTGGCCACCGAGGGTGCCGAGGACGACGCCGAATAATCCAGCGCGTCGCCGTCCGGATCGGTGAAGTAAGGCGCCACGTCGACGGTCTCATCGTCGCCGGCCTGCACCGTCTGCGCCGGGATGGTCCCCGTCGGCTCCGGTGCACGGTTGGGTACCGTCACCTCGAAGCTCTGCTCCGCGGAGGCTCCGCCCGGATCCGTCGCCGTGACCGTAACCGTCGCCATGCCCGCGCTGACGCCCGTCACCGTGATCCGGGCGCCGGAGACCGACACCGTCGCCACTTCCTGGTCCGACGAGGAGGCGCTGTATCTCAGCGCCTGTCCGTCCGGCTCCGTGAAGTTGCCGGACACGTCCACTGCCGCCGTCTCTCCGGCGACCACCGTCTGCGCCGCGATCGTGCCCGTCGCAAGCGGTGCACGGTTCGGCACCATCACCGAAAACGACACCGTCCCCGACAGCCCGCCGGGATCCCGTCCCGTCACCGTCACCTGCGCGGTCCCGGGGCTCACGGCGGTCACCGCCACCGACCCCGACCTCGCCGTCACGGTGGCGACGCTCACGTTGGACGACTGGGCCGACAGCGACACCATGTCGCCGTTCTCGTCGTTGAAGCACACCGGAACGCTCGCCGTCTCGCCCGCGTGGATCGTCTGTGACGGGATGGCGCCGCAGGACACCGGAGCCGCCGGCGGAGCCGCCGGATCACCGCAAGCCGCGGCCAGCACGGCCAGGGCGAACACGGCCACGCCGAGCCAAGTTCGCCGCAACCGCGCGTGCCCGTCCTGCCGCGGGCTTCTGGATTGCATCCGTGTTACTTCCCTGTGGTGGCGAGGCGCGCGTAAAAGGATCCCATTCGGGGTCGCGACGGCGCCAGTCACACACTTGCTCGTATAAGCGATTCTTTCACGATTCTATGGCCTGTCCGAATGATACTACCGTGTCAGGCGATGAGCCGCCAGTGCGACCGACTCGTCCTGCTTGTGCAAGAGGTAGATCGTCGGTCAAAGTCGCGGCGTGAGCACATCTGTCCGGGGTGGGGCGACGGAGGGCGGGGACGCCTGGGTGCGGGGCTCACGATCTCGGCGCTGGCCGTCGGCGCGATAGCCATGCTCCGGCACCGAACCGTAGATCTCCGCGTGACGCTCGATCATGGCGAGACCCGGGCTGCTGCCGGCCGAATTGCCCCGCTCGACCACCGCATCGAGCACGAGTCCGCTCGCGCCCGTGCTGAGATTGACCTTGTGTCCGTACTGAACCTGCCGCCCGCCCTTGACGATGATGTCCGTGTGGGACTCAAGCAGGCTCGCCACCTTCTCCTGCGCCGGCACCTTCTCGCCCCACAGCACCCTGCGCTCGGTCTGGTCGGACCTCCAGGGCCAGCAACTCCCCGTATTGCAACGCCTTGGCCCGCCAGCCCCGTAGCGCCGGGCCTTTGCGCTCCTCGCCCCCGCCCCCGTCCCAGTCCCCGAGCGTCTGTCGCGCGATCTCCAGCAACTCCCGATACGCTGCGCCCTGCCGCTTCCCGCGCCTCCGCTTCGCGGGGGTGTGGCTAGTCTTGCCGAGTGCTGAGCCATCGCTCTATTGTTGCTGATTGACGCCATTTAATCATCCGATAATCGTGATAGCATCCACTTCACGACAGATCAATCTCTCATGGAGACAACAGGACTTACGCGTTTCCGAGACGGCTATCGAAGGAGGACATCCCCTCTCCATCGTGCGAGCGGCCACCACGGCCTAGTCGTGCACCGGCGGTTCGGCGGGAGCGACCACCGTGGCCGAGCCGGATCCGGGCTTCCCCACGGTCGAGTGGGGCGCTCCAGTTGCAGCGAGCCGCGATGTCCGGGTTCTGCCGGAGATACAAGGTCCCGGCATCGACTCCGTGCGGGCTCCCCATCGGGAGTTCCACGAGTCCAGCGCTACCGAACCGAGCTGGATCATCGTGGCGAGGGTGTTGTGGCCGGGTCCGGTCTTGCAGTTCCGGGTGCCGGACGGCGGCGCCACCCCGCGCTTTGCCCGGTCTGCGTATTCGAGGTCACGCGAGAGGACTACGGTGGGGCAGTACGGGGCCGCGATCACACCCAAGTGACAGCTCCGGCCGAGATGGGTCCCTCGGCGTGCGCAGTGAGGGTCGAGCGCGTAGGGTCGTGCGCCCATCCGCGGCGCATTCCATGACGGGCACGGGCGAGCCGCGCCGCTCTTCCTACTCCGCTCCGGGAATCGCCCGGCTCGGCTAACGCCGTCCTCGGCGAGCAACCGGCTCGCCCTTGGCGGACGGCGTTCGATTCCCGTGGGGCGTTCGACGGCGGCCACGCCGGCGGGATGAGTCCGAACCCGGCCGTCCCCACCCTCGGCCCTTCCGGCCGAGATCCACATCCGTTCCCTGAGCCTCCCGCGAAGGCCAGGGAGGCGTCGTCCACCTCACTGGCGGAGCGATCCGCCGGACCAGACACAACATGACACAACGTGAAACGGCACAAGCACTTAGGAGATTTCCTAAGAGTTGACTTCCTTGAGCACACCGCTTCACCGTTACGGGCATGATGCGGCTGGAACGGCAGTCAAATGGCAACGCTGGAGGAGCAATTCAACTCACGGGTGAACGCGTTTCTCGAACGGACGGGCATCGCGCCGACGACGCTCGGCATGCAGGCGCTGGGCGACCCGAGCCTGCTGCGCCAGGTCGAGCGGGGACGCTCGCCGTCGCTCAGGACGGCGGACCGCGTTCTGGCGTTCATCGCTGGCTACGACAGGGATCCGGGCGGCGCGCGCGACCCGCCGCCGCGCCCTCGACGCCGGAGCTCGCAATCGAGGCCGGGGAGAACGGCAGGAAGCCGAGCGGAGACGGAGCGACCGATGAAGCGGAAAACGGATCTGCCCGCCCGTGTTCTGCGGTGTCCGGAGGTGGAGGCCCGCACGGGTCTTTCGCGGAGCACGATCTACAGGTGGCGGGTTGCGGGACGCTTCCCCCAGACGATTCCACTGGGCAAGCGGTCCGTGGGCTGGATCGAGGCGGAAGTCGACGCGTGGATCCGCGAGCGGACCGCCGAGCGCCGGGCCGGCGGAGAGGCCGCCGCCCGATGACCCTTAGGGAAAGGAACGAGATCATGAAGACGCTGCTGGGAACGATGCGGGCCGCGGCGGGGGCCGCGCTGTTGCTGCTGACGCCGGATGTGCTGCTGGCGCAGGGCACGAGCCCGTGGGTGGACGCGGTGACCGAGCTTCAGACGCAGTTCACCGGACCGATCGCGCGCGGGCTGTCGCTGATCGCGATCGTGGTTGGCGGGCTGATGTTCGCGTTCGGGGAGGGCGGGAGCAAGCGCACGCTGGCCGGGATCATCTTCGGGATCGGGATGGCGGTGGGCGCCGTGAACTTCCTGTCCTGGCTGTTCTGATGCGGGGACTGAGGCGCTGGCCGGGGTACACCGCGCTGAACCGGCCGCTGACGGTGTTGGGGGTCGAGCGGCGGCTGTTCCTGCTGGGCGCGACGCTCGCGCGCGCGGTGTGGAACGCGACGGCCTCGCTGGTGGCGGGCGGCGTGATCTTCGCCGGCTGCTACGGGGCGGGCTGGCTCGCTGGCCGCAGTGACCAGGCCATGCTCACGGTGCTCCGCGCGGCGTCGCGCCACCCGGCGCGGTTCGATCCCGGCAAGTGGGCGGACGAGCCGTGGCATCTCAAGGTCCGGGGAAGCGGCGAGTGAGGGTCGCCGACGAGCTTCGGGCACATGAGGCGGCGGGCTCGCTGGCCGAGGAGCTGCCCTACTGGGGCTGGCTCGACGACGGCCGCACCTGCCTGGGTCGCTCGGGCGAGTTGATCGCGGCGGGCCGGCTGCGCCCCGCCGCGGTGGACGGTCGCACGCCGGAGCAGGTCGACCGGGTTCTGGGCCTCTGGCAGCGGCTGCTGTCGGGGCTCGACCCGAGCGCGCGCCTCTACTTCCATGTGCTCCGGCGACCGATTGCATTCGGGGGGGCGAGGGACGAGGACGGGCCGGACATCGCGGCCGTCTCGAAGCGGAAGCGGAGCGCGTTTCTCGCGAGGCGCGTGCAGCGGCTCGACGCCTACGTCGTCTGGTCGCTCGGCTCCGCTTTCCGTCCAGTGGCCAAGGGCACGCGGTCGGGACCGCTGGCCCGGCTCGCCCGGCTGCGGAAGGGCCGGAGGAAGCACGCGCCGATGTACCTGGCGGCCGAGATCGAGGCGGCGGCGGAGCGGTTCCGGGCGATGATCGAGGCGGGCCGCTCGCTGGTGGCCGAGCACACGCCTGTCGAGATGCTGGGGGCCGTGGAGGCGTCCCGCCTTCTCTCGGAACTCGTCAACCGTCCCGGCGTGCCGTGGGACGGCGCGACGGGTAGCGGCATGAACTGGCGGCTCGCGCTCTCGGAGCTGGAGGCGGAGCGGTCGCACCTGAGGCTCGACGGCGAGCCGGTGATCCTGTATTCGCTCCTGTCGCCGCCGGGGCAGGCGCACGCGAACCTGCTGAAGGATCTCTACTGCCTCGACGCCACGATGACCGTCTCGCTCGAATGGCGGCCGTGGACGGTCGAGGCGGCGCGACGCCGGATCCGGGGCGCGCAGCGGCACTACTTCTCGCGGCGCTACTCGATGATGGCGCACGTTCAGGAGACCGAGGGCACGGCATCGGCGATGGTCGACTCGGCCGCCGCGGTCGAGTCGGACCGGCTGGGCGCCGCGCTCGTCGAACTCGAGGCCGACGGCGTGGCCTACGGCGAGGCGTCGCTCACCGTGGCGATCCATGGAGAGATCCAGGACATCGAGCGGCTGGACGGCGACGTGCGCCGCCTGTTCGCCGCGCACGACGCGAAGGCCGTCCGGGAGGGCTACGGCCAGCTGCCCGTCTGGTTCTCGCGGCTGCCCGCGCAGCCGCGCAAGCGGCAGGTCCGGACGGTGTTCGTCTCGGCCGGGCTTGCCGCGTGCCTCGCCCCGGTGTTCGGCCCGCCCAGGGGCTCGGCCCGGTGCGGGCACCTGAACCGCGAGTCGCTCGCGGTGCTGGAGACGCCCTGGCGCACGGCTTACCACTACGACCTGTTCCGCGGCGACGTGGGCCACACGCTGATTCTGGGCGCCACGGGTTCGGGCAAGAGCTTTGCCTTGAACTTCCTGCTGCTGGAGGCGCTGAAGTACGGCCCGCGCGTTCTGATACTGGACCTGGGCGGCTCCTACCGCTGGCTGACCCGGTTCCTTGGGGGCTCCTACCTTGAGCTGACGCCCGGCGGCGACGCGGAGGCCGGGCTCAGGCTCCAGCCCTTCGCGCTGCCCGCGGGCACGCGCACGTTCCAGTTCCTGACCGGCTGGGTGCTGCGGCTGCTGAGGCTGGGCGGGTACGAACCGACGGGGGCGGACACGAGCGAGATCCGCTCTCGGATCGAGGATCTGTACGCGCTTGGTGCCGGGCGCCGGACGCTGAGCGTGCTCGCCGGCTCACTTCCGGCTGCCATGTGGCCGGCTCTAAGCCGCTGGACCGGAGACGGCGTCTGGGGCCGGTTCTTCGACAACGCCCCGGCAGGCGCGGCCGACCTCGAGTTCCGGGACTGGCAGGTGATCGACCTGGCGGGCGCGGCCGAGCACGCGGACCTGTGCGAGGCGGCGCTCGCCTACCTGCTCGAACGAATGCGCCTCGAGATCGAGGATCCCCGGGAAGCAGCGCGGCTCAAGCTGATGGTCGTGGACGAGGCGTGGCGCTACCTGGCCGACCCGGCCGTGCTCGCCTATCTGGCCGAGGCGGCGAAGACGTGGCGGAAGAAGAACGCGGCGCTCGTGCTCGCCACCCAGTCGGCCGTGGACATGACCGGGACGTCCGGCGCATCGGCGCTGCTGGAGTCGATCCCGACCAAACTCTTCCTGGCGAACCCCGAGCTTCCCGGCGAGGTCGGCGACCTGTTCCGGCTGAATGAGTCGGAAGTCGCGCGGATCCGCGAGCTGACTCCCAAGCGCGAACTGTATCTCCGGCGCGCGGACGAGGCGGCCGTGCTCCGTCTCGAAGTCGATCCGGAGAGTTACTGGCTCTACACGTCTTCGCCCCTGGACGCCGCGAGGCGGGCCGAGGCCGTCGAACGACATGGACTCGCCAAGGCGCTCGAAGTCCTGGCGAACCCCAACACCCAACCCCTTACGCCCAAGGAGGACCTGACGCCATGAGGCTAACGATCATGACCGCCGTACTGACGTTCCTGCCGGCGCTTCCCACCGCCGCCCAGCAACACAAACCCGCCGAGCAGCCCGCAGGGGAGGCGAGCTTCCTTCGCGTGCTGGCCGCTGAGGACGGCGAGGACCGCGTTCATGCCATACGCGCGCGCGTGCGCCATACGACGGTGATCGTGCTGCCGGCGGAAGAACGGATCCTCGACTTCGTGGCCGGCGACTCGGAGTACTGGCACCTGACGGGCGCGGCGAACGTCGCGTACCTGAAGCCGCTCGCCGAGGACGCGGCGACCAACATCGCGCTCGTCTGCGAGTCGGGACGCATCTACCCGTTTCTCGTCTCGGAGCACGGCGACGAGCCCCCGCACCTGGTCGTCCGCGTCGAACCGGACGCGCAGACGGCTGCTGGTTCGGGGCTTCCCGCGTTCGTCGCGCGGAGCGAGGTCGCGGCCTACCGGGAGATGGCCGCCGAAGCGGCCGAGGCGGCGCACAGAGCGCAAGTGGCGGCGGACGCGGCGATCGAGGCGTTCCGCGCCTCCTATCCAGAACGCCTCCGGTTCGAGTACCGGCTGGACCGGGATGCGACGCGGCGTCCGTTCCTCGTCGAGGCGATGTGGCACGACGGGCAGTTCACCTATCTGCGCTCGCGCGCCCAGGAGGCGCCGGCGCTCTACGAACTCAAGGACGGCGAGCCGAGTCTGGTCGCGTTCGACCTGGGCGAGGGCGGCCTGTACGTCGCCCGCCGCGTGCTGGGCGACGGATGGCTCCAGATCGGAGAAGACCGGCTGCGTTGGCGGTTCGAGCCCGGGGACGCGCGATGAGCCGCTGGAAGCAGTGGATCAAGGAGCCGAAGGGCGCGCTGCCGGGCGGCATCGTCACGAAGGTGGGGATCGCGTTGATCGGCGTTCTGATTGCCGGCATGCTGTTCTCGTCATCGCTCACGGGTCCCGGGGAGGACCCGATGGCCCCGGCCGCTCCCGAGGCGCAGGCCGTGGATGAGCGCGCGGGCCGCGCGTTCGAGGGACGGTTGCGCGCCGAAGCGCAGCGCCATGCCCAGCAGGCGGCGGCCGATAACGCCCGCGCCGACAGGGAGCGACGCCAGACCGGGGCCGGGACGACCGGCGCCGATGGCGAAACTGGAGCCGGCAGCGGCACGCGCGCAGCGGGCGGCGGGCGGGATGCGGTCCCGGGCATGGTCCAGGCCGAGTACGACCTTCGCGAGGCGCTCCGGCTGGAGGATATCGAGCGGCGGACGCGCTCGCTCCGGTCGCTCCCGGTCGCGCAGACCTACAGGGATCCGTACGCGACGCGTAATGCCGCCCGCCCGCCGGTGGTCCAGCCCGAGCCGCCCGAGGCAGAACTCGACCGGATGCTCGCGTCCTTCGGACAGTCGGTGGCCGCCCTTGAGGCGGAGATGCAGGCCGGGCTGGCGAGCGACGGGCTCCTGCCCGGCTCGCCGGAAGCTGTGCCGCAAGGCGCTCGCGACCCCGGCCCGGCGGAGCCGCGCCTCAGCGTCCATCCGCTGGATCCGCCGGGCTGGGAGCGGATCCGCGAGGGCTCGTTCCTCGAAGCCGTGTTGCTCACGCAACTCTCTGGCGAGTTCCCCGGCCCGGTGCTCGCCATGGTGTCGGTGCCGCTGTACTCGACCGATCGCCAGAGGGTCCTCGTTCCGCGCGGCGCGCGCGTCGTCGGCACGGCCCGGGCCGTCCAGGATCGCGACCAGAGCCGCCTGGCGGTCGCGTTCCACCGGCTGCTGATGTCTGACGGAAGCTGGGTCGACCTCGAGTTCGCGGGACTGAATCAGGCGGGCGAAGGCGCGCTCAAGGACCGGGTCAACCGCCACTACTTCTCGACGTTCGCGGCGGCGGGCGCGGTCGGCGCGCTGAGCGGACTGTCGCTGGCTGGAGCGTCGCCCTACGGCCTGCGGGCTGGCGTGGGCCAGGGACTCGGAGGCAGCGCCACGTCCGTCCTCGACCGGTTCCTCAACCGGATGCCCACCATCACGATCCGCGCCGGGCACCGGCTCCGAATCTGGTTCACCGGCGATGTCCTCGTCCCGACCCCGACCACACCCAGATGACCCGAAAGGACTTCACCATGCTTCACCGCGTCTTCATCCCCGCCGTTCTCATCCCCCTCCTGCTGATCGGCAGCGCCCGTCCCGCGAGCGCCCAGTTCGACTTCGGCGCCGTGTGGCAGCGCGCCCAGATGATCGGCAACCAACTGACGCAGATCGCCAACCAGATCAGCCAGGTGCGGGCCATGACCCGCCAGCTCTCCGAGCTCGAGGACCAGCTCGACCACATGGAGCGCTCCGCGCGCGGCGAGATCGACGCGCTGCTGGCGCCGTTCTCCCGCCTTGCGGCCGAGCCCGTGGCACTCGTGCGCGACCGGCTCTCCTGGGGATCCGACTTCCAAGGCGCGGCCCGTGAGACGGTCGAGGCCGTCCGGGGGTTCGGACGCGGCGGCCGCTCGTTCACCGGACTGTGGCGGAGCGCCCGAAGCGCGGCCGACCAGGTGAGCGAGGCCGACATCCTCGCGCTGTTCCACGACTTGCCGCCCGAGGCCGCCACGCGCGCGGCCGGGAGCTACCGACAAGCCCGTGAAGCCGCCGACCGGCAGCGCGTGCTCGACTATGCGACGCTCGACGCGGCGGCGGCGCTCGCCGAGACGATCGAGAGCGCGCAGGGCTCGTTCGCGGGGCTGACGGCGAACGGCAATCTGTCGAACACAGCTCTGCAGCAGGCCAGCGTGGCGGCCGCGCTGAGCCAGGGCCGGATCAACGCCGCCGCCGGACAGGTGCTCGCCCACCAGGCCGCCATGGAGGCGGGCCGGGTGCGGCAGGCCGAACTCGCGCGGCTCGCCCAGATCGCCGAGTGGCGCGAGAGCCGGATGCGCGCCAACGCATTGGCGGGCACGCTGCGCAGCGCGGCGCTCGGCAACCGCGCCGCGCTCAGGAGTGGACTGCTGCTCCAGGTCCCGTCATTCTACCTGGGCAACTGAGCGGAGGGAGAAGACCGCATGCAACTCCCCCCGCAGTCGATCGATCCGAACGTGCCGGCGCAGATCCCCGCCGACCAGCTCCAGGACTTCAAGCGCTTCCTGGACGTGGTGCTCGACACCGTCGTCGGCGGCGCCGCGCCCGATGTCCATGCGCTCGGGCTCCAGCTCTGGGGTGGGCTTGCCGCCGTCATGGTCGCCTGGACGGGAATCAGGATCGCGTTCAGCGGCACCTTCGACGCCTGGACCATGGTCAAGCTCGTGATCGGGATCGCCATCCCCCGCACGCTGCTACACTACTACATCGTCCCGATCCCCGGCGTCGGGATGACGTTCCCGGCCATGATGGCCGGAGGGGGGATCTGGCTCCAGGATCTGTTCCTCTCCGACGTGGTGTCGGCCGGGTACTCCGAGATGACCGGGCTCGTCCAGGCCTACGGCGCGCACCTGAGCGCGGCGTGGTCGAGCGGAAGCGTGCTGTCGATCGTGACCGCGGGCCTGAGCGTGCTTTTCTCCTCGCTGATCTCGCTGTTCCTGGGCACGTACCTCGTGTTCTGCCTGCTGCTGCTCTTCTGCATCACCTATGCGCAGGTCATCTGGGCGCAGGTCGCCCTCGCCATCGTGATCCTGCTCGGTCCCGTGTTCATCGCGTTCCTCATCTTCGAGCCGCTCTCGTTCCTGTTCTGGGGATGGTTCCGCACGATGATGGTCTACTCGCTCTACGGCGTCGTGGCCGGCGCCATCCTGCGGGTCTTCATGGGCGTCGGGCTGGGCTACATCACGACTTACGCCGATGCGCTCATGGGCACCGGCACCGCCGACGCGGGCGAACTCCTGCTCTGGGCCGTCGTCCTGCTCCCCCTCGTCGTCTGCGGTCTCATGGCCGGGCTCAAGGTCGGCGAACTCGCCTCGATGCTGGTGTCCGGCTCCGGCTCCACCGGGTCCGGGTTCGTCGCGCTCGTCACGCGGGGAGCCGGCAAGGCCGCCGCGCCCGCCAAGCCCCCCGTCTAAGTCGCAGGGAGAAACCGATCATGAAACGAGACAAGAATGCCGGCCGCGAGTACGCCGAGATCTGGGGCGAGGCCGTGCAGGCGAACCGGAAGCTGCGGACGATTCTGATCTTCCTCTCCGGAAGCTGCGTCCTCGGCGTCTTCGTCCTGCTGCGGATCGCGGGCACCGAGCCGCCCAAGCCCATCGTGATCCGGGTCGACGAGGTCGGGCGCGCCGAGGCGCTCGCCTACGAGGCCGCCACCGCCCAGGCCGATCCGCTGGATCCCACAACCAAATATTTCCTGAACCGGTTCGTCGCCGACTTCCACTCGCGCCGCCGCGCGACCGTCGAGGAGCACTGGACCCGGAGTCTGAGGTTCCTGTCGACCAACCTCGCGAACGCCGCGTTCGCGCGCGACGGCGACGAGGTCGCAGGCGTGGCGGCCGGGACCGCCGAGACCGAGCGCCAGGTCGAGCAGGTCGTGCTCCGCATCCACCCCTCGCCCGAGCCGCCGCACGGCGCGACCGCCGACTTCGATGTCGTCCACCTGCTGGGCGGACAGGAGACCCGGCGCGAGCGCTGGTCGCTCACGCTCCGGTTCGAGTTCCTCGAGTCCGTCCCGCCCGAGCTGGTCGTCCACAACCCTATGGGCATCCTCATCACCTACCTCCAGGCCGACCGGGCGCTCGTGACGGAGAACTCCCCGTGACCGCGCACCTGAAGGGGCGCGAAAAGGCGCTCGCGGCGTTCGGGTGGAAGGGCCGCAAAGCCGAATGGATCGCCTTGGTCTGTCTGCACAGCGGAGTCTTCACCCGCGCGCAGGCGACCCGGTTCCTGGGAACGCACCACGAGCGGGCGCGCCGCATGGTGCGCGCGCTGATCGCGCAGGGCGTTGCATGTGAACGGATCGAGCCCGGCGTCCAGGACATCGGGCGCGTGTGCAGGATCTTTGCGCGGCGGATCTACCGGGCGCTCGGCGCCGAGAACATCCGCCACCGGCGCGACGCTTCGCCCGAGGTCCTGATGCGCCGCCTGCTCTCGCTCGACTACGTGATCGACCACGGAGACCTGTCCTGGCTCCCGACCGAGCCCGAGAAGGTCGCCGCGTTCGAGGGGCTCGGGATCGATCGCAGGCTGCTGCCCTCGCGGCTCTACCGGGGCGCGGCGGGCAGCACGCGCCGCTACTTCCCGGTCAAGCTGCCCGTCGCGTTGGATACCGGACGCGCGGTGTTCGTATACGCCGAGCCCGGCCACGAGACTTCGACCGCGCTCCGTTCCTGGGGCAGGGCGCACCGCGGGCTCTGGCGCGCGCTCCGGGAGCACGACACGTCCGTCGAACTCGTTGCCGTCGTTCGCACGGCTGGCGAAGCCGAGCGCGCGCGAAAGGTCACGCGCGGCTGGGCCGAGGCCGGTCCCCCGCGCAACCCGGACCCCCGGCTCCGTCAGGAGGTCGAGCGGATCCGCCGGGCGATCCTCGAGGGTGCCGTCCCGGTTCTCGACGAGTACGGTGGCCTCCAGGCCGCCATGAAGCGCAGCGCAGCGCTGACGAAACGCCTGCGGCGCCAGCCCGGGCCCGGGTCCATCGAGGGCGCCCGCACCTGGCGGTCGGACCGTCTTGCGGGAACCTGCTACCGATGACCGGCACAGGAGTCCCGTGCCGCACTGCGGTGCGCAAACGACGCGGGGGGGCGATGCGCACTTCGGACCTCCGGCGATGCGCACTGCACCGGATGCGCAAGCCGCCACGCTGCAACGTCTTGCGCAGGTGTGAGTGGGCGGCCCGTGCCGCACTGGCGGCACAGGCCGTGACGGGAGCGACCCCCCGCCCGGAGGGCTTGGTGCGGCACGGGGCCGAGCGTGCTTGCGCACCCTCGCCCCCGCCGCCCCGGGGTCGCTCCCGTCCAGCGATCCTTCCAGGAAGGGTGTTCAACCGATGAGGCCCTGGACGCTGGTCCTCATCGGAGTCGCTCTCGTGGCCGTGGGCGCGCGGCTGTTCCTCGCCCCGTTCCCTCACACGGGCGACAACCCGTATCTCGACCTGATCGCCTACCACGATCCGCTCCTTCACCGCGTGATCCGCGCGTGGTACCATATCGCGCCCGGCGTCGCCGTGCTCCTGGCCGGCAGCATCGGACTCTCGGTCTCGCGGGTCTGGCTCCAGCCGCGCGCCAGCCGCGGAGGAGGCGGCAGGCTGCCCGAGTGGCCCACATCGCCCGCCGACGACGCGCCGTCGCTCGTCATCGGCGAACTGCACCATCCGACCGTGCCGGAGGAGAGCGAGCACCCCTCCTGGCTCGTGATCCCCGAGAAGGGGCTCTACACGGGCGTCCTGATCGTCGGTGCCATCGGCACCGGCAAGACGACCGCCTGCATGTATCCGTTCGCCAAGCAGATCCTGACCTGGCGGGCCGACGACGCCGAGCGCCGCGCTGGCGCGCTCGTACTCGAAGTCAAGGGCGACTTCTGCCACAAATATAGTTCAATGATCGTGCACACCATCCCATGCCGTCCAGTGACGTTTCGTAAACCGTGTTTTATCAACGTGATACGGCATATTCAAAGCGCGTTGACTGGCCCGCTCTTGTGTCGAGTCGTGCAGCTTGGTATCATGGAATACTGGTCTGTAACTGATACACAGGTAGGTAACACAACATGCGAAAACGACCGCTTACGGCCACCTTCGTGGCTCGCGTGAAGAAGCCGGGACGCTACGGCGACGGCGGGCGCGGAGGCCTCGGCCTGTACCTCCGCGTCCACCTGATGAAGTCCGGGCGGGTCTCCAAGTCCTGGGGCCAGCGGATTCGGGTTGGGGGGAGGCCCACGAACCTCGGACTCGGCTCGTATCCGGTGGTGACGCTCAAGGACGCGAGGCAGAAGGCGCTGGAGAACCGGCGGGCGGTCCATTGGGGCCACGACCCGAGAGAGGCGGGAGTTCCCACCTTCGAGGCGGCCGTCGAGAAGGTGATCGAGATTCACTGGCCGACTTGGAAGAACCCGCCCCGCATGGCCGGGCAGTGGCGGCAGACGTTGCGGGACTACGCCTATCCGCGCATCGGCCGCAAGCGCGTCGGAGAAGTCTCGACGGCCGATGTGCTCGCCATCCTCAAGCCGATCTGGTCGAGCAAGCCCCCGACCGCCAAGGCCGTGCGCAACCGGATCTCGGCGGTGATGCGTTGGGCCGTCGCAAAGGGCTACCGGCCGGACAACCCCGCGGGTGACGCCATCGCCGCCGCTCTGCCGCGCAACGGCAACACCACCCGGCATCACAAGGCGCTGCCGCACGGCGAGGTGGCGGCGGCTCTGGCCAAGGTTCGCAACTCGGAATCCCATATCGGCATCCGGCTGGCGTTCGAGTTCATGGTCCTGACGGCGACGCGCTCCAGCGAGGTCCGGGGCGCGTCTTGGGAGGAGATCGGACGGGATGTCTGGACCATTCCCGCCAGCCGCATGAAGGCGAAGCGCGAGCACCGGGTTCCCCTGTCGGGACGTGCCTTGGGAATCCTTGAGGAGGCTCGGGAGCACCACGACGGCGGCGTCGTGTTCCGGGGCGCGAGGGGCGGCGCGATCCACGCCTCGATGTTCGGCAAGCTGCTCGGGGATCTCGGCATCGACGGAACGGCTCACGGGATGCGGTCGTCGTTCCGCGACTGGTGCGCGGAGACGAGCGTGGCGCGCGAGGTGGCGGAGGCGGCGCTTGCACACAAGGTCCGCAGTCAGGCCGAGGCCGCGTACGCCCGGTCGGACCTGCTGGATCGGAGGCGCGAGGTCATGGAGGATTGGGCCAAGTACCTCGCCAGCGACTGAGGTCCGGGGGCTGGACAGTTCTCGCGTTCATGTCCGAGTACGACAGGACCCAAGGACCGGATGATTCCTGTATCGACTATTGAAGGAGAACAGAGCGATGACGAGTGTGATCGAACGGAAAAGGCGTGGGCAGGTGCGGTTCCTGCGGCTGCCGGAGGTGCTGGCCCGCACGGGCCTGTCGCGGAGCACGGTCTACGTGCGGCTGGAACAGGGGCGCTTTCCCCGGCCGGTCTCGCTGGGGGGGCGCGCCGTCGGCTGGATCGAGGCGGAGGTGGACGATTGGATCCGGGATCGGATCGACGAGAGCCGTGGCGGAGCCGAGTGAGAGTAGCAAGGGAGCCCCGAACGACGATGGCACGCTGTCTTCCTTGATTGCGACCGACTACGATCAATCGTCCCCTTGGTCACCTGCCCGCCCTCGTCTGCGGAATGAGCTAGGACGTGAACGAACCCCATTACCGTCTATTCGTACTCGGTGCTGGCTTCTCGGCCCTTGGGGGTCTGCCTCTTGGGAACGGTCTCCTTGAGCGCGTCCGAGAGGATGTCCGTGCCTCGTTTCAGTTCGCCGGCTGGGACGGTCCTCTGGAAAAAGAGATCGGAGAATGGTCCTCGCTGTATCCAGCTGAGTCGATCGATCTGGAGCGCGTACTCGCATATAGTCACCGGAAGCACTACCTCCGCCTCATCGGTTCCGACGAGTACTTCGAGCACGGCAGCCGGTCAATCGTCGCTGCGCGGCGAGCGATTCAGCGAATACTCATTCAGGCGACGCCCAGCGACACCCCGCCGCCGTACCGCAGTTTTGCTCAGCAGCTTTGCCCCCGAGATGTCGTGCTTACGTTCAACTACGACACCCTCTTGGAGCAAGCGCTCGATGACGTCGGAATGCCGTACACCCTAAGTCCTGAGTGGTGGCTCAAGACGGACCCGGGCAAATTTGAACCGAGATTCGTGGACCTCCTCAAGCTTCACGGGTCGATTGACTGGTATGATCGCCACTACCATGACGCCGCCGTGCGCTGGCACGCCGAACAAGGTCACGACGTACCGAACCGGGATCCGATCTTTGGCCCAGCTCCGACAGTTCCGCGGGAGCGTCTTGCGCGAGGGCCGACGGAGGGGGAGTTCGGCAAGCACATCTTGCCCAGAGTCTTCCGCGTCCCCAACCACAGCGAGCATTTCCCCATGGAGGAGAGGATTGGGTCACACATCGTTCCCTTCATTCTGCCACCGGCCTACGACAAGTTGCTTGGCAACGACCCCATCCTAGATCTGTGGGAGAATCTCCATCGGACCCAGGATTCGTATTCGTCTATCGTCGTGATCGGCTACTCGATGCCTCCATATGACAGCTACGCATATGAGACGCTGGGCCGACTCTTCGTTGAGTACCAGCAGGGTGGCGATCTCACCTATTCGGAGCATCGGCGCGTGCCCATTCAACTAATCACGCTGGCTGATTCGAGGCAGCACGCCCTCAAGGGCTTTCCGTTCCTAGATTCCGCCAAGACACGCGTATGGCATCAAGGATTCTCCACCGATGCTCTCAACTGGATCGACTGGGGGGATGGTGCGGTGATGGAGGTCCGTTGATGGTGGCAGGATTGTTCCCGTGAGCGACAGCGGAATCATAGGGGAAGCCTACGGCAGGAAGATCCACGCCCGTGAAGTGGTCGCTATCGACGAAGCCGGGGACGGGTTGTGTTGGGTCCGCCTGACCCGGTTCGGGGACGATTGGCTCCTGATTCGCTCCGATGCCCGGGACGTGTCGCGCGCGGTGCGGAAGCTCCGCCAGATACCGGCGGGCGAGCAGTCGGATCGTTTCCCGGAGATCGGACCGTGAGCCTGCTCGTCTACCTTGCCCTCGGGGCGCTGGCCGTCGTGGTCATCTTCGGACTGTCCACCGACGTGCGGGCCGCCATCCGCCGCCTGTTTCGTCGCCGTCAGTAGCCCGCGAACCGGGCACCTGGCCCGAAGCAAGGGGAAGGCCAAGTTGGGCGGCAACCCCCGAGCAGCAATCCGGTAAGGCTGATTCGAGCCACTCGCTGATCGTTCGCTGATCAGGCCGGTGCATCTTCGGACACCTGTGACCATACAACGGTGAGGGACCACCTTATGAAGACCGTCGAGAAGCTCCGCACACTGGCCCGCGATCTGGCTGGCGAGGCTTGGGACTACGATCGCCGCCACCTAGCCGCGCAGGCGTACGTCCGCCGGAAGGCCGCCAAGGCGGTGATGAAGCAGGCTGACGCGATCCAACGTGAAGATGCCATCTTCGAAGACCCGCGAGTGGAGTGCGAGTGACCGGACCAGCGGTCTGCTCCCACCATAAGGCACCCAGGTTGCCGGTCCATCTTCAGGAGGCAATGGAGGTGCCGCTGGCGCAGGTCCATCTGACTCCGGGACGGCGCTGGAAGTCTTGGGAAACCGCCTCGATTCGGGCGGTTGACACGGTCGGAATCGGGCTTCTCCGTGTACGGTATGGAGACGCCGCCGACCCGAGATTCCGAGCGCCGCAAGCCGTCCGGCGCGCTTCCCCAAGGGCTGGCTGACGGCCTTAAGGTCCGTAAGCCAGCACACGCGATGTTGAACATCGCGGCTGGCGAGGGGATGCTGCGCCCCCCTTCGATCCCCCGGCCTGTCGCGCCGCTGGCGGAGCAGCGGACGCGCGGGGGCGAGGCCCCCGAACCCCGTCGTCGGTGCGCTCATGGCTGAGCATCGCACCGTGATGGTCGCCGCGCGCGTCACGCCCTCCGAGCACGCCGCTTGGCGGAAGAAGGCGGCCGCGGCGGGCGTCTCCCCCTCGGCGCTGCTTCGCGAGGCGAT
>JAJDVW010000129.1 GCA_022825925.1 Pseudomonadales bacterium | reverse complement strand
CGGCGGGCTGCCCCGGTTTGTGGCCTCGCCAAACCTGACGCCGTCAAGGATGACCCTAGTCTGCCCGAAATCCCGCGGGCGACCAATGCACTCATTTCATGCTTCGGGGTGGGCCGCAGAACGCGGCCCATGAGCGTTTGGTCGCTCGGGCCGCGAGCTCAAGCTCAGCGACATCTCGTCCTGGGTTGCGTGCGCCTTCCATGCCGGCATGCCAAAGGAAACGAGCGGCTGTGGTACGCGATCAAGGCGCGCGAGGCGGTTGGAGCCGCAGCGTGCTCGCCCTCCAGATTGGGAACAAGGCGCACGAACGCGAGGGGACGAGCCCACCATCGGCCTGCTGCTCTGCAAGGGCAAGGACCGGCTGATCGTCGAGTACGCGCTGCGCGACCTCGCCAAGCCCGTGGGAGTCGCGGATTGGGAAACTCGGCTCACGGAATCGCTTCCGGATGGATTGAAGGGCAGCCTGCCGACGATTGAAGAGATTGAGGCGACGATGGTTCTGAAAGAGCAACCGTCGTGAACCGCGACGTCAAGGTGTTCATCCTGAACGAGGTTCACGGCAGCCTGCCCAGGCCGCCCTTCGAACCGGAGGAGCTGCCGGGACTGGCGGACAAGGTCTACGAACACGTCTGGCAGCGGGCCGTGCGAGGCGAGTTTTCGAAGCGGCGTAGGTCCCGGAGCGGCGCCCGCCCATCGCCGTCCGACGCGACGCGCGTCTCCGCCGGGGGTGCGAGAAGTCCGGCCCAGCGTGCAGTCAGCCCCTCGCCATCCCCATCGTCATCAGCACGGACGCGAACTCCTCCGCCGTGGTGGGACGGTGTCCCGCATCGTGCGGCGCGCGGAGCTGGCGACGGCGTTGCCGACCGGATGTCGACATGGCTTGACGCCTTGACCGAGTGCTCGCGCGAAGGCCGGAGCGCCGGGATGATCGACCGTTTCGCGTTCGAGCTGCAGGCCGCGTCCCGGACATGCGCGGTTTCTCGCTCCGCAACCATGCACCCGGCCATGGCATCGCCAGACGCCTCGCTGCCGCTCGGTGCCCGGCCCCGGCCCCCACCGCCCTGTTGCCGAAGGTCGCGGCACTCCACGGTCGTTCCGTTCCGCGACCTTCGGCCATAGAATCCGCCGTCGGCCAATCGGGCGGGGCGCAAGCGCGGTGGCCGTCCGCACACCATGCTGCAACTCATCGACGTCATTCTGAAGCGCGGGGACCGGGCCGTCTTCGACGGCGCGAGCCTCACCGTCCACGCGGGGCACACGGCCGGCGTGGTGGGCCGCAACGGCGTCGGCAAGTCCACGCTGGTCAAACTGATCCGCGGACGGCTCCTGCCCGAGGAAGGGGAGGTCCTGCGGCCGCGGGGATGGCGGCTGGCGTGGCTGGACCAGGCCGTGGAGCCGAGCGCGCGCTCCGCTCTAGACTTCGCGCTCGACGGGGACCGTCCGTTGCGCGCGGTGCAGGCGGAGATCGCCGCGGCGGAGCGGGCGGGCAACGACGACGCGCTCGCCCACCTGCACGTCCAGTTGGAGGACGTGGGCGGCTACGACGCGGAGGCCCGGGCCGGCGAGGTCCTGCATGGCCTCGGCTTCGGCGGCGCGGACTTCGGGAAGCCGCATCGGGACTTCTCCGGCGGGTGGCGGATCCGGCTCAATCTCGCCCGGACGCTGATGTCGCCGTCGGACCTGCTGCTCCTCGACGAACCGACCAACCATCTCGATCTCGATGCCGCGCTCTGGCTCGAGACCTGGCTCGCCCGGTACGAGGGCACGGTCCTCGTCATCGCCCACGACCGGGACTTCCTCGACGCCGTCTGCGACGAGATCGTCCATGTCGCGGACGGCGGGACGACCGCGTACACGGGCGGCTACTCCGCCTTCGAGCGCCAGCGCGCGGAAGCCTTGCGGGTGCAGGCCGCGCACCACGCCCGCCAGCAGGGCGAGATCCGGCGCATACAGGCGTTCGTGGACCGTTTTCGCGCGAAGGCGTCCAAGGCGCGGCAGGCGCAGAGCCGGCTGAAAGCGCTCGAGCGGATGGACCGCGTGGCGCCGGTCCGCGCGCGCTCCCCCTACCGGTTCGAGTTCCCGAACCCGGAGAAGGTGTCGAACCCGACGCTGTCCCTGGACGAGGCGAACCTGGGATACGGGGACCCGTCGGTGCTGCGGGACGTGACGCTGCGCATCTACCCTGGCGACCGCATCGGCGTGCTCGGCGTCAACGGCGCCGGCAAGAGCACGTTGCTGAAGACGCTCGCGGGCGAGATCGAGCAGGTCGGCGGAGAACTGACGCGGGGCCGGCACAGCGACGTCGGCTACTTCGCCCAGCACCAGATGGAGGCCCTGCGGCTCGACCGGACGGCCCTGCAGGCGCTCGATGCCGGTCCGGGGGAGCGACTGGCGGAACAGGACGCGCGGGACTATCTCGGCGGCTGGGGTTTCGGCGGCGAGATGGTGGAGCGCCGGGTGGCGACGTTCTCCGGGGGCGAGAAGGCGCGCCTCGTTCTCGCGCTCATCGCCCGGGAGGCGCCCGCGCTCCTGTTGCTCGACGAGCCGACCAACCACCTGGACATCGAGATGCGGGAAGCGCTGGCGCTGGCGCTGCAGGCCTATGACGGCGCGCTCGTGCTGGTCTCCCACGACCGGCACCTGCTCCGGGAGTGCACGGACACGCTCTGGCTGGTGGCGGACGGCGGCGTCGCACCGTTTTCCGCGGGGCTCGACGGTTATGCGGAGATTCGCCAGGACCGGCGGGGGCGCGCGACGCGGCACGAACGCCGGGACCGGCGGCGCCAGGCGGCGGAGCGCAGGGAGTCCATCCGGCCGCTGACGAAGCGCCGCGCCCGCCTGGAGCGGGACATCGACACCTTCACCGAGGAACTCGAGGAACTGTCGACCGTGCTCTCGAACAGCGCCACTTTCGAGCACGCCACGAAGGAGCAGATCGGCCGGATGCTCACGCGCCAGGGCCGCGTCCGGAAGCGTCTTGCGCGCACCGAGGCGGAGTGGATCGAGCTGCAGGAGCGCATCGAAGAACTGGAAGCCCGTTGACAACCCGGGCCGATCATTCACAGTAGGCCCCACGCGGTGCGGCGAGGAGGGCCCGCAGATGATCGAGTTCACCCTGAACGGCCAGACCGTCCGCACGGAGGACGATCCGGACACGCCGCTCCTGTGGGTGGTGCGCGACACGTTCAAGCTCAAGGGGACGAAGTTCGGCTGCGGCGCGGCCCTCTGCGGGGCCTGCACCGTGCATGTCGACGGGGCCGCCGCGCGCTCGTGCACGCTGCCGGTCGGCGCTGCCGCGGGCAAGCGCGTGACGACGATCGAGGGTCTCGGCACCCCGGACGACCCGCATCCGCTACAGGAGAAATGGGTCACCCTCAGCGTTCCCCAGTGCGGTTACTGCCAGCCGGGACAGATCATGTCGGCGGCGGCGTTGCTGTCGGCCAATCCGCGGCCCACGGAGGCCGAGGTCGAGAGCGCGATGGCGGGCAACATCTGCCGGTGCGGGTGCTACCCCCGGATCAAGAACGCGATCCTTTCTGTGGCGGAGGACGCGGGGAAGGAGGTGCAGGCATGAAGGCATCCCGGCGCAACTTCCTGATCGGTGCGGGGGTCGTCGGGGGCGGCCTCGTCGTCGGCTTCTCCATGCGCGGCGGCCCAGGGGCGCCGCCGCTCAAGGCGATGGACGGAGCGTATGCGCCGAACGCGTTCCTGCAGATCGGTCCGGACAACGTCATGCGTTTCTACTGTCCGCGCGACGAGATGGGGCAGGGCGTGACGACCGGTCTGGCGACGCTCATCGGGGAGGAACTGGACGTGAATCCCGCCAGGTTCGTCATTGAACTCGCGGGCGTGCATCCCGACTACGCCAATCCGGGCATGGGCGTGCAGGCGACGGGGGGCAGCAATTCCATCAGGGGCCACTACCTCCCGCTTCGCCAGGTGGGCGCCGACACCCGGCAGGCCATCGTGCTCGCCGCGGCCACGCAGTTGGACGTGGCCGCGGGCGAGATCGAGACCGAGGACGGCCACGTCCTGGTCGCTGGCGAGCGGCATCCCTATGGGGCGTTCGTCGAGACGGCGCGGAGCCTGCCGATGCCGGAGGATGCTCCGCTCAAGCCCGTATCGGCGTTCCGGTACATCGGCAAGGAACTGCCCCGCATCGACAGCGCGGGCAAGGCGGCGGGGACGGCGGTGTTCGGCATCGACGTGGACGTTCCCGACATGCATCACGCGGTCGTCGTGCGGTCCCCGGTCGCCGGCGGCGCGGTGGCGTCGTTCGACGCGACGCGCGCCCGGGGGATGCCCGGGGTCATCGGCGTCGTGCCGGTCGCGACCGGTGTCGCGGTCGTCGCGACGAAGTACTGGCAGGCCAGGAAGGCGGCGGAGTCGCTCGATGTCGAGTGGGACCTGCCGCCGCTGGCGCAGGTCGGCTCACCGCAGATCCAGGCCGACTACCGGGACGGCCTCGCCGAGGAGGGGGAGTCCGCCGAGAGCGAGGGCGACGTGGAGGCGGCGCTGGCCGGAACGCGTACGGTCGAGGCGGACTACTGGGCGCCCTACCTGGCGCACGCGCCGATGGAACCGATGAGCGCGGTCGTGCGCATCGGGGACGGCGAAGCCGAGGTGTGGACCGGCTCGCAGGGGCCGGGCCTCGCGCAGGGACTGGTCGCCCGCGTGACGGGTCTGGACATCGAGCGGGTCACGGCGCACAACACGTATCTCGGTGGCGGTTTCGGACGCCGAGCGACGATGAGCCACGTCGTCGAAGCGGCGGAGGCGGCGCTCGCGACCGGCAAGCCGGTACGGGTGCTCTGGTCCCGCGAGGACGACATCCGTTCGGGGTTCTACCGGCCTGCCTCGCTGATGCGGATCGAGGCCGGGATCGACGCGGACGGCGTGGTCGCCGCGTGGCGCGCGAAGCGCGTCGGCGCCAACATCGTGCCCCATGCGCTGCGCAGCCTGCTGCCGGGCCTGTTCCCGGGACTGTCCGACGGCGTGATCGACTGGACCGCGGACAGCGCTGGCGGATTGTTCGCCAACTGGGTGGTGGAGGGTCCGAGTGTCGAGGGTCTGGCCGGCGACTACGACCTTCCCAACCGGGAAGTGCGCCACGTGACGAGGGACCATGGGCTGCCAACCACGGTCTGGCGGTCGGTCGGCCACTCCTTCACCGCGTTCGCCAAGGAGTCCATGATCGACGAACTGGCCGCCGCGGCGGGCACCGATCCGGTGGCGCTCCGGCTCCGCAACACCACGAACAACCCGCGCCTGCACAACGTCATCCGGATCGCGGGCGAGCGGATGGGGCAGTGGCGCCTGCCGCCGGGACATGCACTCGGCATCGCCGCGCACGGATCGTTCGAGTCGTTCGTCGCCGAAGTCGCGGAAGTGTTCGTCGCGGATGGCGCCATCCGGGTGCACAACGTCCTGTGCGTCGTCGACTGCGGGCTGGCGGTCAACCCGGACGTGGTCCGCGCGCAGATGGAAGGGTCGGTGATGTACGGCCTCACGGCCGCCCTGCACGGCAACCTGGAAGTGGCGAACGGGGCCATCCGGGAGAGCAACTTCCACGACTACCCGATCCTCCGCATGAACGAGGCCCCCGCGGTCGAGGTGGTGATCGTGCCGAGCGCGGAGCATCCGTCGGGCGTCGGGGAACCGGGCGTGCCGCCCATCGCCCCGGCGGTGGCGAACGCCGTCTACGCGGCGACCGGGCAGCGGCTTCGGTCGCTCCCCCTGCGGCTGGAGAGCGCCTGAGAGGGCTGTTGATCCGATGCCGTAGCGGGTGTTCACTACCGCCTTCGACCTTCGGCGGAGTTCCCCATGGCCGCTTTGGATGGCATGCGCATTCTCGACATGACCCAGTACGAGGCGGGCACGTCGTGCACCCAGGCGCTCGCGTGGCTCGGTGCGGACGTCGTGAAGGTCGAGGCGCCCGAGTACGGCGATCCCGGCCGCGGCGTCGGACGGACCGAAAACTCGGACTACTCCTCCTACTTCTGCGCCTGGAACGCCAACAAGCGCAGCATCGCGCTGAACCTGCGGACCGCCGAGGGGCGCGCGCTCTTCCTGGAACTCGTACCGAGGTTCGACGTGTTCGTCGAGAACTACGGACCCGGCGTGGTCGAGAAGCTCGGCGTCACCTACCGGGACCTCTCCGAGGTGCATCCCGGCATCATCTACGCCCGCATCAAGGGCTTCGGCACGGACGGCCCCTATGCGGGCTTCCGCAGCATGGACATGGTCGCGCAGGCCGCCGCCGGGGCCTTCTCGATCACCGGCGAAGCCGACGGCCCGCCGATGATGCCCGGTCCCACCACGGGCGACGCGGGCACCGGCGTGCAGACCGCGATGGCCATCCTCGCCGCGTACGTGCAGAAGCAGCGCACGGGCGTCGGCCAGCAGATCGAGGTGTCGATGCAGGAGGCCATGACCTACTACGTGCGCACCCGCGCCTTCATCGGTTCCGAGTGGGGCACCCGCGCGACGGGCCGCAACGGGAACTCCGGCGGGCTGCCGCCGGTGGACCTCTATCCGTGCAAACCCTTCGGGCCGAACGACTACATCTACCTGATGCCCGTCACGGACGACCACTGGGACGGGCTGTGCGCCGCGATGGAGCGGCCGGACCTCCTGCTCGATCCGCGTTTCGAGACCATGCCGGCCCGGGTGCGGCACGAGCGGGCGCTGTACGAAGAGATCGAACGCTGGTGCGCCGAGCGCACGAAGTACGAGGCGATGGAGACGATCGCCGCGGCCGGCGTCCCGTGTTCCGCCACCCTGGACACCCGCGACCTGCACCACGACCGGCACCTCACCGAGCGGGGGTTCGTGCACCGCATGGACCTGCCGGTGCACGGCGAGGTGCCGATGCTGGGCTTTGGCCCGCGGCTGTCGGAGTCGCACGTGGACATGCGCAACCCGCCTCGGCTCGGCGAGCACACGGACGAACTGCTCGCGGCCGAGCTCGGCCTGTCGGAAGAGCGGCTCGCCGGCTTGCGCGACGCCGGCGCCATCGGCGACCCGGGGCGCTTCACGGAGCAGCCTGCGGACTAGCGCCTGTCCTCGATCGGGCGCCCGGCGGAGCGGTCGGCGGGAACCGGTCGCAGGGCCTGACGAATCACATCGGAGACTTGCGCCGCATTGGACCTCTTGATGCCGAACCGCTCGCGCAGTTCCCGGTTCCGCATCGGTGCGCCGCTGAGGTGGAGCAACACGGATTGCTGGTAGCAGGCGCGGAGGCGTTCCTGCGTGGTCGTGTGCGCGAACGGACGGGCGGCGAAGAGCGAGACCCTTGTGGCTGCCGTCTCGGCGCGGAACTCGGGTGGCGGAAGCTGCGCCTTTCCCACCACCGCGACCACCTTGGTCGATGCCCGTTCCCTGTTCCTCGCACAGCCCCAAGCGCCGCATGAGTGAAGCGAGCGCCTCGTTGCGGGAGCGCGGCGGCGAGTCGATGAATCGATCCGGCTCCACCAGCGGCTTGCCGGGATTCGTGATCTCCAGCCGGTTGCGGAACAGCTCCACCGTGGGACCCGCGCCGGTGATCGTCATGTCCTGATGGATCAGCGAATTGGCGATGACTTCGCGGATGGCGACGGCGGGGAACGGGGGCGTCGCGTTGCGGACGATGCCGCCTTGTTCCGGTGATGGCTCTGCCTAGTCGCGACCGCCGCCAATGGCCATCGCGCCGAGGGCCGACGACGGCCGCAGGTGCCCTGAACCGCGCGCCGGCCGGATTGCGACGCTGTCGGTTCCGTGGCGCCGTCGACGGAAGCCGTATCCCATCGCCGGGCACGGGGTTCAGCCGGCGGCCGGACGCTCGTAGATCGACGGTTCGGCCTCGGAGACTTCGCTCACCTGCCGTCCGAGGGACTTGTAGACCGGGATGTCCTCGTCGGCGAGGTCCGCCATCGGGACCTTGCGTGCCAGGGCCGCCTCAATGTAGGGCGCGAGTTCCTCCGCCTTCTTCCGTTCGCGTTCGGTCTCGCGTTCCTTGAACTCCGGCATCACCTCCGCGGCGAAGATCTCGAGGGACTCGCAGATGTGCTCATGCTTGTTGCGGCCGGCCTGCTGGATGAAGGTGACCTGGTCGACGCCGCGCTCCTCGAACTTCAGCAGGTGCTCGCGCAGGTCGTCGGGCGTCCCGATGCCGCCCCGGCTGCCGGACAGCTGGCCGCCGATCTCGTCCTCTTCCGGGTTCCTGGCCCGCACCTGGTGGAACTGCTCCCACAGGTTGGTCCGGCCGGGCTTGTGCTCGCCGAAGGCGTAGAGGCTGCCGAGCGCGAAGCCGAAAAACTCGAACCCCTCGAGGCCGCGCTGGATCGCCGTCTCGCGGTTGTGGTGACAGGAGAAGCTCGAGACCATGCAGATGTTGGCGTTGACCGCGTGCCCGATGGGTACGCACTGGTCGCTCTTGATGATGCCGTAGTACTCGTCCACCCACTCGGTGGCCTCCGCCGGGTCCACGAAAGCGAAGGTGAGCGCGCCTATCCCGAGGCGGGCGGCCATGCGGATCGTCTCGCGCTGCGAGCAGGCGACCCACAGCGGCGGATGCGGCCGCTGCACCGGTTTCGGCACGATGTTGCGGCAGGGCATCTCGAAGTACTGGCCCTTGTAGCCGGGGTAGGGGTCCATCGCGAGCATGTTGCAGATGTGCTCCACGGACTCGAGGAAGATGCGGCGCTTGCGGTCCACGGGGACCTGGAAGCCGCCGAGTTCGAGTTCCGCCGACGACTCGCCGGTGCCGAACTCGACCCGGCCGTTGGACACGAGATCGAGCGTCGCGATCACCTCCGCCGTGCGCGCGGGATGGTTGTAGCCCGGGATCACCTGCCGGATGCCATGGCCGAGACGGATGTTCTTCGTGCGCTGCGAGCAGGCGGCGAGAAACACTTCGGGGGCCGACGAGTGCGAGTACTCCTCGAGGAAGTGGTGCTCCACCTCCCAGGCGAAGTCGATGCCGAGCCGGTCGGCCACTTCGACCTGCTCCAGGGCCTCGTTGAACAGGCGCTGTTCGACGCCGTCGCTCCATGGCCGTGGCAGTTGGTGCTCGTAGAAGATCCCGAACTTCATTGCGCATGTCTCCCTGGATGTCCGAAGCCGTCTCGCCGTGGTCGGCCCGGCAGGGCCGGGGTCGGCAGTCGGTGTGTTCGCGATCGGGCGATGTTAGCACCGGTCGGGCGGACCACGGCCGGCGGTGGCGAGTTGCTAAACTCGTCGGTCTCGACGCGTTCAGGGGGTCCCGGTGGCCCGCAGCTACCCGACGACACGCATGCGCCGCAATCGCCGCGACGCCTTCTCGCGCCGGCTGACGCGCGAGACCGAGTTGACGGTAAACGACCTGATCTACCCGGTCTTCGTCATCGAGGGCGAGAACGCGCGCGAACCGGTCGAGTCCATGCCGGGCATAGAGCGTTTGTCGGTCGACCTCCTCGTGCACGAAGTGGCGACGTTGGCGGCGCTGGACCTGCCCGCGATCGCGCTCTTTCCGAAGATCCCGGCCGACCAGAAGACGGCCGACGGCAGGGAGGCGTGCAACCCGGACGGGCTCATTCCCCGGGCGGTGGCGGCGGTCAAGGCCGCGGCGCCGGACCTCGGGATCGTTACGGACGCCGCGCTCGACCCGTACACGAGCCACGGCCAGGACGGCGTCATCGACGCGGACGGCTACGTCCTGAACGACCCGTCGGTGGAGATCCTCTGCGAGCAGGCCCGGGTCTGCGCGGAGGCGGGCTCCGACGTCATCGCCCCCTCGGACATGATGGACGGCCGCGTGGGAGCGATCCGGGCCATGCTGGAAGGGCGCGGCCTCGTCAACACGCGCATCATGGCCTATTCGGCGAAGTACGCGTCGGGATACTACGGGCCGTTCCGCGACGCGGTGGGATCGGCGTCCCACCTCGGCAAGGGCGACAAGGCGACGTACCAGATGGACCCGGCGAACGGCGACGAGGCGCTGCACGAGATCGCCCTGGACCTCGACGAGGGCGCGGACATGGTGATGGTCAAGCCGGGCATGCCGTATCTCGACATCGTCCGCCGCGTCAAGGATCGTTTCGGGGTGCCGACGTTCGCCTACCAGGTCAGCGGCGAATACGCGATGCACATGGCGGCCGTCGCCAACGGGTGGCTGGACGAGCGGGTGATTCTCGAGTCGCTGGTGTGCCTGAAGCGCGCCGGCGCGGACGGCATCCTGACCTATTTCGGCAAGCGCGCCGCTGAACGGCTGCAGGGCACCTGATAAAATCCGGCTTACCGTCAAGGGAGACTGCAATGAGCGAGAACATAGAGCACGTCACGGACGCATCGTTCGAGGCGGCGGTGCTGGGCGCGGACCGCCCGGTGCTGGTGGACTACTGGGCAGAGTGGTGCGGACCGTGCAAGATGATCGCGCCGATCCTCGAGGAGATCGCCGACGAGTACGGCGACCGCGTCAAGGTCTGCAAGCTCGACATCGACGAGAACGCCCAGACCCCGCCGAAGTACGGTATCCGCGGCATTCCCACGCTCATGCTGTTCCGCAACGGCGAAGTGGAGGCGACCAAGGTAGGCGCGTTGTCCAAGTCCCAGCTCGCCGCCTTCCTCGACAGCAACATCTGACCTAAGTGGACGCCGGCGGGGGTTCCCCGTCGGCGCCCGACCGGCACGAACGCCCACGCTGCCCGCCCAGCCTGACCGCGCCCAGGGGTTCGTGCCTTCGGCTGCCTTCGGCCCTTCGGCCCGAACCTCTGGACCGCCCGCCATTGCGGTGATAGAGTCGAAAGACGTTCCGCGATCCGGGACGTCTCCGACAGGACTTCGCTGGCACTCCCGCGCGATGTCCGCACCCTCCAACGTGCGAGCCGCCCTTGCGCGACAACCCGACAGAGGCGAATGAACCTTACAGAACTCAAGAGCAGACCCGTCCCGCAACTGGTCGACATGGCCCGCGAGATGGGCCTCGAGAACCTCGCGCGCTCCCGCAAGCAGGAAGTCATCGCGGCGATCCTCCGCAAGCATGCCAAGAACGGCGACGACATCTACGGCGAAGGCGTCCTGGAAATCCTCCAGGACGGCTTCGGTTTCCTGCGCTCCCCCGGGAGTTCCTACCTGGCCGGGCCGGACGACATCTACGTGTCGCCGAGCCAGATCCGCCGCTTCAACCTGCGCACGGGCGACAGCATCGCGGGCAAGATCCGTCCCCCCAAGGAGGGCGAGCGTTACTTCGCGCTCCTCAAGGTCGACGAGATCAACTTCAGCGAGCCGAACACCCGCAAGCACAAGATCCTGTTCGAGAACCTCACGCCGCTGTTCCCGGACGAGCGTTTCACCCTCGAGCGCGGCAACGGCAGCACGGCGGACCTGACCGCGCGCATCATCGACCTCATCTCTCCGGTCGGGAAGGGCCAGCGCGGCCTCATCGTGTCGCCCCCGAAGGCGGGCAAGACGATCATCCTCCAGAACGTCGCCCAGTCCATCTGCGCGAACAATCCAGAGGCGATCGTCCTGGTCCTCCTGATCGACGAGCGGCCGGAGGAAGTGACGGACATGGAGCGCACGGTGGTCGATGCGGAGGTGGTCGCGAGCACCTTCGACGAGCCGCCTTCGCGCCACGTGCAGGTCGCGGAGATGGTCATCGAGAAGGCGAAACGGCTCGTCGAGCACCAGAAGGACGTCGTCATCCTGCTCGACTCGATCACCCGCCTCGCGCGCGCCTACAACACCATCGTCCCGTCTTCGGGCAAGGTTCTGACCGGCGGCGTGGACGCGCACGCGCTCGAACGTCCGAAGCGTTTCTTCGGCGCCGCCCGCAACATCGAGGAGGGCGGCAGCCTGTCCATCATCGCGACCGCGCTCATCGACACCGGGTCCAAGATGGACGAGGTGATCTACGAGGAGTTCAAGGGCACGGGCAACATGGAACTCCACCTCGAGCGCAAGATCGCGGAGAAGCGGGTGTACCCGGCCATCAACATCCGCCGGTCCGCCACGCGGCGCGAGGAACTGCTGATGGGCGAGGCGGAACTGCAGCGGGTGTGGATCCTGCGCAAGCTGCTGCACGACATGGACGACATCGCCGCCATCGAGTTCATGGTCGACAAGCTGAAGGACACCAAGACGAACCACGAGTTCTTCAGCCAGATGCGCGGCCGCTGACCCGGCTCGTCCTCCGCGCCTCCGGGCGTGGGTGACGAAATGTCTCGGCTGCGGCGGATGGGCTTTCGGGCGCGCGTGGTCGGGGCGGACGGTCGCGGCCCCGTCACCGTACTCACCTTCGAAGCGCTCTCCCCGTTCGAGTTCGACGCGGGCCAGTACATCGGGTTCGTGCATCCGGACGGGGACATCCCCATGTCCATCGCGAGCGGGCCCGGCCGGCTGCCGTTCTTCGAGTTGCACTACCGTCCCGTGGCGGGCGCGCCCGACGCCGAGAGGATGGACGCGCTGCTCGCGGGCGCGGGCCTCGGACGTGGCGCCGGAGGCGCGCGCACGGACGGGCGTGGTCCGACGGTCGCGGGTGACGTCCTCGAGTGCACGGGACCGCTGGGAGCGGTAACCGCCCGCGCGGTGCCGACCCTCCTGCTCGCCGCGGGGACCGGAGCCGCGCAGGCGACGGGTTTCCTCGAGTGGCTGCGCGAACGGCGGGCGCCGCCGCCCACGGTGCTCTGGTGGTCCGTCTCGTCGCCCGCTGATCTCTACCAGGATGCGTACTTCGCCGATCTGTCGGCGTCGGGCTGGTTCGACTACCGGGCGTTCGTCGACCGTCCTTCCGGCGAGAACACGCTGCTCCCGGCCCTGCGCGGGGCGCCCCTGGCCGACGAAGTCGTCCTCTCCGGCCCGGCGGGATTCGTCGATGCCGCCGCCCGGGTACTGATGGCACGCGGCGTGGCGCGCGGGCGCCTGCGCTCCGACATGCTACCGGTCGCGTAGAGGAGCGTTACCGGCGTCCGCGCTCGTGGTCGAGCGCTTGCTCGATCAGTCGCCGGCCTTGCGCGACATCGCCGGACGCGAGGTACAGGCTCGCCAGTTCCTCCCGGGCGGACGGCGTGGGCGACAGCATCACGCTCGACTCAAGATATCGGCGGGCGCGGTCCGGCTCGTCGCTCGCGACCGCCAGGCGCCCGAGTGCAAGGAGCAGTCCCGCGTCCTCCGGGCGCGACTCCAGCCAACCGGTGGCGGCGTCGAGCTGCCGGTGGGGACGGCCGGAACGCAGGCGTCCGTAGAGGTCCACGAGCGCGGGGTCGAAATCGGCCGTGATGGCGGCGCGCAGGGCCGACTCGGCGGTGTCCGGGTCGCCGCCGGACAGGAGGGCATGCGCGTACTCCCGCACGAGGGCGGTGTCCGTCCGCAGCGCCTTCGGCATCGCCTTCCAGGTTTCGCGCGCGTGCGCGGCGGCGGTCGCGCTGCCGCGACTGGCGGCCAGGCGTCCGCGCCAGGCGCGCCGCGCGGCGGCATCGAGGGCGTCGGTGTCTTCGCCGCGTATCTTGCCGAGCGCGGACGCTGCGGCGAGCGCCCCTTCCCAGTCCTCCAGCCGTTCGGCGCACTCCAGGGAAAGCCGCAACACGCCCGGGTGGCGCGGATGTTCCGAGGCCAGGCGTTCCAGCGCCCGCCGGCACTCCCGCCACTCCCCGGCCTGTCCCGCAAGCCGGGCCCGGGTGAGACCGACGGCCGTCCCGGCGCCGTGCGCCGACGCCTCGGCGCGCGCGAGGAGCCGCTCGCTTTCCTCGGCGTCGCCCGCACGGTGGGCCGCCAGCGCCGCGGACAGCAGGTTCACGAAAGGGGGCTCCACCTGTTCGGCGGCGGCCGCGAGGGTCGTGCTGGCCGCGGCGAAGTCGCCTTCCGCGAGCTGGATGGTCCCTTGCACCGTCTGCGCATGCGCGTTCCGGATGCGTCGCTCCCTGGACCACGCGGACAGCCGGGAGCGGCCTCTCAGGGTGCGCCGCAGGATCGTCCAGGCCGTCCCCACCGCGGCGGCGACGAGCGCCAGGGCGGCGAGCGCGAACCAGACGCTGGTCTCGAAGGTCCCGTTGCCGTAGGAGATGAGCACGTAGCCGGGATCGCGCAGCGCCAGCAGCCCGAGCGCGGCGCCGGCGGTGACGGCCGCCAGCAGGAGCAGGAGACCGCGCGCGGTCACGGACCCCGTTCCGGGCCCGGGGTCAGCGCGGCCGGGGCCAGCTCCCGCAGTCGGGCCAGCGACCGGGATATGTCGGGCAGGGCCGCCTCCACGTCGAACCGGAGCAGGGCGTCGATCTCCTCGCGCAGTCCCTGGACGGCGGGGCTCTCGGCATCGAGGTGTTCGTCGACCCAGCCGAGCGCGGCGGCGAGGCTCTCGCGGTACAGGAGCCCGTCGCTGCGCAGGGCGCCGAGCTGCGCGCGCTCCAGGGCGAGCCGGAGGTTGAACTCCAGGTAGACGGCCTCGTCGGGCCGCAGCAGCGGACGGGGCGCGATGCCATCGCGCGTCCGGAACTCGTACAGGCCCGAGAGCCGGTCGAGGAGCGCGTCCCATGCCGATACCGGTTCCTCGGGGACCGTTGCGGGGGTGTCGGGACGGGGCGGAGCGGCGGGGGCGCCGAAGTACTCCGGGATGCGTGCGGGCAGTTCGCCCAGGCCGTCCTTGAGGGCCTCGAGCCTGAGGAACAGGGTCTGGGCGTTGGCCGCGCCGGCCTCGCGCAGGGCGAGCCGCTCTTCGGCGAGGAGGGCGCGCACGTCGAAGAGCGCGTAGTCGTCCAGTTCCTCCAGAATGAGGTCGGCCGCTTCGAGCAGCCGCTCGGCCGTGGTCGCGTCGCGCTCCAGCAGCACGCGGTTGTTGGCGACCCTCAGCAGGTACTCCACTTCGGCGAGCCGCCAGTCCCGTGCGTCCGGCGGGGCCTGGCGGCGCTGCTCCGCCACGGCGTCCGCGAACGCGGTGCGGGTGGCGTCGAAGGCGTCCCCCTGCTCGGCAAGCGTCTCCTCGACTTGGGCGATGCGCGCGGTGAGTTCGGCTTCGGAGGTCGAACGGGCGTCGTTCAGGGTGATCCGCAGCCCCGCGAGGCGGTCGTTGAGACGGGTCTCGACCGCGGCCGCGGGATTTGCCCACTCGACACGCCAGAAGACATAGCCGGCGAGGCCGATGGCGATGAGCGAGAGCAGGCCGAGCAGCGCGGTGCCGAAGCCGCGTGTCCGGCGGTGCGGCGCGGTCTCCTCGGGAGGCCGCTCGGCGGCTTCGGTGGCTGCCTCTTCGCTCAAGGCGCTCGCTTCTCGTTGGCCATGCCGCCGATCGTGGCGACGATTCCGTGCGCCCCCGCGCCGGGACCGACCAGAATGCGCGTGAAGCCGAGCCCGCGGCCGGCTTCCGCGACGCGGGCGGACGGCACGATCAGCGGAACCGTTCCGCCCCGCCCGGAAGCAAACCACAGGTCCGCGGCGACCCGCAATCCGCCGGCGCTGCCGGCGACGATGGCGTCGATGTCCAGGCCCGCCGGCAATGGGTCCCGCACCGGCAGCCGACGGTAGAGGCGCCACGGGACGACCGTCGCCCCCCGCGCTTCCAGCATGGCGGGCAACGCGTCGCGTCCGCCTGCCCCGGTCGCGAGCAGGATGTTCGACGGCGGGGTGTCGCCGAGGTGTGCGGCGATCCCCTCGGAAGAAGCGCTGTCGGGGACCCGCGCGACGACGCCGTGTCCGTTGAGGGCGGCCTGCGTGGCGGGACCGATCGCGAGTGCCGCGGTCCGCCGCCAGCCGTTCGCGAGGGCGCCGTGGACGGCATGTTCGGAGAGGAAGACGGTCAGGTCGAAGGCCCCCTCCGGCGCGGGCCAGGGGATGGGCTCCACCCGGAGCACGGGTCGCACCCAGGCGTCGTGCCCGGTCGCGCGCAGTGCGTGACCGAGCCGGGTGGCGCCGGGCTCCGTGCGAGTGACCCAGATGCGCATGCCGGCTCGCGTGAAAGGCGCTAGAACTTGGCGCCCAGCCGCAGGAGCGCACGGGCGAGCCGCTCGCCCAGCTCCAGCGGGTCCGTCCCGGCGTCAACGACGGATCGGGCGTGGTCGCCCTCGGGCTCGAGGAGCGTCACCCGCAGCGTGATGCGCTCGCCATCAATGGTTGCGTGGGCGCCGAGCGGCGTCGTGCAGTCGGCCCCGAGCGCCCGGGTCAAGGCGCGTTCGGCCGCGACCGCCCGCTCGGTGTGGCTGTCCATCGCGGGAGCGAGGAGGCGGACGAGGTCGTCGCGATCGGTCGCGTACTCGACCGCGAGGGCCCCCTGTCCGGGCGGCGGGAGGCAGAGGTCGACCGGAAGCCGCTGGCTGATGCGTTCCCCGAGCCCCAGCCGGTCGAGGCCCGCGCACGCCAGGACCAGCGCGTCGACGTTCCCCGCATCGAGTTTGGCGAGCCGGGTCCCGACGTTCCCCCGGATGGGGACGGGCGCGAGGTCCGGCCGGGCGAACAGGAGCTGCGCCCGCCGTCGCGGACTGGACGACCCGACCCGGGCACCTTCGGGCAACGCGTCGAACGTCCGGGCGCCGGCGACGAGGGCGTCCCGCGGGTCCCCGCGCGTGCCGATCGTCGTGATCGTGAAGCCCTCCGGCGGAACGGTCGGCACGTCCTTCATGCTGTGAATGGCGACATCGGCACGGCCGTCGGACAGCGCCGCTTCGAGTTCGCCCACGAAGAGACCCTTGCCGCCGGAATCGCCGAGGGGGGCATCGCGCCGGTTGCGGTCTCCGGCGGTGGTGAGCGGAAGGATATCGACCGTGGTGCCGGACCTCTCGGTGAGGAGCGTTCCGGCCCGTTCCGCTTGCCACAGGGCGAGCGGACTGGCGCGGGTGGCGATCCTGACGGGGCGCGCGGGGAGTGGTCTGGACACTTCTGTGTGACGGGCGGCGGGCTGCGTCGTTTGGAGCCGGAATGCCGAAAGTGCCAGTATATGACGGAGGGCGTCCGCCACGACGCGGGAAGAAGCATCCGATGGGTGAGAAAAGGAGCGAGAGAAGGCGCGGGAACGACAAGCTGTTGCGCGGCCGGTTCAAGGAGGGCACCGACGCGGGCGTGGAGCGGTTCACGGCGTCCGTGGCGTTCGATCGGCGCCTCTACCGGTACGACGTGCGCGGTTCGATCGCGCATGCGGAGATGCTGGCCGGGTCCGGCGTGCTCACCGAGGCGGAATGCCGCGCCATCGTCGACGGACTCCACGGGATCGAACGGGACATCGAGGCCGGCGACTTCGAATGGTCGACGGCCCTCGAGGACGTCCACATGAACATCGAGGCGCGCCTGACCGAGCGCATCGGCGAGGTGGGCAAGAAGCTGCACACGGGACGTTCGCGCAACGACCAGGTGGCGACGGACCTGCGTCTCTACCTGCGCGACGAGATCGACGCCGTCGTGACCCTCCTCGGCGAGATCATGACCCGCCTGGTGGACGCCGCCGAGCGCCACGCGGCGGATCCGATGCCGGGATTCACCCACCTGCAGACCGCGCAGCCCGTCACGCTGGGACACCACCTGCTCGCCTGGTTCGAGATGGCCCATCGGGACCGGGCGCGCTTCTCGGACTGCCGGAAGCGGCTCAACGTGTCCCCCCTCGGCGCCGCGGCGCTCGCCGGCACGACCTTCCCCATCGACCGCGCGGCGACCGCCGCCGCCCTCGGGTTCGACGGCGTGGCCGCGAACTCCCTCGATGCCGTGAGCGACAGGGACTTCGCGATCGAGTTCTGTGCGGCCGCCGCGCTCACGGCGGTTCACCTGTCGCGCTGGTGCGAGGAACTGGTGATCTGGACGTCACAGCAGTTCGCCTTCGTCGAACTCCCGGACGCGTTCTGCACCGGGTCGAGCATCATGCCGCAGAAGAAGAACCCGGACGTGCCGGAGCTTGTTCGGGGCAAGGCGGGGCGCGTCGTCGGCCACCTGGTGGGTCTGCTCGTCCTGATGAAGGGCCAGGCGCTGGCCTACAACCGGGACAACCAGGAGGACAAGGAACCAGTCTTCGACACGGCCGCGACGTTGCGCGGCTGCCTCGCCGCGATGCGGGACATCGTGGGGGCCATGCGCCCGGACACGGCCGCCATGCGCAGGGCAGCGGAGCTCGGCTATGCCACCGCCACCGACCTGGCCGACTACCTGGTCCGGAAGGGACTGCCGTTTCGCGACGCGTACGATGCGGTGGGACGGGTGGTGCGCCACGCCCAGGAGGCGGGTGTCGCGCTGGCGGACCTGCCCCTCGACGAACTGCGCCGCGTGCACGACGCCATCGGTGAGGACGTGTACGACGCCGTCTCGCTGCACGGTTCGCTCGCTACGCGCGAACAGGTCGGGGGCACCGCGCCGGCGCGCGTACGGGCCGCCGCCGCGGAAGCGCGCGCTCGGATCTGAGGAGCTCCGCCGGTGGCGGTCACCTCGACTGTCGCTGGACGGCGGCCGACGCCTCGGCCCGCGGCGTCAGCCCCAGCGCGCCGACCACCCTGAGAACGGTGTCGAACGTCGGGACGCGCTCGCCTGACACTGGGTTTTGCGTGTCGGGCGCCCCCGGGGGGGCTCGACCGAGGGACGCTATACTGCCCCGCTTACGGATCTCCGGGACGGACACGGTAGGCATGCGGTGGATCCTCGTGGTGCTGTGGTGTGCGATGGCGGCGACGTGCGGCCAGAAAGGACCGCTGTACCTGCCCGAGGAACGCCCCCCGGCGGACTCTCTCGTGGAAGCCGGTGACCCGTCAACGCGGGCCGCGCCGGGGGCGGATGGGCGCTGACGTCGCCTAGGTGTCGCTTCCCCGCGAGGCACGGAGCGCAGCATGTTTGGTCGTGTGAACAACGTCATGGGGGTCGAGGACGTCCCCCTGGTCGCCATCGCCGACGCCGTCGGTACGCCCGCCTACGTCTACTCGCAGGGCGCCATCGAGGACCGTTACCGGCGTCTCGCGCGTGCGCTCGGCGGCGGGCGCGCCCGCATCTGCTACGCGGTCAAGGCGAACGCGAACCTCGCCATCCTCGGCCTGATGCGTGAACTGGGGGCCGGCTTCGACATCGTGTCGGCGGGCGAACTGCAGCGCGTGTTGCGGGCCGGAGGCGCCGCCGGGGACGTCGTCTTCTCGGGCGTCGGCAAGTCCGTCGCGGAGATCGACTTCGCCCTCAAGGTCGGCATCCACTGCTTCAACGTGGAGAGCGAGGCGGAACTCGAACGGCTCGAGTCCCGTGCGCGCCTCCTGTCCCGCGTCGCGCCCGTGTCGGTGCGCGTCAATCCGGACGTGGATGCCGGCACGCACCCGTACATCTCGACGGGCCGCCGGGAGAACAAGTTCGGCGTGCCGGAGGGGACCGCGCTCGGCATGTATCGGCATGCGGCGGCGTCGGACGCCCTCCAGGTGCGCGGCATCGACTGCCACATCGGATCGCAGGTCCGGGAACTCGGCCCCTATGCAGCCGCGTGCGAGCGGCTGCTGGGGGTCGTGGACACGCTGGCGGCCGAGGGCGTCCCGGTCGACCACGTGGATCTCGGGGGCGGATTCGCGGTGCCCGACGACGGCGAACCCGGTCTGGATGTCGAGGCGTACGGGCAGGAAGTCGCGGCCGCCGTGTTCGACCGGGGTCTCGAACTGATCGTCGAGCCGGGACGCTACCTCGTGGCGCAGGCCGGCGTGCTGCTCACGCGCGTGGAGTACCTCAAGCGGGCCACGCGGGAGGGGCAGCGGAACTTCGCGGTCGTGGACGCGGCGATGAACGACTTCCTGCGGCCGGCGCTCTACAAAGCGCGCCACCCCGTGAAGGCGGTGGAGGCGAACGATGCCGCGCCCCTGCGCTGGGACGTGGTCGGTCCGGTCTGCGAGACCGGCGACTTCCTCGCCACGGACCGCGACCTGGCGCTGACGGAGGGCGCGCTGCTCGCGGTGTTCGGAGCGGGCGCGTACGGGATGGTGCTGAGTTCCAACTACAACGGCCGCGGCCGCGCGCCGGAGGTGCTGGTGAGCGACGGGGACTTCCGCGTCGTGCGGCGGCGGGAGACCGTGGGCGACCAGTTGGCCCTCGAAGGGGAAGGGCGGTGACGAAGCTCCGCTTCTCCAAGATGCACGGTCTCGGCAACGACTTCATGGTCGTGGACCTCGTGACCCAGAGCGTCGAACTCAAGCCCGCGGAGATCAGGCGCTGGGGCGACCGGCGTACGGGCATCGGGTTCGACCAGTTGCTGGCCGTGCTGCCGCCGTCGGACCCCGCCGCGGACTTCCGCTACCGTATCTTCAATCGTGACGGGACCGAAGCCGAGCAGTGCGGCAACGGCGCGCGGTGCTTCGCCCGATTCGTGCGCGATCACGGACTCACCGTGAAGCGATGTCTCACCCTCGAGACCAACACCGGCATGATTCGCACGCGCGTGCTCGTCGGCGACCGCGTCGAGGTCGAGATGGGTCCGCCGGGTCTCGCGCCCGCGGAGGTCCCGTTCCTCCCCGACCTCGCGGTTCCGGTGGGGGACGGCCTGCGTTACCGGCTCGCGACGGCCGAGGCGGAGGTCGTCCTGGCGCCGGTGTCGATGGGCAATCCGCACGCCGTCATCGAAGTGGAGGACATCGTAAGCGCTCCGGTGAAGCGCGTCGGGACGGGCGTGCAGTCCTCGCCGGCGTTCCCGGAAGGGGTCAACGTCGGTTTCCTGCAGGTCGTGCAGCGGGACTTCGCGCGGCTGCGCGTCTACGAGCGGGGCGCGGGAGAGACACGCGCGTGCGGCAGCGGCGCATGCGCGGCGATGGTGGTAGGTCGGCTGAGCGGCTTGCTGGACGCCGACGCCACCGTGTCCCTGCGGGGTGGGGAAGTGGCGCTGCGGTGGCCGGACGAAGGCGACGTCGTCACCATGACCGGGCCCGCGGCACAGATCTACGACGGCCAGATCCGGTCCTGATCCGGGGTCGTGCGCTCGCCTTGCCGGCGGGGCCCGAGCTTGAACGCGGGCATCGCCTGGTGCAGAGTGCCGCCGGGATTTCGCTTCGAGGTGTGCCGCTGGCTTCGTCAAACGGTGCCCGCCAAGGCGACGGCGCCGACCGGCAGGACAGGGAGACCCCGCGCGCCCGGAGCGCGGAGGCGGACCCGCTGGTCGCGCGTTACGTCGAGTATCTCGCCCACGAGAAGCGCTGCTCCGCGCACACCGTCGCCGCCTACCGACGTGATCTCGCCGCGTTTCGCGAGGCCTTGGAAGCCGCTGACTGGACGGCAACGCGACCGTGGCATGTCCGCGCCCATCTCGGTCGGCTGCACGCCAGGGGCCGCTCGCCGCGCACGATCGGCCGCGTGCTGTCGAGCCTTCGCGCCTTCTTCGCCTTCGCCGTCCGGCACGGTGTGCTCCCGGCGAACCCGGCGGCGGGCATCGCGGGCCCGAAGCGGGGCAAACCGCTGCCGAAGGCGCTAGACATCGACCGTGCCGCGCGGCTCTTCGACGCCAGGCCCGGATCGAGGATCGAGCTCCGGGACCGCGCCATGCTGGAGATCCTCTACGGTTGCGGAGTGCGCCTTGCCGAACTGGTGGGGATCGACCTGAAGGACGTCGACCTGGCGAACGGTTTCGCGACGGTGACGGGCAAGGGGAACAGGACCCGGATCGTGCCGCTCGGCGAACCCGCCGTCGAGGCCATCCGGGCGTGGCTCGCAACGCGGCCGGGCGCGGCACCGTCGGCGCCGCTCTTCACGGGGCGCGGCGAGCACCGCATCAGCCCCCGCACGGTGCAGTTGCGGCTCAAGAAACTCTCCGCGACCGAACTCGGCACCGACGCCCTGCACCCGCACATGCTGCGGCACAGCTTCGCGAGCCACCTGCTCGAGTCGAGCGGCGACCTGCGCGCGGTGCAGGAACTGCTCGGTCATGCGGACATCGCGACCACCCAGATCTACACGCACCTCGACTTCCAGCACCTGGCGAAGGTCTACGACGCCGCACACCCGCGCGCCAAGGCCCGTTCTCGGGCCCGGGAACGATGATCGAACTCGTCACCTTCGATCTCGACAACACGCTCTGGGAGACGGACAACGTCATCCGCCGGGCGGAGCTGGCGAGCCGCGAGTGGATGACGCGACGGGTCCCCAAGTTCGGGGAGAGGTTCGACACGGCATCGCTGTGGGCGTTGCGCGCGGACGTGGTCGAGAAGCAACCCGGCATCGCCCATGACGTGTCGCGGATGCGGCTCGCCGTGCTGCGCGAGGCGGTCATGCTTTGCGGCCGGCCGGGGGCCGAGGCGGACCGGCTCGCGACGGGGGCCTTCGACGAGTTCCTGCGCCTGCGGCACGAGATCGCGTACTACGAGGGCGCGCTGGCCACCCTCGCGGTCCTGGCGGAGCGGTACACGCTGGGCGCGCTGACGAACGGCAACGCGGACTTCGCGCGCCTGGGGCTCGATCGGTACTTCTCGTTCGGCTTCACGGCCGCGGACGTGGGCGCGAGCAAGCCGGACCCCGCGATGTTCCGGGCCGCGCTGGCCCGGGCCCGGGTACCGGCTTCGGCCACCGTGCACGTCGGCGACCAGCCGGTGGACGACATCCAGGGCGCCCGCGACGTCGGGATGCACACGATCTGGGTGAACTTCGGCGGCTCGGGGGACGGCACGGCCGTCGGCGCCAGCGCCGAGGTGGGCCGGCTCGATCAACTGCCCGGGACCATCGCGGAGCTGGCCGGGGCGTAACGGAGCGGGCGCGGGCTACGCTTCTCCCGCCCGCGGCGCGATGAACGCCTGCACGGTCTCGAGATCCGGGGGCAGCAGGGTCTTCCGCCGCGGCTTCTCGGCGAGGCCCTCCAGCAGTGCGTGCCGGGCGACCGCCTCGCCCACGGCCCGGTCCACCGACTCGGGGAACTTGGCCGGGTGCGCGGCGGCCAGGCAGATCATCGGCTGGTACTCGGGGAACCGCGACGCCGCCGCGACGCCGACGGCGGTATGGGGGTCCACCACGTATCCGCTGCCTGCGTACAGCTCCGACATCGCGGCCAGCGTCGCCGGCTCGTCGACGGCGGTGGCGAGAATCCCCTCGTCCTCCGGCACGCCCCCGTCGATGCGGGCCACGCCCTCGGCGGCGAACGTCGTCATGAACGCCTGGAGCGCGGCCGGGTCGCAGCCGAGCCGGTAGTAGACGAAGCGCTCGAAGTTGCTCGCGACCTGGATGTCCATCGACGGGCTGATCGTCCGGCGGGTCTCGCCGACGCTGTAGACGCCGGTCTGGAAGAACCGCGCGAGGATGTCGTTGTCGTTGGTGCCGAGCACGAGCCGGTCGATCGGCGCGCCCATCGCGCGGGCGAGGTAGCCGGCCAGGATGTTGCCGAAGTTCCCCGTGGGGACGCTGAACGAGACGGGTTCGTCGAAGCGCAGGGCGCCGTGCAGGTAGTAGGCCGTCTGGGCGAGGACGCGGGCCCAGTTCACGGAGTTGGCGGCGCCGAGGCCGTGCTTCGCCTTGAAGTCGAGGTCGTTGAAGATCGCCTTCACGATGCGCTGGCAGTCGTCGAAGGTCCCGTCGATGGCGATGCAGTGGACGTTCTCGTCCGGCACGGTGGTCATCTGCAGTTCCTGCAGCGCGCTGGTGCGGCCCTCCGGGTACAGCACGAAAACGCCCATGCCGGCGAGGCCCCGGATGCCGGCGATGGCGGCGCTGCCGGTGTCGCCGCTGGTCGCGCAGAGCACGTTGAGGCGCGTTCCGCGCGCGGTCACGATGTGCTCGAACAGGCGACCGAGGACCTGCAGCGCCACGTCCTTGAAGGCCAGCGTCGGTCCGTGGAAGAGCTCCATGACATGGAGGTTCCCGAGGTCGACCAGCGGCACCACTTCCGCGTGGCGGAAGGTCGCATAGGCGCCGCGGACGATCTCCTCGATCCGCGCCCTCGGAATGTCGTCGGCGAACCGCGCGAAAATCTCGACGGCCAGTTCCGGAAACGGCAGTGCGCGCCAGTCGTCCAGCCGATCGGCGAAGGACGGCAGCGCTTCGGGCAGGAGCAGACCGCCGTCCGGGGCCAGCCCGGTCAGGACGGCGTCCTGGAAGGACAGCGGCGGGGTGGCGCCGCGGGTACTGATGTAGCGCATGTTCAGGAACTGCAGGAGAGCATCGAGCAGCCGGCCCGGTGCCTCGCCCACTCCGGGCGCTTCGCCGCGAAGGCCTCCTTGCCGGGCTGCTCGTCGTACGGCCGGCGCAGCACGTCCAGGAGTTCGTGGATCATGTCGAAGTCGCCCGCGTCCGCCTGGTCGATCGCCTGTTGGGCGAGGTAGTTGCGCAGCACGAAACGGGGATTGTTCGCGTTCATGCGCGCGACCCTCGCGTCGTCCGGCGTGCCGTCCTGGCGCACCCGGCCGGCGTACGCTTCGAGCCAGGCCTCGCACCGCTCGCGCAGGGCCGGCGTGAGGGTGCCCGGGTCGTACCACGCTTCGCGCAGGGGCTCGACGCTGACCGCGTCGAGGTCGACGCGGGCGAGGTTGCGGAAGAACAGGGTCATGTCCGTCTCGGTGCTCGCGAAGATCGCGAAGAGTTCCCCGAAGAGGCGCTCGTCGCTTTCCTGTTCGCAGCGCGCGAGCCCCAGTTTCCGCGCGGTCATCGCCGCCGACTCGTCGGCGTACCGTCGCGCGAAATCCGTGAGCACGGCCTCGAGGGGTTCGGCGTCCCCGACGAGGGGCAGGATGGCGTGGGCGAGCCGCAGCAGGTTCCACTGCGCGATCGCGGGTTGCTGGCCGTACCGGTACCGCCGCGTGGCCGCATCGGTGGTGTTGGGCGTCCAGTCCGGGTCGTAGCCCTCGAGCCAGCCGTACGGCCCGTAGTCGATGGTGAGGCCGAGCACGCTCATGTTGTCCGTGTTCATCACGCCGTGCACGAAGCCGACGCGCATCCAGTGGACGATCATGTCCACCGTCCGCGCCGACACCTCGGCGAACCAGCGTGCGTAGCGGTCCTTGGGCGCGTCGTCGTCGGCGAGTTCCGGGAAGTCGGTCGCGATCGTGAAGTCGAGCAACCGGCGCAGGAGTTCGGTGTCGCGGCGGGCCGCGAGGATCTCGAAGTGCCCGAAGCGGGTGAAGGAAGGCGCGATGCGGCACACGACGGCCCCCGGCTCCGGCGCCGGATGGCCGTCGTAGAGGAGGTCCCGGACCACCTGCTCGCCGGTCAGCACCAGCGACAGCGCGCGCGTGGTCGGGACGCCGAGATGGAACATCGCCTCGCTGCACAGGAACTCGCGCAGGGACGAACGCAGCACGGCCAGGCCGTCTGCGGTGCGGGAATACGGGGTCGGACCCGCGCCCTTGATCTGCAGTGTCCAGCGCTCGCCGCGGCCGTTGACGACCTCGCCGAGGTTGATGGCCCGCCCGTCGCCGAGCTGTCCCGCCCAGTTCCCGAACTGGTGGCCGCCATAACAGGTGGCGATGGGTTCCATACCTTCGAGCACCCGGTTGCCGGCGAGGACCTCGGCGTACCCGTCCGCGTCCGCCGGCTCGGCCGGCAGGTCGACGAGGGCCGCCGCCTCGCGCGACCACGCGACGAGCTTCGGCGCCGGGGCTACCTGGGGCATGACGCGCGAGTAGCACGCGCCAGATACCTGGCGGCGGAAGTTCGCGGTTTCGGGGTCGGAGGGGAGTTCGGCGACGAACCGGTTGTCGAACCGGAGCGTCTCCAACGGGTTGGCGTGTGGCCGTGCTTGCATGGGCACATTCTACGGGACGGTTCGCCCTGGGGCGTCCCGGACCCCGGGCGCGCGAAGAAAAGGGGCGCCGAAGCGCCCCGTCCAGCGGAAACCCGTGCCGGCGCGACCGGCCGGTCGCTTAACTCTGCGAGAACTCCGGATAGGCCTCGATGCCCGTCTCGGAGACGTCGGCGCCGCGTTCCTCGTCTTCTTCGGAGATGCGGATTCCCATCGCGTACTTGAGGATGGCCCACACGATGAGGCTCGCGACGAACACCCAGCCGAAGATGCCGACGATGCCGAGCAACTGTCCGCCGATGGTGGCGTCGTCGTTGCTGAAGACGACCGCGATGATGCCCCAGATGCCGCACGTGCCGTGCACGCTGATGGCGCCGACCGGGTCGTCGATCCGCAGCCGGTCGAGCAGCACGATCGAGGCGACGACGATCAGTCCGCCGATGGCGCCGACGATCATCGACCAGAAGGCGCTCCCGGACAGCGGGTCGGCCGTGATGGCCACGAGCCCCGCCAGGGCGCCGTTCAGGGCCATCGTGAGGTCCGCCTTGCCGAACCAGATGCGCGCCAGGACGAGCGCGGCGACGAGGCCGCCGCAGGCCGCGATGTTGGTGTTGACGAACACCTGCGCGACCGCGTTCGCCTCGTCGACGTTCGAGAGCTTGAGTTCGGAACCGCCGTTGAAGCCGAACCACCCGAACCACAGCACGAACATCCCGAGGGTCGCGAGGGGCATGTTGCAGCCCGGTATGGCGTTCACGCGGCCGCCGGAGGCGTACTTGCCCGCACGCGGGCCGAGGAGCAGGACCCCGGCGAGCGCGGCGGCGGCGCCGCACATGTGCACGATCCCGGAACCGGCGAAGTCGGAGTACCCGGCTTCCGAAAGCCATCCGCCGCCCCAGGTCCACATGCCCTGCACGGGATAGATGATCGCGGTCATCACGACGGCGAAGGCGAGGAACGCCCAGAGCTTCATCCGCTCCGCGACGGCCCCGGACACGATGGACATGGCCGTCGCCACGAACACGACCTGGAAGAAATAGTCCGAGCGGTTGGAGTAGTACGTGTCGCCGCCGCTCGCGACGACCGCCTCCGCGGTGTTCTCGGGCTGCAGCAGGAAGCCGAAGCTCGGGAAGATGCCGCCGGCCTCGGTCCCGCCCACGTACATGATGTGGTAGCCGATGAGCAGGTACATGATGCAGGCGACGGAGTAGAGCGAGACGTTCTTGGTCAGGATCTCCGCGGTGTTCTTGGCGCGCACCATGCCGGCTTCGAGCATGGAGAAGCCGCACGCCATGAACATGACGAGGACGCCCATGACCAGGAAGTAGAACGTGTCGATGGCGTAGTTGGTTTGGATCAGGTCTTCCACTGTGACTCTCCTGTGTATTCCTGCGCGGGGTCGTAAGCCCCTCGTCTGGCCCGGGGCGCGAGGTCCCGCCTAGATGGCGTCGGACCCGGTCTCACCGGTTCTGATGCGAACGACTTCCCCGAGGGGCGTGACGAAGACCTTCCCGTCACCCACCTTCCCCGTGTTGGCGGACTGGCCGATGGCTTCGAGGCACTGATCGAGCATGTCGTCGCCGACGGCCACCTCGATCTTCACTTTCGGGAGGAAGTCCACGACGTACTCCGCCCCGCGGTACAGCTCCGTGTGGCCCTTCTGGCGCCCGAAGCCCTTGACTTCGGTCACGGTCATTCCGGCCACGCCGACTTCCGAGAGGGCCTCCCGGACGTCGTCGAGCTTGAACGGCTTGATGATTGCCGTGATGAGTTTCATGGTTGACGCTCCTCTTCAGTCGGAGTCCGCGCGCGGCCGCCGGCGGCGGACGTCGGGTTCCGGTCTACAGGCTCTTCGAGATCGACAGGACGACGCGCGCCTCGCAGTCGGCGGCGCAGACGTCTTCGTCGAGGTCCGTGCCCACGATGCCCACACCGATGTCGGCGCCCGCGACCGGGAACGTCAGCGTCACGCCATAGTCGATGTACATGTCGTCGTCGCCGGCGATCTCGTCGGCGTTGCTGAAGCCGACGTGGAAGTCGACGGCCGCGTTCTCGGTAACGGACCAGCTATAGCCGGCGTAGGGATAGAAGAAGGTGGGTCCGCCGTCGCCGAGATAGGCGTTGGAGTAGTTGATCCCGAACGTGAAGGCGTCGACTCCGATGGAAGCGGCGACTTCGTTGTAGTCGAGGGCGTCCCCCTCGCTGATGTACTCGAAGCGGATGTAGCTCAGGTCATAGGAGACGCCGCTGTCCCCGAACTCGCCGCCGTAGCCGACGTAGAGGTCGAGTTCCGTGCTGGTGTCGTCGCCGAAGTTGACGTTGGACATCCACGTCCCGACGTAGAAGCCGGATTCCGCGGCGACGTCGAAGCCGCCCTGAATCGCCGGATCGCGGGTCGTCTGCGACCAGCCGCGGAACGAGTAGTCCGTGGCGATCGCGACGTTGCCCGAAATCTCGGCGGCCGTTGCACCGAGAGCCAGGCAACCTGAAATCAGGGCCAGTATTGTCTTGCGCATTTGCGTCCTCAACCTCTCTCTATCCCGTTTTGAAATCGACTGCTGGTGGACGTTGCGGGCGCCGCCTCGCCGGTCATCTGCTCCCCGCGATGTTGCGCCGGTCCCCCAAGCGCCTTGCATGCTGCATATACCGTGCCACCTGCGGAGCAGGCCGCTCCGTTGCGGTTCGGTTACAGGCGTGGAAAGGACAACAGTGGGTTGCGTATCCGGCCGGCTCGGGCGATTGCCCGATTGCCGGGCACTGCGTGCCCTAAGTTGGTGCGCCCCGTGAGCGCTTGCGGTGGGCGGGAATTGGGATGTGCCCGATTTCGGAACGGGCCGCCACGAGGGCGGCCCCTACGGATTGGCGACCGGCGGTCGCGAAGGCGGGCGTTTAGAGGGCGTCGGCTCCGGTTTCGCCGGTGCGGATGCGCACGATCTCCTCGAGGCTTGCGACGAAGACCTTGCCGTCTCCGACTTTCCCGGTGTTGGCGGCCTTGCCGATCGCTTCGATGCACTCGTCGAGCATGCCGTCGTCGACGGCGATTTCGATCTTGACCTTGGGCAGGAAGTCCACCGCGTACTCCGCCCCCCGGTAGAGTTCGGTGTGGCCCTTCTGGCGCCCGAACCCCTTGACTTCCGTTACCGTCATCCCGGACACGCCGATCTCGGAGAGCGCCTCGCGCACGTCGTCGAGTTTGAATGGCTTGATGATCGCCGTAATCAGTTTCACCGTGGATTCTCCTTCAGCCCGGGCCTGAACATGCCCGGCGATTGTCACTCAATTGGCCCGGATTTCCTACCGCACGCCCGCATTTGACGCATCGCCGGGTCAACCTCCGCCCTTCGGTAGCCAAACGGGAGAGACGCATGTTCATCTTCACTGAGTACGAACGCCGCCTGGTCGCGTTCTACCTCGACAACCTGGCTTCTCGCCTTTCCCGCGGAGACTCCAAGGCCGCGGCCCTGACCCACTGGTTGTCGCGCCATAGAGATGTCTTGCCAAGTGTCTGCCGCGACATGCCCATCGCGGACTTGGATGGCCGGGCCGACAGCTCGCTGACGGTCGATGAGTGGCGAGGCGTCCAGGCCATCGCGTCACGTGCCCGCGAAGCGACGAGACCGATCCGCCGGGACCCTTTGGCGCGGCGGCTGACGCAACTTGGACAGCGACTGCAGCTCTCCCGGGTGGACAGCTTGATTTTGGAGCTTCTGCTCCGCCACCGATTGAGCACGGTCGTGGAAGACGTAGTTGACTCCCTGTTCGACGATCATTTTTTCTTTCGGCGGCGCTCCGCCTATCGTGGCGATACCGTGTTCTGTTGCCTCCTCGGCGTCTCGCTCGGGGCGTGTAGGGAACGTCTCAACGTACAGGCGCCCCTGGTGCGACAGGGCCTCGTATCCATGGACGACGATGGCGCGGTGACAGTCAATGGCCGATTGAAGCGGCTGGCTCACTCACCCGACCTGTTCGACCCGGCACCCCGGAGCGAACTGGAATGGTCGGATTTCGACCACGTGGGCCCGGGTCGCGATCACGTGGAGAGCCTCGTCAGAGGTGCCGTAGAGGCACACCGGGTAGGGGTCAACGTACTTGTGTACGGGCCGCCGGGGACAGGCAAGACCGAGTTCTGCAGGGTCCTGGCGCGACGTTTGGGGCTTTCCCTGTTCGCCGTCGGCGAGGTGGACGAGCACGGCTTCGAGCCGCGCCGCGCGGAAAGGCTGCAGGCGTTGCGGATTGCACAGAGCGTTCTCGCCGGAAGCACCGCCTCACTACTGCTGTTCGACGAGATGGAAGACCTCCTCGAGCCGCCCCTGCCATTCGCGTCGGCTCGCTTCGAGGGTCCATGTGGTGGCTCCAAGGTGTTCATCCATCGGCTCCTCGAGCAGACGCCCCTGCCCACCTTGTGGACATCGAACTGCGAAACGGACACCAGTCCGGCGGTGCTGCGTCGCATGATGTTCGCCCTTGAGTTGCGCAAGCCTTCCCGCAAGGTACGCACGCGAATCTGGCAGCGGCAACTCTCCATGCAAGGGATCGATATCGGGGAAGACGAGGCTGCCGGTCTGGCCCGCGACTATGACATCACGCCCGGCGTGGCGGCCGGCGCGACCCAAGGTGCCCGTCTCGCGGGGGACGGCGATCTGGCTACGGTGCGATGCGGTGTGCAGAGCCTCTCCCGTGTCCTGCATGGCGACAGACCACCTCGGGGCCCGGCGCACCGGTTCGATCCCGCCCTGACTCGTGCGGACATCGATCTGAGCGCGTTGGCCGATCGGCTGGCCGCTCGAGGCCCGGGACGTTGTTCCCTCTGTCTCCAAGGTCCGCCGGGGACCGGCAAGAGCGCGTTCGTCCGGTATCTCGCGGACCGAATCGGGCTGGAAAGTAGTGCAAAAGCGCGCGTCCGATCTGCTGTCGATGTGGGTGGGCCTTACCGAACACAAGGTCGCGCAAGCGTTTGCCGAGGCGCGGGACACGGAGCAGTTTCTCGTCTTTGACGAGGCCGAATCGCTGTTGGAGGACCGACGTCTCGCGTTCCGGTCGTGGGAGACCACCCGGGTCAACGAGATGCTGACATGGATGGAGAGTCACCCACTCCCTTTTGCCTGCACCACCAACTTGCATGAACGCCTCGACCCGGCGACTCTGCGTCGATTCGACTTCAAGATCTCGCTCGGTTTCGTCGCCGCAGAACAAGTGGAGTTGGCGTTTCGGAGCTTCTTCGGTCTGGAGCCGCCGCAGCCGTTGGCGACCCTCGACAATCTCACTCCTGGCGATTTCGCCCTCGTGCGCAGGAAAGCGGATGTGCTCGGCTGCCTTCGGGATCCGATAGCGCTTGCCGAGATGCTGTCGGCCGAGTGCGATGCCAAACCTGACCACCGCCGTGCGATCGGGTTTCAGGCGGCGTGACTGCGAGGTATTGGGCGCCACGACCGCCCCGACTGGTCATTGCCGTCGTCACCGGTCGACACAGGGGAGCGATGGACATGGGCAGGGTTTACCCGGAGGATGGGTGCGCGACGACTGATGCGGAAGGTCATGCGCGCTTGAGCACCGTTTGATGCGTTACGAACGCCTGAGTGACATCGTACGCCTCGCGATTCTCCTGCAAGGGTCGCACCGCGGCGTGACGCTGGATGAGATCGGCGAACGGTTTTCGGTCAGCCGCCGCACTGCGGAGCGCATGCGCGACGCGGTGGAGGCCGCGTTCGGACCGCTACTGGAAGTGGACGCGGCGGGTGACGGCTACCGCCATTGGCGTCTTCAGTCGACGCCGCTCCACCGGCTGGCCCAGGTGTCCGTGGAAGAACTCGGTGAACTCGATGCCGCAGCGGCGAGCCTCGACCGCGGGGGACTGGAGGAGCGCGCCCGGACGTTGCGCGAACTCGCCCACAAGCTCCGGGCGATGCGACGCTCCCCGTCTGGGGAGGCGTTTCAGACGGAGCTTGAGGCCCTGCTGCAGGCGGAGGGGCTGGCCATGCGGCCCGGTCCGAGGACGCGGCTGGAGCCAGGTGTCTTGGCCAGCCTCCGAGACGCGATCAAGTCCGGGCGTGTGATCGAATGCGACTACGTCGCTCGCTACACCGGTCGCCAGAGCCGACAGCGCCTTGAGCCCTATGGCGTGTTGTATGGCACCCGGCCGAATCTGGTCGGCCGCAGCGACTGGTCCACCGGCCCACGGCTTTGGCGGCTGGCAAACATGAGCAACGTACGGGTGACCCCAGAGGAGTTCGAGCGCGACCGGACCTTTGACCTGCGGAGCTATGCCGAGCGCTCCTTCGGCATGTTTCAGGACGACCCGGTGGAAGTCGTCCTGCGCTTCGACGCGGACGCGGCCGGAGACGCAGCGACGTTCCTCTTTCACCCGAGCCAGCGCCTGACCGAGGAGGCTGACGGCAGCCTCACGGTGTGCTTCCGGGCCGGCGGCATCGACGAGATGTGCCTGCATCTGTTCGGGTGGGGCGAGAGTGTTAAGGTGGTGCGACCGACCGTCTTGCGCGAGCGTCTGGCCGGCCTGTGCGCGGGCGTCGCGGCGCATCATTCGTCTGCGTCACAGGACGCGAAGGACTGAGGAGACCCTGCCTGTGCCAACCCCCAACATCTTCCGATTCGCCACGAAGGAACTGTCGCAGGATGCGGTCATCTGCTGGCTGGTCGCGTGCGCCCGCGAGGCCGACGGGACGCTGGGTGAGTGCGGCCGGAGTTTCGTGCGCGCGCTCGTCAAGCATGGCCCGCACGGCGATCAGGGACAGTGTGATGTGACAGACGTTGGCCCCCCGCAGCGCCAGCGGGAAGGTATCGACGTCTACTTCCGGGCGACCATTGATGGGCGGCGGGTCACCTTCGTAATCGAAGACAAGACCGATACCGAGATGCACAGCGACCAACTGAAGCGCTACTCGGACAGCGTGCGGCAGGACGATGAGCACGAAGACGGCTTCTGCCTCGTCTACTACAAGACCGGCTACGTGTACGACGACGAGCGAGACGAGGTGAAGAACGCGGGTTACCGCGTGTTCGACGCGGAGGACATGCAGCGGTTTCTGGCTGGCCACGCCGGTCGTGGCGAGCACGAGATTCTTCGGCAGTATCGCGAGCACATTGACGGCATCCTGTCGGAGAGGCGGGAACAGCTCCTGCGATGGGACCGAAGCCATGCCTTTGTGCAGTACGAGTTCATGCGGGGACTGCGCGCCGCTCTGTTGGCGCGGTGCGAGGAGTGGGCAACGGGGCTTGGGGAGGAGATCCCCATCTTGCGCGGTGCAAATCGCAGTGGCGATCCGTGGACGCAGTACTGGTTCTGCGACGCGCTCGGCTGGCGCATTGACGGCTCGCAGCCGCTGCGCCTGCGCGTGTTCACGCCGGACGCCGGCAAGCGGTTCGCGGGATGGAACGCGGACACCTGGAACATGTGGACGGAGACCTTTCAGAGGCTGCTGGGCGCTTGCTCGCTGACCGAAGCTCAGGTCACGAGGGGATGTACCGCGCGGGCGCACTCGTGAATGAGGGAACGGTCGGAGCGATCAACGTCGACAGCCCACCAGCAGACCGGTCGATCCCACAGATCGTGACCGTGCCCTTCGAGACGATCTGCGTCAGGGCGTTCATGACACCGTTCAGCTGGTTGGTGTCGAGCTGCATCACCCGCGCCGCCTCGGCCACCGCGACGAACACCTCGCGCGTCGCCTCGCCCTCGAGGCGCGTGCCGCGCGTCGCCGCCGCGAACAGGCTGAAGTTGTCGGCCAGGGCCGTGAACGGCAGTCCCAGGCGTTCCGCCTCCTGGCGCAGGAACGCGATCTCGCGCGTCGCCGCCTCGGCCGAGCCCAGCGCGGAGCGCAGCCGCGCCTCCCAGCCCTCGAGGCGCACGCCCGACTCGACCAGGCGCCGCGTCACCGCCTGCAGCGCGTGCACCAGCGAGCCGCCGCCCACCAGCAGCCCGAGATAGCGCAGCGTGCGTCCGTGCGCCTGGTTGATGCGCTGCAGCCAGCCGCGCAGCCCGCCGCTGGCGCTCCGCTGCGCGCGGTCCAGTCTGCGGGTGGCGCCGGCCGCCTTGTCGAGCGAACCCTCGAAGCGCTGCATGGCCTGGTCGCCGCGGCGCACCTCGGTGACGAAGTTGCGGCCGTCGGCCGTCAGCCGCAGGCGCAGTTCCAGGTCGCCTAGCGGCATCTGCTATGCTCCCGCGCCATGGCTCTGGGCATCTTCCTGCTGCTGGCGTTCGTGGCGGCCTGCGCCGCCACCGCCTACGCCGCGCTGCGCGTCGCGGCGGACCTGTATCCCTGTCACGGCGACGCGTCCGACTGCGCCTCGAGCACGCCGCGCTCGAGCACGGTGACGCCGGCGAACACGTCCGGCCAGGCCAGCCCGAGCCCCTCCGCGACCGACCGCACGCAGGCGTAATCGAGCCCCTGCAGACGCCCCCCCATGTCGCGGCGCCACTGCGTGGCCGCGGCGCAGAACACGCGCACGGCGGGCCAGTTGGCCGGTATCACCAGGACCTCGAGCTGGCCGCCGTGGAACCATGCCCAGGCGGCCTCCTTCAGTCTTTTGCGGGGAGCCCCGCGACGAAGCGCATGTAGGCGTTGACCACGGCACGCCGCCAGTAGGCCACGCCGCACAGGCGCGCGACGTTCTCCGGGGTGCACGGCAGCGGCGTGCCGTCGTGATCCTCCACGCCGCTCCAGTCGGCCAGCACGCGCCCCAGCAGCACCGCCTGGCCGTCCACGACCAGCGCGTCGACCTCGGCGTCCCCGAGCAGCCGGAAGCGCACGTCCATGACATGCCGCTCCGTACCGCCGTCCGGGAGCGGCACCTCGACGTCGACGCGGGCGGCATAGGTGGCGTCGGGATCCGCGAGTTTCAGGGTCATGCCGACGCCCCTGCGCTGATGTAGACCTTGCCCAGCACCTCGCAGGTGAGGCCCAGCGTCTGCTCGTTGGTGCGCGACTTGAGCGGCCACTCGCCGTTCGGGCGGATGGTCGCCTTGGTGATGTACACGTTGCGCCCCGTGCCCTCGCGCGGGTCGTGCTCGACGTACCGCACCGCGCCCTCGAGCGGCGCGCTGGCCGCCTCGACGTACTGGCGCTTGTCGGTGTTGGGCGTGTACGACAGCCGGAAGCCGTCGGTCTTGTAGTCGACGGTCATTATCTCGACGCGCCCGGTGTCGCCGTACACCACCAACTTTGGCGACGACGGGTTGCTGCCGCCGGCGCCGTCCGTGGCGGCATCGTCGCCGCTGCCGCCCGCGGCGCCGTCCGCCTGGTGCGGCACCCAACGAATCAACGACTCCGCGATCGGCGATTTGCCCGAGTCGATTTGCACGTCGCGTTCCTCGCCGAAGTCGGGCTCAAGGCGGAGTGACCGGTGTCTCCAGAAGCCCGCAGCTTCGCTCCAGCTTGCCTCCGCCCGCCGCGCAACCTATGGCTTCCGACACTGACAGCTACGTCCGAACCGGCCATCGCCGCCTACCCCAAGGCCGCCTCGTTCGGTTCGTCTTCTCATTGGAGACCGCTCCCGTCCGCGCCGGTCGGGGCGTCGGGATCGCCCGTGCGTCGATACAGAAGGAACCGGTCCCGTTTGCCGCAGATCTCGCTGACCCCGGCTTCGCGGAAACAGAAGGCCGCACGCTGGCCCAGCCGGTGCGACGATCCCATGGCTTCGGAGAGATTCCGCGACGTGAACGCCTCCGGGAGCTCGGGGTCGACCATGGCGAAGAGATCCGCCATGCCCTCGATGGTGTGCGTCTCCACGACCTCCAGCAGGCGCCGGTCGACGCTGACCCAGTCCCGCCGCCTTCGCCGGCGCCTGCCCTGGTACGGCACGCGGAGGTCCTCGTCGATCACCATCACGATGTCGAGCGTCAGGTTGGGATGATCGAGCAGCGTCGGGGTCCCGGTGAGCGCGTGGAACACGTCGAACGGCGAGCCGTGCTTGGGTGACCTGCGCCGCGGGGCGAGGAGGACCGGCTCCGCACCGTCCTCGGGCGCGTGCTCCATCCGGACGATGAAGCGGTCCCGGGCGATGGGATGCACCAGCGTCACGGGATGTTCGGCCAGCAGCCGCGGCAGCTTGTGCCGGAGCGCGGAAAAGGAGCCGGTCTGTATCTCGACGATGCGGTCGCCCAGGACCACGTCTGCCACGTAGCCCCCGACGGCGACCTCGGCGGCACCGCCCCGAGCGGCGTAGCGCCGCTTCAGCGCCCGATGGAGCGATCGTTCGTTCAGTTCGCCTATCGAGGCGGGCATCACCCAATCCGGGTCATCGGCGCGCTCCACACTAGCAGACTGTCCCGCGTTGGCGGCGATTGCTCCCCCGGAGTCGGGACGATGGCGCACGCGTTTGGGGGAGACCTGCCATCGCGCCGCCGGTCGACGGCTGCGACACTCGATGGATGGCTGACGTGCACACGGAACCCGGGACGGCGCCGGGTGGGGGCGGGCCCGGGGGCGAGCCGGGGGAAATCCCGGAGGAACGTGCGGCGCAACCGCCGCCGCGGCCCTGGCTGCGCGTCCACAGCCGCGCCCAGAGCGGGGTCGAGGCGCCGGAAGTGACCATCGAGGCGCACCGGCCGGGCGGCACCTCCGGCTTCTCGGTGGTCGGCATGGCGCAGACCGCCGTCCGGGAGGCACGGGACCGGGTCAAGAGCGCGATCAAGACGATGGAACTCGAGTTTCCGAGCGGCCAGCTCGTCGTGAACCTGGCGCCGGCGGACCTCGCGAAGCACGGCAGCCGCTTCGACCTGGCCATCGCCATGAGCATCCTGGCCGCGACCCGGCAGATCCCGGCACGACACCTGGAGGACCTGGAGTTCATCGGGGAGCTATCCCTGTACGGGGAGGTACGCGGCGTGCGTGGCTGCTTCGGCGCGGCGATGGCAGCCGACGCGGCCGGTCGCGGACTGGTGTTTCCGATGGGGAACGCGCGGGAGCTGGGTCCCCTCGCGGATACCCGGCTTTACCCGGTGCGTACGCTAGCCGAGGCCGTGCAGCTTGCTCGTGCAAGGGAACCCGCCGCGCGGCCCCTTCCGCCGCGGCCCCGGAACGAGCCGGCCGCCGCCGTTCCGTCCCTACGGGACGTCAAGGGCCAGTTGGCCGCCAAACGCGCGTTGACGGTCGCCGCGGCCGGTGGCCATCACCTGCTGCTGCGCGGGCCGCCCGGAACCGGCAAGACGATGCTCGCACAGCGGCTGACCGGCCTGCTGCCTCCGCTCGCGCCAGTCGAGGCCGTCGAGGTGGCGAACATCTACTCCGCGGCCGGGCGCGAGCGCCGGGATCCGGAGTTGCGTCCCTTCCGGAATCCGCACCACACGGCATCCGCAGCCGCCCTGATCGGCGGCGGTACGCCCGTGCTTCCCGGCGAGGTCTCGCTCGCGCACCGGGGCGTGCTGTTCCTGGACGAGTTCCCCGAGTTCCGGCGCGACGCGCTCGAGTCGCTGCGGGAACCGCTGGAGTCCTCGGAGGTGGTCGTCTCGAGGGTCCGGGAGCGGTGCCGCTTCCCGGCCGGGTTCCAGTTGGTTGCGGCGATGAACCCCTGTCCCGCCGGACTGGTGTGCGACGAGACGCGCTGCCGCTGTACGCCGCAGCAGGTCCAGCGCTACCGGAGCCGGCTGTCCGGTCCGTTGCTCGACCGCATCGACCTCAATGTGGAAGTGGGTCCCGTCGACGAGGACGAGTTGTGGGAGCGCGCACCGGCGCTGGACGAGGCGGACCTCCGACGCCGGGTGGAGGCCACCCGAACGGCGCAACTGGCCGGTCGGGGAAAGTACAACCGGGACCTGGACGCGCGGGAGGTCGAGCGCCACTGCGCGCTCGACGCCGGTGGACGGAAGCTCCTGAAGCTGGCGGTACGGCGCTACGGCCTATCCGCGCGCGCCATACATCGCGTGCAGAAGGTGGCGCGGACGATCACGGACCTCGCCGGCGCGCGATCGATCGACGGGTCCCATGTCGCGGAGGCGCTCGGCTATCGTGTCGGGTGAGCGCGTCGGGTGAGCGCGTCGGGTGAGCGGCGCGTGAGCGGCGCGTGAGCGGCTCAGCTGCCGATGAGGTACTCGATGGCCGCGACCATCTCCTCCTCGGAACACGCCATGCACGTGCCCTTCGGCGGCATCGCGCCCAACCCGGTCATGCTCGTCTGCAGCATGGATTCCATGCCCTTGGCGACTCGGGGCGCCCATTGCTCGGCGTCGTGCAGCAGGGGCGCGTTGCCGACGCCGGTGGCGTGGCAGGCGAAGCAGAAGCGGTCGTAGATCTGCTCTCCCGTGAGCGGCACCGCGGCTTCGGCCACGGCCGGCTCCGGGGGCGGCGGGGGCGCGGCGACATCGCCGCACAGGTCGTCGGTCTCCATGCAGGACGTGCCGACGGGGGCGATGCGCGCGCGGATCTCGTCGTCGGTTCCCGCCGGAAGCGCCGCGGCCCCGACCCAGGCCGCGGCGAGCACGCCGGCCAGTGCGAACAGTCGTTTCAAGACGCTTCCTCTCAAGGCTCCGCTGCTGCCTGTTCCCGGCATTATCTCGCACACCGAGGCGCATGTCTGCCGCGCGTCCGAGGGCCGACGACAACCCGCTACCAGACCATCCCGATGCCGGCGTTGGGGCTACCGGACGTGGCTGGGTTCATGGGTGACGGCGCAACGACGGATCAGAGCTCGTATTGCAGGCCGATCCGCACCGACCGGGGTTGCTGGAATCGAATCGGCAAGCCGAACGTCGGGGACGGTCTGCCGCTCCACCACATCTCGGCGTACTCGTCGACCTCGGTCTCCTCGTCGAAGTCGAAGACGTTGAAGATGTCCAGCCTCAAGGTCAACTCGCCGCCCGCAATTGCCTCCCGGGTGTACTTGAGACCGACATCGAACCGGTGGACTCGCGGCGTCCTGCCCAGGGAGCCGCGCGGCACGGGCTCTCCCTGCCGGAAGAAAGACCCCGAACCATACAGCTGCGCGTAGGGGTCGGTCGGGTGGTAGCCGAGCGCGTTGCGCGGCCGCCCGCTCGCGAACTCGAATGCGGCCCGAACCTGCCAGCGATCGGCGAACTGCCACACCCCCCAGAGCCTCAGCAGATGCCGACGGTCGTTGGGGAGGTTGCCCGTCGCCCCGTCCAGCAGGCCCGCGAAGTCGAACTGGGTCGTATAGCCGGCCAGATCCTCGCCGGTGTCGCTGCGCACCGTGCCTTCGTAGTTGCCATGGCTCCGCGACAGGGTGTAGGCGCCGCGGAAGTGGAACACGCCGTCCCATGGCTTCTTGATGTCAAGGGTCAGTGCCTTGTAGCGGCGCTTCGCCTTCGGCAGCCGCAGATCGCGGGCCGGCAGGGTGACGTCTTCGAGTACGCCATCGCCGTCGAGGTCGAGCAAGACGCGCAGGTCGCGGCCGGGATTGGCGAGCACGTAGTGGAAGGCGCCCCTCCTGCCAAGCGCCTCGTCGGTCGCGATGTCCTCGATGGCACGCACGAGGTGGCGGTAGGTGAAGGTCACGCCCGCCACGTAGTCGGACGGCAACTGCCATTCGTAGCCCAGAATGTACTCGTCCTGCACCATGGGCTTGAGATTCTGGTCCGCTATGGTGCGCACGTCCGGCGAGGTGCCGTCGCGGTACACGATCGGCTCGCCGATCGCCGGGCCGAGCACCGTGCTGCCGTCTTCGACTATGGGGCCATCGAGCACGTGCCACGCCTCGGTGTAAAGCCGCGCGCTGGACAACCGAATGGTGGCGGCGCCGGCAACGGGAAGATGGTAGCGGCCGTAGTTGGCGAACAGCCGGGAGGTGCCTCTGCCGCCTCGATCCCAGGAGAATCCGATGCGCGGCGCATACTGGTCGGTGATGCGAACAAGCGTGCGGCCTTCGGAGTTGCGATTGTCGAAGCGTTCGTTGCGCAGGCCCAGGCGCAGGGTCGCGTTGATGGGGGCGATCCGCCACTCGTCCTCCAGATAGTAGGCCGCCGAGAGGAGCTCGAAATCGCCGCTGCGCCTGTAGCGGCGGTGGCGCGTCACCGCCGTGACACCCTCCGGAACCACCCCGCCATTGCGCAGCGTCTCGCCGGGCGTGACGGGGAAATAGCGAAAGTACTCGGCGCCCGAGTACACGGCGCGGTCGAACGAACCCTTGTCTTCCCGATCTGCGCCGAAGCGGAGTAGGTGGTGGTCGCCAAGCGCCCACTCGAAGTCGGCGCGCACGATGTCGCGCTCGTCCCGTCCTCCCTTTGCGTAGTAGCGGGTCCAGCAGCCGAGCGCCGCAGCCTCCCCGCTTCGGGAGTCGATCGCCACCGGGCAGTCCTCGTCCGATGACGATGTGTCCTTCAGGTCGTACCGGCCGGTGCCCCAGAGGAGGGAGGCGGCGACGCCGGTTCCGAAGTAGCCCCGGTAGGCGAATATGTGATTGGCGCCGCCGCGCTCGAAATCGGTGGTCTCGATCTCTTCGCCCACGGTGTCGGTTTCCTCGTCCCATTCGAAGGAGGTGCGCTCGACGGTGCGGTCGTCGGAGAACCCCGTGTACTCCAGGCGGTGGTCTTCGGTGAGCAGCCAGTCGAGTTTGACTCCCCAGAATCCGTCGCCGTCGACATCCTCGTGCATCCGGCCCCAGGCGTTGTGGATGCGTTCGTCGATCGTTCGAAAGTCGTAGATCGCGTATGCCAGCAGCCGGTCGCGGATCAACGGGCCACCCGCCGATACGAACATGTCGAGTTCGTTCTTCTCGTCGAATCCGGCCACGGTGTCGTACTTGCGCTCGCTGGAGGGATGCTCGACGTTCGGCACGTCGCCGCGCAGCGAGTCGGGAGCGTAGTAGCCTCCGAGGGTGAACCGCCAGCGATTCGTGCCCCGTTTGGTGACCGAGTTGACGACGCCACCCGTGGCGCGTCCGAACTCGGCGCCGAAACCGCCGGTCTTGAGTTGGAACTGATCGTAGAACTCGAAGGGAACGGTGCTCGCGCCGAGGCCGGTGCGGAAGTTCGTCACGTTCATGCCGTTGATGTAGTAGACGTTCTCGGCGACCGAGGCACCGCCGAGGGAGGCGTAGCCGAAACCGGTGCCGTACTGCTCGCGGCGCCGGCCCGTGCCGAACGCCGTGTCGCCGTACACCGCGCCGGGCGCCATCAGCACCACCGCATTGGGATCCCGCGTGATGGGCAGCCGCTCGATGTCGCCCGCGGTCACGATGCGCGTCGTCTCCGAGCTGGTGACATCGACCGGTGCGACCCGATCCGCGACCACGACGACTTCCTCGACCTCCCGCGGACTCTCCACCTGCAGATCGACCACCGTGCCCTCGCCGACGTTGACTTCCGCGATGACCGTGGTGGTCTGCCAGTTGCCGACCACCGCGGTGACGGCGTAGCGCCCGACGGCGAGCCCCGAGAAGCGGTAGCGGCCATCCGCGCCGGTAACCGCGCTGCGCGTACGCGACGTGTCGATGTGCCAGGCCGTGACCCTGGCGTCCGCCACCGGCCCGGCATTCGATCCGACGATGCCGAGAATGTGGCCCAGCGTCTTTCCCTGGCCCTGTGCGCCGGGGGCGAAGGCGAGCGCAGCTCCAAACGCGGCGCACGCCAGCCGACGTCTCCAACCGCATGCCATCACCACGATCCCATGGTCCCGAGAGCCATGGGCCGATGCTAGCATTGGCCTGCCGCTCCGCTTGGCCGAAGAATCCGCAGAAGGGCGGGGAGGCCTTTCGTGGCGCAAGGCAGAAGGAGAAGTCGAGCCATGAGCCCCACCCCGCTTCGCCTGGGCAGCCTCGCGATCGCTGCACTTTCGCTACCGGGCGCCTTCGCCGCCGAGGACGCATTGACCGTCGTGTCCTGGGGCGGTTCCTACGCCAGGGCCAGCGTCGAGGCGTACCACAGGGCCTTCACCGCCGAAACGGGCATCGAGATTCTGCTGGATGACTACAACGGCGGCCTGGCGCAGGTGCGCGCGCAGGTGGAAGCGGGCAACGTGCATTGGGACGTGGTGGACGTCGAACTCGCGGACGGCGTGCGCGGTTGCGAGGAGGGTCTGTTCGAACCCCTCGAGCCGGCCGATCTCCCGCCGGGCGCCGGCGGAGAGCCGGCGGTGGAGGACTACTTCCCGGGGATGATCACCGAGTGCGGCGCCAACCAGCTCTTCTACTCCACCGTCTATGCGTACAACGCCGAACGGCTGTCCGGGCCCGGTCCCGCCACGATCGAGGACTTCTTCGATCTGGAGCGGTTTCCCGGACGCCGGGGAATGCGCCGTTCGCCGGTGGCGAACCTGGAGCTGGCGCTCCTGGGCGATGGCGTGCCCATCGATCAAATCTATGCCACGCTCGACACCGAGGCAGGCATCGAGCGGGCCTTCCGCAGGCTCGACGCGATCAAGGACGAGATCGTCTGGTGGGAGGCCGGTTCCCAGCCCCCGCAGATGCTGGCGGACGGCGAAGTGGTGATGTCAACCGCCTACAACGGTCGGATATTCAACGCCCAGGCCGTCGAGAACCAGCCCTTCGTCATCGTCTGGGACGGTCAGGTGCTCGACACGGGCTACCTCGCCATCCTCCGGGATACCCCGAATCTCATGGCGGCGCGCCGGTTTGTCGCCTTTGCGTCGCGTCCGTCGTCCATGGCGGGCGTGGCGCGTTACATCTCCTACGGCCCCACCCGCCGTTCCGCTCAGCCGCTGGTAACCACTCACCACGCAACCGGCGTCGACATGCGCCCGCACATGCCGAGCAATCCGGAGAACATGCGGCGGGCGCTGCCGAACGACTGGCGGTGGTGGAGCGAGAACCGCGACGAGATGAACGTCCGATTCGCGGTGTGGTTGACCCTGTGACGGGGTGGCGAGCGATGGGCGTCGGCATCCGGCTTGCTCGCCCGGGTAGCGCCCCGCAACCGTCGCCTGCGGCTCCGCTCGCGGCCCAGCCCCACCGGCCTACGCGCCTGCGCCGTCCTGCGGCGCAGGCGCGTAGGTTGCGCGCTCCCGAAACAGGGCGCCACGAAGTGCTCCGAAATGGTGGCCAGGGGTGGAATCGAACCACCGACACGCGGATTTTCAGTCCACTGCTCTACCGACTGAGCTACCTGGCCCGGGGGCAGCGAGCCGCGTATTAAAGCGACTGGGGGGTGGCCGGTCAATTGGCGGGGTCAGCCCCTGTCAGCCCCGCGAGAGGCCCTCCGCCATGCACAGCACGGCGCGGCAGAGCATCTCGGTGCGGTCGAGATCGATGGTGTCGGGCCAGCGGTCGTCGGGATGATGGAACCACCGCTGGTCGCCCAGCAGCGACACGTAGCGGCCACCGGCGGCGTGGACGTTGTGCGCCTCGCCGAACGGCGGGCGCCCGGCCTCGGTGACGCTGTCGGGCGGTGTGCCCTCGGCCTCCAGCGCGTCGAGTCCCGCGCGCAGGAACTCGGGGGAGGCCTGGAAGCGGACGCGGGCGTCGGTGGCCGCGAAGTTGGCGCCGAGATGGATCCACGCGTGCGCGCCGCCCGGGAGCGACGGGTGGGTCTTGGTGTAGTGGCTGAGACCGGCGTGACCGAGTTCGTGGCCGGTGGTGGCGACGAACACCACGTCGCGCTCGGCCGGCGCGGCGGCGAAACGCCGCAGGCACTCGAACCACGCGGCGATCCCGCCGCCGCGTTCCGCCGTGCACGTCCACCAGGCGCTGCGCGGCGTGAGGACGACCAGGGGCGCGAGGTCTCCCCGCGTTCCGGCAACGCGCGTGGTCACGTTGTGGACGGTCGTCGCTTCCAGGGTGCCGTGCGCGACCAGCCGCGCCGGCGCGCGCTCGTGCGCGCCGGCCTGCAGCCAGTCGCGGTGTTCGCTGCTCACCTGCAGCACCGGCGGGCCGAAGGGCCGGTCGTAGTCGGGGGCATTCAGCACGGCGAGACCGGGCACTATCCGGTCGGCGGCGGAATGGGCGACGATGCCGGCGGGCCCGCGCCGGCGCGCCGCGACCATGCGTCGCGTCGCCGCGTCGCCACCCCTCGACGTGAAGGGCGTGACGCCGATGCCGGCGCCGTTGCCTTCGTTTTCCCCGAGAGGCGCCAGGGGCGCGGCGAGCCCCGCGGCGTCGGTCAACCCGCCGTCGAAGAGCGGTACGCCCTCGGCGCGCCGTTCGCCGCAGGTCACGGCGCACTCGTGCAGCACGCGGCGTTCGAAGGCGAACGACTCGAGACGCGGTTCGGCGCCGGCGGCGCGTACGGCGTCGGCCAGCCAGTCGGCGGTTACCTGGTCACCCTCGGTCCCGGTGCGGTGATCGGCGATGGCGTCCCAGCCGCGGATGTCCGATTCGATGCGCGATCTCATGAGGTCCTCCGCGGCGGTCCGCGTCCGTCTTCAGTCCAGGTCCCGGAGCAGCGCCGCGCGAACGTCGTCGCCGACGTCGACGCGGCAGGGCAGGGCGTCGTGGTCGATGCCGAGCGCCAGGTCCGCCCCCGCCCGGAGCGCTCCGACCCGGTCCGGCCCGAGCTCGAAGCGCAGGAAATGGACCGCGGCGGTCTTGTCCTCCGTGCTGCGCTCCATGTCGTCGTTCGCCGCCGCGAACAGGCGTTCCCGTCCGGCGACCTCCGCCCACACGCGGTGCTCGATGCCGGCCATGCCGGCGAGTGCCCGCCGCCGTTCATCGGCATCCTGGTACTCGAACATGAGCGTGGCCTTCCAGTTCGCGCCGTCCGGGATCAGCGGATTGTAGGCGGCGATCTCGGCCTCGATCTCCGCGCGTTCGAAGATGCGCTCGGCGCGCAGCATCTCCTGCACCTGGTAGTGCATGGTCAGGAAGTCCTCGAACAGGAGCGTGGCGTGCGGCCCCAGGCGCACGCGCCGGGCGCGCTTGTGGGCGAGGACCCGGGCGCGGAACGCCGGGCGTTCCTCGGCGTAGCGTTCGAGCGACCACAGCGCCGCGCGGTCGAGCTTGCGCATCAGATGCCGTAGGCCGTGCGCACCATCGAGATCGGGTGCACCGCTTCGGAGCCGTCGTCCAGGCCGTGGGCGATCATCCGCCCGGCCAGCGGGCAGTCGGAGCCGTAGAGGTCGGCCTCGGCGCTCCGGACGCGGTTCACGACCGGCCGCGCGATCTTGCGCGCCGCCTCGAAAGTCTCGGACTTGACGGCATAGGTGCCGTCGTGGCCGGAGCAGCGCTCGATGAAGGCGACCTCCGTGCCGGGGATGGAGGCGAGGAACTCCCTGGTCCTCGCGCCGGCGTTCTGCACGCGCTGGTGGCAGGCGGCGTGGTAGGCCACCTTGCCGAGAGGCGTGCGGAAGTCCGTGCGGACGAGTTGCTCGCGCGAGCGCAGGACCAGGTATTCGAACGGGTCGAAGAAGCGCTCGGCCACCCGGGCGACCCCCGCCTCCTCCGGGAACATGAGCGGCAGTTCCTGGCGGTACATCAGCGTGCAGGAGGGAATGATGGACATCAGGTCGTAGCCGTCGTCCACCGCGGCGAGCAGCAACGGCAGGTTGCGGGCCTTGAGGTCGGCGACCGCGTCGAGATCACCCAGTTCGAACTTCGGCATGCCGCAGCACTGGGCGCCGTGCAGGACCCGTACGGGAACGCCGTTGTGGTTGAGCACCGCCGCCAGGTCCTCCACGGCCGTGGGTTCGTGGTGGCCGTAGCAGGTCGTGAACACGGCCACCTTGCCGGTGGTGGTGGCGGACGGGCGCGCCTCGATGCCGGGGCCGACTTCCGCCGGGATGCGGCTGGCGAGTTTGCGGCCCTGCAGGTGCGGCAACGGGGCGTCCGGGTGGATGCCGAGGCGCTCGCCGAGCCGGCGCAGGGGTTTGCTGGCCGCGGCCGCGTTCGCAACGGCGGCGACCCCCGGCAGCGCCGCGGCGTCGAACAGCGGGCCGGTGCTGGTGATGAGCCGGTCGCGCCAGCGGGTCTTCGTCCCGGGGTCGCCGAAGCGCTGGGCCTTGGCGCGGAGCATGAGATGCGGGAAGTCCACCGCCCACTCGTGTGGGGGCAGGTACGGGCACTTGGTCTCCGCGCACAGGTCGCACAGGTAACAGTGGTCGGCGACCTTGCCGTAATCGGCCTTGTCGACGCCGTCCACTTCCAGCGTTTCGGACTCGTCGACCAGGTCGAAGAGGGTCGGGAAGGCCTGGCAGAGGTTCACGCAGCGCCGGCAGCCGTGGCAGATGTCGAAGACGCGCTCCATCTCCGCCTCCAGCGACGCGCGGTCGCGGAAATCGGGGCTGCGCCAGTCTATGGGTTGCCGTTCCGGCGCTTCGAGGCTGCCTTCTCTCGTGGGCATGGAGTGGGCGCGGTTCGCGGCGGGGCTGTTCCGGGCTGGCGGGGCCCCGCCGTCGGGGGAGGCTTACTCGACCGTGTCCAGCGCCTTCTGGAAGCGATTGGCGTGGCTGCGTTCGGCCTTGGCGAGGGTCTCGAACCAGTCCGCGATCTCGTCGAAGCCTTCGTCGCGGGCGGTCGCGGCCATGCCGGGATACATGTCGGTGTACTCGTACGTCTCGCCGGCGATCGCGGCGGCCAGGTTGTCCTTCGTCGTACCGATCGGCAGCCCCGTCGCGGGGTCGCCCACCGGTTCCATGTACTCAAGATGGCCGTGCGCGTGTCCCGTCTCGCCCTCGGCCGTCGATCGGAAGACCGCTGCGACGTCGTTCTCGCCCTCGACGTCAGCCTTCTGCGCGAAGTACAGGTAACGCCTGTTGGCCTGGGACTCCCCGGCGAACGCGTCCTTGAGGTTCTGCAGCGTCTTGCTGTCGTTCAGGTCCATGTGCGGTTGTCTCCTTGGGGCTGGTCGGCTTGCTGCATCAAGTATACGGGTTTGGTCCGGCAGTTCCATGCGACAGTCCCTCCCGGAGCGGTCTGGCGACGCCGGCGGGGGATACCGCTCGGCCAGCGGCCCCGGGGTGTAGAATCCGCGCGCCCCGACCCCCCTTGCTGGACCGACGATGCAGGCCAGACGCGGCGTCGCGACGGAACTCGGCGCACTCGGCGTGCTGGCCGGACCGATCATCCTGACGCAGCTCTCCCAGATGGGCATGGGCGTGGTGGACGCCATCATGGCGGGCCGCGTCAGCGCCGTGGACCTGGCGGGGATCGCGCTGGGCGGGAACTTCTACTGGCCCGCCATGCTGCTGCTGTCGGGGATCGCGATGTCGGTCACTCCGCTGGTCTCGCAGATGCATGGCGCGGGACGGGAGACGGAGGCGGGGGCCGTGGTGCGCCAGGCGCTCTGGATCGCGCTCGGGGGCGGTCTGCTGCTGGTCGGGGCGATGCAGTTCGGCGAGACGGCGTACCGCCTGATCGGCGTGGATCCGGCGGCGATTCCGGTCGCCGCGGCGTATCTCTCGGCCATGAGCGTCGGCCTCGTGCCGGTCCTCGGCTACTTCGTTCTGCGCAACCTGTGCGACGGGATGTCCTGGACGACGCCGGCGATGGTCGTCGCCCTCTCGGGGCTCGCGCTCAAGGTGCCCCTCAACTACCTGTTCGTCTTCGGGGGACTCGGCGTTCCCGCCATGGGCGGAGTCGGGTGCGGCGTGTCGGGCGCCATCGTCATGTGGTGCGAGTTCCTCGCGATGATCGGCGTGGCGCGGTACTCCCGGGTGAGGCGGGCCGGCGTGTTCTCCCGCTTCTCGTCACCGGACCTGCGCGTCATCTGGCGCCTGATGCGGCTCGGGCTGCCGATCGGCATCGCCATCTTCTTCGAGGTGGCGGTGTTCTCGGTGGTGACCCTCCTGATCGGCCGCCTCGGCGTCGAGGCGGTCGCGTCGCACCAGGTCGCGTCGAACGTCGGTGGGATCACGTTCATGGTGCCCCTCGCGCTCGGCATGGCCGCCACGATCCGGGTGGGCTACAACGTGGGCGCCGACGACCTGCCCGGCGCGCGCCGCTCGGCCTTCGTGGCGGTGGGCGCGTCCGCGGTGTTCGCGGTCGTGGCCGCCGGCCTTCTCCTCTGGTTGCGCTACGAGATCGTCGGCGCCTACACGACCGACCCGGCGGTCATCGACATCGCGGCGGGCTTGCTCCTGTTCGTCGCGCTCTACCAGTTCGTGGACGACACCCAGGTCACCGCCGTGGGCGCCCTGCGGGGCTACAAGGACGTCCGCGCGCCGATGCTCACCGCGCTGGTCGCCTACTGGGCGATCGCCCTGCCTTGCGGGGCCGTCCTGGGATTCGGCGCGTTCGGGACTCCGTGGGGGGTCGAGGGGTTCTGGGTCGGCCTCGTCGTCGGTCTGGCCGTGGCCTCCATCGTGCTCCTCGCCCGGCTGCGTTGGCTGTCCCGGAACGAGCGGCGGATCCGGATGTTCGCGCTCGGGTGATCGGCGCGCGCCGTCACTTCCCGAGCAGCTTGCCGAGCCACCGGTCCACCGCCAGCCTGCCGCCGCCCGAAAGCAGCAGCGGGACGAACATGAACAGGTAGATCACGGGGAGCTTGTAGTTGCCCGTGCAGTAGCCGTCCGCGCAACGTTCGCTGATCCGGTAGCCGTCGAAGAACTCGCCGATGGAGCCGATGCCGACCGAGCGCCACACCCGCTCGCCGTCGATGACCTCGGCCACCTCCGGCAGGTGCGCCGCGTAGATCGCCACGAGCGTGATCACGATGAGGCTCGCCGCGACGTAGCGCGTCGCAAGGCCGATGATGAGCAGGGCGGCGCCCACGAGTTCGAACCAGGTCGCGAGGAACCAGTTGGCCTCCACGGGCAATGCCGAGAAGGGGAACGGGAACTCCACGGAGCCGAACCAGTTGCTGCCGTTGAACTTCGTCAGGCCGCTGGTGAAGTACTCGTAGCCGAGGAGGAGCCGCAGCACCAGCAGCGACACGTATCCGCCGGCGGCGTTGAGATGGCCGCGGAGGCGGGCTTCGAACGCTTCGAACTTGAGCAGCAGGTCCAGCAGTGTTTCCATTCGAGGAGCCCTTGTTGCGACCGGTGATCAGGTTGCCGAACGATCCCACGCTTGTCGATAGACGGGAGCGCGGCTGTTTCGAGAGCCTCGATCCCGCGCTACCGCGGGACTGGCGCCGGCTGGCGGCGGCGCTCGCGGTCCGCTGGCGCGAGGCGGCGCCGGCCCGGGTGGCGCTGGCGGGCGGTCAGGGGGCGGGGAAGTCCACCCTGGCCCGGGCGATCGTCGCCGCCTGCGCGTACTTCGACCTGCGCGCCGTGGCGACGTCGATCGACGATTTCTACCGTACCCGGGCGGCGCGGCAACGCCTGGGACGGGACGTCCATCCGCTGCTCGCCACCCGCGGGCCTCCGGGTACCCACGACGTGGGGCTTTGCGAGTCGGTCCTGGATGCCCTCGGCCGCGCGGGGGAGGTGGCGGTGCCGGTGTTCGACAAGGGGGTCGACGACCGCGCCGACCGCGCGCGCAGGGTCATGGGGCCGGCGGATGTCGCGTTGCTGGAGGGATGGTGCGTGGGTGCGCGTCCGCAGTCCGCGGATGCCCTGCGGGAGCCGGTGAACGGCCTGGAAGCGGAAGCGGACGCCGACGGCCGCTGGCGCCGCCACGTCAACGACGCGCTGGGCGGTCCGTACGCGCGGCTGTTCGCCGGATTCGACTGCCTGATCTTCCTGCGCGTGCCGAGCCTCGCCGCCGTTCGACGGTGGCGCCTTGACCAGGAAGCCGACCGTCCGCCGGACCGTCGCCTCGATGCCGACGAGGTCGAACGGTTCGTCGCGCACTACGAGCGGCTCACGCGCTGGATGCAGGAAGACCTGCCCGACCGGGCCGACGTGCTCGTCGACCTGGACGAGACCCACCGCGTACGCCGAACGGCTTTTCGTTAGGGAACGAGGCGTGCGATGTCGCGGGGGCGGTTCAGGCGACGTTCAGCCGCACCGGCGCGAGACAGCCCTGCGAGTCCGGCATGGCGCCCCGAAACCGTTACAATGCTTCCAGGAAGAGCGGATCGGTAAGGGCAGCGACGTGGTTGCGTCCGCGAAACGGCACGTTCGAGCCGGGGCGACGGCCCTGCTGCTGGCGATCCTCGTCCTCTACCCGGCGGCTCCCGCCGATGCCGCCGAAGGCGCCGTCGCGCGGCGCGCCGCGAACTTCGCGACCGATCGCGCCGGCATCACGCGGGCGCATGCGGTCGGCGAGGTCCGACGCCTGTTCGATGGCCGCATCCTCTCGGCGACCGCGGTTGAGCGTGGCGGCAGGCTGGGTTACCGCGTGCGCCTCCTCACCGACGAAGGCCGGGTGCGCAACGTGTACGTCGACAGCGGCGGAGTACGGCCGGAAGGCTGAGGTGCGCGTTCTGCTCGTCGAGGACGAGATGCTCCTCCGGGCGCAGATCGACAGGTTCCTGCGGGACTTCGATTTCGTGGTGGACCGGGCGTCGGACGGCGAGGAAGCCCTTTACTACGGACGGGAGTACGACTACGACGCCGCGGTGGTCGACCTCGGCCTGCCGAAGATCGAGGGCCTCGAGGTGATCGAGCGGCTGCGGGCGGAGGGCAGGGACTTCCCGATCCTCATCCTGACGGCGAGGGGCGACTGGCAGGACAAGGTCACGGGCCTCGAAACCGGGGCGGACGACTACCTCACCAAGCCCTTCCACATGGAGGAGCTGCTTGCCCGGCTGAACGCCCTCGTGCGGCGCTCGCGGGGTCACGCCTCGCCGGTGATCTCGAGTGGGCCGCTGGTCATGGACACGGCGCGCAAGAGCGTGCGCATGGACGGCGCCGTGGTCGACCTGACCGCGTTCGAGTACCGCGTCCTCGAGTACCTCGCCATGAACGCGCCGCGGGTCGTCTCCAAGGGGGAACTCACCGAGCACCTCTACGAACAGGACCTCGACCGGGGGAGCAACGTCATCGAGGTGTTCATCGGCCGACTGCGCAGGAAGCTCGATCCCGCCGGGACGTCGCATCCGATCCGCACCGTGCGCGGCCAAGGGTATCGGTTCGCCTCGGACGATTAGGCGACGCGATGCCGGGAAGCCTCCAGACGCGGCTCATGGTCACCGTCGCGGCCGTCCTTGGCACGTTTCTCGTGGTGACGGGCGGTCTGCTCGAGCGGTCGTTCGGCGCGAGCGTGCTCTCCGGGGCGGAGGAGCAGATGCGCTTGGTCGTGTATGCCCTGCTCGCGGCGGCGGAGGACCGGGACGACACGCTCGAGTTCCCCGACGAACTGGGGGATCCGCGCCTGTCGATGCCGGATTCGGGCCTGTACGCCTACGTCGACACGGCGGACGGCGGGGTGGTCTGGCGGTCGCCGTCGCTCTTGGTGACGGGGCTGGACGAAACGACGGGGCGAAGGCCGCGGCCGGGTCGGGGGAGTTTCGAGGCGCTGGAAGGGGACGGCGGGTCGGACGGCCTGTTCCGGTACGGCTACACGGTGGTCTGGGAGGACGCGAGCGACGCCGAGCTGACGTTCTGGGTCCTGGCCGACCAGGCGCCTTACCGGGCGGAAATCTCCAGTTTCCGGCGCGATCTGGCGGTCGGACTGGTGGGCGCGACGTTGCTGCTCGTCGTGGCCCAGATGGCGGCCCTGCGCTGGGGCCTGGGGCCCGTGCGGCGGATGACGGAGCGCATCGGAGCGCTCCAGGCGGGTCAGCGCGGCGACATCGGAGAGGACTATCCGCGTGAGCTGTCGGGGCTCGCCGGTACCCTCAACCGTTTCGTCGAGCGGGAGCGGGACAACGGGGAACGCTACCGGCGCGCAATGGGCGATCTCGCGCACAGCCTGAAGACCCCCATCGCGGTCCTGAACAATGCGAGCGCCGGACTGCCGGCGGACGAGAAGCGGCTCTTCGGGGAGCAGCTCGAACGGATGGAGCACACGGTCGCGCACCAGCTCTCCCGCGCAGCGGCGCTGCGCCCCGTCGTACCGCGGGAGACGGTGGAGGTCGGGCCGCTGATCGAACGGCTGCGCAGGACGCTCGACAAGGCATACGCGGGGAAGGGCGTGGCCGTCGGGATATCCGGGACGGCCCACGTCCGGGGCGATGAGCGCGACCTGCTCGAGATGCTCGGCAACCTGCTCGAGAATGCCTACAAGTACTGCCGTTCGAGGGTGCGGGTCGCGGTGCGCGACGCCGCCACCGTGTGCGTGGAGGTCGAGGACGACGGCCCGGGCGTGCCGGTCGAGGCCCGCGCCCGGGTGCTGGAACGGGGAGCCCGGGCCGACTCCGTGCATTCCGGCCAGGGGATCGGCCTCGCGGTGGTCGTCGAGCTGGTGGAGGCGTATGGCGGACGCCTGGCAATCTCCGACAGCAAGCTCGGCGGGGCGCGCGTGACGCTGGAGATCCCGCAGGGATAGCCCGTTCGGAGCGGAGCCGCTCCGGTCAGCCGTCCACGATCTGGCGCAGGGCGGCGAAGAAGCGCACCCTCAGGTCCGATCCCCCGTCCAGCCCGGCCGCGTGGCGGCACCAGCGTTCGAGCAGCCGGTCGATGTCGACGCCGGCGCGCTCCCGCGCGCCCATGCCGGCCCGCAGGCGCTCCATCTGCACCTCGAGCCGCAACGGCTGCTCGCTCTCGGGCGATTCGACGCCGGCGCCGACTTCCGCTTCGATGGTCGCCCGGCGCAACGCCTCCTCGTCGGCCTCCGGCGTCGCCGCGTCGAGACGCGCCGCGAAGAGACTGCGCATCGACTCGGCGCGGCGCTCCCAGTCCGCCGTGGCGTCGGCTTCGCGCTCGAGCTCCGCGAGTTCCGCGTCGAGCCCGGCGACCTGCTCGATGTACTCGAGCTTTTCGCGAATCGGCTTCCGGTTGCGGCGCAACCTTACCTCGCGCTCGAGGTCGGAGAGGGCCCGGCGCAGCCGCCGGTCGATCTCGCCCGGGAGTCGCGGGAGCGCCTCCGCCCGGCGCCGGTAGTCGGCGAGCTGCCGCGCGTCCATCACTTCCGTCGTGTCGGCGGCGGCCTCCTGTTCCAGTTCCTCGATGAGCGCGTTGGCGTCCGTGACCGCGACGGTGGTTTGCGTGCGGCGGTCGTCGCGTTCCACGTCGCGGGCCTGGAAGACGTCGTCGCAGATGCCGCGGAAGTCCCTCCACAGTTGCTGGTCCACCCGCCGCGGAGTGGTGCCGACGCGCTTCCAGTCGGCCTGCAGGCGCTTCATGAGGTTGATCTGGTCCGGCAGGGGCGCGCCGCTCTCGACCGCCCCGCGCGCCTCCTCGACGATCGCCTGCTTGGCGGCGACGTTGCGGTCCCACTCCACCTTCAGGTGTCCGTAGATCGCGTCCGTGACCGCCTTGAAGCGCGCATCGACCTTCTTGCCGGGGGAGCGGTCGACGGGGTGGTAGTTGCGCCACTCCGCGCGCGCCTGCCGGAGGATCTGCTCCACGCCGCGGTAGTCGGTGTGCTCCCAGTCGTTCTCCGCCACGAAGGTCTCGAGTTCGCCGCAGATGACCTCCCGCTGCTCCAGGTTGAACCGGCGTTCCTCGGCGAGGGCCGCGAAGTGCCGGCGGCAGGGCTCGAAGGCGCGCTCGGCCGCGGCGTTGAAGCGGTCCATCAGGGCCCGGTCGGTGGCGGAGCGCAGGCGACCCAGGGCCCGGACGCGGCCGCGGAGTTCCTTGATGCGCGCCATCTGCGCGTCGGGCGCCAGCGGGTGCTCCGCGATGGCTTCGATCTCCTCGCACAGCACCTCCCGCTTGCCGCGCTCGGCGAACGACTGCCAATCGGTGAGTTCGCGCAGGCGCGCCGAGCGGCTGGCGAGCCGCCCGGCCGGTCCGTCCTGCGCGGAACGGGGGAGGCGGTGGATCCATCGGTTCGCCGCGACCTGCATGCGGGAGGCCTCGTTCACCTCGCCGGCCTCGACCGCCTGCTCCATCGCCTCGATGGCGTTGGCGATCTCCGTCTGGACCGCGGAGAAGGTCTCGTGACAGCGTTCGTCCAGGGCGCGCAGTTCCGTCTCGCGGGCGGCCAGCTCGTCCATCCAGCGCGGGCGTCCGACCTCCTCGGGCCACTCGACGCCGGCGAGCAGTTCGGCCGCCTGCGCGGCGTTCCGGCGCGACTCCGCCTGCACGCGCCAGACCGTGGCGTAGTCGTCGTCCGTCTCCGGCGCCTTGAAGCTGGTGTCGGCCGTGAGCAGTGGGGCGGCGCCGGCGCGTGTCCGGTTGGCCCGCTCGAGTGCCTCGATCAGTTCGTGGACGCGGTGATGGCGATCCCGGAACACGCGGGCTTCCGCGTCGGAGGGCGGTTCGCGGTCGGCGTGTTCGCTCCAGCGCGCCTGCAGTTCCCGCAGCCGCGTCGTGAGGTCATCGGTTTGCTCGAAAGCACCGGGGTCGGCCGTGATGCGGTGGTCGAGGGCGGCCAGGTCCGAGAGCAGGCTCTCGAACGACCGGAGCTCCAGGCCGTCCTCGCCGGACGGCGGACCCGCCGCGACCGCGAGTTCCGGCAGGTGGAATCGGGCGCGCAGCGCCTCGACCGGCGCCCCCGGATGGTGGAAGGGCTCGAGGGCCGCGGCGTTGCGCTCGAGCCCGGCCAGGATCGTGTCCCACTCGCGCCGCAGGACATCGCATTTCGCCGCGAGCTGGGCGTCGTCGGGGCGGACCCGGTCCGCGGAGGCCAGCAGCGACTCGGCGCGCCGCACGAGTTCGTCGCGTTCCTGGCGCAGGCGCTTCAGTTCCGCGAGGCGGTCTCGCACGATGCGGTGGACGGCCTTGTCGCGGGTACGCGTGAAATGCTCGAGTGCCGTGAGCCGGGACTCGTCGTGGATGGCCTGAGCGAGGGTCGTCCGCGTGTCCAGGTCCTGCACGGCCAGGAGCGCCCGCGCGGCCTGCTCGGGGTCGGCGATGGCTTCGAGGGACCGCGCGTCCGGCTGCTGCCGAAACCGCGCGACCAATACCTGTGGGTGCCGGGCGAAGGGGTGGTCCGAGCCGAGTTCCGCCAGGCGGTCGGCGATGGCGGCGACCTGGTCCCCGCCTCCCGGCGGCGGTGGCTCGTCGAGCATCGCGCCGAGTGCCTCGGTCGAGGCGGTCCGGGCGATGGCCGCGGCGCGTACGCCGGGGTCAGGGTCGTCCCGCGCGACGCGGAGGAAAGCGGCCTCTTCGGACGGGTCCAGCGCGAGCACGGCCTCGCGCCGGCGCGAGGCATCCGCGTCGGTCAGCTTCGGCTTGCGTCTGAACAGTCTCGACAGCATGGGCCTGGTCCGTCATGGGGCGCTACAGGGAGTTGTGCGTCCCGTCGCAGAGGGGCTTCCCGTTGCTGTGCTTGCACCCGCAGAAGTAGAGGGTGCGACTCGCGTCAGCCTCGTAGGGCAGGGGCGTGAACTCGGTCCCCTGGTGGGAACCGTCGCAGAACGGCTGGTTCGCGCTCTGCCCGCACGCACACCAGAAGTACTTCCTTCCGGCTTCGACTTCCACGGGGAACGGGGCCTTTTGGGCTATCTGCGGGGTTGCGTTCGGGGTTGCCATGACGACTCCTTGCGTTCAACTGTCTGCCCCGGTCGGAACCGCTTCCCGCGAGTCCTCCGGTGCGTTTCGCTCGCATCCGTCTCCGACGGTGCCTGGGCCTCCTGCCCACCGGTGCGCGTCCCATCTCGCCGTACTTGCGCGGCTGGGGCGCTATTCGAACTGCCGGCTCTCCCACCATGGAAAGAAGTCGGGCAGGTCGCGGCTTACTTTACCCGGAAACGACGCCGGGCGTTTCTCAAGGAACGACTCTACACCCTCCCTGGCGTCCGCGGACCGTCCAGTGTGGAACACGGCGCGCGAGTCGACCTTGTGCGCTTCCATGGGATGGTCGGCGCCGAGCATCCGCCACATCATCTGGCGGGTCAGCGCCACGGACACCGGGGAGCAGTTGTCGGCGATCTCCCGGGCGAGGCTCCTGACGGCGGGCAGCAGGTCTTCCCGGCCGTGCACGCTACGCACCAACCCGGCCTCCCGGGCCTCGTCGGCGGAGAAGATGCGGCCCGAGAGGGTCCACTCGAGCGCCTTGCCGATGCCGACGATGCGGGGCAGAAACCAGCTCGAGCACGACTCGGGCACGATGCCCCGGCGGGCGAACACGAACCCGAAGCGGGCGGCATCGGCCGCGATGCGCATGTCCATGGCGAGCGTCATGGTGGCGCCGACGCCGACGGCCGGCCCGTTCACGGCCGCGATCACGGGCTTCTTCGACTCGAAGATGCGCAGGGTCACCAGCCCCCCGCCGTCGCGCTCGAGCTGCTCGTCGGCGAAGGTCGCACCGCCCTCCCCGAGGTCCGCCCCGGCGCAGAAGCCGCGGCCGCTGCCGGTGACGATGACGGCCCCGACCGCATCGTCGGCGTCCGCCCGGTCGAAGGCGTCGCAAAGCTCCTCCTGCATGCGGTCGGTGAAGGCGTTCAGCCGCTCCGGCCGATCGAGGGCGATGGTGAGGATACGGTCGTCGACCTCGTAGGTGATCTGCTCGTACACGACGGAAGACCTCCTTTAGTTCCTTATGTTGCCGCAGGGGTCGGGCGTTTGCCAACGCGCGGGCGCCGGTCCCGGAGGGCAGGCGCGGAGGTTCCGGGCCCCAAGTGACTGATAGTAGTATGGCCCCCTGCGGTCGCCGGTCGTCGGCTGACGCCGCGAGCATTTGGGGGAGACTGCCATGGCGCGTTGGGACAGGGACTCCACACCCGCGATACCGGACTGGTTCTGGCAGGCGGTGGAGACCGGGCGGGAGGAGCACACCGTGGAGGTCGAGGAGTGCGACGTCTTCTACCGGTCCTGGCCCGGAGACGTCGAACGGCCCGCCGTGCTGCTGATTCACGGCATGAACGCCCACAGCGGCTGGTGGGACTTCATCGCGCCGCAGCTCCTCGACGAGTACCGCGTGGCGGCGATGGACCTCACCGGCATGGGCGACTCGGACTACCGCTACCAGTACGATGCCGCGACGTACGCGGCCGAGATCGTCGGCGTCTGCGACGCGGCCGGCTTCGACGACGACGTGCTCGTGGTCGGACACAGCTTCGGCGGCATGATGGCGGCCAAGGCGGCCAACCTGTTCCCCGACCGCTTCGGCGCGCTCGTGCTCGTGGACTCGGGCATCCGCCACCCGGACGAGCCGCTCAAGGACCCCGGTGTGCTCATGGGCGGCGGTCGCGCGAAGACCTACCCCGACCGACGTACGGCGGAGGGACGTTTCCGTCTCTATCCGCCCCAGCCGTGCGAGAACCGCTACATCGTGGAGTACATCGCCAAGCACTCGCTGATGCGGGTGGACGGCGGCGGCTGGGCCTGGAAGTTCGACGAGGAGCTGCCGCTCACGCTCAAGGACGGCGAAAGGCAGCCGGAGGACTACAACGCCTTGCCCCTGCCCGTCGGCATCATCTACGGCAAGCAGAGCGAGTCCTTCAGCGCGCGGACGCTCGAGTACATGCTCGAACTCCTCGGCCCGGACGTGCCCGTGGCGGGCATCGAGGATGCGCGGCACCACGTCTTCCTCGACCAGCCGGTCGCGTTCGTCGAAGCGCTGCGGGGCATGCTCGGGACGCTGCGCGCGCGCATCCCGGGTGCCTGATTCGCGGTCAGCCCGGCCGTCGCAGGAAGCCGTGCTCGCCGGGGTCGCCGCCCTCCGCGCGCGTGTGCACCAGGTCTTCGATCCGGACCCGGAGGCGGGCGGCCTTGCGGGCCGACTTGCGCCGCGCCAGGACCCGTGACCAACGCGAGAGCGGCAGCAGGTCCGCGTTGCCGAGTCCGTCGATGACCACCAGGCGGACGGCGCCGCCGGCGAGGCGCCGCGCGACCACGTTGTGCAGCAGCAGTTCGCGGGAAGGCACGCGCTCGCGGACCCAGTAGGCGGTGAACTCCCCGAGGGCGGCCTCGAGGCCGTCGTCGAACCCCCGCTCCCAGACGTACTGCTTGAGCGGTGTGGCGATCGCGCCGTCGTCGTCCCGGATCAGGTCGAGCGCGACGCCGCGGCCGAGATCGGTCTCGACCCAGCCCAGGAAACGGGGGACGAACGCCGCGAGGCTCCCGCCGACGCGCCCGTGCAACCCGGCGAGCGTACGCGCCTCGGCACGGTTGTCGTCGAAGGTGGCGGCCGGTTTCAGCCGCCCCTTGAAGCCCTTGCGCCGGCGCTTGATCGCCAGGTCCACGTCGGTCCTCGGCAACTTGATGCACACGTCCGGCCGCGCGGGGTGCACGTAGACCTGCCGGTTGCCGCCGCGGGCGAAGGGCGTGGCGGTGGAGAGGCGGATCAGGTCAGCCATGCGTAGGGCTGGCTGAAGGGTTGCTCCATGGCGGCCTCGACGATGTAACGCGCGTACAGCTTCGCGTTCATTGACCCGTGAAAGAAGCGGCGCGTGTTGGACGCCCAGAGGCGCCGCTTCGCGTCGTCCCGGTGGAAGGCAAGGACCGCCGCGAGCAGGTCCTCGCGGTCCCGGTAGTAGACGAGCGTCTCGGGCGGGAACAGGGTGTCGAAGCCGTTGTCCGCATGGGTGAACACGAGCAGTCCGTTCCCGCCCATCTGCGCCATGCGCGCCGACGAGTACCAGTGCTGGCCTTCCTGGCGGTTCAGGTTCAGCCCCATCCGGGACTCGGCGAGGGCGCGGTCGTAGTCGAGGCCCCAGACGCCGGGGTTGCCGAAACAGCCGTGGGTACGGAACACGATCTCGTCCGGCAAGGCCTCCCGCAGCCATCCGACCAGCGCGAGGCGGTCGGTGTGCGCGTTGCTCTTGCCGCAGAAGACGAGGTCCACGGGAAGGTCGGCGCACGCCGACGCGTCGAAACGCTCGATGGTCGGATCCACCGGGTTCGGCATGTGGTGCAGGCGGACGCCGGTCGCGCCGAAGGCCCGCTCCAGTTCGCGCCGGCCGGTCGACACGAAGACGGCGTCCACGACCTCCGCCCGCCGTGCGATCCGCGCCCGGTTCTCCGGCACGAACAGCGGGTCGTTGTTGCAGTGGACGACGACGGTCGCGGGCCTGTGGCGGCGCAGTTCGGCGAGCGTGTCGTTCGTGACGACGTCGCAGTGCCCCGCGATCACGAGATCCGGCTCGACGGCCTCGGCCATCTCGAGCAAACGCCGGTTCGCGCGGCGGCGACCGACCGGGCGCAGCCCCAGCGGCGCCTCGAAGGCTGCCACGTCGCGGTCGCTGAAGGCATGGACGTCGTAGCCGGCCTTGACGAGCCCGAGCTCCAGCTTCTTCGCCCAGCTCACGCGCGTGGCGCCGTACCTGCGCAACTGCTGGTGCGCGATGTGCAGGATGCGCATGCGGCAACGATACCCCGATCGCCGTCGGACGGCTCTACAATTGCGCCCTCGAGACACGGGAAGCAGAGGCACGGGAAGCAGATGGCGAACGGCCCCAAGGTGGTGTTGACGCGGGCGTGGCCGGAGGAAGTGGAGTCCTACCTCGCGGAACGCTACGACCTCACCCGCAACGAGGCGGACGAGCCCATGAGCGAAGCGGCGCTGCGCGCGGCGCTCGCCGAGGCCGACGCCCTCTGTCCGACCGTCACGGACCGCATCCATGCGGGCCTGTACGAGGGCGTGGAGGTGCGTACCCGCATCATCGGCAGCTACGGCGTCGGCTTCGAGCACGTCGACCTCGAAGCCGCCGGGGCGCGCGGCATCGCGGTCAGCAACACCCCCGAGGTGTTGACGGACTGCACCGCGGACATCGCCATGGTCCTGCTCCTGGCCGCCGCGCGGCGCATCGGCGAGGGGGAGCGGCACGTGCGCGACCGGGCGTGGACGGGGTGGCGACCGACCCACATGATGGGCACGCGCGTGACCGGCAAGACCCTCGGCCTGGTCGGCTTCGGGCGCATCGGCCGCGCGGTGGCGCGCCGGGCCCACTTCGGCTTCGGCATGAAGATACTGTTTCACGATCCCTTTCCGGTCCCGGAAGAAGTGGCTGCGGAAGTCGACGCCACGGCGTGCGATACCCTCGACGAGCTGCTGGGTGCCGCGGACTTCGTCTCGCTGCATTGCCCGTCCACCCCCGAGACCCGACACCTGATGAACACCGAGCGGATCGGACGCATGCAGCCGCACGCGTTCCTCGTCAACACGTCGCGGGGAGACGTGGTGGACCAGCTCGCCCTCGCGGACGCGCTGCGCGAAGGCCGGCTGGCGGGCGCGGGGCTCGACGTGTACGAGGGCGAGCCGAACGTGCCGGAGGAGTTGACCGCACTCGAGAATGCGGTGCTGCTGCCCCACTTCGGCAGCGGCTCGCGGGAGACGCGCATCGCGATGGGGATGCGCGTCGCGGAGAACCTGGCGGCGTTCTTCGCCGGTACCGAGATGCCCGACCGCCTGGTCTGAATCGTCACACTCGCCGACAAGGAGAAAACAGTGAAGAGAATCGTATGGCTCGCGGCCGGCATGCTCGTCGCGCTGCAGGGAGCATGGGCAGGAGAGATCGACGTGAAGGTCGAGGCGGCGCTGGCCGCGGACATCCGCGAGGAGGCCGACCGGGAGCGGGACGCGAACCGCAAGCCGCTCGAGACGCTGCAGTTCTTCGGCCTCACCGACGACATGGACGTCCTGGAACTGCTGCCGGGCCGCGGCTGGTACACGAAAGTCCTCGCACCGGTGCTGGCCGAGAACGGCAGCCTCGCGGTCGCGATCGGCATCCAGTTCGTCGCACCGCTCCTGGAACAGACCGGGTGGGACGTCGAGACCATCGAGACGGGGTCGTTCTCCCGGATAGAGGGGAGTCCGCGCTTCCGGATGGAGGGACTCGACTTCGGCGAGGCGCGGTTCGACCTCGTGCTGACGTTCCGCAACCTGCACAACCTCGATGCGGATACGCGGGCGGCCATGAACGCGGCGGTGTTCCGCGCGCTGCGCCCGGGCGGGCGGTACGGGGCCATCGACCACACGCGGCGCCACATGCAGGCGGATACCGACGAGAACTGGCGGCGCATGGATCCGGTGCTGATGATCCAGGAGATCGAGGCGGCCGGGTTCGAGTTCGTGGACTACTCCGACCTGCACTACCGGCCGGACGACGAACTGCGCTACGAAGTGGGAAGGCGCACGGTGACGGGCAATACGGACCGCTTCACGCTGCTGTTCCGGCGACCGGAATGACCGCCCCCCGGGATCCCTTCGAAAGACAGGCGTTGAAGCCGTGAATGGCTAATATTTGATCCAAAGCAGCGATGTTCTGGGGCCATTGGATATAATGCTATCCCTACCGGAAACAGCCAAGGTTGCATGGCCCCACTACTCTCCCTGCTCACCGCCACCGACGTGCAGGACCGATTGGCGGAGTTCCTCCGGGTCCGGCGTCGTGAGCGGCGGCTCTCGCGCAGGGCCCTCGCCGAGCTCAGCACCGTCCCGGCGGCGACGATCAAGCGCTTCGAGACCACGGGGCAGATCGCCCTGCGGCAGTTCGTCCTGCTGTGGCAGTGTCTCGACCAATTGCAGCGTCTCGCCGCGATGGCGGACGCGCCCGCGAGACCGCCGCGGACGATCGAAGAAGTGCTTGGCGAATGACCGGCGCCCCGGTTCGCCGGCTGGACGTTCTTCGCCGGCTTGCGAATGGGGAACGCGTGCGTGCCGGGACCCTGGTCTCGTCCGGGGACGGACGCGCCACGTACTTCCAGTACGACGCGGACTATCTTCGCGGGTACCCGGGCCTCTCTCCCTTCGCGCTTCCCGCGGACGGCGAACTGCGTCGCGGGCCGGCGGCGCCCCACGGAGGACTGCACGGCGTGTTCGCGGACTCGCTGCCGGACGGGTGGGGCCTGCTGTTGATGGACCGGGCGTTCCGTCGCCACGGCGTGCCTCGGCATCGCGTGACTGCGTTGGACCGGCTCGCCTACGTGGGCGAGCGGGGCATGGGGGCGCTCGAGTACGCGCCGGCCATCGACTACGGCCGCGCCGAACACCGGGATGTGGATGTTGGCGCGCTCGGCGACCTTGCCCGGGCGATCTTCGAGGCCCGCGCCGAGGAGGATGTCCCGGTGCCGGGGGCGCTGGCGCACGCGGGCAGTTCGGCGGGCGCCCGCCCCAAGGCGCTCCTATACCTGCCGGACGATGGCGAACTCGCCGGCGCGAGCCTCTTGCAAGGTCCCGGACTGACGCCGGCGCTGGTGAAGTTCACCTCGGCTTCGTTGCCCCTCGGACATGAGGAGAGCCTGTGCGAGGCCGCGTACCTCGGCATGGCGAGGGACGCCGGCATCGACACGCCGTCGTGCCGGCTGAGCCCGGCGCCGGCGTCCTCCCCCGCCGTCGCATCGCTCGCGCTGACGCGGTTCGACTGCACCGCGGGGGGCGGGCGCCACCACATGCACACGCTCTGCGGCCTGCTCGACGCCGACTTCCGGGCGCCGTCCATGGACTACGAGGACCTGATCCGGGCGAGCCAGGTACTCTGCGGCAGCCCGGCGGTGGGCCAGGCACAGTTCGCGCGGGCGGTGTTCAACCTGTTCGCGCTGAACCAGGACGACCACACGCGGAACTGGGCGTTCCTGCAGGACGACGCCGGCCGGTGGCGTCCGTCTCCGGCGTTCGACCTGACCTTCAGCCCGACGCCCCACGGCGAACATGCCACGGCCTTTGCCGGCCATGGCTCCCGGCCGCCGCTGCGTGCCATGCAGGCGCTCGCGAGCCAGGCGAACTTCGCCACCTGGAACCGGGCGCGCGAGTGTGTCGAGCGCGTCCTGGATGGCGTTGCGAAGTGGCGCGAGTACGCGGCCGAAGCGGGGGTCGGGGCCCGCGTCCGAACCCTCGTGGCGAAGGAACTGGACCGGACTTACCGCGAGAACAAGGCGTTGCTTGCGGGGACGGCCGGTATCGGAGGACGCGGCTGATTCAACCTGCGGCGCAGACCCGGTCCGCGAACCCCTTGATGTCCGGGACCGTGGTCAGGTAGACCTCGGGCATCGCGGCGTGCATGACCATGTCCTGGGCGTGGCTCGTGCCGTTGATGGTCCGGCTACCGGCGCTGACGCCGGCCCGGAGGAGCTTCCGGAAGTACGCGAGGCCCTCGTCCCGCAGCGGGTCGAGTTCGTTCACCGAGATGACGTGCGGCGGTAACCCTTCGAGTTCGTCCTCGCCCGCGTGCAGGGGCCAGGCGAGCTCGTTCCCGGGCGTGCTTGCCGACCGGATCGTACAGCCGCGAAAGGGACGCCATCAGCGCGCAGCTCAGGCCGTATCCGTCGTTCTCGACCAGCGAGGGCAGATCGGGATCGCCCTCGGCGTACGCGTTCGAGATGAAGGGACACTGCGCGTAGGCGCCGGCGACGGCGGCCAGGCGTCCGTCGCGTTTGGCCTTGAGGACGGTCGCGAGCGTGAGGTTGCCACCGGCCCGAGGCACAGTCGTTCAGTCCCGCCGGAAACGGATACGGGCCGAGGCGTCCACCGGCATTGCGGAACTCCACGCCAACGACCACGAGTCCCGTCGCGGCCAGTTCGGCGCGCCAGCGCGCGTAGAGCGGGCCCGTCGCGGACATCAGCACCATGCCGCCGCCGTGCAGGTGCAGGATGCCTGGCAACGGTCCGGCATGGTCGGCGGGGCGGGCGATGTGCAGCGCGATGTCGTCCCCGTCGGCACCCTGGATGGTGTGCGTCTCCGTGGCGACGCCGGGCACCGCCGGCAGGCCCCTCGTGAGGACGTCGTTGACGGCCCCGTAGGCCGTCTCCGCCTGGTCGCAGAACGCGAGCAGCGCTTCGAGGCTCGAGTGCCTGTCCACGGGCGGGGGCGGCTGGTGGCCCGCCATGCCGAACGGGGCCATGGCGGCGAGCATGCGCGGGTCCGCGCGCGGGTCGTCCCGCAGCGCCATGCCGGGATGGCCGATGCGACCGGGAAGGCGGGGGCTGATCTGACCGTCCATGCGGCGGACTCTCCTGAGGGGAATCCGGCGCGATGTTCCCCTATCTGCCGCGTCCGTGCACGAACCGTTCGAGGACGTTGGTGGTTACTGTCGCGACGTCGGAATCGCCGAGCCCGTAGGCCCAGTCGGTGCAGCCGGTGGTGAACACCTCGCCGCGGCCCCGGCGGAACGCGCCCATCACGGCGCGCCCGTGGGAGAAGCGCTCCCGGTTCTCCGCCGTGTCGGCGCCGCCGAGCCGTTCCGCGACCCAGTTCAGTTCGCCGATGTAGCTCTCGTGCATGGGGGGCGCGTCCCGGGTCTCCCAGAGACGCGCCGGGGCCGTGCCGAGGACCTCGAAGTTCCGCGGTGTGCCGTCGTTTCCGGTGGCGTGGGGCAGGCCGTCACGCAACTCGAGTTCGCAGCCGTCGCACTCGTAGCCCACGACGGTGCTCGCCGCGCCGAGGAGGTCGCCGTACCAGTGGGGCAGGGACTCGAAGGCCCAGTGCTCCGGACGCCAGACGGTGTAGCCGCCGGACCCGTCCGGCGCGTTCGGCATGTGGGCGTAGCCGCCGCGGGTGAAGGAAACCCCCGTCATCCGGTTCTCGGGACGTCCCACCAGGGGATCGGACCACATCGTGGAGAGGTTCGGGGCGCCTTCCGGATCGTAGGCGGGATCGTCGCGAATGGCGTTCTTGTAGCCGATGACGCGGCCGTAGTCGTCCTCGAACCGCACCTGCCAGAACGCCGTGTTGCCGGAGAAGAACGCCGCGTTGCCGCCCGCCTCGACGTAGCCCTCCACCGTGTCGCGCATGCCTTCGGACCAGTACTCGTCGTGGCCGACGGAGAGGTAGGCGGGCCAGCCGTCCAGCAGGCCGCGGTCCCGGTCGAGGTCCTGGCTGGTGGCGAACCCAAGCCGCCAGCCGCGGGACTCGGCCCAGCGGACGAAGAGGTACTCCCAGTTCGCGTAGCCCGCCGCGATGCACCAGGGCGAGTAGCCGAGCGCGCGGTAGTCCGCGAGTTCCTCCCGGGACCACTGCTTGAAGTGGGCGACGCGCTGCTTCTCGGGGTCGCTCTTCTCGAGGAAGCCGGGCGGCAAGGGACGTCGCGTGGCGGAGATGTGGCTGCCGGTGTAGAAGCTCGGCCCGCCCCAGTCGTTGTACGCGGCCCAGGTGGAGGTCGAGAGCACCAGCATCGCGTCCGCGGGTTCCGCCGCGCGCACGACGAAGAACGCGTCGGCGCGATGGTCGTCGCTGTCCGCGAGGCGGACCACGTACATGCCGGAAGGCCAGGCCGGATCGACGGTGATTTCGCAGGAGGCCGCCCATCGACAGCCATGGCTCGCGAGATCGTCGGGCATCGGCTGGGCGGTCGCGGCCATTGACGACGACTCGAAAACGGTCCGTTCGCGCTCGCCGCGCCGGACGATCTCGAAGCCGAAGCGGGCCGCGTCGGAGTGGCAGTGCAGGGTGACCGTCTCGCCCGGCAGGGCGCTCTGCGGCCAGCAGTAGCCGGCGATCATGGCGAGCGTGGCATGGGCGGGCTGATTGGGGCCTTACGGTTCCTCGACGATGTCGACGCACGATGCAGGCAAGCCAATCGGCAGTAGCGGACAGGGGTTGCCAACACCTCGTTCCAGGCGCTCGGTGAGCTTCTTCCAATGGGTCGTGCTCTCGCCGTACTTGGTCGCCATCATCGTGGCGGTGGCAGTGGCGAAATCCATGTCTTGGGCCAGCCGTTGCAGGCGGGAGCGTTGATTTGCAGTTGGCTCCTTGATGCCCAGCCGTGCAAAGTCGTCGACGCTGTGCAGGTTGTTCACCTTCGCACAGGCGGTGAGCGTGTCGCGGATGGCGGTCTGTAGTGATTGCCCTCGTGTGACTACGATGCCGACGCTGATTGCCCCGTCGGCGTGAAGCCGTTGGAAGTTCTCAAGGTCGCGGTCGAAGAACGGGTCCTTGTTGTTCCACTCGATTTCCAGGGCCAGCGTACCGCGTTCGCTATGGTGTACGTGGTCGATCTCATGCGACCGGCTTGACAATGCGACCCCGTCCACCGTCTTGCGGACGACGATATTGCGTTTCCCCCACCCTGCCGCGGCCAAGCTGCGTCGCAGGCGCCGCGTGGGTGGCGCCTCGTTGCCGCCGCCTTGCAGCATCTCTGTACACCTGATCCGCACGGCCAACAACGTCGCGCACAGGTCCGTGAACTCATCGCGGAAGTCGCGAGACAGAATCGCCTCCGCGTGATTGGTCTCGTGGACATCGAAGCCCGCCTGCGTCAGCTCCTCCAAACTCATGCCGACGCTTGCTGCCGCGTCGTGGAGTTATGCGCATAGGTTGGCCAATCCGGCGCGTAGTCCGCCTGGGCCTGTTCACCCCAAACTGTCCAGCCCTCGCGCGTGCCTCTGCCGAAAAGTTCGAGGTACGGCCCGCGTGAGCACGCCTCGATGATGGCGTACTGCTCGTCGGGCTTGCGGGAGTGTTCGCGCTTGCGGCTGGCAATCAGGTTGACCTGGCTCCGGCCGGGGTCGAGCGTCCGTGCACCCTTGCCGCGGACCCCGAACAGGATTACCTCGGTCACGTTACGGAAGTAGAAACCGACTCCGCGACCGTCTGGCCCGCCGTCCTTGCGGACCTTCATCCACACCAGGTTCGTCTTGTACTCGAACCCCCATGCCGTCATCACGCGCAGCCCCCATGGCAGCAGTGCGTTCGGCACCCACAGGTAGCAATGGGCTACGTCCTCGACATGCTGGGCAACTGGCAATGCCTCGATTTCGTCGATCGACAGCGTTCCGTATCGCGTCAGGCGGCGATGTTCCGGGGCGACCTTCCCCGTGCGGTTCGTGAATCGCCACGGAGGGTCGGCCAGGACGGTCCCGAAGCGGAGGCCCTCGAGTTGCGCGGCCAGGTCCGCATTGAGGTCCACAGGCTCCCGTTGGGGCCGTTCGGCGCCTCGTGTATCCGTCGTCATCTCGAAAAGACCTCGTTGGAAAGGGGCGGAGGGCCTCCGCGCATCATCGCGGCCAGAGTGCCGCGGGGGACGAGCACGGCCGTCGGCTTCCCTCAGTCCCAACTCAACGCGCCCCCCGTCTGGTACTCCGTCACCCGCGTCTCGAAGAAGTTCTTCTCCTTCTTCAGGTCCATGATCTCGGACATCCACGGGAAGGGGTTCTTGACGCCGGGGAAGTGCTCCGTCAGCCCGATCTGCGCCAGTCTCCGGTTGGCGATGAAGCGCAGGTACTCGGCCATCATGTTGGCGTTCATGCCGAGCACGCCCCGCGGCATCGTGTCCTGGGCGTAGCGGATCTCGAGTTCCGTGCCTTCCAGGATCATGCGCTCGGCGTGGCCCTGCATCTCCTCGTCCCAGAGGTGCGGGTTCTCGAGCTTGATCTGGTTGATGACGTCGATGCCGAAGTTCACGTGCATCGACTCGTCGCGCAGGATGTACTGGAACTGCTCGGAGGTGCCCGTCATCTTGTTGCGGCGGCCCATGGAGAGGATCTGCGTGAAGCCGCAGTAGAAGAAGATGCCCTCCAGCACGCAGTAGTACGCGATCAGGTTCTCGAGCAGCGTCCGGTCGTTCTCCGGCGTGCCCGTGCGGAAGGTCGGGTCCGCGAGGGCGCGCGTGTACCGGAGCGCCCAGGCCGCCTTGGCCTCGACGGATTCCACTTCCCGGTACATGTTGAAGATCTCGCCCTCGTCCATGCCGAGGGACTCGATGCAGTACTGGTAGGCGTGCGTGTGGATGGCCTCCTCGAAGGCCTGGCGCAGGATGTACTGGCGGCACTCGGGGTTGGTGATCAGGCGGTAGATCGCGAGCGCGAGGTTGTTCGCCACCAGCGAGTCGGCGGTCGAGAAGAAGCCGAGGCTGCGCTTGACGATCTTGCGCTCGTCCGGGGTCAGGCCGTCCTCGGACTTCCACAGCATGATGTCCGCGGTCATGTTGATTTCCTGCGGCATCCAGTGGTTGGCGCAGCCGTCCAGGTACTTCTGCCACGCCCAGTCGTACTTGAAGGGCACGAGCTGGTTGAGGTCCGCCCGGCAGTTGATCATCGCCTTCTGGTCGACCGTCACGCGCTCGCGGCTCGCCTCGTCCTCGAGGTCCAGCTCGGGCGCCGTGGCAGGGGCGGCTTCGGGGGACGCTTCCGCCGGCGCCTCGAAGACGACCTCGGGCACGGGCGCCGGCGCCTCGGCACGCGCCGAGGCCTCCGCTGCCACGGACGGCCGCGGCGGTGCCACGAACGGCGGCGGCTCCGGCACGGCAGGCTCGACGGCCAGCGCCATGTCGAGACCGGTGTTGACGGGTTCCGCGGGCGCGTCCGGCGCCGCCCCGTCCCGGACCGCCAGGTCCGCGATGACTCCGGCGGTCTCTTCGGTGTCGGTGTCGTAGTCGTCCCAGGAGAGTTGCATGGGCATGCTTCGTCAGCTCCTCGTGTTCGTTACTGACAGGCTTCGCAGTCGGGATCGTCGATGGCGCAGGCCAGCGGCGCGTTCTCCGTCGGGGCATCCGCCGGGGGGAGGCCGCCCCCGGCCTCCACCGCGTTCAGCACACCCGTCTCGAGGGTCGATTTCTCGGCGGCCGTGGCGCCGAGCGAACGCAGGTAGTAGGTCGTTTTCAGGCCGCGCATCCACGCCATCCGGTAGGTGACGTCGAGCTTCTTGCCCGACGCGCCGGCGATGTAGAGGTTCAGGGACTGGGCCTGGTCGATCCATTTCTGGCGCCGGCTCGCGGCGTCCACCAGCCAGCGCGGCTCCACCTCGAACGCCGTGGCGTAGAGCTGCTTCAGGTCCTCGGGCACCCGGTCGATGCGGGCGACGCTGCCGTCGTAGTACTTGAGGTCGTTCACCATGACGTTGTCCCAGAGGCCACGGCCCTTGAGATCGTGGACCAGGTAGGGATTGACGACGGTGAACTCGCCCGAGAGGTTCGATTTCACGAACAGGTTCTGGTACGTCGGCTCGATCGACTGCGAGACCCCCGTGATGTTGGCGATCGTCGCCGTCGGGGCGATCGCCATGACGTTCGAGTTGCGCATGCCGTGCATGCGGACCCGGTCGCGCAGCTTGTCCCATTCGAGGGTCGTGCTGAAATCCGCGTCGAGGTACTCGCCCCAGCGCTCGTCGCGCAGGCGCTTCAGGGAGTCGATCGGCAGCACCCCCTGGCTCCACAGCGAGCCCTCGAAGCTCGCGTAGCTGCCCCGCTCCCGCGCCAGCCGGACGGACGCCTCGATCGCGTGGAACGACACCGCCTCCATGGACCGGTCGGCGAACTCGACCGCGTCCTCGGACCCGTAGGGGATGCGCAACTGGTAGAGCGCGTCCTGGAAACCCATGATGCCGAGCCCGACGGGCCGGTGGCGCATGTTCGAGGCGTGCGCCTGGGGCACCGAGTAGTAGTTGATGTCGATGACGTTGTCGAGCATCCGCACCGCCGTGCGCACCGTCTTCCGGAGCTTCTTGCCGTCGAGTTCGCCGTCCTTCAGGTGCTGGGCGAGGTTGACGGAGCCGAGGTTGCAGACCGCGATCTCGTCCTTCGACGTGTTGAGCGTGATCTCGGTGCAGAGGTTGGACGAGTGCACCACGCCCACGTGCTGCTGGGGCGAGCGGACGTTGCAGCTGTCCTTGAACGTGATCCAGGGATGCCCCGTCTCGAACAGCATCGAGAGCATCTTGCGCCACAGCTCCTGGGCCTGGACGCGCTTGAACAGCGTCATCTCCCCGGTGCGCGTCTGCTCCTCGTAGGCCTCGTAGCGCTGTTCGAACGCGCGCCCGCACAGATCGTGCAGGTCCGGCGTCTCGTTCGGCGAGAACAGCGTCCACGTGCCGTCCTCGAAGACGCGCTTCATGAAGAGATCCGGCACCCAGTTGGCCGTGTTCATGTCGTGGGTGCGCCGCCGGTCGTCGCCGGTGTTCTTGCGCAGCTCGAGGAACTCCTCGATGTCGAGGTGCCAGGTCTCGAGGTAGGAGCAGACGGCGCCCTTGCGTTTTCCGCCCTGATTCACTGCTACCGCCGTGTCGTTGACCACCTTCAGGAACGGCACCACGCCCTGGGACTTGCCGTTCGTCCCCTTGATGTAGGAGCCGAGGGCGCGCACCGGCGTCCAGTCGTTGCCGAGTCCGCCGGCCCACTTCGAGAGCAGCGCGTTGTCGCGGATGGCGCTGTAGATGCCGTCGAGATCGTCCGAGACCGTGCTCAGGAAGCATGAGGACAACTGCGGGCGCAGGGTCCCGGAGTTGAAGAGCGTCGGGGTCGAACTCATGTAATCGAACGACGACAGCAGGTTGTAGAACTCGATCGCCCGGGCTTCCCGGTCGTCCTCCTGCACGGCGAGTCCCATCGCGACGCGCATGAAGAAGATCTGCGGCAACTCGAAGCGGGTGTCGCCGGAGTGGATGAAGTACCGGTCGTACAGCGTCTGCAGGCCGAGGTAGGTGAACTGCAGGTCGCGTTCGGGCTTGAGCGCCCGGCCGAGCGCGTCGAGGTCGAAGCGTCTGAGCTCCGGCGCGAGCAGTTCCAGCTCCGCGCCCCGGGCGATGAACGCATGGAGCGCCTGGCCGTAGAGCGCGGCCATTTCCGACTGCGTCGCACGGTGGTCCGCCGCGTCGGGGACGCGCACGTCCATGAAGGCGAGCGCCTCCGTGCGGAGTTCGTCCAGCAGCAGGCGCGCGGCGACGTAGGTGTAGTTGGGCTCTTCCTCGACGAGGGTCCGGGCCGCCATGACGAGGGCCGCGCCCACGTCCTTCTCCTCGATGCCGTCGTACATGTTGGAGCGGGCTTCGGCGATGATCCCCGCGGCGTCGACGTCGTGCAGTCCCTGGCAAGCCTCGCTCACGAGGGTCTGGATGCGGGCCGTGTCGAGGGGACGGGTTTCGCCGTCCGCGCCGAGGACGGTCAGCGGGGGGGCGGCGTCCCGGTCTTCCCCGGACTGCTGCCGCTCCGCCCGGATGCGCGCCCGCTCCTCGCGGTAGAGCACGTAGTCGCGCGCCACCTTGTGCTCGCCGGCGCGCATCAGCGCCAGTTCGACCTGGTCCTGGATGTCCTCGATGTGGATCGTGCCCCCGGAGGGGAAGCGCCGCTGAAAGACGGCGGTCACCTGGTGGGTCAGCGCCGAGACGCGTTCCCGGATGCGCGAGGAGGCCGCCGCCGTGCCGCCCTCCACCGCCAGGAAGGCCTTCGCCATCGCGACCTCGATCTTGTCGTCGGTGTACGGGGCCACGGTGCCGTTGCGCTTGATGACGCGCAGTTGTCCCGGTGCGGTGGCGGCGAGCGACGGGGTGATCGTCGGGATGGCCGGAGCGGCGGGGTCGGGGCCGCCAGTGGATTCCGTGACCGTCGGTGTCTGCATCGATCCAGGGCTCTCCTTCTATCTGTTGCTGGCGCTCTACCTTTTTCCGGCGTTTGCGACGAGGCGCGCTAACGAACTCCTTCTACGCTAGATATAGTGTTTGCGAACGCACAAGACCGCAACATAAAGCGTTTCAAGCCAGGACACAAGGGGAAAACCACTTGATGGCTTGTGCGTCGTCGGTGACCAAACGGTGGAGATCTGTGGACAACTCGCCCGTTTGGCGGACGATGGCCAAGGTGCCTCCACCGATCCGTTTTATGTACGAATATACAGTATTCGGGGCGTGGCGCAAGGGCGTTTTGAGCCGGCCCGCCACCCGCCGCGTGCCTGTTACGATCTTGCGTTCAAACGAAGGGAGTCATCCATGCCGTACGTCCTCGCGGTGGACCAGGGTACGTCCAGCTCGCGCGCGATCGTGTTCGACACTTCGGGCGCTGTTCTCGGCGTCGGCCAACGGGACTTCGACTCGACGTTCCCCGCGGACGGCTGGGTGGAGCAGGATCCCGAGGTCATCTGGCGGACTACGGTGCAGGCCGTGCGCGACGCCCTCGCGGCGTCCGGAGTCGCGGCCACCGACATCGCGGCCATGGGCATAGCGAACCAGCGCGAGACCACCGTCGTCTGGGATGCGCAAACGGGAAAGGCCGTCCATCCGGCCATCGTCTGCAGGACCGGCGCACGGCGGACCGCTGCGCGGACATGGTCCGGGAGGGCGTCGAGGCGGGCATCCGGGACGTGACCGGGCTCGTGGTCGACCCGTACTTCTCAAGCACCAAGCTCGCCTGGCTCCTGGAGCGGGACGGCGTGCGTGCGGCGGCGCGGGCCGGCCGCCTATGCTTCGGCACGATCGACAGCTTCCTCGTCTGGCGGTTCACCGGCGGCCGGTGCCACTGCACCGACGCGACGAACGCATCCCGCACGCAGCTCTACGACATCGCCCACCACGCGTGGAGCGACACGCTGCTCGACTACTTCGACATCCCGATCGCGCTGCTGCCGGAGGTGAAGGACTGCGTCGACGATTTCGGCGTCTGCGAGGCGTCCCACTTCGGGGCGGCGATCCCGATCCGGGGCGTGGCGGGGGACCAGCAGGCGGCGCTCGTGGGCCAGGGCTGCCTGCGCCCCGGGATGACGAAGAGCACGTACGGCACCGGCTGCTTCCTGATGACCAACACGGGCGCGACGAAGCCGGCGTCGGACGCGCGGCTGCTGACGACCGTCGGCTACCGGCTGGGCGGCGAGACGACGTTCGCCCTGGAAGGCAGCATATTCGTGGCCGGCGTCGCGGTGAAGTGGCTGCGGGACCGGCTCGGTCTGATCGGGACGGCGGCCGAGACGGAGGCCATCGCGCGCCGGATCGGCGGCGACACGCGGGGCGTGCATGTCGTGCCGGCCTTCACCGGTCTTGGTGCACCGCACTGGCGCGCCGACGTGCGCGGCGCCATCACGGGCCTGACCCTCGACGACGGCCGCGACGAGATCGTCACCGCCACGCTCAAGAGCGTGGGCTTCCAGACGGCGGATCTCGTGGCCGCGATCGCCGCGGACGGCGTCGCCGTCGAAACCCTGCGGGTGGACGGCGGCATGGTGGCGAACGACTGGTTCTGCCAGTTCCTTGCGGACGTGCTGGACGTCGCCGTGGAACGGACGCCGCTGCAGGAGACCACGGCCCTCGGCGCGGCCGCCCTGGCGGCGGTGGGGGCGGGACTGATCGAGGACACGACCGCGATGGCGGCGGCGGAAGGCGAACGCCGTTTCCTGCCGGCCGTCACGCCGGCGACGCGAGCGGCGTGGCTGGACGGCTGGCACGCGGCGGTGGAGCGGCTGCTCGGGACCTGAATCCGGGCGTTACCAGTCCGTCGGCCGTGACTGCCCGGAATGCCACGCCAGGTGCACCGGCTGCCCGTCCGGGACCCGCCCCATGGCGCGGCGGGCCTTCATCGAAGCGGGGTGGAGCCACGCCCGAGTGTCCGGATAGTCGGGCGTTCCCGGCGCCGTGCCGGCGTCGAGCGTCTCGAGCGCGCCCCGCAGCCCATCGAGGACGCCGGTGCCGTATCGCTTCCGCCAGGCGGCCTCGATGTCCATGACCAGCGCGGGGTAGGAGTCGCGGATCCGCCGCGCCTTGGGCGTCAGGTGGACCATCCGCGTCCCGTCGCTGGGCCGGCCGGGTTCGACGACCACGCAGAGATGCCGCTCCGGGGTCGACTTGTCGGTACCGCTCACGTCGCAGATGGCGCGCGCCCGCTCCAGGGAGATGGCGTCGCCGGGCACCTGGGAGAGGAACACCGACGCGGCGTTGAGCGGGCCGAGGTGCGCTTCCTCGTAGTCCACGGTGAACGCGGCCAGCACCTGCGACAGCAACGCCGACAGGGGGAGCTCCGTCGCGGTCGCGGACGTGTCCCGCGCGACCGCCGGCCATTCGGTCCCGCGTCCCGGAAGGCGTGGCGGGCCGGGCTCCGCCGGCAGGTACGAGCCGCCCGTGAGGGAGGCATCGGCGGGACCGTAGCCGGTGAGGTACCACGGCCACTCGAGGTCCTGGGCGGATACCACCTGGGCAAGCGCGTCCCGCAGGCGCCCGATCGCGGCGGAACCGTGCCGACGGCGCCACGACGCCTCGACCTCGGCAAGCCGGCGGCGCCCGGCGGCTTCGAGCCCCATGCCACGATCGGTCAGCCGGAACGTCCGGCTCCCGGCGGCGGCGCGCTCGAGCCAGCCGAGGCGCGTCAGGTCGCGCTGTACGACCCGGACCACGCGCTTCGCGAGGACTGCGCGCGCGCCGAGTTCCCGGTCGGTGAGGGCGTCGGCGCCGAAGACGCGCAGCACGTTGGACCAGGCGGGGAGCGTCGGCGCCTCCGGGCCCGCTTCGCCGTAGTCCCGTTCGAACGCGATGAGTACGTGACTCAGCAGCGTCGGGAGCGGCACGGTCGCGAGTTCGCGCGATGGACGCGCCGGCGCGAGACACTCCGTGCCGGCGTAACCGAGGGCGCGCGCGAACCCGAGCGCGTCGCGGGCCCCGAGCGACAGCCGCACCTCGCCGTCCCGGGCGACGGCCGCCTCAGGTGGAAGCGGGCGGCGGCGAAGAATGTGCTCCATGGTGAGCCGGGCGGCCGTGCCGGCTGGACTGTCGTCGAAGGACATCTCCGCGAGGACGCCGGACTCGTCCGCCCGAAAGCGCGTTCGACCCGACGAGATGCCCGGAAAGTCCCGACCGATGCGGCTCAGGCGGGCGGCTATCGACGCGACCGCCGGCATGCGCTACCGCACCCGCTCCACCGTCGCACGCGCCAGCGCGTCGAGCGGACCGTGACGCAGGCCGAGCCCTTCCAGTATGCGAAGCGCTTCCGAGAGCGTGTCGTGCGCCAGCGACCGTGCCCGGTCGAGGCCGACCAGCGCGGGATAGGTGTTCTTGCCGAGGGCCGCGTCGGAGCCGGCGGGCTTGCCGAGCTGGTCGCTCGACTGCGTGACGTCGAGGACGTCGTCCACGATCTGGAAGGCGAGGCCGAGGCGCTCGCCAAAGGTCGTGAGGTGCCGGAAACGCCGGTCGTCGATGTCCGGCAGGGCGGATAACGCACCGAACTGCACGGCGACGCGGAAGAGCCGGCCCGTCTTCGCCGCGTGCATGCGTTGCAGTCGGGTCAGCGACAGCGGCGGAGCGCCGGTCGCGTCCATGTCGCACGCCTGCCCGCCGACCATGCCGCGCCACCCGGCGGCGTCCGCGAGCAGCCGGACCATGCGCAGCCGGGTGGCTTCCGGGAGGCCCGGTGCGTCGGCGAGCACCTCGAACGCCAGGGTCTGCAACCCGTCGCCCACGAGCACGGCCGTCGCCTCGTCGAAGGCGATGTGACACGACGGCCGCCCGCGGCGGAGGTCGTCGTCGTCCATGGCGGGGAGATCGTCGTGGACGAGGGAGTACGCGTGGACGTACTCGATCGCGGCGGCGGGGTCGACCGCGGCTTCGAGTTGTCCGCCGAGGGAGACGCAGGTCGCACAGGCAATGGTGGGCCGCAGCCGCTTGCCCCCGCCGAGCGCGGCGTAGCGCAAGGCCTCCGCGAGTTTCGGGGAGAGGTCGAACCGCTCGGGCTCGGGGGCGGGGAGGTGGCGGGCGAGGGCGTCTTCGATCGGTGCCGCGAAACGGGCCGTGACCGCTTCGGCGGACGCCCCGCCGTCATCCGCCATCGTCGCCCGAGGCGGCCTCCGGGACCGGAGTCTCCGTGCCGTCCTCCATCAAGGCCTTGACCCGCAGTTCCGCACGTTCGAGCGCGGCCTGGCACTGACGCGTCAGCCGCACGCCGCGCTCGAACGCCTCAAGGGACTCCTCCAGGGTCAGGGAGCCGGTCTCCATCCGTTGCACGAGGGCTTCGAGTTCGGCGAGTGCGGCCTCGAAGTCGAGGGATTCGGTTTCTTCGCTCATGGCGCAAGAGTACGCGGACGAGGGGGGCGGGGACAGTCCGGGCGCATGCGGTACGACATTTGTGTCGACGACGAAGACTGGCGCTGTAGTCAACCCTCGCGCTTCGCGCGAGTCTCCCCAATGGCCAGTTCAAGAGCCTTGCCGGGTGCCATCCGCGCGCGTTCCCGCGCCTTGGCAACCAGGGATGGGGCGCCGGCCTGATCGCCGATGCCACGCAGGCGCAGGCTCTCCTCGATGATGGACGTGACGGTGCGGCCCTGGCGGACGGCCGTCTCCCTGAGGGCGCGGTGCAACTGGTCGTCGAGCGTGATCGTGAGCCTGCGCAATGTGGCCTCCCGGAGTCCGATCCGACAGGTGCTGCGGGCTGTCTGCAGCTTGCGTCGGCGCGCGGAGGAACGGCAAAGCCCGAGGACTCTACTCCGCAGCGTACGCGGAATCGAAGTCCTGGCCCTCGACCGGACGCCAGCTTGCCGACGCCTCGTCGACGGCGATGAGTCCCGCCGCCTGGAGCGTCGAGAGTTCGCCCCGGACTTGCCACGCGCCCATGGGTCGGTTTCGTCCGCGCATGTAGGCGACCAGGCCCCCGACCTCGACAACGCCGCCGTTGCCGTTGGCCAGCTCGATGAAGCCTTCGTAGACGATGCGCGTTTGCCGCCGGGCTTCGCTCACCGGTCGCAGTCCGAGAAAAGCGGCGTGCTTTTTACCAGAAACGCCGGTCCCCCGCCATGCGGTGACCGGCCTCGCGGCTGCGATAAGCTCGCGCTTCGTCGGCGCCAGCGCGCTCGTACGGGATGGAACGGAGGCCGGATTGCGGGAGATCCAGACGTTGTGCGTCTACTGCGGCGCGAGCTCGGGACACGATGCCGCGTTCACTGACCACGCGCGCGCGCTCGGGGCCGCCTGTGCCGCGCGGGGGCTCGGGATCGTCTACGGCGGCGGTGGCGTCGGCCTGATGGGGAGCGTGGCGGACGCGGCGCTCGCCGACGGTGGACGCGTGGTCGGGGTCATTCCGCGTTCGATGGAGGCCGAGGTCCCGGCGACCGGGCTGACCGAACTGGTCGTGGTGGACGACATGCATGCGCGCAAGCGGACGATGTTCGAGCTGGCGGACGCCTTCGTGTCGCTGCCGGGCGGGCTCGGCACGTTGGACGAGACCATCGAAGTCCTCACCTGGCGACAGCTCGGCCTGCACGACAGACCGATCGTGCTCGCGAACCGCGAAGGCTACTGGGACCCGCTGGTGTCCCTCATCGACCATGTCGTCGCAACGGGGTTTGCCCACGGCGACACCGAAGACCTCTATGCGGTGGCGTCGTCGATCGAGGACCTCTTCGACAAGCTGGGCGCATGACGGCGGAGCCGCGGCACGCCCGTTACTCCCGCCAGGGCCGGCTGGCTTCGTAGCTGGCCAGGCGCGCGAGCAGTTCCGCGCGGCGGTCGTCGCCCGGGTCGAGGCGCGCGAGCGCCAGGCGTTGCGATGCGATCGCGCGGGGGAAGTCCCCTTCTTCGGCCAACGCGGCCGCCAGGGTGTCGAGGGTGTCCGCGTCCTCCGCCTGTGCGACCGCCCGCTCGGCGAGGTGGACCGCGAGCGCGCCGTTGCGCACCGCGTCGCGGGGCGACGTAGCCAGAATCCAGGCCGCCGCGTTCTGCGCCGCCGCGTGACCCGCGCCGGCGGCGCGCTGGAGCCAGTGCACCGCCTCTTCGAGACGGTCGCCCGAACGGTCCGCGAGCAGCAGGCGCCCGAGGCGGTACTGGGCGACCGCCTCGTCCGCCTCTGCGGCGCGCCGATACCATCGCTCGGCGAGGATCGCGTTGCGCGCGGTTCCCGCGCCCGTCTCGTACAGGTGGCCGAGCCCGGTGTAGGCGGCCGCGACATGCCGGGTCGCGGCTTCCGTGTAGAGCGCGTGGGCGCGGCGGAGATCTCTCGGTACGCCCTCACCGCCGACGTACAGGTGGGCGAGCGCCGCCTGCGCATGCCCGGAGCCGGCGGCGGACGCCCGTTCGAATCGCCGCGCCGCCTCGCCCGGGTCGGGGGGGCCGAGCTCCCCGTTCCGGAACATGTGGCCGAGGGCCAGCGTCGCCTCCACGCTGCCGGCGCCCTCGGCCCGTTCGTACCAGTGCCGCGCGGCGGCCGGGTCCGGCGAGTCCGCGAACGAACGCCTGAAGCTGCGGGCCAGGTGGACGTAGGCCGGGACATAGCCGTCCTCCGCCGCGGCCTGGAGCCAGTAGCGGGCCCGGGCGATATCGCTGCCGAGGTAGGACACCCCGACCCGGACGCGCGCGGCCCCGTCACCGCCCCGCGCGGCCTTCAGCGCGAGCCGGAACGCCGCGGCATCGTCCCGGACCAGTCCGAGCCCCTCGCCGTAGAGGTGCGCGAGTCCGGACAGCGCCTGCGGCAGGCTCGGATGGAACTCGAGCGCGCGCACGTAGTCCTGCGCCGCGGAGACGTACATTGCCTCGGAGGCGAAGGCGAAGCCGCGGTAGTAGTACGCGCGGGCGCGCTGGCGGGACGTGATCCAGGGACTCAGGAGCACCGGCTCGAGGTAGCTGCGCGCAAGCGCGTAGCGCTCCGCCTCGATGTGCTCGATGGCGCGGGCGAGGTGGTCCCGGGCCCGCTCGCCGGGGGCGGCCGGCGCGGAAAGGGCGGCCTGGGCGACCACCAACAGGAGCCCCAGCGTCGCGGCGACCGACCGGCCGTGGCGGAAGACGGTCCTGCTACAATGGGCGTCCGGTTCGACACCCTTGGGGGCGATCTGGTTTCGACGGCGGTATCGAAGTCGAAGGTGCATGCCGAGAGGGTAGCAACTCTCGTGAATCCATTGCTGCAACCTGAAATAGTTGCCAACGACGACAACTACGCACTAGCCGCTTGAGGCTAACCTCGATGGCCTGCTGCCCGTGGCGGTCCATCGGGGGCAAGTTCACGGGATCGCGGCCGGAGGACGTCCCGACTCCGGACGCCAAACCTTAGGGAATCGCCTCAGGGCACCCTGTTCGTCGGGTCGCCCGCGGGCTAAAGCAATAGACGAAACTAAGCATGTAGATCCGACGATGGAGGACCGACGGACGCGGGTTCGACTCCCGCCGCCTCCACCATATCACGTTGATAACTGTCTGTTTTTATTGAAATAAATGAGATAGTCGTCCTGTAGTTATCAGAAAGCGTATCAGATATTCGCGGGTACGCACACGCGAGCTGATTCGTCTACATCTGTAACCGTTCGGTCGTGCCGGTAAGTTTGGCCAGCGTCTAGCGGTTGAGGATGCGCTTCCAGTCCTTGCGCAGGGGCCGCAGCCAGATGTCCTTCTTCGGCTTGTCGTAGCGGTTCTGCGTGTCGTAGCGGCCGCGCCCCTGGGTGGCGCCCACACGGGTCCAGCCGGACGCCCGGTAGACGGCGCCGGTGTAGCGCGGCGTCTCGACGAAGGTCTCGATCAGCACCGGGGTCGTGCTGTAGCGCGCCGTCCAGTCGACGGGCAGCTGGCGGCGCACGATGGCGAGGATGTGCGAGCCGAGGTTGGGGATGTGGATCCACGGCAGGATCAGGAAGCGCGGGTTGTCGACGACGCGCGGCAGGTTCTGCTCGCGCAGTTCCGGCGTCCAGCCGATGAAGCGGTCGCGCGGCGCAAGCCGCCAGGCGGCGGTGGAGAAGCCGAGCATGGCCAGCGGCGTGCCGTCGCGGGCGAGCGCGACGTAGCGCATCTGTGCGCCGACCAGCGTCTTGTAGCCGAGGTAGTGGTAGCGCGCGACGTACTCGTTCCAGAGCTTGCCTTCGCGCGAGTAGCGCACCGCGGTGCGCAGTTCGACGGGCCGGACCTCGTCGAGCGTGGTCGGCGGCGGCAACAGCGGCGGCTCGGTGTCCGGCCCGAACACGATCGGCCCGGGCCGGTTCTGGGCCCACTTCGGCGGCGGTAGTTCGATGCGCCCGTCGCGGTGCATGGCCAGCATCACCACGCGGGCCATCATGTCCTTCAGGCCGCCGTCGGCCTTGTACCAGCCGATGCGGCGGCAGAACTCCCGGGACAGGGCGTGGCGGTTCAGCGGCGGCGGACCGGCGATCAGCTCGCGCAGCAGCGCCATCTCCGCGACGGTGAAGTCGCGCCCGTGGTAGCGGCACTCGACCGCGCCGGTCATCCCGGCGCCGTCAGTGCGCGGCGGCGCGCGTCGTCCATCAACCACGGCAGCCACGGCGCGAGGTCGTCGGGCGGCTCGCCGCCGTTCGCGGCGCACGCCGCCAGCCACGCGTCGAGCCAGCGCGGCACGTCGATGCCGTTCAGGTTCAGGGTGCCGACCACCGAGTACATGAGCGCCGCGAGCTTCGCGCCGGCTTCGGAGTCGGAGCCGAACGACAGGCGCCGGCCGATCACCGGCCCCCGCAGCAGCCGTTCGGCCAGGTTGTTGTCCATCGGCGTGCGCGGGCGTTCGACGAACACGGTCAGCCCCTCGCGGTGGTTCACCAGCGAGCGTAGCGCCTTGCCTTCGCGGGCGTCTTCCGGCAACCCGTCCAGTTCCCGCCCGGCGCGTGCGAACACGTCGTCCAGCGCCGCCTCGAGCGCTTCCTGCGCCGCGTCGAACGCCGCGCTCTGGCGCTCCATGCCGGGGTCGTGACAGACCAGCCGCGCCGCGTTGAGGCGGTAGATCGCGGCGATCCGTTCGAGCCATGCCTCGCACCAGCCGGCGAGATCGACCTGTCCCGCGGCGCACTGCATGAAGTCCCTGCGCATGTGCGCCCAGCAGAACTGCAGGATCACCATGCCGCCGAGCAGCCGCATCAGCTTCTTGTAGGCGCTGTAGCGGTCGCACACGAGCACCGTGCCGGCCCGCAGCCCGCCGAACAGCGTCAGCGCCGCCGCGGCGCTGCGGCTCGGGTCGATGTGGAAGTACGCCGTGTCGTCGCCCACCGAGGTCCACAGCCAGGCGCGCGCGGAGCGGCCCTGCGCGCGCAGCGCCTGCACCCGCCAGGTGGTCTCGTCGGCGTGCCGCAGCGCGGCCTCGTCCTGGTGCGCGAGGATCGCCGCGCCGAGCGGTTCGAACAGCGGCACGAAGCGCGGCACGGCATCGGCCAGCGTGCCGGCCGCGACTGGCAGCCCCTGGTCGCCGAGCCATCCGGCGACGCGCTGCACCGGGCGCAGGCACGCATAGCGCTCGTAGAGCACCCGCGACCAGACGCTGGTGCCGTAGGACGTGTTGGGGAACAGCCGCGGCACCGGCGGCGCCGAGACCTCCACCGGTGCCGAGGCGCAGTCGCACGTCCGCCGCCAGCGCCCCCGGCGGATCATGCGCCGGTGCGCCTTCACCTCGATCTCGAGCAGCGCCGACCGCTCCGCGCCGACCGCCGCGTAGGGCTTCCCGCAGCTGCCGCATGTGCGGGCCTCCGCGGTCGGGTGGTGCTCCTCGACGCGCTCCTCGAGCCGGGGCCGCGGCGTGCGGCCGTGGCCGGGGGCGCCGCGCACCTGGCCGCGCGGCCGTCCGCTGCCGGGACGCTCGCCCATCTCGCTCCTGCGGCCGTGCAACGCCTTGGACAGCACCGCGCGGGTCGCGCGCAGCCTGGCGATCTCCGTCTCCTGCGTGCCGGTCCGGTGCCGCAGTCTGCCGACCGTGCGCCGCAGTTGCGCGTTCTCCCTCGACAGCCGGGTCATCGCGGCCTTGTGGCGCCGCGAGCGGCGCAGCGCCTTGCGCAGGTCGGCGTCCGCCGCCGCGGGCGACAGCGACCGCGCCGTCTCCACCGCGCCGACCAGCCGCACCTTCAGCTTGTCCCTGAAGGTCTCCGAGCGCTTCAGCGCGTAACGCAGATCGAGCGTCTCGTCCTTCAGTGCCCGGACCCGCTCCGCCTGGTCGCCCAGGCGCCGCGTCTCGCGGTAGCCCCGCATGGCGTCGTAGAGGAGCCGGCGCAGCGCCGCCTTGTCGACGCGCAGCTGCCAGTTGGCCTTGTGCAGCTTGCGGATCTTGCGCGCCTGCACCGCCGCGCGCGGCACCTCCCGGCGCAGCCGGACTATCTCCCGGCGCAGGCCCGTGACGCTGTAGCGGCCCGACTCGACGCCGGCGTCGGCCAGCAGCTTGTGCAGACGGCGCACCTCGGCCTGCAGGGATCGCGCGCGCCGCGCCGTGCGGCGGGCCTCCCTGGCCCGCTCCACGGCCTCCAGCCGCTTGCGGCGCGCCGTCTGGAACAGCCCCCGGTACGTTCCCGCCTCGGTGCGCGCGGCTACCGCCGCCCACTTCAACTCTTCCGCGCGCGCCTCGGCGGCCTCGGCCCGCTCCAGAGTCTCCTCGTAAAGATGCCGCCAGTCCTCCGCCGCGGGCACCGCAGCCCCGCCGGGAACGGGCGGGGCCGGCTCGTCGTCCGCGTCCCGATACGCCATGGCGGCCACCATAGCGAATGTCGAAACGCGTTACCAGTGCCTATACCGGCTCGACCGAACGGTTACACATCTCTGGTAGCTTCCGCGCTCCCAAGCGGCGCGTGGCACCACCCCGCTCAGCAGAAGGCCCGGAGTGTTGACTGTCCTGACCGTGGACGAGCGGGCGGAAATGATCGACACACCGGCTGCTGGGACTTGCGGACAAATGTGTTCGTGACAGACGTCGCCGGGGCGGAGTGTCCGGGACTAGGTCCTTGCGCCCAGTGAAGCGGGGGGCGACGGGCGAAGATCGCGCTCTCCCCCTCAGAGACCGGCTGGACGAATCCGGGACCGAACCCCGGTTGGCCATGGCACGGAAGTCGCTCATGCTATGGTCATCGATTGAACGAGAAAGGCACCGCGGCGCAGTCACTGTGCTATCGAAGTTGCATCATCGTTGCAGCCTGTATATTCTTACAGTCGTTCGAGGTCCAGGTGGGGCTCCCGTCATGACGGAGAAAAGACGCCTGAAACGGGCGACGATCAGTCTCGACAGCGATGACTACGCGGCGCTGGGGAGGCTGGCGCGGCGGATGGACGTCTCCGCATCATGGCTGACTAGACAGGCGATACGCGACTTTCTGGACAAGTACGGCGAGCACGGAAAGCCCGAACTGGCCTTGCGGCTGGCTGACAAACACAAGAGCTGATGGAGGCCCCATTGACCTCGCTAACGCCTGAACTGGAGCCCGGACATGATCGCCTTCGTACCGGTCTACGGCATAGGAGAGCAGTCACACCCTGGGGTTCTTCCTCAAGGCCATGTCGACACAGGGATGACTCCTGTACCCAAGAGGACGCACCGTGCCACGTTTAGTACAAGCTCGGCGACAGGGTGAAGTCAAGCCGCGTCGAGTGACCTCTCTGCGCAGTTTCCCTGCGCACGAGGCGGGAGCTATCGGATCTCCGATCATCAACGGCGCAAATCGGCGGACATCCGACGGCTTTCGTCACCGCACGCTAAGCGCTCTTCTGCAAGAGGTCAACGACACCGTTCCACTCCGGGATCGCTCGGATCTCTCTTCCTTCGTAAACTGGAAGGGTAATGCGGAATCCCCGATACACAGGTGGCTGCGCTACCGTGAAGCCTATTCTCCCAATCTGATTACTAAGCTCGGACTGGGCGACAACATATTGGACCCATTCTGCGGTTGCGGCTCCATCCTCATCGGCGCGGCAGAGAACGGGAACGCTTCGACTGGCATCGACATAAACCCGCTGGCGATTTTTGCGGCGAAAGTGAAGTTGACCCCACTCTCGCGTACGCAGCTCACGGCAGTCAAGCAATACATCAACGGCCTGGAGGCCGCCATCGACTCAGCGAACCGCTGGCCGATACCCGGGCTCTCGATTGCATCGAAGGTGTTCGAGCCGACAATCCTCGATACGTTGCTTCGAATTAGGTCCCTGACCGAGTCAAGCTTCTCTGGCGACAAGGAGAGCCGTGATTTCCTTCACTTGGCGTGGGTCGCGATCCTCGAGAAGGTCGGTAGCTATTTTAAGGAAGGCAATGGAATCAAGTACCGCAACAAGAAGCGCCTGAAGACAGGGTATATCCATCGTCCCGAAGGACAGTGGCAGTTAGAACGGTTCGGGTGCGATCAGAGGAAATTCACACTCGATACATTCTGCGCTCACGTACGAATGATGATCCAGGATGCCCGTTTCTGGCGAAAGGGGGCCTGGCGAGATCAAATCGCAATCGAAGGAAATGTCCTAGAGATGGACCGCTTCCTGCCGGGTAAAAAGTTCGACTCCATTGTCTTCAGCCCACCTTATGCCAATAGATTTGATTACTTCGAATCGATGAAGGTAGAGCTTTGGTTTGGTGGTTTTGTCGACTCCTACGAGTCCATCGGCCGATTCCGAAAGGCATCACTGCGGTCGCATCTCGGAGCCGATCTAAATCGCTCATGCCAATCTGTGGCCAATTTGGAACGATTCATCGCGCTAATGGATAAGGACGCGAGTAGCTGGCGGATGGGAGTGCCCGACCTGCTTCGAGGGTATTTCGATGATATGCGGGTTACTCTCAAGCATTGCAGGAGCGCGCTTGCGGGCGGAAAGTGCTTCATCGTAGTTGGCAATTCCGCATTCGCGGGCGTCATCATTCCAACGGACGTCATGTTGGCGAATCTTGGGTTGGAGTGCGGCTTTCGGAAAGCGGAGATCCTAGTAGCTCGCCATCTGACGGTTGCACCACAGCAACGCAACAGACTGCAGAGCTTAGAAGACAATATGCGCGAGAGCGTCGTGGTGCTTTCGTGAACAAGCCGACGCCGAGGATTTAAGTGGCACCGTCCCAATCCGATCTATTCGGCGGACTAGATGCCGCCGACCAGCTCGTCGACGGGAGGGATCGGCTGTTCCGCGAAGTTCCATCCTTTCCACCCTTCGACGCGATCGCAAATGGCGAACTATTCGCTCTCGGCCTGAGCAACAAGACGACAGGCCTCACACACGGCATGCACCGCTTCCCGGCGAAGTACATCCCGCAGATACCGGGTTGGGTGATGGACCAGTTCGCGAAACCAGGCGACGTCGTGCTAGATCCGTTTTGCGGTTCAGGGACGACATTGGTGGAGGGCCTTCTCCGTTCTAGAAAAACGATTGGAGTTGATTGTGACCCGCTGGCTTGCATGATTTCGCGCGCGAAGACGGCCCCGGTAGGGCCAAGGAGAATGCAGGGGCTTAGAAACGAGCTAGACCGTGCTTGGAAACAACCAGCGACGCAGCTAGTTCCGCCCATGCCAGACATATCTAATTTCGGCCATTGGTTTTCACGAAATGCATGGGGGAATCTACAGTCGTTGCTAGCGTCTACCGTTGGGCTTGACGCCTCTCCTGAGGAGTTGACTTTCCTGCTATGTGTTTTTAGTTCGATCCTCCGAGTAGTCTCCAATGCTGACGACCAAACACAGAAAACCTATGTTTCTGGAACACTGAAGAAACGGCCTCCGGAGGTTGGACGCGCCTTTTGCAGGGCGCTGGAAAAAGCTCTCGCGGGGCTTGAGGAGCTCGCGGCACTTCGTCGAGAGTCTGCCGAGGCGATTGTCATCCAAGGGGATGCGACAGATATCCAGCTTCAGGCCCAGTCTGTGGACCTGATCGTAACGAGTCCGCCGTACCTTGATTCAGTAGACTACATGTACAACTTCATGCTGGAGTATTTTTGGCTGGGACCGTTGCTGGGCGTCGAAGACCGCCAGACGTTCAATCAGATGCGCCGCAACGTGACGGGGGCGAAGAATCCTTTGGACAAGACCGTTCCTGCACTTCCGCAGTGCTTGAGCGATCTCATTTCCGAGGCGGAGATGACTCCCGGTCGTGTCGCGGCGACGCGCGCGTATTGCGACAGTATGGCTCGCCATTTTCGCTCCGCAGCGAAGATTCTGAAGCCCGGATCCTATTACTTCCTAGTGATAGGTAATAGCCAGACGCGCAAGGGCGTGCTGCCCATGCACGACTCTATGATCCGCCTGGCCGCCGATGCGGGACTCACGTTCGAGAAGGCTTTCGGCTACCGCATCCGGCGACACTACATGAAGTTCCCGCGGGGCGGGCGGGGAGGCATCATAACTATGGATTGGGTGATTGCGCTCAGAAATACGCAGACGCATGGCCCCTATCCGGCCCGTCTGCCGCTTCCCAATTTCACGCTTCGCGACGACGAAGTGGCAAACTGAGTTATGCCAGAGGCTTTTCAAATCGGGGACTTCTGGAGGGTCAACAGTTACGCATACCCGAATCCCTTCCGTCCCGACGCGAGAGAGGCGTGGACCACGTTCTGCTCATTCTACGAGCACGACCAGGAACCATATCGTTCGCTCAAGGCCTACTGGGAGTCGCCTGGGGCGCCACGCAAACTCGGTAGTCAAGCCGTGGAGAGTTGGAAAGCGGCGTTTGAGGAGTTCGGCTTGCTCTATGTGATCAGCCGCTCCAACACCATAACAGTGACCCCAGCCGGAAAGCAGTTTTACGATGCCGCAGAGGCGAACAGCAGAGAAGATTTTGTCTGGATCGGCCTCAACCTTTTGTTTCGCTATCCGCTACAAGGGCCGCCGCGAGGTCGCAGCAGGAGCCCTGCACACAGCGATGCGGACGTGTTGCCGTACCGCTTCCTTCACTCCGCAATGCGGGATCTTGGAGACTACTTCTGGTGGACCGAGCTGGAGCGAATCTTCTGCCGAGTGTTTTCAACTTCGATGGCCGGGGCGGCAGTCGAAGCAGTCCGCGACTTGCGGAGAAATCCCTCACGGGTCGAGGATTACCCGCTCCCCGTTGATAGGCGCGCAGGTGGGTTCTACAACTCGCTAAACCAGGTCGCAAATCACGCCGGAATGAACCATCTCGTGCTTGAGCAGGAAAACGAAGGCGAGCACTACGGGCCGAACGAGATCAGACGTAGGCATTTCTTCAACCGTCACTACATCCCACTGGTATCCGCCGCATTGGGGGACACGACGAGTCTTACGGATTGTGGTGTGAGCGCCACGTTCGTGGATCGCCTTCCGGCTGCTCCGGTGTTCACGGAGGAACAGGCGTACTTCGACTATCTCGGCGCAGCGGTCCCGAGCCTCGCGAGTGCGGGAGCCGTAAAGGCACCAGAGTCGATTGCCGTTGCGGGCGACACCGTCTTCATGCTGAAGTCGGGCGAGCATTTCGAGTCCATTTTCGAGGGTGATCGAGAGAGAGTCGTGGAGGGCAATACACTCACGCTTTGCCGAGTTGCCCGCAGCCACCGGCTGATTCTGTCCACGGACTTGAACTGGACCTATCTTGTCGTGGGCAAGGATCTCGTGGGTCCCACTGCGGTGCGGCTCTCTCTCCGTCGAGCGAGACCGATCACGGATATGGAACCAATTGAGACTCACTTTGGGGGTGACGATGCCTGATGTGGACGAGGCGACATTGGAGGACCAGGGAGCTATTCCGCCTACGGAGTTTCACGACAAGATCGAGCGGATCCGAGAGGTCGCTGACTACGACATCGACTTACCGCCGGATTTAAGCGAACGTCTCACCTGGGCAACGCAAGGCTTGTTGATCGCGCCCGAAACGCTTCGGGCTGCGGCGGCAGCCTTGCAGGTGGGTCATGTTGTCCTGCAGGGACCACCGGGAACCGGGAAGTCAAGCCTTGCGCGGGCACTCTGCGATGCGTTTCAGGTGTCCACGCTTCCGGTCACGGCGCACGAGGACTGGACGGTGTTCGATGTCATCGGCAGGCTTGAGCTTCGGCTTCATGAGGACCGCAAAGAAGAGATTGTGCCGGTAAATGGGTACTTTACGGAGTGCGTCGTGCGCTGCGCAAACTCCATCGTGAGGCATTTCGACGATCCAGCGGAGCCGCAAGCAGATTGGCTTCTCATAGACGAATTGAACCGGGCGAATATGGACCGCGCATTTGGCGAGTTGTTTGCCGTGCTCGGAACCGACTCAACCTTGCCGATAACGCTTCCGCACCAGCGCGAGGGAAACCGCAATCTCGTTGTTCCACGACGGTTCCGCATTGTCGCAACGCTGAATTCCTTTGATCGCCAGTTCGTGAACAATCTCAGTCAGGCGATCCGACGTCGCTTTACATTCGTAACCGTGAACATCCCTGACAAACGTCCAGACAATGTTGCTTGGTCAAGTTCGGCGGATCCCGCCCCACTCGCCATCCAAGAATTCCGGATCGTCGTGGAGAGAGTGGCGGCGAGAGTAGCGAAGCGGTTGACCTCGTTGGATCCCTCAAAGACCCAACAAACGACAGACGACATCCAGGAACGACTAGCCGGACCATTGGTGACGCTGGTGGCCCGGCTCTTCGACCTTGTCGAGCAAGTCCGTTATGCCGGACCTGGACAACAGGCACCGCATTTGCCGATCGGAACGGCACAGATCATCGACACTGCGGAACTGTTCGTGCTGCGTCTGATGCAGGACAAAGTGACAGATGAAGCCGCTGGAGACGTGCTTGACTGGGCAGTTTCAGTCAAGATCGTTCCCCTTTTCGATACTGACGTCGTAGATCCGGACGTTCTGAAGGAGTTTGCAGGGACGTTGACCGAGCCTTTCGACAGAGCAACACGGAGGGAACTGCTCGGGATCATCGCGGCTGGAATGCACTTCGTTGAATGAAGCGGATTCGATTCGGCGTTTTATTCGCGAGGCGCTGCCTTTGCTGTCGTCCTATTTCTATTCCGAACAAGTGGTTCTTGAGGCGGCGAGAATCGAAGTAGGAAACGAAGAGGTCGATGAGTACGAGGAGTTTGCAGGCGTGCTCAGGATGAGGCACGCCTTGGCGTGCGGCATGGAACTGAAGCCGATCATCGAGAGGATCAAGAGGGGATATTCCCAATCGTCAGAAATCGTGCGGGCTGAATCGAAGGGGACGATCTCCGGGCGCCTCGACATTCAGCTCTACCTTAACCGGCGCTGGACGAACCTGTCCTGGCCCCGAACGTTTCCGGTGCTGATCGGAGAAGCGACAGCGAGCACGCCGGAAAATCAGCTCGTCGTTGATACGCTCCGACAGCTCGTCCGGCGTCTCAGTGTGTCGGGAGATCTCGACGCTAGTGCTGAACGGAGCTATTGCATCAGTTTGATGCGTTGGGGGCGAGAGCAGTTGCATTCGGAACCCTGGGACAGCTTCACTCCAAAGCTAACCGCTGCGCGGCTTCATCGGGAGGCAGAGCATCGCCTAAGGAAACGGCAGACGGGCAACGAGCCTGCCTATGGCCGATTTCTCGAGTGGTACGATCAATGGTTGTTCGATGCATCTCGCAGCGACCCGGATGAGCTGGAAGACCTAGTAGATTTGCTCCTGGCTTTTCCTCCGGGCGACTTTTTCTGCGACAGGGTGTTTGAGATATGGTGCCTCCATCAGGTGATGGAGTCCTTCCGCCGTTGCGGGGCGGTGATCGTTGACGGCCCGCGACCGCTTTCAGAGCGCTCCAGTGGTCCCATTTGCCTCATGGACCATGAAGGCTACACGTCGAATATCTGGTTTCAAAAGGCGCTGCCGACCACGGCGGCGAGGTGGCAGTATGTCCACTCTCAAAATCCGCTTGTCGGAATTCCCGACATCACCGTCATAGGCAGTGACGGCCGACGCCTCGTGATCGACGCGAAGCGTCGTGAGGTCCGGAACCCGACGAGATCCGAGGAAACCTATAAGATGCTTGGCTATCTGGAGAACTTCAGAACTCTCTTTCAGACGACACCGTTCTGCGGCGCGCTCTGCTTCTTATCCAATACAGACCTTTTCACCGAGGTCGTTGCCGACAAGGATGATCGGATCGTGCTGGTAGGCGCCCATGTGGATAATCCAACGATATGTGCGTTCGGTGGCCGGATGGACACGCTTGTATCGGAGTGGCTTGCACAAGGTGCGCTTAGCGGCAGGTTGGATGAATCACTGAGCGAGATAAACTGATCTGACTGGCCGAGTTCTTCCTTGGTGAGGCAAGCAGCCACGGTTGGTACACTCGCCGGATTCATCGCACCGACGCGCATGCACAGCGTCGTCGATAGTCAATGAGCGCGCTTGTTGATGGGTCGCGACGAAAGTGTGAGCTTAGGTATAACCACCTCCCAAGTGTTTGCCTGTAGGTATCGGGCGTAGCGGTCGTCCTTGACGTCCTTGAGCCAACGGACAAACACCCCGTGGACGGTCGCCTCGACGACTTCCATTCCGTTCGGGACGTCCCAGTCGGCTCTCATGCGTCCGACTTCGTGCCGATTCCTGTCGAGCACCTTCCATCGAGCGTTCTGGTGGGTAAGTGACAATGCGTCACCCGGGTTGAGCGCGGATATCGCTCGGTGCGTTTCGTCATCGGCGGACGATCGTCCAGCAAAGTCCATGAAGACGTCGCCCAGCGTACAGACGACTGTCTTGTCGTGGAGGCGCGGATCGGTTGTGTCGGGAGACGGTGCCTGGCGTTCCAGTGTGCACGGACGGGCCTTGAGCGGCTGGATTAGGGTAGCGGCCCGCTGTCGACTGGGCGCTGCGAGTGGTGGATCGTCGGAGGCGCGCTTGCTGTGATCGTCCAGATCGACTAGGGCGAGTGTTTCCCTCGCGCGGGTCATTGCGACGTAGTAGAGGCGGCGCGGTGCCTCTTCGTCCTCGTGCGGATTGGTCGCGTTCCATTTGCCGTCGAGCATCACGACGTGGTCGAACTCAAGACCCTTCGCGCGGTGGGCGGACGTGAGAAGCAGTCCCTGCTGCCGACGACGCACGTCACGGCTCCATTCGCCTAGCCAGTCCCGAACGTAGGCGGCTGGAAGCACGCTAGCATCCGGTTCCTCAAGCAATAACTCTTCCATCGCTTGGACAAGAAGCCGCCCCCATAGACCGGACCTTGGGCGCTGCAGGTGTTGTTCGATGGCACGTCTCGTGGTGGTGGGTCCGGCGGTCTCGAGTCCACTGAGCAGAGATTGCGTTTCGCGGGCACGCCAGAAAGATCCCAGTTCCTCCTGCGCGCTCTGGAAAGGGATGCCGCGTTGGACACAGACGCTTGCGACCGGTTCGAGGTCGGTCCAGTTCCTCGCAATGACGGCGCAGCGATCCCACTCCCACTGCGGATCGAGCGCCGCGAGGCGTCTGAGTTCGTCTACGGCAATGATGGCTTGGGAGAGTTGACCGCCTGTCGCGCGCAGGATCTGGACCTTCCCTTGCGCGACGTGGTCGAGCGTGGTCCAGCGCCCGCCAGGCGGCTCATCGTGTCGACCTCGGTTCATCCGTATCGCGTGATCACGTTTCAGTCGATCCGTGGCACCGTCGATACAGCAGTTGGCAGCCTCGATGATGTTGCCGGTAGATCGGTAGTTCTCGACCAGATAGTCCAGACTGGCGTGGTAGTCGACTTCGAAACGGCGGATGAACCGCACGGAGGCGCCCTTCCAGCTGTAGACGTTCTGATCGTCGTCTCCGACAGCGAACAGGTTGAGTCTGGCGTCGTCCTCGGCCAGCGTCCGGCCAGCCAGGGCGGAGATGAGCTCGAACTCGGGTTCTCCAATGTCCTGGTACTCGTCCACGAGAATCCACGCGAGTCTCCCGATCATCTGGTCGCGGCTGACAGTGGTGGACGCGTCGCCGTCCGCCCTGAGAGCCCGCGCGGCCTGGCGCAGCATGTCCTCGAATATGGCATCGCTGGGGTCGGCGGCCGTGTCCGCGAAGGAGATGCCGAGAACGCGCATGGCGAGCGCATGGCACGTCATGACGTTCACGCCGCGGGCATCGGAACCGATCAGGTCGTGGAGCCGTCGGCGAGCCTGCACGGCGGCATGGCGATTGTAGGTGAGGGCGAGTATTCCCCTCGGATTCTCTCGCCGGACGCGGATCAGGTAGGCGATACGGTGCACCAACACCCGCGTCTTTCCCGAGCCGGGGCCTGCGAGAACCAGTACGTTGGTTCGCTCCCGGTCGTCCGCGACAATCCGCTCCTGGCTGCGGTTGGCGAGCTGGGTCACGATCTCGTCGTAGTGGTTCGGGAGAGTGTCGCGGCGGAGGGTGGACTCCTTGCCCTTGAACCACCTAGCGACGAACGACTCGCTGTCCAGTTCGAAGTAGTCCATGGCCAACCTCAGGGCAAGGCCGATGTCCGCCATGCCGAGGCGGGCGTACTCGGCGACCACATGAACCTGCGCAGTCTGTTCGGCGTAGTGCTGACGCAACGGATTGAAGTCCGCGACTCTGAATGTCCGGCCGTCGCGGGTCACCTTGAGGGTCATGGCGGGTCGGAAGACGGTCAGTCCCCGGTTGAGGGTGAGGATTTCCTGCTCGTGCATCCAGAGCAGGGCGCGGTCGACGAGTCCCTGGGTGTTGTGTTGCTTCAACTCGGCGGTCAGCACCATGTCCGCCTTGACGGCGCGCTCGAGTTCGCCGTAGGTCGTCTCGACGAGCAGGTCTACACCACGGACCCCGGCCGGGACCTTGTCGACGAGATGGGCGAGCAGGCGGACAGCGCCGTCGCGGCGGAGCCTGGCGAGCCGTTCGATGCTGTTCCAGGGCCGTCGCAGCCGGACAACCGCAGTGTCCATGTCTCGGGTTCGGACCTCAAGACTGCGGAGCGCACCTGGTTCGTCCCGGCCGTCGGCGGCGAGACCGCGCAGAATCCGGACGAGGAGTTCCGGAAGAGGGTTCTCAATCTCCCTCTCGCGCAGGCGCTGTGCGAGTTGGCGGAGTCCGAGGCGGGTCCACTGGTCAGTCTCCTGATCCGGGGCTTCTTCGCGAAGTGCACCGATGAGCGCGGTCTCTAGCTCCCGAGCCGACGTTAGGCGCCGCTCGGATGCGTTCTCGACGGCCACGTGGACGTAGACGGTGATGCGCATGTCGTTGGTTGCGACGCCGATGGATTCCAACGCGCTGAACACGGCACGAAGCTGGGGCAGCGAGCATCCGCACTCCGCCATCAATTCGTCCGTCGTGATACCCGAGTCGGGATCGGCATGCGTCAGGATGCGGACCACTGTGGACATCCGCTTGCGGACATCTTCCCGGATACGCCTGTTAGAGCCTTCGCGTTCGATGATCTCGCTGGCTTCGGCGAGGGTCTTGACGCGCAGGGAGGAAGGGAAGACGCGCGTGTAGTTCTCGTCGCGCTGGGCGAGTCTCGCCTCCTCCAGCCAAGCGATCGCGGTCCGCACGCGGTCGTCGTCGGTGGCGCTGTCGCGTGTGAATTCGCCATCGGCGTCTTCGATGAGGATCTCTCCGGCGGTCGCGACGACGGCGTCCTCCATCTGCTCGCTGTGCCGCCGCCGGCGACTGTCGAGGCGGCGCAGGGCGCGTAGCACGGCCTGGATGTCGCGGCGCTCAAGGCGTGACCGCGCGGTGAGCGAGAACTGCTTCTCCGGATCGTCGTCGGCGAACAGCAGCAGGCAATGGGCTTCCTTGCCGTCGCGGCCCGCGCGGCCCGCCTCCTGAAGGTAGCTCTCGAGCGACCCGGGGATCTCGGCGTGGATCACGGTGCGCACGTTCGGCTTGTCGATACCCATGCCGAATGCGTTGGTCGCGACGACCACGTCGATGTCGCCTTCGTGAAAGCCGCGCTGGACCTCCCGTTTGCGTTCGGGCGATAGGCCCGAGTGAAAGTGTTCCGTTCGTATTCCTCGCTCCGCAAGAGCCTGCGCGGTCTCTTCGGTGCTCCTCTTCGTGGCGCAGTACACGATGGCACCGCCGGACTCCGAGGTGTCGAGCGCGTCCTCGATCGCGCGATGAATATGTTCGACGCGCTGGGCGGGCGTGGTGGGCATGACCACGAAGTCGAGGTTGGTCCGCTCCGCGCCGCCGTCGATCACTTCCAGCCGAGCCCGCAGCCTTTCATCGAAGTAGCCGCGTATCTCGTCGATGACGTCGTGCTTGGCCGTGGCGGTGAGACAAAGGATCGGGGCGGCCTGGTCCCCGTGGTGCTCGGCGATGTAGCGGGCGACGTAGCGGTAGTCGGGACGGAAGTCGTGACCCCACTTCGACAGACAGTGCGCCTCGTCGATCACCCATGCGCCGATCCGCCTTCCGGCCAGGGCACTGCGAAACGTCGGGTTGCGCAACTGCTCCGGCGCGACGAGAACGATGCCGGCGTCGCCGAAACGGATGCGCGCGAGCGCGTCGGCGCGTTCTGGCCACGACAGGAGGCCATTGATGGTCACGGCGCACACGATCCTGTCGCGTTGCATGGCCGCGACCTGGTCGGCCATCAACGCCACCAGCGGCGAGATCACGACTGTCAGCGCGCCGCTGGCCTCGTAGCGCATCAGCGCCGGAAGCTGGTAGCAAAGCGACTTGCCCGTTCCCGTTGGGAGAATGCCCAGGACGTGGGCGCGTGCGAGGTGGCGTTCGATGATGAGTCGCTGGAGGCTCTCGCCCTCGCGGTTCGTGCGAAAGGCGGGAGAGTGGTGTTCGAACCAGTGGCCGAACCATCGTCCAAGCGCCTTCACTGGATCCAGGCGTTCGGAGCACCATGGACAACTGCTGTCGCCGCAGTGCGAGTCGCGCAACCTCACAGCTAGAAGGCTCGGGGAGAAGCGCTTCTCGACGTATGGCGGGATGACGGAATTGCCGCCGGCGACAGGCAGCCACGCCAAGAGGTAGGCCAGGGGAAGGGGGTCCGAAGGAGCATCGTGGATGATGGACGCGGCTTGGTTCCGGCACCCGAAATCGGTCAGCCGACGTTCGATTACGGGGAGGGCTTGCGGAAGTGGCGGTGCCGAGTCGACGGTGCGAACAGTCCGGAATAGCGCATCGAAAGCGTGAGCTTTGGCCCCTGCCGCAAGGAGGGCGTGCCAAGCCAAGAGGAAGTCGCTGTCTTTGCCTTTCAGGTCGTCGACGATGTCGGCGAGGAGTTCGAGCGTCAGCTCGGAGTCGAGCAGCGGGTCGTTGACTTGCGTCCTCGCGAGGCCCGGCTCGTGGTGTTGTTTGACGAGGTGATGGTACGGATTCTCCGGACGGGCAAGGGGACTGAGGTAGAGCGTGTCGATGGCGGGGAGATGCAATAGCTCCAGATCCGGCGCGTGCTTGGCGAGAAGCGGCAGGTCGTGTTCGATGATGTTGTGGCCGACCAGGCAGGAGGCACCTCGCGCGAACTCTTCCAGGTCGGCGAGGGCTTTGTCGAGTCCTCGGTTACCGCCCTTCCAGGCAAAGGTGTTCGCGCGATCCGTGCCAATGGCGCCTATGGCGGAGATGGTTGTCGCGCCTTCGAGGTCGATGGACAGCAGTCCGGCAAGGCGGTGCGATGCGAGACGGGCACCGACGGCCTTGGGATCTTCCCAACGGCCGACCCTCATCGACTCTGGAGCCGGTCGTCGGCCGGGGGTGGGTGCGCCTCGCGAGTTTGCCCGCACGTGGCTGGCCGCATCGGTCGACCGGGTACAGACCGTGGCCATGCGGCTGACGACGACGCCACGTTCAGAGACCCAGTTCGGCGTGTGACCCGATGCGTACGAGTCGCAGTGTCCCGGCGTCGGGCTTCTCGTAGATAAGGACCAGATCCGGCCAGATGTGGCAGTCGCGGAACTCGCTCCAGGAACCGCTCAGCGCGTGATCGTGGTGGCGCTGGTCGAGGGGGATGTCGTAGGCGAGGGCGTTCACGATGACGGTGAGCCGTTCATCCAGGTCGTTCCGGTGACGACCTCGGGACTCGCGTCTGTAATCGCGCTTGAACCGGCTCGTCCGTTCAATCGTCCGCATGCAGGTCGTCGAGCAGACTGTCGACGTCCTTGAACCTCGGCAGGTCGCCGGCCCGCGCTTCCTTCATGGCGGCGATGGTCTCGTCGTTGGGTACGAGGGGGGCGAAAGGGAGTGCCTTTTCGCGGGCGACGCGGGTAAGTAGGAGGCGCACTGCGTCGGAGACGGTGAGCCCCATTGCCGCGAGCACGGTAGCGGCCTCTTCCTTGACCTCGCGGTCGATGCGGGCCTGGACAAGATGGTTCGCCATGCTGGTCGTTCCATTGTGGTCGAGGTGTTGCATGTCATTGTCATGCAGCATGGTTGCTGGTTCAAGATCGAAGCGCGGTCGGGCAGCACGTCATCAGTTAGGAGGCTGCCGCAGGACGAGGCCGGGGCGATGTCACCCGAACCGGAGTGGCAGGACTGCATGCTTGACCGAGACGATGCCATGCCGGGGTGGCGGGGTCTGAGTGCCCGACCTGGGGCCTGAGGCAAGTGGACGACGAGGGAAACCAGCCTAGTCGTCTGTGTGGGCAAGCGTTCGGACTGTGGTGTAAGAAAACCTCGCATTCGACCGATGCTTGCGATCGGTCGGTGCTGAGCGGAATCGCGGGTAACTACTCCGGTCATCCTGTTCGCACCCTGTTTCGTCCTCGCGGACGGCGCCGGCACTGATCTCGCGCTTGCCGTTGTCGCGGGCGGCGGTTCCGTTTGGCCAGTGGAACGTCTGCAACGCCTTGTGGGCGCCTCCCGTTTCGGTCAGCCGGGGCTGCTGTGGATCGAAGCGCACCGCTGGATTCCCCGCGGTACGCTGCGCACGCCGGCCCTTGTGAGGCCGTCTCCCGTTCTGGTCAGCCGGGGTTGCTGGCGATTCGATGCAGGCCGCTGGGTCACCCGCGGCGAGCTGTGAATCGATGGTTCCGTTCGGAACTTCTCCCCGTTGTTCTGCCTGGTGGGGGACTCCATGTCCGGGTCACAGATCCCGGCGTCTGACGCCCCTCGAAGAGGGTCGGTTTTGGTGATTGGCGCGGACTGTACAGACGTCCGGAGCGCGTGGCAAACAGGTGCGCGGAAGGGCTGCGTGCAAGATGTTGCGCCGTTCGGCGGGAACCCAGCCCCGACGCTGTGGGACGCGACTTTCAAGTCCGTCCCACAGCGTCGGGGCGCGGCGCACGTTCTGCGGCGGTGTTTCGGCCTTGCGGCTCGGGGCCGGGTAGCTGCGATTCGGGCGCGGTCGCGGCTAGCTGCCGCTGGACAGCGTAGAACCTGGCGGATCGCGCGCGGTCGCAGCTTCCGCGGCGGCCTTCAGCGCCCGGTCGCGTTCCCGCGTGACCTGGCGCAGGGAACGCCGGAACTCGGCGCGCTGGCCCTTGACCGCGACAAGTTGCCGCTGCGTAGCGGCAAGCTGCTTCTCGAAGCGCAGGCGGTCGTCGCGGGCGATGCCGAGTTCGCGGTCTCGATACGTCCGGTCGAGCCACTCCCGATGGCGGTGGAGCGCGAGGCGGATGTGCAGTTCGGAGATGCAGAGGCCGATGGCGAGCGCCAGCAGGAACACCACGGTGGCGAGGATGCCGGCGATGACCGAGTGCTGGGCGAGG
>JAJDVW010000013.1 GCA_022825925.1 Pseudomonadales bacterium | reverse complement strand
GTCGCGAAGATGGCGCCGCGTGAACTCGAGAATCTGGTCCGGATCGGACAACTGAAACCGGAGCCACCCGCGGCACCAGAGGTCGAAGGCCTGTCGCGGTCGGGCAACCGTCGCCTCGCAGATGCCGAGCGGCGCGACCTGGGCCTTCTTGTCACACGGCAACTCACACGGCAACGACATCGAGGATCTCGTCGAGGCCAAGGAAGTCTCCGGGATTCCTGGTGTAGAGCGGCAGGCCGTGGGCGGCTGCGGTCGCGGCGATGAGCAGATCGGCCAGGCGTGTTCGGCTGGACCGGCCCGCCGCCCTCGTGGCCGCGAATACGCGACCGTAGGCGCGCGCCGCCCCGGCATCGAGCGGCAGCGGCTCCCACGTGGCCGCCGCCCACTGAAGACGATCCTGACGACGTGCCCTCTCGGCGGAGTCGGCGGTCGCGTGGGGGCCGGCGGCGAGTTCGGCAAGCGTCACGGCGGCTATGGCGGACTCATCCGGGAGCGATGCTGGATCGACGATATCGTGGTCGATCACCACCGACGTATCCAGCAGTCCTCTGGTCGGATCAGCCATCGACCGACTGTGTCACGACGGCATCCAGATCGACACGCATGCCGTCGGCGTCGACACGCGGAGCAAATCGCGCCGCTTCGGCAATCACGGCACGGGACGCGAAACGCTGACGGGGAACCGCGCGCAGCTCCGCCGCAGGCACGCCGTTGCGGGTGACGACGATCGTCTGACCGGCCTGTACGTCGCGGAGTATCGCGCCAGAGTCGTTGCGGAGTTCCCGCTGGGTAATGATTCTGCTCATGGCGCGCAAGGATAGCGCATGTAGCACATGGTAGCCATGATGCTACGAAGATCGCGTTACACCGCCAGTACGACGAGCTCCGCGCCTTCCTCAACCCGTTCGCCCGCGGCGACGTTGAGCGCGCCGACCTTGCCGTTGCCCGGCGCCACGATGTTGTGCTCCATCTTCATGGCCTCCAGGACGACCAGCGTCTGCCCGGCCTTCACCCGATCGCCCACGGCGACGGAGACTGCCGCGATGCTGCCCGGCATCGGCGCCGTCACCTTGCCCCCGGAGCTGGCGACCGCCCTGAAATCGCTGGCGTCGAGTACGCGGACCTGCAGGCGTTCGGTCGCGCCGTCCTTGACGACGAACACGTCGCTGCCGATCCGGTAGACGGCCGCCGAGAGGCGCACGTTGCCGACGAGGGCATGCAGGTGCTCGTCGGCGAAGACCACGTCGCGCGCCTCGAAGGCGCCTTCCGGCGTCTCGACGTGGTAGGCATCTCCGGCGTGGGTAACGTCCACGTCCAGCCGCTTCCTGCCGCGGCGCAGGGTGAAGCGCTGCTCCCGCGCGAGGTTGGTTTGGAAGCCGTCCGCGGTGTCCCAGGGCCCGGCGTCCCGAACGCCGGCCACCAGCGCCAGCGCCGCCGCGAGCACGCTCAGGGGGTCGTCGCGCGGCGTGAGCGCGGTGGCCTCGTCCTCGGCCAGGCTGGTGGTGTAGGTCCCATCGAGGAAGCGGTCGTGGGCGAGGACGTTGCGCAGGTACGGCACGTTGTGCTCGACGCCCACGATCTCCGTCTCGCGGAGCGCCTCGCGCAGCGCCACGACGGCGGCGGCGCGGTCGGCCCCGTGGGCGATGACCTTCGCCATCATGGGGTCGTAGTGCACGGAGATCTCGGCCCCGGTCTCGACGCCGGTGTCCACGCGCACGGTGTGCGGCCAGGCGACGCGATGCAGGCGGCCCGTGGAGGGCAGGAAGTTCCGCCGTACGTTCTCCGAGTAGACCCGCGCCTCGATGGCGTGTCCGCGTATGGCGAGGTCGTCCTGGCCGAACGGCAGCGCCTCGCCGCCCGCGACCCGTAGCTGCTGCTCCACGAGATCCAGGCCGAGGATGGCTTCCGTGACTGGATGCTCCACCTGCAGGCGCGTGTTCATCTCCATGAAGTAGAACTCGCCCGCCTCCGCGATGAACTCGACGGTGCCGGCACCGACGTAGTCGATGGCGCGCGCCGCCCGCACCGCCGCCTCCCCCATCCGGGTTCTGAGCGCCGCGTCGACCGTGGGCGCAGGGGCCTCCTCGATCACCTTCTGGTGGCGGCGCTGCACCGAGCAGTCCCGCTCGAACAGGTACAGCGTGTTGCCGTGGGTGTCCGCCAGCACCTGTACCTCGATGTGCTTGGGGCTCGTCAGGAACCGTTCTAGCAGCATCCGGTCGTCGCCGAAGGCGGCCCGGGCCTCGCGTCGCGCCCCTTCGAGAGCCGCGCCGAACCCGGCTGCGTTCGTCACGAGCCGCATCCCCTTGCCGCCGCCGCCAGCCGAGGCCTTGATGAGGAGCGGGAAGCCGACGGCCTCCGCCTGGTGCGCGAGCGCGTCGGCGTCCTGGTCGTCACCCAGGTAGCCGGGCACGACCGGGGTGCCCGCTTCGTCTACCAGTTTCTTCGCCTGGATCTTCGAGCCCATGGCCCGAATGGCGTCCGCCGAAGGCCCCACGAAGATGCAGCCGGCCGCGGCGCAGGCGTCCGCGAACTCCGCGTTCTCGGACAGGAACCCGTAGCCGGGATGGACGGCATCGGCGCCGGTCGCCGCCACCGCGCCGAGCACGGCGTCGATGTCGAGATAGCTGCGCGTGGCGGGCGCGGGTCCGATGCGGATGGCCTCGTCGGCCTGGCGCACGTGGGGGGCGCGCGCGTCCGCGTCGGAGTAGACCGCCACCGTCTCGATGCCCAACCTGCGGGCGGTGCGGATGACGCGGCAGGCGATTTCGCCGCGGTTCGCGATCAGGAGCGTGCGGATCATCCGAGCACCCGCGCTACATCCGGAAGATGCCGAACCGGCTCGGCTCGACGTCCAGTTCGCGGGTCGCCATCGTGAGCGCGAGTCCGACCACGCGGCGGGTGTCGATCGGATCGATCACCCCGTCGTCCCACAGGCGCGCGCTGCCGAAGTACGGGTGCCCCTCGTGCTCGTACTGTTCGCGGATGCCGTCCATGAACGCGTCCCGGTCCGCCTCCGCCCACTCCTGCCCGCGCGCCGCCATGCCGTCGCCCCGCACCGTGGCGAGGACATGCGCGGCCTGCTCGCCGCCCATGACCGACACGCGGGTGTTGGGCCAGGTCCACAGCATGCGCGCACCGTACGCCCGACCGCACATCGCGTAGTTGCCGGCCCCGAACGATCCGCCGATGACGACCGTGAACTTGGGTACCCGCGCGCAGGCCACGGCGGTCACCATCTTGGCGCCGTCCTTGGCGATGCCCTGGTTCTCGTACTTCTGCCCGACCATGAAGCCGGTGATGTTCTGCAGGAACAGCAGGGGTACGCCGCGGCGGTCCGCGAGCTGGATGAAGTGCGCGCCCTTGAGGGCGGACTCGGAGAACAGGATGCCGTTGTTGGCGAGGATGCCGACCGGGACGCCGAAGATTCGCGCGAAGCCGCACACCAGGGTGTCGCCGTAGAGCTGCTTGAACTCGTCGAAGTCCGAGCCGTCGACGAGCCGCGCGATGACCTCGCGCACGTCGTAGGGGGTACGGGTGTCCCGGGGCAGCACCCCGTAGAGTTCGTCGACGGGATGGGCGGGGTCCTCCGACTCCATCACGTCCACGGTGCGGCGATAGCGCACGTGGCTGGAGGCGACCGCCTCCCGGGCGAGCGCGAGGGCGTGCTCGTCGTTCTCGGCCAGGTAGTCCGTGACCCCTGAGATCCGCGAGTGCACCTCGCCGCCGCCGAGGCTCTCGGCATCCACTTCCTCTCCGGTCGCGGCCTTCACGAGCGGTGGCCCGCCGAGGAAGATCGTGCCCTGGCCGCGCACGATGATCGCGACGTCGCACATGGCGGGCACGTACGCGCCGCCGGCGGTGCAGGAGCCCATCACGACGGCAAGCTGCGGGATGCCGGCGGCGGACAGGTTGGCCTGGTTGTAGAAGATGCGGCCGAAGTGGTCCTTGTCCGGGAAGACGCCGGACTGCATGGGCAGGAAGGCGCCGCCGGAGTCCACGAGATAGATGCAGGGCAGCCCGTTCTCGAGTGCGACTTCCTGGGCGCGCAGGTGTTTCCTGACGGTGATCGGGTAGTAGGTGCCGCCCTTCACCGTCGCATCGTTCGCGACGACCACGCACTCCCTGCCCGACACCCGCCCGATCCCCGTGACGATCCCGCCGCCGGGGATGTCGTCGTCGTAGAGGCCGTAACCGCCGAGCTGACCGATCTCGAGAAACGGCGAACCCTGGTCCAGGAGGCCGCGCACCCGGTCCCGTGGCAACAGCTTGCCGCGCCCGGTGTGGCGCTTGCGCGAACGTTCGTCGCCACCGCGGGCGATCGTCTCGACGAGCTGCCTGAGGTCCGCGCTCAGTTGCCGGTGATGGGCTGCGTTGGCCGCAAAGGACGGGTCGCGGGCGTCGACTTTCGACCGCAGGATCGCCATGCGTGGGGGACTCCGGTTGAGCGACGGGAGTGTCGCAAGGGCGGAACGGCAAGACAACATGACAACATGCCCTCGCCGAGTCGTCGAGTGCAGCCTCGGGTACCGCGCGGGGAGCGCACCGCCGTATGCCGCAACCGCCGGCCCACAAGCTCGACACTCCCCAGCGACACGGGTAAGATTTCCTTTTTCCGACGAGTTCAAGGAATCTCGTGCTAGCGAAGCTGACGGCAAAGAACCAGCTCACGCTCCCCAAGGCCATCGTGTCCGCCTTCCCGGGCGTGTCTTACTTCGACGTGACCGAGCGTTCCGGAAGCATCGTGCTGTCCCCGGTGCGCCTCAATCAGGGCGACGCCGTGCGTGACAAGCTCCGCGAGTTGGGCATCACGGAGCAGGACGTAGGAGACGCGATCACATGGGCGCGGCGCGAACGCTGACCGAGGCGCCCCGGCTCGTCCTCGACACCAACGTACTGGTTTCCACACTGATCCTGGGCGGTGGGTTCGCGTGGCTGTACGAGGCGTGGCAAAAGGAACGGATCCGACCGCTGGCAAGCCGGGCAACCGTCTCCGAACTGATCCGGGTTCTCGCGTACCCGAAGTTCCACCTGTCGGCGGAGGAACGTGAAACCCTGCTCGCCGAGTACCTGCCATGGTGTGAGTCCGTCGTCGTTCCAGACTCGACTCGCGTCCCGGACTGCCGGGACCCGGGGGATGTTGTCTTCCTGCAACTGGCGGTGGTGGGCCGCGCGGATGCCCTGGTGAGCGGCGACCGGGACCTGCTCGCATTGGACGGAGGCATGCCGGTCCCGATCCTCTCCCCAGCAGCCCTCAGGGAGCGCCTGCGTGGCGAGCGTGCATCCCGATGACACTTCAGTCGAGTGCCATCGGCGAGCGTGGACGCAGCAGCGTTCTGGCCGCATGATCGTACTTTTATGCGCAAAAAAAGCTGTCAAAATGGAACTTTTATGCGGATAAAAATCTGACTAACATACTTCCAGGCTGGTTGGCCCGCGACGACGCTGGTCCATGGAGCGCCTCCTCTACGACGAACTGCTTGCCTGGAAACGGGCGCCCACGCGCAAGCCGGTGCTTCTCGACGGCGCCAGGCAGACGGGCAAGACGTACCTGGTGCGCCAGCTCTTCGGTCCGCGCGAGTTCCGCCGGGTCCACCACCTGGACTTCCGTCTCGCACCGGAACTCGCGAGGCTGTTCGCGGGCGACCTTGCGCCCAGGACCGTCGTGGACAACATCGAACTCCACTTCGACACCGACGTGGACCTCGCCCGGGACCTCCTCTTCCTGGACGAGGTGGGCGAGTGCCAGGCGGCGCTGGACTCGCTGAAGTATTTCGCGGACCTGTCGCCCGAGGCGTTCGTCTGCGCATCCGGTTCGAACATCGGGCTGCTGACCTCCTTCCCGGTCGGCAAGGTGCGCCAGATCGAGTTGTTCCCGCTCTGCTTCGAGGAGTTCGTCATGGCGTCGGGGCAAACCCGCCTGCTCGCGGCGTTTCGGTCGCGCTCCGACAGCGTTGCGGCGCACGAGCGTCTGTGGTCCCTCTTCCTCGACTACTGCTTCGTCGGCGGCATGCCGGAGGCCGTGGCGGCATGGTTCCAGAACGACGCGAGCCGGGAACGCGCCGCCCGCGTGGATACGATTCACCGCGACCTGGTGGCCGGCTTCGAGCGGGACTTCGGCAAGTACGCGGGTCCGCTGCACGCCGCGCACATCGAGACCGTGTTTCACAGCATCCCGCGGCAGCTTCAGACCACGCAGGACGGCTCGGTGAAGCGGTTCCGGTTCAAGGGCATCGTCGAACGCCGCCGGAGCTACCTGGACCTGAAAGGCCCGATCGACTGGCTGGTCAAGGCCAAGCTCGCCTGGAAGTGCCATCCCATCGACTGCCGCCCCACCCTGCCCCTGCCGCATCTGGCCAAGGAGAGCAGGTTCCGTCTCTTCCTGTTCGACGTGGGCATCCTGCGCCACATGCTGCGGCTGCCCTACGAAGTCCAGCGCGACCCCAAGTACGCCTACAAGGGGTTCATGGCCGAGAACTTCGTGCAGACGGAGCTGCGCGCACGCGGCGCGTACCCTACCTACGGCTGGGCCGAGTCGCGCGCCGAGGTGGAGTTCCTCCACCAGGCCTCGGACGGCGAGATCGTCCCGGTGGAAGTGAAGAGCGGCGCGCGCGGGCGAGCCCGCAGCCTCAGCTCGTACATCCAGCGCTACGCGCCGCGGCGGGCGGTGACGCTCACGGCGAGTCCGCGGGGTCCCGCCGAGGATGTCGTGGTCAACTGGCCACTGTACGAGGCGCAGTTCCTGCGGGAGCTGTAAGTCGTCATGGGTGTCGGGCTGGTCCGATGGTCCGACGCAAGCTGGTTGATCGAGCGTCTGCATTGTGTATATTGATACACAACAGTGGCAAGCGTGGAACGCAACAGTGCGAAGCTCATCCGCATGCTCCGGCAGGACGGTTGGGCGCAAGCCGCGACAAAGGGAAGCCACTGGCAGTTCACGCACCCGGCGAAGGCGGGGCGGGTCACGATTCCGCACCCGAACAAGGACATTCCGCGCGGCACGGTAGCGTCGATCTACCGGCAGGCCGGCTGGGATACCTGAGGAGGAAATGGCGATGCGCTACGTGTCCTTCATCCACCGAGCCGAGGTCGGCTACGGCGTCAGCTTTCCGGACTTTCCGGGCTGCGTATCGGTCGGCGACACGGTTGACGACGCCGTGCGCCAAGGCGGTGAAGCCCTGGCCTTCCACGTCGAGGGTCTCGAGGACGACGGCGAGACGATTCCGGAGCCCCGCTCGATCGAAGCCATCAAGGCCGACCCGGAACTGGCGGACTGGCGGCGCGAGGCCGATCTGGTGCTGATTCCCCTGTTGCTGGACCGCGGTTCCTCGCGGCGGGTCAACATCTCCCTCGACCGCGGCCTGCTCGAAGCGATCGACGACGAGGCCAAGCAGCGGCGCATGACCCGCTCGGCCTTTCTGGCCACCGCGGCGCGCCACGAGATCGAAGCGACGTGACGCGGGATGCGGCGGAAAAGGACGACATCCACGTTCCAGGAGCGGACATGACCGAGAACCCCTACTGGACGGTGGGCAACCCGCATGGCTGGACTGCGGAGAGCTGGCGAGCCCTGGCACCGGACGCGCGGAGGAAGTTGCTTGAAACATGGTTTCCATCGGAACGTCGAAACTGGGCGACATGCGAATCGGAGTTCTTCATGCATCCAGAACCTCAACGACCTCGGCGATCACCTGTAGGTCGCGGTCGTCCGAGAACGTCAGCACAATCGGCTCGAAGTCCGGATTGACCGGCTTGAGCGTAATCTTCGTATGCCGCCACGAGTCCCCATCCCCGCTCTTCTCGCTCTCGTAACGCTTGACCGTGTACCGCTCCCCGCTCTCCGGGTCGGCCGCATCGCGCATCTGCACGAGAACCGTCTTGCCCTGCCGCGTGCCGCCGACGGGCGCCGCGAACAGGCAGTAGGCCCCGCCAGGAATCGCCGGCTCCATCGACTTGCCGATGACCTGCGCAACGAACATCCCGCGGCGAAGGCGACGGCTTGTCTCGACCGACACCCAGGCGAACTCATCGTCGCCGACTCGCTGCGGATCGCTGAATGCACCGGCGGCGGCCTTGAGCGGTACGAGGGGCACGCAGGTCACGTAGCGGTCCGCAGGGTCAGGCTCCACGAGTCGCAATCGCGGTGGCAGGCCGGCCGGCGTGTCCTCCGAGCCTTCCGAGACATCGCCGCTCCGCAACCGCCGATACGCTTCGGAAGCCATCCAGGCAGTCACCACCTCCCGGAACGCCTCGTCGTTCATGAGGCGGACGAAGATCTCCTCGTTCTGGTCGATGCGCTCCACGAACAGGTTCAACAGCAGGTTGCCGAACACCAGCTCGAACTTGTCGCTCGGGTTCACGGCGGCGGCCCGCTGCAACCCCTCGTCAGTCATGGCCGCTTCGACGATCTGGTCGAAGAAGAGCTGGTCGCCCTGATTGAAGTCCGTACCGAAACGTTCGTTCAGCGTGTCGATGAGTTGTGAGAGCGGCGTGGATTGGGGCCGCACCAGGCCGCTGCCCACCTCCGTGGGACCGTCGAGCGGCCTGGCTTCCCCGTCGGCGAGCGAGATGGAGCCCTCGTCGATCTTCTGCAGCCGGTAGTACTCCAGCCGCACATCGTCATCGAACCGGTATGCAGGTCCGCTGCCGCGTCGCGGCAACTTCTGAGCGAGGTGGCGGAGGAAGACGTACAGGCGCTCGAGGTCCGAATCCTGGTACGGAATCACCTGGCTCAGGAACCCATACAGGTTCAGGAACGCACGCATCTTTCCGCGCCAGTCTTCCGCCTCTTCCTCGTTTTCGTCGCGACGGGCGGTGAAGCGGGAAACCCCGGGATCGAGCGCCGCGTTCATGTGTCGGTGGTCGGCCGCGCTCTGCTTGAGCTTGGGCAGGAAGTAGACGGCGCAGAAGCGCTCCATCTCCTTGTCGACGTAGATGCCGGAGGCATCCAACTCGGCCTTGATCGCGTACATTCGCGCCGGATCGACTTCCTCGCCCATCTCGGCGCCTTCGTAGTAGGTCTTGAACGCTTCGCGAATCTCCTCCCGGTCGTTCACGAAGTCGAGAACGAACGTGTCTTCCTTCAACCGGTGTACACGGTTCAAGCGCGACAGGGTCTGGACGGCCTGGATTCCCGCAAGGCGCTTGTCCACGAACATGGTGTGCAGCAGTGGTTGATCGAATCCCGTCTGGTACTTCTCGGCCACGAGCAGGACCTGGAACTCGTGGGTCGCGAAACGCTCCGGTAGCTCCTTCTCCGAGATGCCGTCGTTCATCCCGGGCTCGGTGTACTTCACGTCCGGCAGCTTGTCGTCCACCACCGTGCCGGAGAAGGCCACCAGGGACTTGATGCCGTATCCCTTCGCACGAATGTACCGGTCGAAGCTCTGCTTGTAGCGAACGGCCTCAAGGCGCGACCCGGTCACGACCATGGCCTTGGCATGGCCACCGATCTTGTGGCGCGTGACGGCCTCGAAGTGCTCGACCATCACCTCGGTCTTCTGCGCGATGTTGTGCGGGTGCAGCCTGAGGAATCGGGCGAGCGCAGCCGCCGCCTTCTTCTGCTCGACGTTGGGGTCGTCCTCGCACGCCTTCAGCAGCCGGAAATAGGCGCCGTACGTGGTGTAGTGACGCAGCACGTCGAGAATGAAGCCCTCCTCGATCGCCTGACGCATGGTGTAGCGGTGCGCCGGCGCCCCATCTCGTGCGAACACGGCGAAGGTCTTGTGTTTGGGCGTCGCAGTGAAGGCAAAGAAGCTCAGGTTCGCCTGCCGGCCACGCTTCGCCATGCTGCGAAAGAGTTCCTCGAGGTCTTCCTGGCCTTCCTCCGCCGCCTGCCTCCGGGCTGCTTCGCGGAGACCCTCGCCGCCGAGCACCTCCTTGAGATCGGCCGCGGCTTCGCCGCCCTGGGAGCTGTGGGCCTCGTCCACGACGACGGCGCATCTTCGCGTCGTCAACCTTCCAGTGCCGGCCGTACCGCGTTCCTCGGCCATCTTGAGGAGGTGGCTCGAGACGAAGGGGAATTTCTGCAGCGTGGTCACGATCACGGGCACTGCGGTCTCGAGCGCTTCGGCAAGCTGGCGGGAGCTTTTGTCGATCTGCTGCACGACACCCCGCTTGTGCTCGAACTGGTAGATCGTGTCCTGAAGCTGCTGATCGAGCACGATTCGATCCGTCACCACGACGACGCTGTCGAAGACGCGTTCGTTTCCGGCATCGTGCAGGGATGCCAGACGATGCGTGAGCCAGCCGATGGTGTTGCTCTTGCCGCTGCCGGCAGAGTGCTCGATCAGGTAGTTGTGGCCGACTCCCTCGCCGCGAGCGGCTTCCACCAGCGTGCGCACCGCCTCGACTTGGTGGTAGCGGGGGAAGATCATGGTTTCGGTTTTGACCTTGCGGCCCTGATCGTCGCGCTTCTCATCGATCTGCAGGTGGATGAAGCGCGCCAGAATGTCGAGCAGGCTGTCGCGTTCAAGCACGTCTTCCCACAGGTAGGCCGTGCGGTAGCTCCGACCCGCCGGATCGGGCGGGTTGCCCGCCGCGCCCTCGTGCCCCTTGTCGAACGGCAGGAAGTGCGTCGCCGTTCCCGCCAGACGGGTCGTCATGAGCACGGACTCGGTATCTACGGCGAAGTGCACCAACGTGCGCCGCTTGAATTCGAAGATCGGCTCGCGTGGATCCCGGTCCTGCTGGTATTGCCGCCGCGCGTCCTCGGTCCATTGGCCCGTGAGCGGGTTCTTCAATTCCAGGGTGACCACGGGAATGCCGTTCAGACTCAGCGTGACGTCGAGGGACTTCTCCGAGTGAGGCGAATAGCGGAGCTGACGGGTGATCCCCAGGCGGTTGGCGGCGTAACGGGCTTCCAGCTCGGGATTCAGGGCATGGGCCGCCTTGAAGAAGGCGGCTTGGAGCGTGCGGCCATAGCACTTGAAGCCGTGCCGGAGGGTAGCGAGCGAGCCGTGGATCTCCATCCACTTGCAGAGGTCCGTCAGCACTTGCTCGTTGGTCTTGTCGCCGTGAAGCGATTCGAGTCTGGCCCACTCCTTCGGTTGCGTCTCGCGAATGAAGGCGAGGACCGTCTCCGGGAAGATTGCTCGGTCGCGGTCGAAGGCTTCGCTGGGGACGGAGACGTAAGCGCTCGCAAGCATGTGCTTTGCGATGGCGGCTTCGAAGGCCATCTCGGTGTGACGACCCGCGCTCACGGCGTCGTCCTCGCGAGCCTCTTGTCGAGCCAATGCACCACGACCTGACAGTACTCCGGCAAATCTCCGTCGCCATCAAGGTACCGAGAACGCTCCTGCGCCACGATGCGGTTACGCCGAGACCGGTCCCGAATGCTCCTGACGCCTTTCCACCAATCCAATATTCCCTTGATCTTGGCTTCTCGGTTGCGTTTCAACCAGGTGAGATTCAGGCCCAGCACCTCGTCGAGTTGGCGCTCGAACTCCGCGTCGTCCGAGCGGATGGTGCCATCGGAGTCGAACCTGATTCGACGCTCGATGCGATGGGCGGGATTGGCCGGGTTCCACTTAAGCGTTCTTTTGTCCTTCCTCGTGTCGCAGTGCTGTGCGGAAGGCCGTTCACCTTCTCCGCCAGGACAAGCGCCAAGGAGATTCTTGTATACGAGCTGCTCGTCCCGATAGCGTCGCTGGCTCCGCCAATGCTCAATCTTCATGGCCTTTGGATCGGCGTGGATGCGAGACATGCAGTAGCAGCACAGTCCCCGCTGCTCGCGGACGAGCGCGTTTCGGAGTTCGTCCTTGGCGGCATAGTTGCCGTAGTCGCTTTGCCGCGTCTTGCGGTGCGCGGTAAGGCTCGCCGGCTCTATACCCTTCGCGATGGTTCTCACGTGTCCTCGCCGAGGAAGTCCAGCAACGTCCTGATGCGGATGACCTCGGAGTCGTTCTCCCCGACCATGCCCACGAGTTCCGAGAGGAGCGCCCTTGCGCGTTCGTACCGATCCACGCCGATCTCTTCAGATATCCTGGCGAGCAGGGAGTGGACTTCAGCGGTTCGCGGTGTGGTGTCCATCACCTCGTCGAGCACCTGACTCGAGTCCAATCCGAAGGAACGCCGAGGAGAGAACACTTCGCCGTCGGCGATGATCTGGATGCGGTCGTGCGGCATCTCGCCGACAATTTGCGGCGAGTGCGTCGTGGCGATGAACTGGCACTTCGGGAACGTCTCGGTCAGGTCGCGGACGATCCGACGCTGCCACGCCGGGTGGAGATGGAGTTCGAGTTCATCAATGAGCACGACCGCCTCTGCCTCGGCCGCGGGATCCACGAGTTCGGGGTTAGCCTGTGCGAGACGGCGGGTGAGGTCGAGTACCAGGGCGAGTACCCCGCGCTCCCCGTCCGATAGCCGACTGACGGGGAGCGACTGGCCATCGTGATCGACGAGTAGAGGCGCTCCTTGCCCGTTTTCTGCGGGGCGCAACTTGTGGTAACCGGGTAGGAGACGTCCCACTGCTTCCTCCAAGGCCGTCAGCATTCTGCGTGCCTCTGCTCTCGTCGAACCGAGCACCTGTTGCACGCGCATCCAAGCCGCAAACTCCCCCAACTCCAGCCTTCGACGCACGGACACGGCGCCAGCGAACGCGGCGGCAACAGTACCTGCTGCCGAATCCCGCCGTGGTGCCTGATCCGTGGCTACGGAGCGGCGGGTCGAGAACAACACTGGGAGAAGCCACTCTGCGGGCGTTCGGCCGTCGCCTCCGGCGGAAGCCTCGCCGTGGAACTTCTCTATGGCCCGACCGTCGTTCGCCGCCGAGTTGTCTCGCGACCACTCTTCCATCCCTCGTGCCGGGCCGCCGTCTCGGGATCTGTGAACGGTGAACCCGAACTCCGCGCTGCGACACGCGAACTGGCATTCGGCCTGCAAGGCACCGGCACCGAGGCGAATATCGTCGTCTCCAAAGTAAGTCCCGTATCTCTTGAGCCGGTTCGCGCGCCTGACGACAGCGGAACAGCAAATCACCAAGGCATCGAGCACGGTGGTTTTACCGACCCCGTTGACGCCCGCAACGATGTTGAAGCCGGGTTGAAACTGCAACTCGGCCGCGTGAATCGCTCTCACATCCGCCAACTTGAGCGTTTTGACCTTCATCCCAACCGGGCCACGTCTAGTTGCGCCAACACCGCCTCGGAAATGAGAGCTTCCCGGCGCTCCTTGAGCAAGTCTATCGTCCTCTTCGTCGCTGCATGCAACTTCTCCAGCTTCCGAGTCTTTTCCTCAATTCGAGCGACGATTTCCCTTTGCTCGCTGAGCGGCGGCACAGGAATCGAAATGGCGAAAAAGCCATCAGGATAGAGTCGCAGCCTTGATGACCACACACCCGTTGAGTGCCTCGTGGCTTCGCGAGTGAAAGCCGGTAGCCTCACCAGGGCATCGACGTAACTCGGGTCAAGACACGCTGCGGGCTCATAGACATTGTAGGCCGGGCTGACGATGCCGTCCTGAGTCGCCACGCCCATCGCGCCCATCCAAGCCCACATCGTGTTTATTACAAGATCACCAGATCGGCAAATCTTGTACCCTTCGTTGGTGGCAGCCTGGAACATATTGACGTCCTTCTGGGAACGAGGAGTCACGCCGGTCAGGTGAGACACGGTAAGGAGTTCTTCTTCCCCCGTATCGGAACGTTCGTCCCGTTCATTGAATAGCCATCTGTTCCTTTCGGTGTACCAGTTCTCTGGGATGTTGCCCAGCCACGGGATGCCAGAGTCCCGCAAGTCGGTGTCGGAGTCCAGTCCACGGGTAACGGCTCGGGTGGTGACGGCTTGACGCTTCTCGGCCAACAGGGTGCGGACGCGTTCCTTGGCGGCCACCAGCGCATCCAGCCGCGCGGTTTCACGATCAAGGTAATCGGCAATGGCAGCTTGACGGGTCAAGTCCGGCAGGTGGACAGCGATGTCGCGAAGGTCCGCAGCGTTGATTGCGGGGTAGTTGACGCCGACTGATCGGCTCTCGACTTCGGCGAGGAAAGCGGGTTCTCGTAACGCGTATTTGGCGAAGGCACCCAGTACACCTTCAGAAGGGCGAACGACGGCAAAGCCAGTGGATACGACCAAGTTGTCGGGTGGGTTCCGAATTGGCGCAATTGCCTGCAGATAGGTTCGGACACAGGAGACGATGACATCGCCGTCTCGGACACGGCGCCTAGCTCGGCTGGGGGCCTCCGAGAAGGGGTACGTCACGACGTCCTGTATTTGGCCGGATGAGTCCACGTTGCCGATATCAACGTATTGCAACTCATAGGATGGGTCCGTGTCTTCGCTCAACGTTTCGTCGTTGATGGTCGCCACGTACTTTATCTTGCGGCACCGAAAGTCACCGGGGGTAGTCACTCGATCACCTCCCGCAGCAGCAGCGTAATCTCCTCTTCCGCTTCCTTCAGCTCCGCGTCGATCTCCTCCAGAGGCCTCGGTGGTGTGTACTCGTAGAAATGTCGGTTGAAGTTGATCTCGTAGCCCACCTTATCCTTACTGCGGTCCATCCAGGCGTCAGGGACGTGGGGAAGCACCTCGCGCTCGAAGTACGCATCTATGTCGTCCTTTAGGCGCACGTTCTCGAAATCGCGCAACTCGGCATTCGGTTCGTAGCCATCGTCGCTTCCGCCCTTCGAGACGGGTTTCGCATCAAGGTCCGTCTGCGTGAAGACGTTTCGGAATAGCTTCTTCTCGGTCACCTTCCATCGGGACTCGCGCGCGGCGAGCAGGCCCTCGATGCGCGCCCACACCGCATTCCAGTCGCCTTCCGGCTCGCGCCCGATTTCCTTGTCGATGGCCTGCACATCGTCAAGCAGGACCGGGCAGGCATCCAGAAACCGCGCCTTGTCGTCGACGGTCATCTGATAGCGCAGCCGCAGCGGTCGCTCGACAGTGACGCGGGTGAATCCGAAATCGTCGTTGTCGAAGACCTTGGACTTTTCGCCATCGATCTGCTGGCCGTATAGGCGGACGATAGCGCCGATCTGGTTGGTTGTGAGATGACGGCGCTTGTCGCCGAGGCTGCGCTGGTTGTCGTCGCTGCCGCCTGCAGTCCACACGTCACGCGCATCGACGAGTTGGATCTTGCCCTTACGCTCCGGCGACTTGCGATTGGTGAGGATCCAGATGTATGTCCCAATTCCTGTGTTGTAGAACATCTGCTCAGGCAACGCGACGATGCCCTCAAGCCAGTCGTTCTCGATGAACCACTTGCGGATGTTGCTCTCGCCCGAACCGGCGCCGCCGGTGAACAGCGGCGAGCCGCTGAAGACGATGGCGAGCCGCGAGCCGTGCTTGTGCTCCTTGGGCCGCACGGGCTCCCGCTTGTCCCACATGTGCTGCAGGAAAAGCAGGGAGCCGTCGTTCACGCGGGGCAGGCCGGCACCGAAACGGCCGTCGAACCCGCGCCGGTCGTGCTCCTCCTTGAGTTCGCGTCGCTGCCGCTTCCAGTCCACGCCGAAGGGTGGGTTGGTGAGGAAGTAGTCGAAGGTCTCGCCGTCGAACTTGTCGTCGGTCAGGCTGTCCCCGAACCGGACGTTGTCGCCCGTGCCGTTCTGATCGACTTGCTTCATCAGCATGTCGGACGCAGCAGTCGCGAATGCGCGCTTGTTGTAGTCCTGCCCGTAGAGGAACAGCCGAGCTTCCCGGTGGTGCTCCCATAGGTAGTTCTGCGCCTCCGCGAGCATGCCGCCCGTGCCGCAGGCCGGATCGAGGAGTTTTCGGACTGTGCCGGGGGTGGCGAGTAGTGCGTCGTCCTCGATGAACAGGATGCTCACCATCAGGCGGATGACGTCCCGGGGCGTGAAGTGGTCGCCCGCCGTCTCGTTGGCCAGTTCGTTGAAGCGCCGGATCAGGTTCTCGAAGATGAGTCCCATCTGCGCGTTGGGCACTGTGGCCGGGTGGAGGTCGACGCTGGCGAACTTCGAGACGACGAGGTAGAGGATGTTCGCCTCGCGCATCCGCTCGATCTCGTTCTCGAAGTCGAAGAACTCGAAGATGTTCCGCGCGTTCTCCGAGAAGCCTTGGATGTAGCTGACGAGATGCGGTGCGATGTTGTCGGGGTCGCCCTTGAGCTTCTCGAAGTCGAAGTCGGAGCGGTTGTGGAAGCGTTGGCCGGCGGCGCGGTTCAGGTACTCGTCGAGGGCTCGGCCGTCGAATCGGCCCTTGCGCCGCTCGTACTCGGAGGCGACCTGGGCCCGCGAGGGCGCGAGCACGCAGTCGAACCGGCGCAGCACGGTCATGGGCAGCATGACGCGCTCGTACTGCGGAGGCCGGTAGGGACCGCGCAGCAGATCGGCGATCTGCCAGATCAGGTTCGCGAAGTAGCTGTGGTCGGCCATGGCTTGGGCTCTGCTGCCCGCATTATCGCTCGCGAGCGGGCATTTCGTCTCCGAACCTCGCAACGCGTGGCACGTGCAGGTAGTACTGGCTGGCGGCGTAGTCCGCACCGGCGGCACGGAGATGCTCCCGAATAGCATTCAGGAGCGGTTCGAGCGGACGTTTCCCAAGGCGGTATGCCTCAACCGACGCGGCCAGCGCACGGCGCTGTTCCGCACCAAGGGTGCGCTTGACGTATCCCTGCAGGTGCTGGAGGACGTTCGCGTGACTGCTTCGCGTCGGTGGGGTGGCGAGCGTGTCCATCAGCGTCTTGAGGTACCGTTGCGTGATCGTCTGCAGGTCGCCGGAGAGGTCCGACACCAACGCGCCCAGCCGCCGATAGCCCGGCACCGCATGCGCCATGACGAGGTACTTGCAGGCGCTGTGGAAGGCGACCAGTCGGGCGGCGTCGATGCCGTCCGCGATGGTGCGGCGCCAGAAAGCGTGGACGAACGTGCGCGTGACGAAGCTCTCGAGCGCGCCGGCGTCGAACAGGTTCTCGCCGTCCTCGAGGGGCAGTCTGGGGCGTGCTTCCGCGATCCTCGCCGCGAAGAGGCCGCGACCAGCGGGAATCGGTGGGGCTTCGGGACCGGCGTGCAGCGGGACGCCCTGCAGGCCACAGCTCGGCGACCGTGCCTTGAAGATGTAGCCGTCCACCTCGTCGAGTTCCGGCAGCCGTGCGTTCGCGTAATCGCGCAGGCGTTCCGTGACGTCGAGGGACGGATCCTCCACCCCCACGGCCTGGGGCGCACCCGGCGCCCCGACCAGTCGGATGGAAGCCCGCGGTACGCCGAGGCCGATGCCCACTTCGGGGCAGATCGGCCGGAACCCGTAGAGATGCTCCAGCGCTTCACGCGGCCACGCGGACGCCCGGTGCCCGCCGTCGTAACGGACCGGCGCACCGGTGAGGCACTCGCTCACGGCGATCGTGAGCGGAGGCTCCGGGAAGGGCGGAAGAATATCCCGGAAAGCGGGACTCGACATCAGAACAGGGGGATTCCGGGGATCTTCACCCGTGTCTGATGGAGTGCGGTGGACGCGGTCAGGAAGAAGGTGCGGAAGTCGTCCCCGCCCCAGGTGAAGTTGGCGCAGAACTCCGGGGTCTCGATAACGCCGAGACAGGCGCCGTCTTCCGGGTGGTAGACGTGCACGCCGCCGGGACCGGCGCAGAAGACGTTGCCGGCGCTGTCCGTCTTGAGTCCGTCCGGCGCGCCCCGGCCCGCGCCGGTCGACTCGGCGAACACGTCGCCGCCCGACAGGGACCCGTCCGCCTCGATGACGAACTTGCGGATGTGCAGGCGCGGGGTGTCCGCCACGTAGAGGGCGCCCTGGTCGGGCGTGAACGCCAGCCCGTTCGGCATCTCGAAGTCCCGGGCCGGGCAGGTCAGCGACCCGTCCGCCGGGTCGAATCGGTACACGCCGCGGAAGTCGAGTTCCGGCTCGCGGCCGTCCCCCGTGGGATCGATCCGTCCGTAGGTGGGGTCGGTGAACCAGACCGTGCCGTCGCGGCGCACGACGATGTCGTTGGGGCTGTTCAGTTCCTTGCCGTCGTAGTGGCTCGCGAGCACGGTGACGGACCCGTCGGGGTCCGTGCGGGTCACCCGGCTGCTCTGGTGCTCGCAGGTGAGGAGGCGTCCCTGCAGGTCGTAGGTGTTGCCGTTGGCCTGGTGGCTCGGGGTGCGGAACGTCTCGAGGCCGCCGCTCGCGCTCCACCGGTAGAGCGTGCTCGCAAAGATGTCGCTGAACGTCAGGTGCTTCTCGACGGGGTGCCACGCCGGACCTTCGGTGAACTGGAACCCGGTCTCCAGGGTCGTCAACGCCAGGTCGGCGTCCACGATGCCCAGGAACCTTTCGTCGCGCGTCTGAATGCCCATGTGCCCGTCCTCCTTCCTTTCCGCACCGGCGGCGAGCCGCCACGGAGGCATAGCCTAGCGCACGGGAGTCCCTGTCGTTCCTGCCGGTCTTCAACGCTCTCGACGGTACTCGGGATCTGCACAACCGGCATGGCGTCAGACGATCATCTTGAACCCGAACTGCTCCGCCAAGGCCGAGTAAACCGGTTTGTTCGCCAAGTCGCGCTGACAGGTCCGTAGCGTATCCGGGTTATCGAAGTTGCAGCGACCCAGGCGCTCCAGATACATCAACTCGAAGGCCCACGCGATCGGAAAGTCGGTCTGTCTGGTGTAGCCGCTCACCGCCGCCGCACGCACGTCATTCTTGAAATCCTCTACCTGACGGTGCGCCCGCAGCACGGAGCAGGCGGCGAAGTGGATGACAGATCCACGACAGTCGTACTCGGCATTGTTCTTCAAGCTACTGGCGAGGTCGTCCAGGTTGACTTCGTCGCCGTCGTCAAAAGAAAGTCCCCCAGCGCTTCCTTGAAACCCCAGATATAGGATTCCGAGGTTTCCCAACCGATAGTCGGCCGCCGCCGTGTCCCGACCAACCCAACGCCCGAGGCAGTAGTCCGCTTCCGCCCGTGTGCTCACGTCACGGTACACATACGGCATGCCCGTCAGCTTTTCCAGAAGCTCCAGCAACGAGCGGGTTGCGGGGGAGGCGGCTTCGTCCAGGCCCTCCGTGAGCCCCCAAACCGTCTCTAGGCAGAACACCCCGCTGCGCCTGCTCGGTCGGTCCAGCAGGACGGCTACCGGGCGGTCGCTGCCCTGCTGGACGAGATGCTGGATGCGCGCAAGGTAGCTTCGCTCTACCTCCTCGAGGATGTAGCGGTTCGGAGCCGCGAGACGCAGCGTGTCGGACCTTTGGCGACCCTGCACCCGCAGGGGTCGAATCCAAGTGTCGAACTCGACTTTTGGCAGCTCGCGTCGTAGTTGCCGGAGGCACTCGTTCCAGGCCATTCGCCCACTCCTTGCACCGCAGAATGCTGTATCCGGGACCCGCGAAAACGTCGCCATCCGCTCGCGTCGCAGGGCGGGGGGCTGGGAGTCTTGAGATGGGGTTCCGAGGATGAGGCTACCGCTCCCACAGTCTCACTGTCGAGACGAGGAGCCCAGCGAGCCGCCGGCTACGCACGACACAGCCGCCGGCGCCCCCGAGACCGCCAGACCGCGACCACCGGCGTCTGTGCGACGCGCCGTCGGAGTACAATGCGCGGTCCGCAATCAGGCGCGGTCAGGCATCGGAGGCGTACGTCGTGGGGCTCTTCTCGAAGTTGACGGAAAAACCGTGGTTACCGGACCAGACCGGCGTCGCGCAGCTTCGGACCGGCGGGTTCCCGGTACCCAACCGCAAGGTCGCGCTGGTCGTCTTCCTCGCGATCGTCGGCGTCCTGTTCTTCCTGTTCTTCGCCGCGTACCACATGCGCATCGAGCTCTCGACCGACTGGGTCTCGATGCCGGAGCCCGGGCTCCTCTGGTTCAACTCGGGCGTCCTGATCGTGTGCAGCCTCGCCTTCGAGTGGGCCCGCTCGGCCGGCAGCCGCGGCGATGTGGCCCGCCTGCGCAGCGCGTTCCTGCTGGCGGGCGGCCTGACGGTGGCGTTCCTGGTCGGCCAGTTCGTCGTCTGGCAGCAGATGGTCGACGCCGGCTACCGGGCGCAGCAGAACCCCGCCAACGGGTTCTTCTACATGATCACCGGCGTCCACGGCGTGCACCTCCTCGGCGGACTGATCGCCTGGGGGCGCGCGGCGCGGCGCATGTTCGGCAGCGGCGGCATCGGCGACGCGCGCCAGAGCGTCGACCTGTGCGCGATGTACTGGCACTTCCTGCTGCTCGTCTGGCTCGCCATGTTCGCCCTGCTGCTGAATACATGAGAAGAGGCCGGGTGCGGCGACGTGGCCGTTCCGCACCCGGCAGACCATGGCTTCCCGTAGCGCAACCGCCGAACAGCGCCTGACCCTCGACATCGAGGGCATGACCTGCGCCGCCTGCTCGACGCGCCTCGAGAAGGCGCTGACCCGTACGGACGGCGTGCGCGAAGCGTCCGTGAACCTCGCGACGGAGCGGGCGGTCGTCACCATCCACGCCGGGGAGACGGACCTGCCGTCCGTGGCGGAGGCGGTCTCCCGGGCGGGTTTCTCGGTGGGCCGGGAGACGCTTTCCTTCGCGGTGAAGGGCATGACCTGCGCGGCGTGCGCCGGCCGTGTCGAAAAGGCGCTCCGGAACGTCCCCGGCGTCTTCGACGCGAACGTCAACCTGGCGATCGAGCGCGCCCACGTGAGCCTTGCCCACCGCTGCGCGGATGCTGGACAACTGGCGGACGCGGTCGCGAAGGCCGGGTACCGGGCGGTGATGCTGGACTCCGAAGAGGGCTCCCGGCAAGCGCGGGAGCAGGCGCAGCTCGACCGCGAGCGGCGCGTCCTGATCCTCTCGACCGCGCTGACCCTGCCCATGGTCCTCGGCATGACGCTCGACGTGCTCGGTTACGAAGACCTGCACGTCATGCCGACGCTCGAGGTGGCCCTGGCCACGCCGATCCAGTTCCTGATCGGTCTGCGCTTCTACCGGGGGGCGCTCAACGCCCTGCGCGGCGGCACCGCGAACATGGACCTACTCGTCGCGCTCGGAACCACCGCTGCCTACGGCTTCAGTTGGTACCTGCTCCAGACCCTCGGGGAGGAGGCGGACGGCGAACTCTACTTCGAGGCGTCGGCGGTGATCATCACCCTGGTACTCCTCGGCAAGTACCTGGAAAGCCGCGCGCGCCGGGGGACGACGGCGGCGATCCGGGCGCTGATGGAGCTGCGTCCGGAAACCGCGCGGGTGGAGCGCGCGGACGGCACGGAGGCCGAGGTGCCGATCGCTTTGGTGCGGCCCGGCGACGTCGCGGTGGTGCGGCCGGGGGAACGCATGCCCGTGGACGGCCTGGTCGTCGACGGCGCGAGCGAAGTGGACGAGTCGCTCGTGACCGGCGAGAGCGTGCCGGTGGCGAAGACGGCGGGGGCTTCCGTCACCGGTGGGGCGATCAACGGGGCCGGACTCCTGAAGGTGCGCGCGACCGCGGTGGGCGAGGAGTCCACGCTCGCCCGCATCATCCGCCTGGTGGAGAACGCCCAGGCCGGCAAGGCGTCCGTGCAACGCCTGGTCGACCGGATCAGCGCCGTGTTCGTGCCCTCCGTCGTCGCGGTCGCGGCGGTCACCTTCCTGGGCTGGCTCGTCTTCTCGGGAGACCTCGAGGCGTCGTTCATCGCGGCGGTGTCCGTGCTGGTGATCGCGTGTCCCTGTGCGCTGGGGCTCGCCACGCCGACCGCAATCATGACCGGGACCGGTGCCGCGGCGCGCGCGGGGATTCTCGTGAAGGACATCGCGGCCCTCGAGCAGGCGCACCGCGTCGACACGGTCGTGTTCGACAAGACGGGGACCCTGACGGAAGGGAAGCCGCAGGTGGTGGACGTCCGGGGCGGGGCGGAGCCGGTGGCAGAGGTGATCCGCCTCGCCGCTTCCGTGCAGCAGGGAAGCGAGCACCCGCTGGCCGGAGCGGTCCTGTCGGATGCCCGGGACCGGGATGTCGCACCGTCTCCGCTGCGCGACTTCGAGGCGGTCGCGGGCCGCGGCGTGCGCGGTCGCGTCGACGGACGCCGCGTCACGGTGGGCAGCGCCGCGTTCGTGGGCGAGGCGGCCGGGATCGAAGACGCGCTGCTGGCCGTCGCCCGCGGATGGGAGGACGAGGGCAGGACGGCGGTGTTCGTCTGCGTGGAGCCGGATACGCCCGAGGGCGCCGAGTCTTCCTCCGGGACGGGACGGGTCGCCGGCCTGATCGGCGTCGCCGACCCGCTCCGCGAGACGGCCGCCGAAGCCGTGGACCAGCTTGCGGCGCTCGGCATACGGACATCGATGCTCTCCGGGGACGCCGTCGCCGTCGCGGAGCGCGTGGGGACTGCGCTCGGTATCGGCGACGCGCGGGGCGCGGTGCGCCCGGACCAGAAGGCGGCCGTGGTGCAGGAGTTCAACGAACAGGGTCGGGTGGTCGGGATGGTCGGCGACGGCATCAACGACGCGCCCGCCCTGGCCGCGGCCGACGTCGGCATCGCGATGGGCACCGGCACCGACATCGCCATGGAAACGGCCGGCGTCACCCTCATGCGTCCCGACCCCCGCCTGGTCGCCGGCGCCATCTCCGCGAGCCGCGCGACCTTCTCCAAGATCCGCCAGAACCTGTTCTGGGCCTTCGTCTACAACGTGGTCTGCATACCGCTCGCGGCGGCGGGTTACCTGAGCCCCACGATCGCCGCCGCGGCGATGGCGCTATCCAGCGTCAGCGTGGTCGGCAACTCGCTCCTGCTGCGGCGCTGGCGGCCGGCGCAGTAGAATCCCCCGCGTGGCGGTCGCGCTCGACCGAGGAGGAACGACGCATGGAACGGCTGGAAGTCACCGTCGACGGAATGGCGTGCGCAGGGTGCGTCACGAGCGTGCAGAACGCCCTGACGGGCCGCACCGGGGTCGCGGCCGCGACGGCCCGGCTGCACGACGGCCTCGTCACCGTGGAGTTCGATCCCTCGGCGATCGACCGCACCGCCATCGAGATCGCCATCGAGGACGCGGGGTTCGAGGTGGTTCCCGGCTGACGCCCTCGGGAGGGGACCTGACAGGATCGGATTACGAGCCGCGGTTCCGCGACTCCTCCGACATCAACACGCACTTAGGGCACTTGCTAAATTTAGCCTATCGAATAAAATTATCCAAGACCTTGCAGGCCGCTAACTTGACCCTCTGGAGGACGCGCAGGTGCCGGAACTCACCAACCCCTTCCGCCCCGGCGCCGGCCATCAGCCGCCATACCTCGCAGGGCGTCGGGAGGAGCGCCAGCGGGTGCTGCAACTCCTCCAGCAGCAGACCGTGATCGAAAACGCGGTCATCACCGGCCTACGCGGGGTCGGGAAAACCGTACTGCTCGACTCCCTCAAGCCGGCCGTCACGGACCGGAACTGGATTTGGATTGGCACGGACCTGAACGAATCCGCCAGCATCAGTGAAGACAACATCGCCACGCGCCTCTGCACTGACCTGTCCATCGCGACTTCGACGGTGGTCGTGTCCTCGGTAACGAGGCGAACGGTGGGATTTGCTGCGGAAGAGACGGGGGAGCCCAACACGCTGACGTATGCGGGGCTCCAGGGGATCTACGACCGCACGCCGGGGCTGCCGCTGGACAAGCTGAAGGCCGTCATCGAGCTATCGTGGGGCGCGCTCTCGATGGCGGGCCACCACGGCATCGTCTTTGCCTACGACGAAGCGCAGAATCTTGCCGATCACGCGCAGAAAGAGCAGTACCCGCTCTCCCTGCTACTCGACACGTTCCAGTCCCTGCAAAAGAAAGGGCTTCCGGTGCTCCTGTTGTTGGCCGGCTTGCCCACGCTGTTCCCGAAGCTGGTGCAGGCCCGAACGTTCTCCGAGCGAATGTTCCGCTCGATATTCCTGAACCGGCTTTCGGAGAGCGAGAGCCGGGAGGCGATCCTGAAACCGATAGAGGACAACGACTCCGTGCGGCTCAGTGCCGAGTCCGTAGGAACGGTCATACGCCTGTCGGGCGGCTACCCCTACTTCATCCAGTTCATCTGTCGTGAGGTTTACGATGCGTTCATTCGACGCCTGGACAAGGGGGAGCAGGCGAGCGTTCCGGTCGCGGACATCGAAAGAAAGCTGGACAACGACTTCTTCGCCGGCAGGTGGGCGAAGACGACCGACCGGCAGCGGGATCTCCTGTCGGTCATTGCGCAACTGGCGAGCCGCGACGAGGAGTTCACGGTTCAGGAGATCGTGGAGAAAGCTCGCGAGTTGTCGAGCAAGGGCTTTAGCAGCAGCCACGCCAGCCAGATGCTCGCCGCCTTGAGCACGCAAGGACTGGTGTTCAAGAACCGCCACGGCAGGTATCTGTTCGCGGTCCCATTGCTCGCAGGCTACATCCGGCGGCAGCATCCCATCGCGTAGGCCGGACGGGGCGCGTTCAGGTCAGCGTCCGCGCCAGCGCGTCGGACATCTCCGCGCGGCCGTCCTCCGCCACCCAGGTCTGCACGATGCCCTGGATGGTCATGGCGAGGGCCAGCGGTTCCTCGAACATGAGGTGATGGTGCGTCCGGGGGATCTCGACGACCGGAAGCTTGCCGGCCGTGACGCGCCGCATGTAACCCGCGCCGAGGGTCCCTTCGTCCTGGCTGAGTTCGCCCAGGATCACGGCAGACCGGCACGGCAGGCCCACGAACTTGTCGCGCTGGTCGGCCCCGAGGACGAAGTGATCGTAGAGCGTGGGATCGAACTTCCACGTCCAGCCGCCTTCGACCTGGCGCAGCGACCGGCGGGCGACGTGGTCCATCACCGCCGGGTGCCGGACGGGCTGGTCCGGCAGCAGCCGGAAGCGGGCCACCGCGGCGTCAAGGTCCTCGTAGACGCGCGTGCGGCGCCGCCGGTAGCCCGCGTTGTCCGCCTTGCCGCCCCATTCGAGGAAATCCTCCGGGTCGACCACCGTGTAGTCGACGAAGACGATGCCGCCGAGGCGGTCGCCGAAGTAGTGGCCGGTCTCGAGGGCGACGAAGCCGCCAAGACTGTGGCCGGCGACGAAGGGCCGCGGCGGCAGTCCGGCCGCCTGGCAGACGCGCCAGGTCTCTTCCGCGAAGGCCTCGCCCGAGTACCGGTCACGCCACGCGCTGTCGCCGTTGCCCGAGAGGTCGAAGGCAACGACGCGGAAGCGGTCGGCCAGCAGCGGCGCGACGAAGCGCCACCACTCGAGGTGGCCGCTGCTGCCGTGCACGAGGACGATGCCGGGGCCGTCCGTGCCCCAGGTCTCGTAGTGGATCTTCGCGCCGAGGACTTCGACGGAGCCGGTTTCGGACGCAGTGTCGAGTGCCTGGCGATACCACCAGGGCGTGTTCAGGTCAGGCATGGGCGGTATCGTCGGGCAAACCGGCGCGGAACACAACGCAGGCCGCGAGGACGGGCGCGCACGCGACGGCCAGCCAGAGGACGCCGAGTTCCAGACGTCCGTGCAGCGCGGCCAGCGGCGCCAGCCAGACCAGCGCGTAGCCCCACAGCAGGGCGGTGGTGCGTCCGTGCCCCCACCGGCGCGCGAGCTTCTGGTAGAGGTGGTTGCCGTGCGCCTGGGCGACGCGCTGCCGCGTGACGATGCGGACCGCCAGCGTGTAGGTGGCGTCGAACCAGAAGGCGGCCAGCAGGATGAGACTGGTGAGGAGCGGCAGTGCGTCGGCCTGCCAGAGGTGGACGGCCACGGCGCCGATCACGAATCCCAGGAAACCGCTGCCCGTGTCTCCCATGATGACCCTGGCCGGCGCCCAGTTGAGGCACAGGAATCCCGCGGTCGAGGCCAGCAGGACCCAGAAGGCGGCGTCGAAGGACCCGCCCGTACCGAAATGCAGCGCGCCGAGGCAGAAGATCGCCGCCTGGGAACCGGCGATGCCGTCGATCCCGTCCATGAAGTTGTAGAGGTTGACGAACCAGGCGAGCCCGAGCGCGCAGATCGCGAGCACGAGCGGGTTGCCGTCCACGGCGACCGCCACGGTCACTGCCGCCACCACCAGGTGGATGGGAAGCCGCAGGCCGGCCGAGAGCTCGAACAGGTCGTCGAGCAGGCCCACCAGGGCCAGGACGGCCGCGCCGCCGGCCAGGACGAGCGCCAACCGATCGCCCCCCACGGCGGCCGACCACGCGAGCCAGGCCAGGGTGGGGATGACGAAGCCCAGGCCGCCGATGCTCGCCACCGGTACCGAGTGCGCGCTGCGGGCGTTGGGGATGGCCATGACGCCGAAGCGGCGGGCGAATGACAACGCGGACCCGGTGAGGACCAGACCCGCGACGAACGCGGCCCCTACGAGCGTCAGCATGGCTGCACGGCGCCGAGCGCCCGCATCGGGGTCATCGGTCGAGCAGTCCTGGCCTCCTCCGGCGGGACGGGAACCCTAGCACAGCGTCGGGAGCGCCCGGCATCCGGGCGCCCCCGCGCCGATCAGTCGCCGACCGCGATCCGTTCCTCGTTCCGCGCGACGGTGGCGTCGCCGATGCCCCGGACCTGGGTCAGGTCGTACGCGTCGGTGAACCGGCCGTTCTCCTCTCGGTAGCGCACGATCGCCTGCGCCTTGGTCAGCCCGACGCCGTCGAGTACGCGCGCGATGGTCTCGGCGTCGGCGGTGTTGACGTCCACGGTCGCGTCTTCGGCATGGGCGCCGGCGGCGAGAAGCAGCGCCAGCACCGCCGAACGCGCCAGCGCGCTCGTGAATCTCCACGTTTTCATCGTCAGTCTCCAACTCGGGTGAGGGACTCGCAAATTACTGTCCCCCCGACCCCTTGGCTGTGGGTCCAGGCTGCAAAACCCGTGCGTCAAACGCCCGGAGTCGAGTGCGCCTTCTCCCCGACGCGCGCCGCGGCCGGCGATTTCATGGTGGAACGTCCGGGCGTTTGGCACACTTGCCGACTGGCCTGCCCGGGTCGAGCCGCTTGGGACAGGGAACGCACAAGCAGGCGGGGCGCCGCCGGAGCGCCGCCGGAGTAAGAGGAGACCGAAATGGATCTGACGGGACACTGGGTCGGGATCTTGGCCATCGTGGTGTTCGTCCTGTCGTACTCGGTAGTCATCGCCGAGGAGTTCACGCATCTCAGGAAGTCCGTGCCCGTCATGCTCGGCGCCGGGGTCATCTGGGCGCTCATCGCCGCGCAATACGCGGGCGGCGAGATGAGCAAGGCATCCGAGGAGGCCGTGCGCCACTTCCTGATCGAGTTCGGCGAGCTGTTCCTGTTCCTCCTCTGCGCCATGACCTACGTGAACTCGATGAGCGACCGCGGGGTGTTCGACGCGCTGCGGTCCTGGCTGGTGCGCCATGGCTTCACGTACCGCCAGCTCTTCTGGATCACCGGCGTCATCAGCTTCTTCCTCTCCCCGATCATCGACAACCTGACGACGGCGCTGGTGATGTGCGCGGTCGTGCTGGCGGTCGGCAAGGGCAACACCCGCTTCATCAGCATCGGCTGCGTCAACATCGTGGTCGCCGCGAACGCCGGCGGGGCGTTCAGCCCGTTCGGCGACATCACGACGCTGATGGTGTGGCAGCGGGGCATCGTCGACTTTTTCACGTTCTTCGCCCTGTTCGTCCCGTCGGTGGTGAACTACGTCATCCCGGCCGTGATCATGGCGCTCTTCGTCGAGAAGGCCACGCCCACCGTCGACTCCGACGAGAAAGAGGTGCGCATGCGCCGCGGGGCCAAGCGCATCATGTTCCTGTTCGGCTGCACGATCGCCACCGCGGTGTCCTTCCACAACTTCCTGCACCTGCCGCCGTTCCTGGGCATGATGACGGGGCTCGCGTACCTCAAGATCTTCGGTCACTACCTCCACCGGACGGAGATGTCGCTGGCGCGGCGTCGAGCCGGGGCGGAAGCCGGCGACATCGAGCCCTTCGACAGCTTCCGGGAAGTCGCGCGGGCGGAATGGGACACGCTGCTCTTCTTCTTTGGCGTCATCATGTGCGTCGGCGGGCTCGGCTTCATCGGCTACCTGGAGCTCGTTTCGCAGTACATGTACGTGGAACTCGGACCGACGTTCGCGAACACCATGGTCGGGATCCTCTCGGCGATCGTGGACAACATCCCGGTGATGGTCGCGGTGCTGCAGATGAACCCGGCCATGGACATCACCCAGTGGCTCCTGGTCACGCTCACGGCCGGGGTGGGCGGCAGCATGCTGTCCATCGGCTCGGCGGCCGGCGTGGCGCTCATGGGACAGGCGCGCGGCATGTACACGTTCTTCGGGCATCTCAAGTGGACGCCGATCATCGCCGTGGGCTACTTCGCGAGCATCTGGGTGCACATGATGGTCAACACGCGTTTCGACGGCATCATGCCGTGACGCCCAAAAGGCGCACGAGAGGACGGCTGACATGACGCGAGTGTGGGAGCTGCCGATCCGGTTGTGGCATTGGCTGTTCGCCGGCTGCGTGCTCTTCTCGCTCTACACGGGATTGTCCGGCGACTTCTCCCTGATGGAGTGGCACCAGCGGTCGGGCTACGCCGTCCTGGCGCTCCTGCTGTTCCGGCTGTGCTGGGGCGTGTGGGGCGGGCCGTACACCCGCTTGCGGCACTACGTGACGACCCCGCGCGACGTCCTCGCGCACTTCTTCCGCAGCCTGCGTAGCGGGGAGCCGCCGGCGCGGGCGCACACGGCGCCCGGGATCGCCCTGGGGGTGCTGTTGTTCCTGGCGGTCGCGGTGCAGGCGACGACGGGGCTCTTCGCGACCGACGACATCTTCATCGAAGGCCCGCTCCGGGCGTACGTGGACGCCGCGACGGCGTCAGCGATGAACTGGACGCACCACCGCGCTTTCTGGGTGGTGATCGCGCTGGTGTCCACGCACCTGGCGGCGCACGCGGTCTACGGCGCCATGCGCAACCCGACGCCGCTGTCGATGATCACGGGGCGCAAGACCGTGGACCTGCCCCCCACGGATCACCACCTGCTTCGCGGAGCCTTGACGATCGCCGCGACGGGCGGCGCGGTGTACGTCGCGCTCAGATACCTGTAGCGCTCGGCCGAGGGCCGCCGGCGCGCGGGAGCGCGGCGGGTCGGTCCAAGGTCAGGTCAGCAATCACCGACCTTGAGGTCGCCGCTGCAGTTGTGCAAATTGGCCATGTCTTCCTTCGACCCGCTCCAGTTATTCTCACGGTGTTGGCCCCAATGGGCCGTGGTGCAGTCGACATGGACCGAGCACTGCCCGCCGCTCACGGTCACGGTGGCGAGATTGTCGTGGACCTGATGCAGGCCACAGGAATCGGCCGCGGAACTCGAACTCCACGCGCTATTGCACTCGCTCTGCGTCGGCCCGCTCTGCGCGAGGGCGAACTGGCACGGCCCGACAGAGGCCATGCCGAAAACAAGGCACGACGCGAGAGTTCGGATGGACCGTTTGCTCGACTGTTTGCTCGACATGCGCTTCTCCGGCTTCTCCGTTCGGTTGGCGATGGTACCATTCGGTTGGCGCTGGTCCCGAGGCGCATCTTGTCCAGCGGTCGGTCTCCTCCCGGATGGCCGGCGGCGTCCGTGCGCCAGATCAGCATGTGCCCATCTGCAGATAGCCGTCGCAGTTGTAAAGGGCACTCGTGTCGTCCACCGATCCTGACCAGGACTGGAAACTTGTTGCCGGAGGGGTCCCCGTGGCACACGAGGCATCGACCCGACACTGCCCGTTGCTCTCGTCTACGTGGGGATTGTCACAGGTAACGGCCGCTGCACTCGCATCCCACGCGTTGTGGCAATCCTCCGCAGTGGGCGCTTCTTGCGCAAGGGCAAGCTGGCACGACCCCGCCATGAACAAGGCTACCAAACACCGTCGGCGATCCCCACTTCCATCTCCTGTCTCCTGCCTCCTCCTGCCTCGAAGCGCGCGGCTGCGGCTCACGCCGGCGTGCGGAGCCTCGCGTAATGCGCGCTATTCCGCCCGGTAGCTGTCGTGGCAGCTCTGGTCAGCAACTACCGACCGTGAGTGCGCCGTTGCAGTTCTGCAAGTTGGACATGTCTTCTCGGCTTCCTGACCAAGCCTGATACTGTGTGAAGGGGAACGTCGCCATGCCACACGAGGCCTCGACCTCGCACTGCCCGCTGTCCTCACCTACCGCGGCGCTCTGACAGGTCTGGGACGCGGGGCTACTTTCCCACGCGTTTTCGCAGTCCTCCTCGGTCGGCGCGGCAAGGGCAAGCTGGCACGGCCAAGCCGCAACCATGCCGAACATCACAACAAAGAGTGCTCGGCCACACCGCCCGTCCATGATTCCCATTCGCTACCTCCCAAACGCATGCCAAACGCACGATAGCTCGCGGGCGCGTCTCCGGACAACCCCTGAGCGTTCCCGTACCGGGGCGGCCCTTCGAGACGTGCTCCACGCCCGCCCTCCACCTATCCAAGAGCAGGTCGGGCTGCGGCACTCCCCGTAGCGTCCGCGCTATTCCGCGCGGTAGCTGTCGTGGCAGCCCTTGCAGGACTGGCCGAGCTGCATGGCGGCCGGCATCACCTCGCCGCCGGCCGCGACGACGTCGCTCAGGTTGGCCGCGGCGGTCTCGAAGTCACCGAGCCGCTCGGCGAAGTCCTCCGCGTCTTCCCAGATGGCCGGCAGCGCGTCCGAGTCGCCCCCGCCCGACCCTTCCGGAAAGAGCGCCGGAACCACCCCGGACAGCGCCTTGAGCGCGTCGGCGTGGGCGGCGAGGTGACCGGTGTGGTCCACCTTGCCGCCGAGAATGTCGAACAACGCCTGGGTATGTCCGCCGACGGCTTCCATGGTGTGCTTGCGGTACTCCACGTCACCCTCGGACGCGCCGAGGGGCGGGGCGAGGAGCGCGAGCGCGGCGGCGCCGAGGAGGAGGGAACGGTGGCTTCGCATGGCTGGCTCCGTCAACGGCAAAGCGCCATGAGACTATTTTCGCGCCTGCGCGGCAAGTCTGGCCGGCATTGGCGCGGGACGACTCGACTACCCGAGGCACTACCCGCCTCTACCCGCCGCTCCGCTTCCGCGCGCGTCCGCGCCATGCGAAGTTGAGCGAGGCGAACGCGAAGCCCGCCGTGAGTCCGGCGCCCAGGGCGGTGAAGAGCCAGACGAACACCGGCGCCGGAGGCGTCTCGTAGGCCAGGAGACGCAGGCTCACGGGCGTCCCGTTGTCCATCACGAGGATCGCGGAGAGGGCGGCGAGGGCCAGGACCGCGAAGCCCCAGAGCGCCAGCTTGAGCCGCCTGATCAATGGTTGCGGGCTACGCTCCGCGGTCACCGCCACCGGCGCGCCGCTTCGCGAGCAGGCTGGCGTTGACCCGGTAGCGCAGGTCCTTGCCGGGCTTGAAGTGCGGGACGTACTTGCCGGCGAGCCCCACCTTCTCGCCCGTACGGGGGTTGCGCCCGATGCGCGGCGCGCGGTAGTGCAGCGAGAAGCTGCCGAAGCCACGTATCTCGATGCGTCCCCCCTGCGCCAGCGTCCGGGACATCTGCTCGATGAGCGTCTTCACGGAAAGCTCGACGTCGCGCGTGGAGAGCTGCGGCTGCCGTCGCGCGATGATCTCGATGAGTTCCGATTTCGTCATTCCGGTCCGCGAGGCGGCCCCGGGAGGGGCGGCCCCTCCCTCCGTCGCCGCCGCGATTCGCCCGTATCAGCGCTCCTGTTCCGCGCTCCGGTCCATCTGCCGCTTGATGAGATCGCCGAGCGTGGTCGGGCCGCGGCGCCGGTCGGCCTCGCGGTCCCGGTGCTCCCGCAGGTTCGCCCGCTCCTCGTCCTGCTCCTTCGCCTTGATGGAGAGGCCCAGGTACCGGTTCTTGCGATCGACGTTGATGATCTTCACCGACAGTTCGTCGCCGGGCTTGAGCACGTTGCGGGCGTCATCCACGCGGTCCATGCCGATCTCGGAGGCCTTGAGGACGCCCTCGACTTCCGCGGCGAGGCGCACGACGGCTTCGCGGGGCTCCACCGTGATCACCTCGCCCGTCACGATGCTGCCGCTGACGTTCTCGTTCACGTAGTCGGTGAAGGCGTCGTCGTCGAGTTGCTTGATGCCGAGCGAGATGCGCTCGCGCTCGGCGTCGATCGCGAGGATGACCGTCTCGATCTCCTCGCCCTTGCGGTAGCGGCGGACGGCCGTCTCGCCCGGTTCGTTCCACGAGATGTCCGACAGGTGCACCAGGCCGTCGATGCCGCCCCGCAGGCCGATGAAGATGCCGAAGTCCGTGATCGACTTGATCCGCCCCTCGATGCGCTGACCGCGCGCGCAGGTGGCCGCGAACTCGTCCCAGGGATTGGGGCGGCACTGCTTGATGCCGAGCGAGATGCGGCGCCGCTCCTCGTTGATGTCGAGCACCATCACCTCGACCTCGTCGCCGACCGCGACGACCTTCGACGGGTGGACGTTCTTGTTCGTCCAGTCCATCTCTGAGACGTGCACCAGCCCCTCCACGCCTTCCTCGATCTCGGCGAAACAGCCGTAGTCGGTGAGGTTGGTGACGACCGCCGGCACGCGCGTGCCTTCGGGATAGCGCCGCGTGAGGTCGACCCACGGGTCGTCCCCGAGCTGCTTCATGCCGAGCGAGACGCGGTTCTTCTCGCGGTCGAACTTCAGGATCTTGACGTTCACGTCGTCGCCGACGGTCACCACTTCGCTCGGGTGGCGAATGCGCCGCCAGGCCATGTCGGTGATGTGCAGGAGCCCGTCGACGCCGCCGAGATCCACGAAGGCGCCGTAGTCGGTGAGGTTCTTCACCACGCCCTTGATCTCCTGGCCTTCCTGGAGCGACGCCAGCAGCGCCTCCCGTTCCGCGCTGTTCTCCTGTTCGAGCACGGCGCGCCGGGAAACCACGACGTTGTTCCGCTTCTGGTCGAGCTTGATCACCTTGAAGTCGAGCGGCTTGCCCTCGAGGTGCGCCGTTTCGCGCAGGGGCCGGACGTCCACCAGCGAGCCGGGCAGGAAGGCGCGGATGTCGTTGATATCGACGGTGAAACCGCCCTTGACGCGGCCGTTCATGACGCCCTCGACGGCCTTGCCGTTGTCGAAGGCGTCCTCGAGCATCTGCCAGCACTCGGCGCGGCGGGCCTTCTCGCGGGACAGCCGGGTCGCTCCCCAGCCGTCGTCGACGGCTTCCATGGCCACCTTGACCTGATCGCCGACCTCAAGCGAGAACTCGCCCCTCTCGTTGATGAACTGCGTGCGCGGGATGACGCCCTCGGACTTGAGGCCCGCGTGGACGATGACGACCTCGCTGTCGATTTCGACCACGGTCCCCGTCACGATCGAACCCGGCGCCATCTCGATGGTGTTCAGGCTCTCTTCGAACAGATCGGTAAAGCTCTCGGCCATGCTGCTATTCGTGTTTCCGTCTTCGCTCTCCCCGCCCCGGCGATCCGCTCGCGGCGGCGGGAAGTCTTGGTGAATCTTTCGCGCCACCGGTGTGGCGCACCCCGTCAGTCGTCTACCCCTCCCCTGACTCCCCCTCCCTCGCACGCCCCGCCGCCGACGGTCAGGCCCCGGGCCTCGACATGCTTCAGCACCTCGGCGACCACCGCCTCGACGGACATCTTCGTGGTGTCGATCGAGATGGCGTCCGGCGCGCGTCTGAGCGGCGAAACCGCACGGTTCCTGTCGCTCTCGTCGCGTGCCTGAATGCTCGCGAAAAGGTCGCGCAGACTAACACTCGATCCCTTTTCCATCAACTGCTTATGACGACGGCGAGCCCTCTCCCCGGCGCTCGCGTCGAGGAAAATCTTGAGTTCCGCGTCGCGAAACACCTCCGTGCCCATGTCGCGCCCGTCGGCGATCAGCCCGGGCGCGACGCGCATGCCCTGCTGGACGCCGCGCAACGCCTGGCGTACCCCCGGGAGCCTCGCGACCGCGGCCGCTCCCACGCTGATGCGCTCTTCCCGGATCGCGGTCGTCACGTCCACGCCGTCGGCGCGGATCACGTCGGGACCCTGCTCGATGACGAGCGCGGCCGTCATGCCGGCCAGGCGTTCGGCATCGTCCAGCGAGATCCCCCGGCCAAGCGCGGCCCAGGCGACGACGCGATAGAGCGCCCCGCTGTCGAGCAGCCGCCAGCCCAGGCGCTCCGCGACGCGGGCCGCGATCGTGCCCTTGCCGGAGCCGCTCGGTCCGTCGATCGCGATGACCGGTGCGGCCTGGCTACGCTCAGTCATCGAGCCTCCTGCGGCGTTCCCGGGCTTGCGCCAGGCGTCCGTGCAACGCTTGCTTGTCGTCGTCGATCGCCAGCCGCGCCACGAGCTTCCCGGCCCAGGCGAGCACGGCTTCGCGGTTCTCGTGGAGGATGTCGCTCCAGATCGCGGGGTCCGCTCCGGCGATGCGGCTGAAGTCCCGGAAGCCGCCTCCCACGGTCGCGCGCAGGGTGTCGTCGTCGACCTCGGCCAGCACTTCCATCAGCGCGAAGGCGAGCAGGTGCGGCAGGTGGCTCGTCACGGCCAGGATCCGGTCGTGCTCCTCGGGGAGCCGCTCGGTCACGCGCGCGCCGACCTTGCGCCACCAGTCCGAGACGCGGGCGGCGGTCTCGGGGTCGGTCTCCGCCACCGGGGTGACGACGACGGAACGGCCCTCGAACAGGTCGGCCCGGGCGGCGGACGGACCGCTCCGTTCGGACCCGACCACCGGGTGGCAGGGCACGTAGCGCGGAGACAGGCGGCCCCGGGCGCGCAGCGCGTCGACGACGGGGGACTTCACGCTGCCCACGTCGAAGAGCACGGCATCCGGATGGCGCCGGCCAATCTCGTCCACGCACGAGGCGATGTGGCTCGCCGGCGTCGCGACGCACACGGCGTCCGGCCGGCTCTCCGCGCCCGGCGGGTCGACCACGCCGCGCGAGCGCGCCTCGGCCAGCGCCCCCGCGTCGGTATCGATCCCGTCGATCCGGTCGAACAGCCCCCGTCGGCGCGCCGCCAGCGCGAAGGAACCCCCGATCAGGCCCGTTCCGACGAGCAGCAGCGTGCTCACGTCACGGCGCGTCGCGCAGCGCGCCGAGGAAGCGCGCGTTCTCTTCGGGAAGGCCGACGGAGACGCGCAGGTGCCGCGGCATGCCGTAGCTCGCGACCGGCCGGACGATGACGCCCCGGCGGAGCAGCGCTTCGTACACGGGCATCGCTTCGCGGCCGCAGTCGAAGGTCACGAAGTTGCCGAGCGAAGGGATGCGCTCGACGCCGAGCGCGTCGAGGCCGTCGGTCAGCTGCCGCATGCCGGCGTCGTTCAGCGCCCTGCTGGTCGCGACGAACTCCCGGTCGCCGAGGGCGGCCTCCGCCGCCGCCAGGGCCAGGCTCGACGTGTTGAAGGGCTGGCGGATGCGGTTCAGCAGATCGGCGAAGTCCGGGGCGCTGACGCTGTAGCCGATGCGGAGGCCCGCGAGCCCGTGGATCTTCGAGAACGTCCGCGTGACGATCAGGTTCGGGTACTTCGCGAGGAGCCGGATGCCGTCCGGGTAGTCCGGTGCGGAGACATACTCGCAGTACGCCTCGTCGAGCACCACCCACACCGACGCGGGCACGGCGTCGAGGAACGCGGTGAGGTCCGCCTCGGTCACCCAGGTCCCCGTGGGGTTGTTGGGATTGGCGATGAAGACGATCCGGGTGGCGTCCGTGATCCGGGACCGCATCGCGTCGAGGTCGTGTCGGAAGCGCCGCGACGGGACCGTCGCCAGCGTGCCGTGGGCGGCGGCGACGGCCAGCGGGTAGACGACGAACGCGTGCTCGTCCACGACGCCTTCCGTCCCCGGGGAGATCGCGACCCGGGCGGCGAGTTCGAGCACGTCGTTGGAGCCGTTGCCGAGCGTGATCCGCTCCGCCGGCACCGCGAGGTGCTCGGACAGCGCCGCCTTGAGGCGATGGCCGCTGCCGTCCGGATAGCGCGACAGGTCGGCAGCGGCCCGTTCGAGCGCCTCGCGCACGGCCGGCCCCGGGCCGCGCGGGTTCTCGTTGCTCGCAAGCTTCACGATGTCGGCCACGCCGAGTTCGCGCGCAAGCTCCTCGATCGGTTTCCCCGGTTGATAGGGCGTCATCCCGGCGACGCGGGCGTTGATGTTGGCGGTGTCCGCCACGGTCAGGCGACGGCTCGCGGGTAGGAGCCCAGGGAACGCACTTCGACCGAGACCTGGCGCACTTCGTCGAGTACCGCCTCGACCTCGGCCTGGGATTCGTGGCCGTCGAAGTCGATGAAGAACACGTAGTTCCAGCTCCCGACGCGGGACGGACGGGTCTCGATGCGGGTCAGGTCGATGCCGTGCCGGTGGAACGGCTCGAGCACCCCGTAGAGGGCGCCCGGTTCGTTGCGGGTGGACACGAGGATGGAGGTCTTGTCGTGCCCGCTGGGACCCACCTCCTGGTCGCCGAGCACGAGGAAGCGGGTCTTGTTGTCGGGCTCGTCCTCGATCTTGGTCGCCAGCATCCGCAGTCCGTACCGCTCCGCGGCCATCTCTCCGGCGATGGCGCCGGCGCCCTCCGTCCGGGCCGCGACGCGCGCCGCCTCGGCGTTGCTCGCGAGCGGGGTGCGCGGCACCCCGGGGTAGTGGCCGTCGAGCCAGCGCCGACACTGGGCCAGGGACTGTTCGTGGGAGTAGATGGCGGTGATGGAGTCGCTCGAACCCATCGAGAGGAAGGCGTGGTGGATCGGCAGCTCGACCTCGCCGCAGATGCGGAGCTTCGACGTCATGAAGCAGTCGAGGGTGTGGTTGACCATGCCCTCGGTGCTGTTCTCCACCGGCACGACGCCGCAGTGGGCGGCGCCGGACTCCACCTCGCGGAACACCTCGTCGATGGCCGCCTGGGCGCGCGTCGTCGCGAAATGCCCGAACTGCTTGATGACGGCCGCCTCGGTGTAGGTGCCGGTCGGGCCCAGGTAGGCGATCGTCAGCGGCTGCTCGAGGGACAGGCAGCAGGAAATCACTTCCCGGAACAGCCGCGCCATGTCTCCGTCCGTGAGCGGTCCGGTGTTCTCGGCCTGCACGCGCTTCAGGATCTGCGCTTCGCGCTCGGGACGGTAGAACACCGGGGCCTCGTCGCCGGGCTCGTCCGCCTTGATCTCGGCCACTCGCATGGCGCAGGCCGCGCGCTCGTTCAGGAGCCGCGCGAGGTCCCGGTCGATTTCGTCGATGCGCGCCCGTACCGGGGTGAGCTGGTCTTCCGTGTTTTTCGTTTGGCTCATGCGGCTGCGTTCTCGAACTCCCCCATGAAAGCCATGAGCGCGTCCACGGCTTCCTCGGTAACGGCATTGTAGAGGCTTGCCCGCATGCCCCCAACGCTGCGGTGCCCCTTGAGGTTGGCGAGCCCGGCGGCCTCCGCCGCGTCGAGGAACCTGCCGTCGAGGGACGCGTCCGCCAGGGTGAACGGCACGTTCATCCAGGAGCGGTCGGCCTCGCGCACCGGGCAGCGGTAGAAGTTGCTGGCGTCGATCGCCGCATAGAGTTTCGCCGCCTTGCGCCGGTTGCGCTCGGCCATGGCGGCGAGCCCGCCCTGTTCCTTGAGCCAGGCAAAGACCAGTCCGGCGAGGTACCAGTTGTAGGTAGGCGGTGTGTTCATCATGGAGCCGGCCTCGGCATGCGCGAGGTAGTCGAGCATGTCGGGGGTGTCCGGTCGCGCCCCGCCGGCGAGGTCCTTGCGGATGACGACGACGGTCAGCCCGACCGGGCCGATGTTCTTCTGCGCGCCGGCGTAGATCACTCCGAACCTCGACACCTCCAGCGGTCGCGAGAGCAGCGTGGAGGAGAGGTCCGCGGCGAGCGGCGCGCCGAGGTCCGACGGGTAGTCGTGGTATTCGACGCCGCCGATGGTCTCGTTGCCGGTGACGTGGACGTACGCCGCGCCGGGGGTGAGCCGCCACGTCTCCGGCGGCGGTGCGCAGCTGAAGTTCTCGCCCTCGGAAGACGCCGCGATGTTGACCCGGCAGAGCTTGCGCGCCGCGGCGATCGCCTTCGTGCCCCACGAGCCCGTGTGGACATAGTCCGCGACCGAGTCGCGTCCCGCCAGGTTGAGCGGCAGCATCGAGAATTGCAGGGTCGCGCCGCCCTGCAGGAAGAGGACGTGGTAGTCGTCGCCAATGCCGAGCAGCTCGCGGAAGTCCGCCTCGGCCCGTTCGGCGATGTCGATGAACTCCGGGCTGCGGTGGCTCATCTCCATCACCGACATGCCCCGTCCGTCGTAGTCGAGCAGCTCCGCCCGGGCCCGCTCGAGGACGGGCAGGGGCAATGCGGCGGGACCCGGCGAGAAATTGTGTACGCGTGTCATTGGCGTGCCTGCAGGTTCACGTGCGAAGGGCGGGCCGGCAGGGGCCCGCGCGGGATCGCCGGCGTCGGCTCAGTCGGTCTCGGCCGCTTCCCCGGACTGGCCGTTCTCGGACTCGACGATGCGCTCGAGGCCGACCAGGTGTTCTCCCTCGCGCAAGGCGATGAGCTTCACGCCCTGGGTGTTGCGGCTCACGAGCGAGATCTCGTCCGCGCCCGTGCGCACGAGTGTCCCCTGGTCGCTGATCAGCATGATTCCGTCGCCGTCGAACACCTGTGCGGCGCCGACCAGCGGTCCGTTGCGCGCGCCGCCCTGCATCGCGATCACGCCCTGGATGGCGCGACCCTTGACGGGGAACTCCTCCACGCGCGTGCGCTTGCCGTAGCCGTTCCGGCTCGCCGTCAGGATGAACCCGCCGCCCGGGATGATGAGGGCGATCACGGAATGGCCCCTGCCGAGCCGAATCCCGCGCACGCCGCGGGCGATCCGCCCCATGGCGCGCACGTCCGATTCCTTGAAGCGCACGGCCTTGCCGGAACTGGCGACGAGCATGATGTCCGAGTACCCGTCGGTCAGGGCGACGCCGACGAGGTGATCGCCCTCGACGAGATCGAGCGCAATCAGGCCGGCCGTGCGCTGCCGGGCGAACTGTTCGAGCGGCGTCTTCTTCACGGTCCCGTTCGCGGTGGCCATGAACACGAAGGCGTCGTCCGTCGCCGCGCCGGACTTGCTCATGGGCAACAGCGTCGTGATGCGCTCGTCGGAGTCCAGCTGCAGCATGTTCACCAGCGGCCGTCCCTTGGCCCCGCGGCTGCCCTGCGGGATCTGGAACACGCGCAGCCAGTACACCTTCCCCTTGTTCGAGAAGCACAGCAGCGTGTCGTGGGAGTTGGCGATCAGCAGGTGCTCGACGAAGTCCTCGTCCTTGACGGCGGTCGCCGCCTTGCCGCGGCCGCCCCGGCGCTGCGCCTGGTAGACGTCGAGGGGCTGGGTCTTCGCGTACCCCTGGTGCGAGACCGTGACCACCATGTCCTCCTCGGGGATGAGGTCCTCGGCCGTCAGGTCCTGGTGGGAGCTCTGGATCTCCGTGCGCCGCGCGTCGCCGTAGCGCTCGCGCACTTCGACGAGTTCGTCGCGGATGACGCCGCGCAGGCGTTCCTCCGAGCCGAGAATCTCCTTCAGGTCGCGGATCTCGTCGAGGATCTTGCCGTAGTCCTCCATGAGGCGGTCGCGCTGCAGCGCGGTCAGGCGCTGCAGCTGCATGTCGAGGATGGCCTGCGCCTGCTGCTCGGAGAGCCGGTAGACGCCGTCCTGGTATCCGAACTCGTCCCCGAGGTCGTCCGGCCGGCAGGCGTCGCTCCCCGCCCGGGTCATGAGTTCCGCGACCGACTCGGACGGGAACCGCCGGGCCGTCAGCGCGGCGCGCGCGTCCGCCGGCGTCGCCGACTTGCGGATGAGCTCCACCACCTCGTCGATATTCTCGAGCGCCACGGCCTGCCCCTCGAGCAGGTGGCCGCGGCGGCGGGCCTGCCGGAGCAGATAGAGCGTCCGGCGGATGACGACTTCGCGGCGGTGCTTGAGGAAGGCCTCGAGCATCTCCTTCAGGTTGAGGAGCTTCGGCTGGCGGTCCACCAGCGCCACGCAGTTGATGCCGAACACCGACTGGAGCTGGGTCTGCGCGTAGAGGTTGTTCAGCACGACCTCGCCGGAGTCCCCCCGGCGCACCTCGATGACGATGCGCAGGCCGTCCTTGTCGGACTCGTCGCGCAGTTCCGTGATGCCCTCGACCTTCTTGTCCCGCGCGAGCTCCGCGATCTTCTCGATGAGGCGGGCCTTGTTGAGCTGGTACGGGATCTCGGTGACGACGATCGTGTCCTTGCCGGACGTGTCGGACTCGACCTCCGCCCGGGCGCGGACGTAGATGCGCCCGCGGCCGGTGCGGTACGCCTGCACGATGCCGGCGCGCCCGTTGATGATGCCGCCGGTCGGGAAGTCCGGACCGTGGATGTGCTCGAGCAGGTCGTCGACGGTGGCCTCCGGCTCCTCGAGCAGGAGCAGGCATCCGCCGATCACCTCGGTGAGGTTGTGCGGGGGGATGTTCGTCGCGAGCCCGACGGCGATCCCGGAGGACCCGTTCAGCAGGAGGTTCGGCACCCGCGTGGGCAGCACCTCCGGCATGGTCAGCGTGTCGTCGTAGTTCGGGACGAAATCGACCGTGTCCTTGTCGAGGTCCGCGAGCAGTTCGTCCGCGATGCGCGCCATCCGCACTTCCGTGTAGCGCATCGCCGCCGGCGGGTCGCCGTCCATGGACCCGAAGTTGCCCTGGCCGTCGACCAGCAGGTAGCGCATGGAGAAGTCCTGCGCCATCCGGACGATCGTGTCGTAGATCGCCTGGTCGCCGTGGGGATGGTACTTGCCCATCACCTCGCCCACCACGCGCGCCGACTTCATGTACGGCCGGTTGTACGTGTTGTTCATCTCGGCCATCGAATAGAGCACCCGCTTGTGCACGGGCTTCAGGCCGTCCCGGACGTCGGGCAGGGCACGCCCGACGATCACGCTCATCGCATAGTCGAGATACGAGCGCTTGAGCTCGTCTTCGATGTTGACGGAGAGGATTTCACGACCGCGGCCTCCGCCGCGGACCGCGGTGGAGTCGGACCCGGTATCGGACATGGACGGTGTTGGTGGAACCGTTCAGGAACAGCCCTGAATTCTACCAGATAGAGGGTGCCGAAAGCGGCCCCGCAAGCCCGGAATCCGCCGTGTGACGCGCCGTTGCGGCGAGTGTCGCACGAGTTCCCGCGGCCCCGTCCGATATACTCGCGCCATGTCCGCGCAGGTCCTCCATCCGCGCTACGTACTGCCCGTCGCGCCGGCGAACGTCGTGCTCGAAGAAGCGAGCCTGGCGCTCGAGGACGGGCGCATCGCGGCCGTCGGACCGCGCGCGGAGATCGACGCGCGGTATCCCGGCGCCGACGCGCTGCGGCTCGACAGCCACGTCCTGATGCCGGGGCTCGTCAATGCGCACGGCCACCTGGCGATGACCCTGATGCGGGGCGTCTCGGAGTCGCAGCCCCTCGACGCCTGGCTCGAGGAAACCATCTGGCCGCTGGAAGCGCGTCTTGTCGACGCGGAGTTCGTGGCGGACGGCACGGGGCTCGCGCTGGCGGAGATGATCGCCTCGGGGACGACCTGCGCGAGCGACATGTACTGGTTTCCGGAGGCCGCGGCGGAGACCGCCCGCGCCGCCGGCTTCCGGCTGCAGGTGGCGTTCCCGGTCGCCGAGTTCGCCAGCGCCTGGGCGCGCTCCGCGGACGAGTGCATCCGCAAGGGGCTCGCGCTGCGCGACCGCTACCGCGACGAGGACCTGGTGCAGGTCGCCTTCGGTCCGCACGCCGCCTACACGACCGGCGAGGAGATCCTCCGGCGCCTGCAGACCCTGGCGGACGAGGTGGACGCCGGCATCCAGATCCACCTGCACGAGACGGCCTCCGAAGTGGCGGACGCCCGCGCGCGGACGGGCGGGAGCTGGGTGCAGGGGCTCGACGCGATGGGCCTCCTGACGCCCGCGCTGCAGGCCGTGCACATGACGCAGCTCACGGAACGCGAGATCGAACGCCTCGCCATCGGGGGCGCCCACGTCGTGCACTGCCCCCGCTCGAACCTCAAGCTCGCGAGCGGGCGATGCCGGGTGAACGACCTCTTGGCAGCCGGGGTGAACGTCGCCCTCGGCACCGACGGCGCGGCATCCAACAACTCCCTCGACCTGTTCGACGAGATGCGGGCGGCGGCGCTGCTGCGCACGTCGCTGACGGAGGACGCCGCGGCGGCGCCGGCGGCGGAGATGCTCGAGATGGCGACCGTGGCCGGAGCCCGGGCGCTGGGGCTCGACGACGAGATCGGCTCCCTGGAGGCCGGCAAGCGGGCGGACCTCGTCGCCGTCGATCTCGCACATCCCGGGATGCAGCCCGTGCACGATCCGGCGGCGCAACTCGTCCACGCCCAGGCCGGCCGGCACGTCAGCCACGTCTGGGTCAACGGACGGTGCCTCTACGAAGAGGGGCGGTTCCACACCCTCGACCTGCCGCGCATCCTGGCGCGCGCGGCCGAGTGGCCGCGGAGGATGGCGTCGTGACGGCGGACGCCAACGTCGACCGCGCGGAGATCGAGAAGTTCGAGGCGCTCGCCCATCGCTGGTGGGACCCGGACGGCGACTTCAAGCCGCTGCACGACATCAACGCCGTGCGCGTCGCCTATCTCGCCGAGCGTTGCGCGCTCGCCGGCGCGCGGGTGGCCGACATCGGGTGCGGGGGCGGCATCCTGACCGAGAGCCTGGCGAGCCTCGGCGCCCACGTCAGCGGCATCGACATGGCGGAGAGTCCCCTGGCGGTGGCCCGGCTGCACGCCATCGAGTCCGGCCTCGACGCGGACATTCGCTACGAGCGGACCTCGCCGGAGGCCTTCGCGCTCGAAGCGCCGGGCGCCTTCTCGCTGGTCACGTGCCTCGAGATGCTGGAGCACGTCCCCGACGTGACGTCGACGGTGCAGGCGCTCGCGGACCTCGCGGAGCCCGGGGGCGACGTGATCGTCTCGACCATCAACCGCAACCCCAAGTCCTACCTGCTCGCCGTGCTCGGCGCGGAGTACGTGCTGGGGATCCTGCCCCGGGGCACGCACGACTACGGGAAGTTCATCCGCCCCTCCGAGCTCGCCAGGGCCATGCGGGCGGCGGGGCTGACCGTCGTCGAGATCGTCGGCATGCGCTACAACCCGTTCACGCGCAACTGCACGCTGGGCGACGACGTGGACGTAAATTACGTGGTGCACGCGCGCAAGGAAGTCCCGCAGTGACCCGGGGCCGCAAGCCCCGCTACCGGCCGGCCGCCGACCTCCTCGAGAACCGCGTCGTGCTGGTCACGGGCGCGGGCGCCGGCATCGGCCGCGCCGCGGCGCTCGCCTACGCGCGCCACGGCGCGGATGTCGTGCTGCTCGGGCGCACGCGCAGCAAGCTGGAAGCGGTCTTCGACGTCATCGCGGCGGAGACCGCCACGAAGCCCGTCATCGTGCCGGCGGACCTCGCGGCACTGGACGAGGAAGCGGCGGACAACCTGGCGGAAGCGATCCGCGACGACTACGGCCGCCTGGACGGCATCCTCCACAACGCGTCGGTCCTGGGACCCCGGGTCCCCGTCGCGCACTACCCGGCGGCCGCCTGGGCGGAGGTAATGCAGGTGAACGCCATGGCCCCCGTGCTGCTCACCCGCGCGCTGCTGCCGCTCCTCGAAGCGGCGCTCGATGCGTCCATCGTCTTCACGTCGTCCGGCGTCGGCCGCGTCGGCAGGGCGTACTGGGGCGCGTACGCGGTCTCGAAGTTCGCCACCGAGGGGCTGTCGCAGACGCTCGCGGACGAACTCGAGAGCCCCGGCCGCGTGCGGGTCAACGCGCTCAACCCGGGCGGCACGAGGACCGCCATGCGCGCGGCGGCGTACCCGGCGGAGGACCCGGCCACCCTGCCGGAGCCCGAGGCGCACATGGACCTCTACCTCTGGCTCATGGGGCCGGACTCCGCCGGCGTCACCGGACGCAGCATCGACGCCCCGGCCTGGCGCGGACCGTCGTAGGGGGCGGGCTTGGCCCTGGGCTTGTCCCCTCCCGTCTTGACATCGTGCATGACCCCCGTAGGCGAAGGGCTGGGTCAGTCCGGGCGGTCGACTCGTTTGCCCGCGACGCGGAACTCGGGCCGCTGCCCGAGGCTTGCGTCCGAGAAGACCTCATCGCGAAACAGCCTGGGGTAGTAGTAGGTCCTGAGGGCGGCGTGAAAGTCGCGCACCCGTTGTTCATACGCCAGGGAGGCCGCCATGTCCGTGCCCGCAAGGCCTTGCAGGGCGCGCTCAGCGAGTGCGGGGGGCGAAAGCCAGGCGAGCGTTCCGGCCCGCCGATCACGTTCGATGCGCCCTTCGCGATAGGCCTCCGACAGCGGCTCGGCTATCTGGTCGCCGACCTGCTGGAAGGCGTAGTACCACTTCCATTCGAATGGCTGGCTGACTTCCGTGTAATCCGCCCATTCGGGATGGCGCTCGATAAAGGGCCCCATCGTCTCGGACTTCGGCAGATCCCAGGCGTCGTTGACCGCCTCCCTCTGGGTCAAGAGGATGTCGCCTCCATCCGGCAAGGGTACGGCAGCCTCCACCGATAGCTTGATGGCCGCCGGGACGATTACGGCGAGGGCCAGCCAGGCGCCGATCAGCACGGTCAGGTTGATGGGGCTGCTCCAGCCGAAACGATCGGCGATTGCGCAAACGCCCCACCAGAATCCAAGGTGCAAGGCCACGATGAGGCTTGCAAGCGCCAGGTCCGAAGCGCCCGTGCCGGCAAGCAGACCGCCGGCCCAGAGTGGAGCGATCAGGCAGAGCATCAGCGCTCCGACCCGCAAGGCCGCCCGCGCAAACCAGGGGCTGCCCCGGACCGCCGCTGTCGCGTTGAGCAACTCATGGCGTCCGGCGGTGCGCTCCCCGGAGCGCAGATCATGCAACAGGAGAATCAGCAAAAGCGGGGCGAGCAGATTCGCGGCGAACGCGAAGTCGAAACGGCCGATCAGGGCAAAGTCGGGATTCTCCGCGTCGGTTTCGTAGATCTGCCCTTCCAGTGCGAGTGCCCGGATGCTGTGCTTCCAGGGAGAAGTATCGCGTTGGCCCAGCGCGGCGAATGCGAAATCCGACGGCGAATCGTAGGTTAGATGGAAAGTGTAATAGGCCGCGTCTCCCCAGTCTCGGTACAGCTCCCCGACCACTTCCCGTTCAGCGCGGTCGAGTTCGATCAAATCACTCAGGACCGCGCGTTGCGAGGCTGTTTCGCGCAGCCCCAATACCACCGACAGGGCAGCGACGAGCGCCGCGATTCCCAGCCACGGCAAGGCCGTCCGGTCACTCGAAAGAAAGCGGATTTCCCGGATCAGTCCGGTCATGGCTGCATCCTTCGCGCTGCGTGGACACCGCCGGCCGTCAGCAACCCGAACCAGGCGAACAGCATGGCCAGGGGCGCGCCGGCGCGAGCCAGGCGTTCGCCGGCCGCGGCGGGCCGGAAGGAAAATTCATCGAGCACGTTCCAGTTTTCGGCTGACATGCGGGTGCGCCGTTCGGATTCGGCATCGATGCTGCGACTCATGTCGACGCTATAGGCGAGTTGCTCCACATGGACTCGATTAAGGCCCTGCACGAAGTCGAAGCGCACTTCCTCGGCTTCGCGCAGAAATCGGTGGTGAGTCGCGAGATCGGTTCCCGAAAGCGCACGGGAACCCGCCGCAACCGCAACGACCGGCGAAAGCCAGCCGAAGGTCTCGGCGAACCGGGCCTGACGCGCTTCGAGCGCCATGCGCTCCTCGGCATACCTGTTCATCACCTCCGTCAGATCGGCTTCCGCGGACTCCGCGACGACGCCGCGGAAGTTGACCGGCAGGTCTTCCACGCGATCGACATCGTATTGCGCCAACAGATTCGCCCGAAGCTGCTGATATTGCGGCGCGGCGGCGTTGTGGCCATCGCCGACTTCGCGCAGTTCCTCCTGCATGCGCAGGTCGGTCGTGAGCTTCCCCGGAATGGGCAGGACCGCACTGGCGGATTCGACGGCCATGCGCGGGACGATCAAGGCGGTGCCGAGCCAGAACAGCACAAGAACGCCGAGGGACGGCGCGCGCAACCGGACCAGCGCCGATACCAGCAGGATCAGGCCGCACCAGACGAGCAGATAGAGCGCATAGAGGCCGATGATTCCCGCGTTCGCCGGCATCGACCCGCCAGCAGCGACAGCCGCGGCCGACACGACGGCCAACGGCAACAGCAGCGCCAGCGCAACTCCCGCCAGGGCAATCCACTTGCCCACGTACAGTTCGATTCCCGCCACGCCCTGGGCCAGCAACGGCGCCAGCGTCTTTTCTTCGCGCTCACGGATGATCAGGCCATGGCCGAGGGCGATCAGCAGCAGGGGTACGAACATTTGATACACCAGGGCTGCGGTCAGCCCCTCGAATCCGCCGAGGTCGGCGCTCGCCCTGGCATCGGCGAACATCGCCGTGTTTTGCCGATGGCCTTCCAGAAATATCGATTGCCCGGTGACCGCGTCGACCCCGGGATCGATCATCGCGAGCGGCGGTGGCGCGCGAAAAACGTAGTGCCCGTAGTGCACCATTCTGTGTGGGTGACGATCCGGCTGGGCCAGAAAAGTCTCTTCCGCCAGTGCCTGCTGTTCGGAGCGTCCCCGATGTTCCTCGCTCATCCTGAGTGCGGTGGCGATGCTGGTGGCCGTCAGCAACGCGGCAACGATCAGCAACGTGTACGGCGCGAGCCGTGATCTCAGCCACAGCCGTACCTCTTCTCGTGCTATCGCGAGTATTCGGTTCATCGTCATGCTGCCGCATGCTTCGCGAAGGCGGCATGCACCGCCTCCGTGTCGATCCGGTCCATGCCGGGCGGCCGGTCGAAGGCACCGACGAGTACGCCACTCTGCAACAGGTCGATGCGGTCTGCTACATGGCAGGCGCCGTAGACATCGTGGGTGACCAGGAGAATGGTTCGGCCGGCCTTGGCCAGATCCCGGGCCAGCCGATTGAACTCGTCGATCGCCACGGGATCGAGGCCCGATGTCGGCTCGTCCAGCAGCAGGATAGGCGTATCCCGCAGGATGGCCAGGGCAATCGCCACCTTCTGGCGCATACCCTTGGAGTAGGTTTGCATCCGCGTGCCCCGGGCTTCGGGTTGCAGGGCCACACGGTCCAAGGCGGCATCGAGTCCGTCCCGGTCGGTGTCCGTCCCCGCCAGCGAAAGGAAGTAACGGAGATTTTCATAGGCGGACAAGTGCCCATACAAGGTGGCCGACTCGGGCAGGTAGGCGATCGCTTGCCGGGCGGCGGTCAGATTCTCGTGTACGTCGCGGCCCTGCACATGCACACTCCCTGAAGCTGGCGCCAGGAAGCCGAGAAAGGTCAGCAAGGTGGTTGACTTGCCGGCGCCGTTACCACCGAGCAAGGCATGAACTTCGCCCTGCGGGATGCTGAAGGAGACGTCCTTCAGCACTTGTTGGCTGGAGCGTACGACGCTGAGCGCCTGGGCGGACAGTACGGGCATCGTTCCAGATCCTCCGTTCTTTAGAAATAACTCAGCCATGGTTTGTTGCGCTTCTCGCGATGCTTGTAGGACGCGAAGGCTCTGGCGATGGGACAGTGCGCCAGCACGAGCGCGACGGCTCCCACCCAGATCCAGGCAACGTTGCTCAAGCCGAAACGCTCCCCGTGTGTTGGCCCAAACATCAGGAACAGGACCCAGTACGCCGCCAACAGGACGTACAGATGCACTACGTAAACGCCGGTCCGTGTGTGCATGTAGAAGCGCTCGCGAACGTGATCCAGCATCATCAGCAGGATGACCACGCCCCGCAGGATGTCGAGCGACGCGATCCGGGTTGCGGCGGGGGTTTCGTTGGTCACGGCTGATGGTGCACGGAAAGACGACGGTAGCGGTCCGGGGCGCAACCGGTCGTGGTTGCGCTCCGGACCCGCTCCGGCTAGAACGAATAGGATGCCGTCAGGCGGTAGCGGCGGGGTGCGCCCGGTCCGACCCAAACGTCGGCGTACGAATTCGTGTAGTACTCCTCGTCGAACGCGTTGTCCAGGTCAAGGCGAACGGCGAAACGCTCGGTGGGGTTGATCTGGCCAAAGAACCGCGCCGTGGTATAGCTGGGCAAGGTGAAGTCAAAGGCCGTAAAACCAAGACGCTGGTCGGTATGTTGAAAACCGGCGCCGACCTGCGCAGCCATGCCGCCTACTCGGAAGCCCTGGCTGATTTGCAGATTCACCTGGTGTTCCGGCGAGTTGATGAGCGGGTCACCGGCCTCGATGGTCACACCCCAATCCGCTTCGAGACTGGTGGTGGTGAATTCGGCGTCCGTGTACGCGTAGGAAAGCCATAGCTTGAAGCCGTTCTCGAAGGCGAGTTCCGCGTCGACTTCAAACCCGCGGCTGCGCGCCTCTCCGGCGTCATGGGAAAACCAGCCTGCGGCCACGGCCGCTGGGCGATCGTCGTTCACCAGAATATTGCTCTGATCGATCTCGAACAGCGAGAGCGTGAGGGAGCCGGAGACGCCCTCGGAAAACTGGGCCATGTCCAGTTTCAGGCCAATCTCCGCAGACTCCGTGAGGTTGGGCGCAAACTGGTTGCCTCGATAGTCAGACCCTGGTTGCTGCCGGAAGCCCTCGCCATAGGAGGCGTAGAGGCTCAAGCCCTCGTTGACCAGGTAAACCGCCCCAAACTGCGGTGAAACGCGACTGTCCGATGACGTGGCCGTCCTTGCGGGAACCGCGTTGAGGTTGGTCAAGTCGTGCTCGAAGTCATCCCAGCGAAGGCCTATGCGTACCTGCAACCGATCGGTGATGTCGATCTGGTCCTGCAGATAGATGCCGAATCCTGTCAGCTCTTCGTTTCGGTTCGTGTTCGGGCCAGGCACGGGCCGCGGAAACTGGCCATAGACCGGATTGAACACGTCCAGGAGAAGATACGCTGCCGGATCGAGCGTGCTGATGTCGGTGTCCCCCGGAAACCAGCCCGGCCGGTAACGCAGGATGAAATGGCTGATGTCGAAACGGTCATAGTCGGCGCCGACAAGCAGTCTGTGACGCAGTGAGCCGGTGTTGAAGTCACCCGCAACTTCAGCGCGGGCTACGGAGTAGTCCGACTCGAAGTTCCGATAGCGGAAAAACCGCGACAGGCTTCGACCATCCAGGAAGTAGGTCTGGCGTCCGCCGAAGTTCGTTTCCGATGCGTTGCCTTCGAAAGACGTGTCTCGGTAGCCAAGACCGGCCAGGAGACTCCAGTTGTCGGAGAAGTTGTGCTGGGCTTCGAGTTGATGGCCGAGCACCTCGGTCTCGATGGGCCCGTCGCCGGGTTCGCCAACGAAAGTCTCACGCGGCGTGAAGCCATGGGTTTCCGAATAGGCGACACCTCGATCGAAGGGGATCTCCTGCTCCGTGAACTCCAGTTCGTACGTCACGCTGGTCGTCTCGGAGACATCCCAGGTGACCGACGGATAGAGGCCCAGGCGCCCGGTCTCGACCGTATCCCTGAAGCTCTCCGCATCCTCGTGGAATGCCACGATGCGCAGCCCCAGCTCGTCGTTGGCTCCCGCCGTGGTTTGGAAATCCCCTTCGAAACGCATCTGGTCCCAGCGGCCGAGGGTGGCGCGGAAGTCCCCCGCCCTCTCGAACTGGGGCCGCTTGGTGACAAGATTGACCGTGCCGCCGGGCTCGCCTCGGCCGAACAGGGCCGAACGCGGCCCCTTGAGCACTTCCACGGACTCGATGCCCACCAGGTCCCGTGGACCCGCGAACCCGCGGCCGGCATTGAAGCCGTTCACCAGGAAGCCGCTGGGCAGATTGATGTCGCCCGAGAAGCCGCGAATGGAAAAGCTGTTCCACAAGCCGCCGAAGTTGTTTTGGCGTGCAACGGATGCGGACAGGTCGAGCGCGTCATCGAGGCTGATCGCACCGACTTCGCGAAGCAGGTCTTCCGCGATGATCTGATCCGCGGATGGTTGTTCGAGACTGTCGAAGTTCCCCTGGTACGCGCGGCGCTTGCCGATCACGAAAACTTCCTCGACGACTGTCTCGGCGTCGTCGGTCGGTGCTGTCTGGGCTGCAATAGGCAGCGCGTATGGGAATGTGAGTGCGGCGGCGAACGCGAGCGCCACCGTCTTGGAACGGTGTTTGGTCACTTTTCTCAATCCGTAAACGTTCTGAAACACTGCAAAGCCAAGGGCGCAGCGCACAAACGCGTGCCGCTCCTGACGGTGCAAGGCAATCAAGGAGCTTTAGATTGAGGGAGGGCCTGTCGGCGGAGGACGGATCGAGTGCAGCCGCTTCGGCGGTGCTTGTCTCGCGGATTGGGCTACGGCGGAGACGAAGGCGATGAACGTCGGCGCAGCGAGATCTGCAGTCGGAAGGAGTCCTTCCTGCTCATCGGTCGAGATTGCATGACAGACGACGCCATCGTGCGCGTGGGGACCCGGGCCGAACTCACTCGCATGGGCAACGGAGAGTGCTTGCCCCGCCAGGAAAAGCGCTATGGCGAGCCTTGACACCCAGTTGTGCCGAGTGATCAGCGGCATGAAGTCTTTCTGCACGAGATGGGGTCCCTGCGCAGTTCGCGCGCCTCGTTATGCTAGCAAACGATCGACAGGCAGGGTGGGGAGCCCCGCGAAGAGCGTCATGCGTCCGTCACGGCGCCCTCGCTCGCGGAACTCACCAGCCGCGCGTACTTCGCGAGCACGCCCTTGCGCGCATAGGGCTCCGGGGGCGTCCACGCGGCACGCCGCCGGGCGAGTTCCTCGTCGGAAAGCGCCACGTCGATGCGCCGGCGTTCCGCGTCGATCGTGATCTCGTCGCCGTCCTCGAGCAGCGCGATGGGGCCGCCCTCGAACGCCTCCGGCGTGATGTGGCCGATCACGAACCCGTGGGAGCCCCCGGAGAACCGTCCGTCGGTGATGAGGGCCACGTCCTCGGACAGACCGCGGCCGTTGATGGCGCTGGTCGGACTCAGCATCTCGCGCATGCCCGGTCCGCCGCGCGGTCCCTCGTAACGCACCACGACCACGTCGCCGCGCTCGACGCTGCCGTCCATGATGGCCGCCATGGCCGCTTCCTCGCCGTGATAGACCTTCGCGCGGCCGGTGAAGGCGAGGCCCTCGTGACCGGTGATCTTGGCGACCGCTCCGGTCGGCGCGAGGTTGCCGTAGAGCACGACGAGGTGGCTGTCCGGCTTGATGGGGTTCGAGAAGGGCCGGATGATCCGCTGTCCCTCGGGATACGCCGCGACGTCTTCGAGATCTTCCGCCAGGGTCTGGCCGGTCACGGTGAGGCAATCGCCGTGCAGCATTCCGGCGTCGAGAAGGGTCTTCATGAGCGGCCGGATGCCGCCGATCTCGATCAGCTCGGACATCGCGTACTGGCCGGCCGGACGCATGTCGGCGAGCACCGGGACGCGGTCCCCGATGCGCGTGAAGTCGTCGAGTTCGAGTGGGATGCCCGCGGCGCTCGCGATCGCGAGCAGGTGCAGCACCGCGTTGGTCGACCCCTCGAGGGCGATGCAGACCGTGATGGCGTTCTCGAAGGACTCGCGGGACAGGATGTCGGAGGGCTTGATGCCGCGTTCGATCAGGCGGGCGACGGCTGCGCCGGCGCGGTAGCTGTCCTGGCGCTTGTTCTCGCTCACCGCGTTCTGGGCGGACGAGTTGGGCAGCGACAGCCCCAGGGCCTCGATGGCGGAGGCCATGGTGTTCGCGGTGTACATCCCGCCGCAGGAACCGGGTCCGGGGATCGCGGTCTTCTCGACCTCGAGCAGTTCCACGTCGCCGATCTTTCCGGCCGCGTGCGCGCCGACGGCCTCGAACACCGAGATGATGTCGCGCCGCTCGGCCCCCGGCAGGATCGTCCCGCCGTAGACGAAGACGCTCGGGCGGTCGAGCCGGGCCATCGCCATGGCGCACGCGGGCATGTTCTTGTCGCAGCCGCCGATGGTGACGAAGCCGTCGAACCCCTGCGCGCCGACCACGGTCTCGATGGAGTCGGCGATCACCTCCCGGGACACCAGCGAATAGCGCATGCCGGGCGTGCCCATGGAGATGCCGTCCGACACCGTGATGGTGTTGAAGACGACGCTCTTGGCGCCGGCCTCGTCGGCGCCCATGGCGGCGGCCTCGGCCAGCGCGTCGATGTGCATGTTGCAGGGCGTCACCATGCTCCAGGTCGAGGCGATGCCGATCTGCGGCTTGTCGAAGTCCTCGGTTCCGAAACCGACCGGGCGCAGCATGGCGCGGCTCGGCGCCTGTTCCACGCCGTCCACGACGATGGAGGAGTAGGGACGTCTATCGGCCATTGCCTTCGAGCTCCTTGATCATGACCTTCGAGTTGCGCTGGTAGTTGTACAGGACCTGGCGCGACACCGGGAGGTCGTCGACGCAGGCGGGGACGAACCCCCGCTCGGCGAACCAGTCCTCCGCCTGCGTGGTGAGGACGAACATGCGCCGGAATCCGACGGCGCGGGCGGTGGCCTCGGCATGGGACAACACCTGTTCGCCGAGGGTCCTGCCCCCGACGCGGAAGCGGTGGCCCGGGTGCGTGGCGACGCACGCCAGTTCGACGGCGTCGTCGCCCTGCGGGAACAGGGCGCAGCACCCGACCACGATACCGTCGAGCTCCGCGACCGCGAAGCGCCCGATCTCCGCCTCCAGGCGGTCGCGCGGCCGTCGCACCAGGAGCCCCCGTTCTTCCAGCGGCCGGATCAGCTCGACGATGCCGGCGACGTCGGCGCTGGTGGCCGGACGGATCGCGCGGTAGTCCTCCTTCGAGACCTGGGTGCCCACGCCCTCCGCCGTGAAGAGCTCCTGCAGCAGTGCGCCGTCGACCCGGTAGGAGATGAGGTGACACCGCGGCACGCCGGCCTCGTTCGCCTGCAGGATCGCGCGGAGCCGGACCTCGGTCCTTGGTTCGAAGCCGCCCTCGTCCAGGGCGTCGGCCAGGGCCTGCGGCGTCATGTCGTCCGCGTCGTTCACCCGTTCGATCTCGTCGTACACGATGAGCTTGTCGGCGCCGACGCTCGCCGCCACCTCGGCCGCCAGCGTTTCGGGCGCCAGGACGTAGGCGGCGCCCGAGCTCGAGTAGCCGATGGGCGGCACGAGGACGATCGCGTCGTTGTCGAGCAGCCTGTCGATCTCGGCGGCGTGCACGCGGCGCACTTCCCCCGAGCGGAGGCGGTCCACCCCGTCGACGACGCCGGCCGGCCTGGCGGTCACCAGGTTGCCGCTCGCCAGCGTGATGCGCGTGGCCCGCAGGGGACTCGACGGGACGCCGGTGGAGAAGAGCGCCTCGAGGCGGCTTCGAGCGATGCCGATGGCCCCGACGACGGCCTCCATCGCCGCTCCGTCGGCTGGTGCGGGGTCGTCGTCGGACAATGCGTCGGCGACACCATGCACCACCACGAGCCGGACCCCGAGCACCTGCAGGAGCGCGAGGTCGTGCACCGTGTTGACGAGGTTCGGCGACGCGAGCGCGTCGCCCCCCAGCATCACGACGAACGTCCGGTGCCGGTGCGCACTGATGTAGGGCGTGGAGTCCCGAAACCATCTGGCGAAGTCGGCGGAGTCCATGGCGGGCGATGCGGGGAGGCGCGAGGGACGCGCATTCTACAGCGTCCGTTGACAGGCATCGCCGGGGTCACTGACACTGCGTCGGGCGTTGCACGGAAACGGCGTTGGCGGGAATGGCGGTCGAGCCTCTCGAGCATGGAGACGGGTTACGGGTCGGGTTGCGAATGGCCGCGAGCGACGACCACGCCCTCGTGGATCTCGGTTGCCTCCAGGGACTTTGGACCCCCGAGCAATACCTCCGCCTGACCGACGTCTGCGACCGCCTCCTCGAATTCACGGACGGAAGACTCGAGGTCCTGCCCATGCCCACCGATCGACACCAGGCCATCCTGCAGTTCCTGTTCCTGGCGTGTTTGTCGGTGGTGGAGGGGACGGGTGGCGTAGTCCGGTTCGCACCGCTGCGGCTGCGCATCGGCACCGCCAAGTTCCGCGAACCGGATCTGCTGCTCGTGCGGGATGCCCAGGACCCGCGTCGGGCCAACGCGTACTGGAGCGGCGCGGACCTGGTGATGGAGGTGGTCAGCCCCGATGGCGGCGACCGCGACCGGCGGCAGAAACGCACCGACTACGCAGAGGCGGCGATTTCCGAGTACTGGATCGTCGACCCCCTCGAGGACACGGTGACGGTGCTTGTGCTGGAAGGCGCCTCCTACGCCGAGTACGCGACGTTCCATCGCGGCGACCGGGCCGGGTCCGTCTGCCTGCCGGGGCTCGGCGTGGACGTTGCGGCCGTGTTCGACGCCGAATAGAAGCGGCCGCCAGGCCCACGGTCGGGAGACCCGCATCGAGATTCACGCCGGCAACCGTCTCGAGACGCTCGCCGCGAGGCTCGCGCAGTGCATCCTGGAGGCGCCGGGCGACCCGCTCGAACCCGAGCGCATCGTCGTGCCGCACCCGACGCTCGGACGTTGGCTGACCCTCGAACTCGCCCGGCATCTTGGCGTCGCCGCACACCAGCGGATCGAACTGCCGGCGCAGTTCGCCTGGTCGATCATGCGCGAAGCGGTGCCGACGTTGCCGAGGGAGCAGCCGTTTGCGCCGGAGCGGCTGCGGTGGCGCGTGTTCGAGGCGCTCGCCGACGCGCGCCATGCCCCCGTGCGGCGTTACCTGTCTGACGGCGACCCCTGCAAGCGCTTCGGGCTCGCAACCCGTCTCGCGCGGGTGTACGACCGATGCCTCCTCTACCGCCCGGACTGGATTCGCGCCTGGGAGGCCGGCGAGACGCCGCACTGGCAGGCACGGCTCTGGCAGCGGCTGACCGCGGAGGACGCCGGCCGAGCCCACTGGGTGGCCGCGGTCGACGCGTTCCACGAGACGGCGTGGGAACCGCCCGCGTCCTGGCCGGGGCGGGTGAGCTTCTTCGGTCTCGGGATGCTGTCCCCGTCGTACCTGGACGTGCTGCGCCGGGTCGAGGGCGACATCGACGTGCATCTCTTCCTCCTCAGCCCGTGCCGGGAGTACTGGAGCGACATCGCGCCGAAGCGCGTAATCCGGCGGCGGGCGGACCCGCTCGACCCGGCGGACGACTACCGCACCGAAGGCAACGAGATCCTGGCGGCGCTCGGCAAGCCCGCCCGGGACTTGCAGGCCCTGCTCACGGAGCGGGAGCTGGCCATCGGCGCGCCGGACGAGCTGTACGACGCGCCGGGGCAAGCGACCGTGCTCGGGCAGGTGCAGCAGGACATCCTCGATCTGCGCACGGCCGCGGAAGGCGCGGCCCTCAAGGCTCCAAAGCAGGGCGCCGACTCGTCTCTGCAGATCCACGTCTGCCACTCCGCGGTGCGCGAGGCGGAGGTGCTGCACGACAGGCTGCTCGCCCTGTTCGACGAACACGACGACGTCGAGCCCGCGGACGTCCTGGTCGTGACGCCGAGCCTCGCGGACTACGGACCGCCCATCGAGTCGGTCTTCGCGACCGCCGGCCGGATACCGTTCCACGTGGCGCGTCCGCCGGCGGGCGAGACGCGCGGGCTGCGCGCGCTCCTCGACCTCCTCGCGCTGCCGGGTTCCCGCTACGGCGCCGAGGCCGTGCTGGCGCCCCTGGAGTGCGCCTCCGTGCGTGCGCGCTTCGGCATCCCGGAGGAGCGGCTGGCCGACGTGCGGGACTGGGTCCGGGCGGCGGGCATCCGTTGGGGCGTGGATGCCGCGCACCGGCGGGACGAGGACCTGCCGGCCACGGAGGGGCACGGTTGGCGGCTCGGGCTCAAGCGCCTGTTGCTCGGCTACGCCATGGAGGGGACGGACGCCCTCTTCGCGGGAATCGCGCCGTGTCCGGTCCGGGATGGGAGGCTCGAACCGGGCCCGGAGGACTTCGAACTGCTGGGGCGTTTCGTGCGCTACTGCGACGCGGCGTTCGCGCTGCGGGACTGGCTCGACGAGACGTGCGTGGCCGGCGAGTGGGGAACGCGGCTGCGCGAGGGGGTGGTGGAGGGGTTCTTCGCCGGCGAGGATCGCACCTACGACGCGGAGGTCCGACGCGAGACCGCCGCGGTGCAGCGAGCGATCGGGGAGTTCCAGACGCAGTGTGCGGTCGATGCGCCCGTCCCCTTCCCGGTCCTGCGGGAAGCGCTCGCCGAGGCGGTGCAGACGCAGGGCGGCGCCGTAGCGCGGCTTGCGGACGGCGTGACCGTGACGGGTCTCGGCGCGGGCCAGACGTTCCCGGCCAAGGTCGTGTGCGCCGTCGGCATGAACGACCGGGGTTTTCCCCGAAGCCCGGGAGCGCCGACCTTCGACGTGCTGGCCGCGGACGACGAGCGGCGCGGCGACCGCAACGTCCGCGACGAGGACCGGTTCGCCTTTCTCGAAACGCTCCTCGCCGCGCGGCGGGCGTTCGTGGTGACCTACACCGGCCGCGGCCTGCGCGACGACGCGTCGATTCCCCCGTCGGTGGTCGTCGACGAACTGCGGGAGTATCTCGACGCACGGCTCGAGGGCGGGGACGTGGAGGTGCGACACCCCCTGCAGCCCTTCAGTGTCCGCTACTTCGACGGTTCCGAGCAGGATCTGTTCAGCTATTCGCAGCACATGCTGGAGGCCGCGGAAACGGTGTCCGGGGCGACGGGCGCCGTGGCGGGGGCACGGATGCGGGCGCCGGCGCCGGACGCGGGCGAGCCGTCCCCGGCGGTCGATCTCGACGCCCTGGCGCGTTTCTTCGGGGACCCGGCGAAGTGGTTCCTCCAACGACGGCTGCAGGCCCGGCTCGAGGTCGAGGACGTGGCGGTCCTGGAGGAGGAGCCGTTCGGCCTGGACGGTCTCGCGAGCTGGCGGTTGCGGGACCGGATGTGGGAGCTGGTGCGCGAGGGCGTGCCGTTCGACCGCGTCGTGCGGGTCGCCGCGGCGGAGCCGACACTACCGGAGGCGGGACTCGGCCGCATGGCGGTACAGGACGCCGAGGGGGCCGTCTCGGAGCTTGCGCAAGCCATGGCGGAACACCGGGAGGCACTGGCCGCACCGGCCCGGGCCGTTGACCTGCCATGCGGCGGACTGCGTGTGACCGGCGCCGTCGAGGGCATCGACGCCGACGCCGGCTACGTCCTCTGTTGGCGTATCGGCAGCATCCGGCCCAAGGATCGCGTGGCGGCCTGGCTGAAGCTCCTCGCGTGGGCCGGCGAAGCCGGCGGGACCGGAGAAAAGCGAGCCTGCCTGCTGGGGCTCGGTCGCAACGGTGTCGAGGCCGAGTGGCTCGAGGCGCCCGGCGGAGCGGAGGGGACGCTCGACGCCTGGCTCGACGCCTGGACGGCCGGCCAGTCCAGGCTGTTGCCGTTCGCGCCGAAGACTTCTTGGGCGTACGCCTCGGCGGCGGCCAGACCCAGGGGCCGGGAGGACGCCGCCGCGGCGCGGGCGCGGGGGGTTCGGGCGGCCGAAGACGAATGGTTCGGGGGACCTTTCGGTTTCCCGGAATCCAGGGACCCCTACGCGGCCCTGGCGTACGACGGTGGCAGCCCGCTGGGCCGCGAGTTCCGCGTCCTGGCCGAGGAGCTGCTGTTCCCGGTCGTGCATGCGCGTACGGAGGTGACGTGATGGGGATCCACGCGGAGCGGACGGCCCTCGAACTGCCGCTCGGGCCGGCCCGGACGACCCTGATCGAGGCGAGCGCCGGCACCGGGAAGACCTACACGCTCACCACGCTCGTCGCGCGTTTGGTGGTGGAGGCGAAGCGGGAGATCGGCGAACTCCTCGTCGTGACGTTCACCAACGCGGCGACGGACGAACTGCGGGACAAGATCCGCCGCACCCTGCGGGCGACGTTGCGGCTCGTGGGCGGAGACGGGAACCGGCCGGACGACCAGGCGGTGGAGCTCGCGGCGCACTGGGAGGGGCTCGGTATCGCGCGCGAGGAAGTCGTCCGGCGGTTGGAGGTCGCCGTCACCGACCTCGACCGGGCCAACGTGCTGACCATCCACGGCTTCTGCCAGCGCGTGTTGACGGACTTCGCGTTCGAGTGCGGCCTGCCGTTCGGCTTCGAGGTGACCGGGGACGGATTCGACGTCGTGAACGCGGTGGTGCGCGACCACTGGCGGCGCGTGCTCTACCCGGCTCCTCCCGTGCGCGTGCGTTTCGCCCTGGGGCAGAAGTTCGTCGGCGACGACCTGGTGGAGTGGGTCGCGGCCAACGTCGCGAAACGGGATCTCGAGATTCGGGGCGCGCTGCCGCTGGACGACGAGTCGACGGCCGTGCTCGAGCAGGCGGAGAGCGCATGGGAAGAGACGGTCGCCGGAGCCCGGTCGGCCCTGGACGCGGCGCGTGCACGCACCGCCTCGGAGGACGCCGCGCTCGGCGCGTTCGACCGGGCGTTGGCCGGTGCGGACGCGGCGGTCGGGGCGGGGGAGGATATCTGCCCGCGGGAACTCGCCGTCACCTTGCCGGCGGAGCACCCGTCGCTGGCTCGATGGCCGGAGGCGTTGGAGAAGGCCGGCGCGCAACTGCACGGACGCTATGCCGACTGGCTGCCGCGGGCCCGGCGCGACGCGCTCGAAGGGGCCCGCGCCGCGATCGACCGGCGCGTGCGGGACGACGGGATGCTCGGGTACGACGATCTGCTGACGACCGTGCAGCACAGCCTCGCGGGGTCCACGGACCTCGCGGGACGCATCCGGGAGCGCTATCCGTTCGCGCTGATCGACGAGTATCAGGACACGGACCGGCTGCAGGCCGACATCTTCCGGCGCATCTACGGGGAGGGACGGGGCGGCGTCTTCATCGTGGGAGACCCGAAGCAGTCCATCTATCGCTTCCGCAGCGCGGATGTCTTCGCCTACCTGGAGGCCAGTGCGTCCATGGGGGAGGAGCGGCTGCACCTCCTGCGCAACCATCGGTCGGTGCCGGCCCTGGTCGAGGCCGTGAACGTCCTGTTCGACCGGCCGTCCCCCTTTGTGTTGCCGGAGCTCGAGTTCGAGCGGGTCGCGTCGGCGTTTCCGCCGGGGGCGCCGCGCCTCGAGGTCGATGGCGAAGACGACGCCGCGCCCCTGCAGTTCCGCGTATTCGAAGGGAACGGCCCGAAGCAGCTCTCGAAGCGGGAGGCGACGCCGCGTACGGCGCGGCAGGCGGCCGGGGAGATCGCGGGGCTCCTCGCGCTGGCGGCGGAGGGTCGGGCACGGATCGGCGATCGCCCGCTGCGGGGCGGGGACATCGCCGTGCTGGTGCGCAAGACGGACCAGGGCCGCACGGTGGCGGACTGCCTGCGCGACCGGGGCATCCGCAGCATAGAGATAGGCGACGCGGACGTCTTCGAAAGCCGCGAGGCGGAGCAGCTCGAGCGCGTGCTGTGGGCGGTCGCGAAGCCCCAGTCGCCCGACCGCGTGCGCGGGGCGCTTGCCGGGGACCTGTTCGGTCTCGATGCCGGGCGGCTCGCCCGCCTGGTCGACGACGACGAGGCCTGGAACGACTGGCAGGAGCGGCTGGGGGGCTGGCGGGCGCTCTGGGAGACGCGGGGGGTCGCGACCCTGGTCCGCCGGCTGCTGTGGGACCTCGGGCAGCGGTCGGCGGGTGCCGGAGAGGGCGACGCCGTCGCGCCGGCGGACGACGCCCTTGCCGGGGGCGCCGCGCGGCTGCTGCGCCATCCCGAGGGCGCGCGGCGGTTGACGAACGTGATGCACCTCGCCGACCTGCTCCAGCGCGCCGAGTCGGGTTCCGGCCTTGCGCCGACGGCGGTGGCGGCCTGGTTCAGCCGGCGGCGCGCCAACGTGCGCCGCGGGGACGAGGTCGCCCAACTGCGTCTCGAGAGCGACGAGGACCTGGTCAAGATCGTCTCCATCCACCGGAGCAAGGGCCTCGAGTTCCCGGTGGTGTTCTGCCCGTTCGCCTGGGACGCGCGGGCGCCGCAGCACAACCGGGGGGCGACGGCCCTCTATCACGAGCGCGAGCGACCGGGCTATCCGGAGGTCCTGCACCTCGCGCCGGGCGGCGCGGAGCGGGACCGCGCGTGGCTCGAGGACGTGGCCGACGAGGCGCGCCTGCTCTACGTCGCCCTGACGCGGGCGCGCCTGCGCTGCGTGGTCACCTGGGGACCGGCGACGTTCTGCGAACACGCGCCGCTCGCCTGGTTGCTGCGGGGTCGGGGCGCGGAGGCGGGCGCCGACCCGCAGCTGGCGCTGAAGCAGGCGGCCAGGGAAGCGCGCAAGCTCGGCGCCCAAGGCTGGCGCGAGTCCATCGAAGGGCTCGTGGCGGCGAGCGGCGGCGGCATCTCCGTGGGCCCGATCGGCGCACCGGACGTGCCGGCGACGCAGAGGCCCCTCGCGCTGTCCACCCTGCAAGCCCGCCGCCCGCGCCGGACGACGCGCCGGGTGCGGCAGATGACGAGCTACTCGGCGCTCGCGCGCGGCACGGGCGCCGCGGAGTCGCCGCCCGACCACGAGGAGCTCGAACTCCCGGACCACGATGGTGATGCGGACGTTCCCGCGGAGCAGGCGGACGATGTCTCCGCGCCGACGGCGCCCGAACGGACGCTCTTCGCGTTCCCCGCCGGTCCGCGGGCGGGCAACGGCCTGCACCGGATCTTCGAGCGCCTCGACGATTCGGCAGGACCGTCGAGCGACCTGGACGAGCTCTGCCGCGAGAGTCTCGCGGCGTTCGGTATCGGGGCGGAGTGGGCCGGGGTCGCGCGAACGATGGTCGAGAACGCGCGCAGCGTACGGCTCGTTGCCGCGTCGGGTCCCGGCAGCGGCGCGGGGAGCGGGTTTCGGCTGGCGGAACTGGCCCGGCCGATCCCGGAGATGGAGTTCCATTTCCCGGTCGACGGTCTCGATCGCCGCCGGCTCGGAGCGACGCTGGCCGAGCACGGCTACGACAATCCCTTCGCGGCTGCCGGGGAGCGTCGGCTGGAGGGTTTCCTGCGCGGCTTCATCGACCTGGTGGCCGTGCACGACGGGTGCTGGTACGTCGTGGACTACAAGTCCAACCTGCTTGGCGCGACCCCCGACCGATATGCGGGGCCGCACCTCGACGAAGCGATGCGGCGCAGCGGCTACCGGCTGCAGTACCTTGTCTACTTGGTCGCCCTGCACAGGTACCTGGGGCTTCGCGTACGGGACTACGACTACGAACGGCACGTTGGCGGGGCGTTCTACCTCTTCCTGCGGGGCGTGGATCCGGATGTCGGGATGGACCGGGGCATCCACTTCGACCGGCCGAGCGCGGCGTGCATCGCGGCGCTGGACGCCTGTTTCGCGGGCGGGCGGTCCGGAGGCGTGGAGTGACGGATCTGCACGCCGGCCTGATCGGCGAACTGTGTGATGCGGGACTGCTCGAGGACATCGACCGGGCGTTCGCCGGCCTCGTCGCGGACTTCGACGGTCGGGGATGTCCCGAGGTCGAGCTCGCCGCGGCGCTGGCGAGCGCGCGCTGCCGCGCCGGTCACGCCTACCTCGATCTCGTGCGCTGCGCCGCGGGTACCGTGGGCGCGGCGCTCGCCGCGCCGGCCGGGGAGGGCGACCAGCCCACGCCGGATCTCGCGAACTGGCGGAAGCTCCTGGAGGAGAGTCCGGCGGTCGCCGGCCCCGACGTCGCGGAACCGAGGCCGCTGGTCCTGGACCGGCGCGGCCGGCTGTACCTGGCTCGGTTCCGCAATGCCGAGCGGCGCGTCTCGGAACGATTGCTGGCGCTGGCGGAGGCCGCGCCGGCGCCGGCAGCCGCCTCCCCGGACCTGGTCGAAGCGTTGTTCCCGGCCAGTGACGAGGCTCCGCGCCGCGCCGCCCGGACGGCGCTCGAGCGACGCCTGTGCGTCGTGACGGGAGGTCCGGGTACCGGCAAGACGACCCTGGCCGTGCGCCTCATCGCGTTGCTCGTCGGGGCCGGCCTGGCGGCGCCCGAGCGGATCGGGCTCGCGGCGCCGACGGGGAAGGCCGCCACCCGTCTCCAGGAGTCGGTCGGAGGACAGGTCGCCGAGATCGCGTCGATCGTCCCGGCCCTTGCGGACTACCGGCCGCGGGCGAGCACGGTTCATCGGCTCCTCGCGCGGCTGCGTTGGGGCGGCGCGTCGCGTGCCCGCACGCTGAGCCTGGACGTCCTCGTCGTCGACGAGGCGTCGATGGTCGATCTCTCCCTGATGGCCCGGCTCCTCGAAGCGATACCCGATCGGGCCCGGTTGATCGTGCTGGGGGATGCCGACCAGTTGGCGTCCGTGCAGCCGGGCGCGGTGCTCGGTGACCTGTGCCGCGCGGCCCGGCCGGCGGAGGCGCCGCTGCACCCTTGCGTCGTCGCGCTGACGAAGAGCTACCGGTTCGACGCCGGGGGCGGAATCGGGCGGTTGGCGACCGCGATCGTCGCCGGCGACGGTCGGGCGGCCCTGGCGGCGCTGGAGGACGCGGGCGACGTCGACAGCACGCTGGAACCCATGCCCGATGCGGACGGCTTCACGCGGCTGGCCGCCCGCTATGCGGCGACCGCCGTGGAGCCGTGCCTCCGGAACCTGCGCGCGGCCGGACCGGCGGCGCCACCGTTCCCCGCGGTCCGGGTGCTGTGCGCCCATCGCACGGGCCCGTTCGGCGCCGACCGTTTCAACCGGCTGGTGGAGGAGCACCTGCGCGGCCGGGGGTTCATCCCCCGCGGCCAGCCGTTCTACGCGGGGCGGCCGATCATCGTCCGGCGCAACGATCCGGTCACGGGCCTCTCGAACGGAGACACCGGCGTCGTGCTCGCGCGCGACGGCACGAGCCGCGTGTGGTTTCCGGAACTCGGGACGGCCGCCGACCGCTTCGAGGTGGCCCCGTCGCGGCTGCCGGAACACGAGAGTTTCTTCGCCCTGACCGTGCACCGCGCGCAGGGGTCCGAATACCACGAGGTCGCCTTCGTTCCCGGTCCCGCCGACTCGACCGTACTGACCAGGGAGCTGGTCTACACGGCGGTGACGCGAGCCCGTAGCAAGGTGGCGGTGCATGGGGACGCCGCGGCGGTGTTGGCGGCCGTGGGGCGGGTCACGGAGCGGGCGACGGGGCTGGAAGTCGAGTAGCGGTCCTGGAGTCGTTGAGGTCGGATTCGCGGACGCCGTCAAGCGAGGTCATGGACGGGCCTGATCAGAGTTTCCCTGGCCGCGCGCCCGTCAGCGCGCCGTTACGGCGTTCCGCCGCCGGTGGCGGAGTCGAGCCGCGCCGCCAGTTCCTCGAACGCGTCGCAGTCGATGATCCACTCGCCGACGGTCGCCAGGACGTCCGTGTCCGCGATGTCCGCCAACAGCGGTGCCAGGCGCCCGTCGGCGCGGCCTCCGAACTTGCGCGACGCCAGGCGCTGCAGCAGCGCCCGCTCTGCGGCGATGCCGCGCGCCACGCCTTGCTCGATGCCACGGTCAACGCCTTCCTTCCGATACTGATCCCGGATGGCGCGCCGCCGTTCCGCGAAGTACGCCTCCAGATCTCCCGACTCGTGCAGCCGGTCCACTTCCGCCATGTCGTCCACTCCCAAGTCGATTCCAGTCGACCGGCGCGCGCTGCTGCGCCCAGGCCAGGACTTCCTCCAGCAACTCCCGCAACGGCGGCGCGTCCAGCCGCGCCCGCAGCGCCGCCGCCTGCGCCGGCAGGTGCTCCACCGTCGGGTGGCACAGCCCGGCCAGCAGCGCCGCCGCGTTGTCGTGGCGCAAATCGTCCGGCGCGAGCCGCGACGTGTCAAGCAACAGGTAGCCGTCGCCGGCGAACAGGCCGCTCCGGCGCGAGCGAACGACCGGCGGCGGCGCGTCGGCCGTCGTCGGGGTCACGAGGTCGATCACGCGCGTCGCGGCGATCCAGCGCGTCGGGCCGGTGTGGATGACGATGGGCAGCACCGGCGCCAGTCGGTCGGTGGCGCCGAAGCGCTTGCCGCGCCACAGCTCCAGGTGGTGGTTGTCGACGTAACCGCGCACGCGCAGCGCCATCAGGTGGTCGACCGTTTCCTGCGGTTCGATCATCAGCACGAGGCGCAGCCAGTCGCGGCCCGCCGCCGGGCGGTCGCGGAACGGGACGTCCCACGCGATGTCGTTGGCGCGCCGGCGCTTGGCCCCGGCCGGTCCGCTGGTTGCCTGTTCGTGCACGCGCGTCAGGCCGGAGAAGTCGAGGGCGTCGACCAGTTCGGCGGCGCCGTGGAGCTCCCCCACGAGCCAGCGCACGAGTTCCTCGACCATGAACGCGAAGGAGAAGACGTGCTTGAAGGTGGCGTCCTGCGGCATGCGCCCAACGTAGCCGGGGGTGCCGACCGGTCCCATCGGACATCGGCCATCGCCGGCGTGGGGGATCGACCCGGCGTCGCGAGAGACATCGCCCTCATGCGAAGGACATGCGCGACGGCGACGCGGTGACGAACGAGCGCGTCAGGGAAATCCAGGCGCGCGGGTAGCCACCGGCTGGAAAGCCAAAAGCAGCAACCGCAATCAGGTCGCCGGGCAGCAATACCGCTCGATCAGCGCCGCCAGCGCATCCGTCGCGGGCCCGATGAACGACGCGTCGAGGTATTCGTCGGGCTGGTGGGCCTGATCGATGGAACCGGGACCAAACACGGCCGTTTCCATGCCGAGGGCGCGCAGGAAGGGCGCTTCCGTCCCGAAGGCCACCGTGCCCGCCCGCTTGCCGGACAGGGTCTCGAGGCAGCGGACCAGTTCGCCATCGGGCGCTGTTTCGTAGGCGGAGAGGGGCGGCGACAGGTAGGTCAGGTCGATCGACGTGCCGTGCCGCGCCGCGACGGCCTCCAGTCGCCCGGCCATGTCCGTGCGTATCCGTTCGTGGTCCATGCCGGGCAAGCAGCGCAGGTCTATCTCGAGTTGCGCCGTCTCGCAGATGCGGTTCGGGCTGTCGCCGGCGTGCAGGCAGCCGAGGTTGAGGGTGGGTATGGCGACTTCGAACGCGGCGTTGCGGTAGAGGTCGGCAAGCTCGGACCGGAAGGCGATGAGTTCGCCCATCACCGCGTGCATCGCGTCGAGGGCGCTGCTGCCGAGTGCCGGGTTCGACGAGTGTCCGGATCGCCCGGTCAGGTGGACGGACATCAGCATGATGCCCTTGTGGGCGTGGATGGGCCGCAGGCTAGTGGGTTCCCCGATGACGGCCGCCCGCGCCCTGGGCCGGCCGGTCGCCTCGAGATGCCTGGCGCCGGCCATCGACGATTCCTCGTCGGAGGTGGCGACGATGGTGAGCGGTTGGGCGAGGTCGCGCTCCCTGAACCGCGCCGCCGCGTCGAGCGCGATGGGGAAGAACCCCTTCATGTCGCAGGTGCCGAGCCCGTACAGGCGATCGTCCGCCTCGGTCAGTTCGAAGGGGTCGCGGCTCCACAGGGACTCGTCGCAGGGTACGGTGTCGGTATGGCCGGAGAGGACGAGACCGGTCGGCGGAGCGTCCGCGTCGGCCGGCGTGCCCAACGTCGCGATGAGATTGGCCTTCCCGGGATCGGCCGGGAGTTGCAGCACCTCGGCGGTGAAGCCGAGGTCCTCGAGCCAGTTCGCCAGATGGTCGATGACGCGCCGGTTGCTCTGGTCGCGCGCGGGCGCGATGCAACTCACCGACGGCTCGCCGACCAGCGTGCGGAACATCTCCCGAGTCCTGGGTAGCGTCATCGCGGATCGCCTCGGGAGATTGCGCGGGGGCGGGCGATTCTCTCCCGATTCGCCCGTGGGCGTCCACGGCTTGTACACTCGCTGGAGTCCTCATGGTGGTGCCTCCGGTGGAACTCATTCGGCAGCCCGCTGGTTCCCGCCGGCTGGGTGATCTGTTGATGGCGGGCCTGGCGGGCGACTGGACGGATTTCCGGGCTGCGGTTGCCTTCGTCAAGTCATCCGGCGTCCGGCACTTGGCCGAGTCACTGGCCGCCTTTGGTCGAAGCGGCCGGATAGACATCGTCGTCGGCATCGACCACGGGGGCACGTCGTACGAGGGTTTGCGTGATCTGATGGCAGCCGCCGGACCGGATGCCCGTCTGGCCATCTTTCACAATCGTCTGCCATACACGTTCCATCCCAAGGTCTACTTGTTCAAATCTCGGAGTTCGGCGGAGATCTTCATGGGCTCGGGGAACCTCACGGAGGGTGGACTCTTCACGAACTACGAGGCGGGTGTTCGGCTCGGCCTCGATCTCCGGGAATCGGATCAGGCCGCTGTGCTGGAAGATGTGGAAGGCATGCTGAACGCTTGGGCCGATCCGGCATCGGGCACGGTCTCGGTACTGGACGAGAATGTCCTGGAAGTGCTCCTCCACTCCGGACTGGTGCCCGCGGAGGCCGATCTAGCCTCCGAGCGTCGCAAGCCGTGGCAACCGAGGGGGTCTGCACCGGTGGCCAGAGGTCTTTTCGAGGCACGGACGGAACCGCGCGCTCCGAGCGTTCCAAGCCGTCAGCGCCGTCAACCCAAGGGCCCTGGGAAGCCTGGGAAGCCGGACGAGAGGAAGGCCGCGCCGGAACCCGCCACCGGGGAGGCGCAGTTCGTTCCGAGCCGATTTGTCATGACGCTCCAGAAGACGGACGTTGGGGTGGGGCAGACGAGCGCCGGCACGGCGAGACGGTCGCCGGAGGTTTTCGTCCCGCTGTCTGCTCGCGATGCGAACCCGGGGTTCTGGGAGTGGCCGGCCGCGTTCGAGGAAGATCCCACCAAACGCGGCAAGTTCGACCGCAAGCAAGTTCGCACGCGTTTTGCCGGCAGAACGGTGACCATCAACATGATGACGTGGCCGGACAAGCACGACTTCCGCTTGCGTTGCACCGCGCTACGAGACGCGGGGGAGATCGGGGACATCCTGAAGATGGAGAAAGTCGAGCCTGGACTTGGCTACGAGTACTACGTCGAGATTATCCCTCAGGGGCTACAAGAGTACGGGAAGCACTTGTTTCACTGTACCCAGAAAATCCCCGGGAAGTCCCGGAAGAGCTTCGGTTACTTCTGAGTCAGGGTTTTCGCAACGCCACGATGCGTTCGGAGGGCATGGCGTTCTTTCGGTAGATGTCCCGCGAGGAGAGCATCTCCATGGGAAGGTCCCCTGTCCTGCGGAAGCCGCAGGACGTGGCGATGTCCGTCAGGTGATCCGCAGTCTTGATGTCGATCAACTTGCCGCCGGCGGTCGTACGGTTGTTGCCGATCACCATGAATGCGCAAGCTCCGGGACGCAGCATCGAGTACATCTCTCCGACGGCTTCACGCATGTCGAAAAAGTACTTGGCCAGCAACGCCGGCAGGTTCCGCCGACGAAAACCAACTTCGCGGCCTTGATTGAGCAGATGTATGCGGTTGACGAGTTGGACGGTTGCTTGCGGAAGGGAGTCGCGGTCGGCGACGAAGCGGGACCAATAGTCAGCACGCCGGCGCTCCGTCACTTCGCGATTGCCGATCATCAGCAGGTCCCGGCTGCGATGAACATGGCGGGGCAGCAGGCCCAGGTAGGCGAGGCTAAGCCGGTCCGTGTCGATATATGGGAGTGCGGTGGCGTACGGTGGCGACGTGATGATGGTGTCGACTTCGCCCACCAGCTTCGGGAACTCGCGCGCGGCATGCCGCGCGTCGCCCTCCCGCATCCAATGGTGGCCGAGTCGTTCGCCGCACCGCTGAGCGTTGAAGGCTGCTATCACCTTTGTCGAACGCAGGGCTTCCTTGAGGAACCGGCGCATGACTTCGCCAGTGGGCAACTCCTCCACTTGCCGGCGGACTCGCAGGTCGTCCTTCTTCTGCCAGGAGACGCCGCGGAGAATGTTGCTAAGACAGACACGATAGCAGTCGCGGAGGACTTTTGGCCGCAGCTCGTCTATCGCTTGCTGTACAAGATCGAGTTCGTCCAGGACCGGCGGTGCGAACCAACGGGCGAGATACGTCTGGTCGTCCGCCGGCAACCGCTCGAAGTAAGGCCGGTCCCCCCTGACGGCGTCCCCGTTGAGCGCGCGCTCAAGGCTCTCGTAAGCCTTGGCGAGGGACGCGGGCCGTAAGGAGAGGGCGCGGCACTTCACGTCTGCGACGAAGACCGAAAGCGGGTTCATGTCCAAGCCGTAGGAAGTCCTCCCCGCGAGCCGGGCTTCGACCAAAGTCGTGCCGCTGCCTCCCATCGGGTCGAGCACGATACCGTCGGCCGGCACGCGTGCGATGTTGACCAAGGCGCGCACTAGCTGGGGGAAAAACTTGCCCCGGTACTCGTGCAACCCGTGAGTCGCGTAGCGCAGGCAGCGCTTCCGGGCGACTCTGGGTGTTTCCCCGGGGTATTCGGGACGGCATAGTTCCGCCAGCGACTCGCCGTTTTGCGCGGCTGCCAATGTCGCCTCCGCACGAACCTGAGCGGTCAATCCATCCGGTTCGACGCCAATCGAACGCCAGTACGCCAAGGTCTTGCGCAACGTCACGGGCTGAACGGCACCGCTTAGCAGGAAGGTCGATGCCGTGGCCTCGTCTCCGTCGCAGGGACGCATGGGTCCGTCCGCGAGCGCTCGGAGTTCTTCGAGGGCGAGTCGACGCTCAAACGGTTGAATGCCGTCCTTGATGCGGCAGACCACGCTGGTCACTTCGACGGCTCCCTACCGCTTCCTGAGGATCAGGATATTCTCGTCCTTGATCCTGCCGATGCGGGGGTTGAATGCCTTGCGAGTCGGCGCGATCGTGCGCTTGATGCGCGCTACCTCGCGAAGTCCCGTTGTGGCGCCAGCGTCGGCGAGGAGCGACGCGTTGTCGAGGCGTTCTCCCCGAATCGTGGAGTCGCCAATCACCAGGCACGCGTACCCGCCGTCCCGCAAGCGCTCATGCAGCCACTGGAAGATGCGCCTGAACTCCTGCTGGAACGTCTCGGGAGTAGCCCTCCCGCGGCCCTTGGCGCTGTACTTGCGGTGACTGCCGATCTCCTTTCGCTTGAACTGCTCCGGGTCATGGCCGAGCCAAGCCAGACGGCTGCGGTGATACAGGTGGTAGCTGTAGGCGTTTGGATAGGGTGGTGAAGTGACGACGAGGTCGATCGGGCCCGTATCGGGTGCTTCCAGGACATCGGCGTTCAGCACTCGACAGGAGAACTCCTCGTCGATCAGGGCGCCGAGTTCTTGCACCGCGGCCATGGCCGTGTCGAGTTGAGCTTGGTAGCGACGGATCGTATCGCCCGGCGCGAGCCCCTTGTCGCGCCGGACGTAGCGCGTATCGGAGTCCTGCTTGGACACCGCGACGACGATCGACGAGAACACCGTCGCGCAGAGGTTCCGCTCGGCTTCGCCGGTCATTCCATCGATCAGATGGCGCAGCTCGGCCAGCTCCTCGACGACATGGGGTTCGAACCAGAAATCGGACAGTTCGGGCGCCGGGCGCCATCCGGCGGACCGGAACGGTTGGTCGCCATGGAACAGGTCGTTGGTCAGCGGCTCGATGCTCGCCGCCACCCGCCTGCAGGCGTCTCGATGCGCCTCGAGCGCTTCCAGCCCCGGCGTTTCTAACGGCGTCGTCTTGGCTCGGCTGATCATTGCGGCGAGCGGGTTGGCGTCTACTCCCACCGCATGACGTCTCAGTTGCAGTGCTTCCAGCAGGGTCGTGCCACTGCCGCAGAAGATGTCCGCCACGGTGTCGCCGACCGCCGACAGTTCCTGAATCAAGGCGTTCGGAATCTGGGGGATGAACTTGGCGGGATACGGATGGAGATTGTGGGTCAGGTATCCCGTCTTGGCCGTCGCGAAGTCCCAGGAGATGCCTTGCAGACGGCGTATCCCGGGGTCGTCGTCAACGGTGGGCTCGATCCCCTTCGCGTAGGAAACGACGGCGGCAGTGTCTCGCGGCGAGAAGACCCGCCAGCCTCGAGCGTCGCGATGCGGCTCAGGCACGCTTCCGCTGCGCAGCCAGCGTAGCAGCGTGTCGCGGTGCACGCCGGCCAACCGCGCCACCTCCGCGGTGGATAGCGCAGTGGAAACCGCCTGGATCATGCCTATAGGTGCATATAGTGCGAAGCCGGGGAGCAAGCAGACCAAGGAACGCGACGCGCGTCAAGTGCGTGGGTTGGCGTCCGTTGGCGTCGCTGGCGGCTGAACGGCGACGGCTGGGCGCGGCCGGGGCAACGGTGGGGTTGCTGTAACGCCGGCAGGTTCGACAAACTGCGTTGCACGGCACTCGGGGGCGACACATGAGCGAAATCGTGCAACGCGGAACCCCGCCGCCGCTGGCCGAACCCCGCCTGCGGCTGCTGGAGACCCTGGAGCTGTCCGACGATCCGGACGTTCGGGCGGTTGTGGCCGTGAGCGACTTCGTGGCGACCCGGGCGCAACGAGACGGAGACTGGTTCGCGGAGTTCGCCAGGAGCGGCGCCTGGAGGGTCCGCCCGACGCGGGACGACATCCGAGCGACGCTCGACGCGGTGCTGGCCGAAGCGCGGCGGGTGGAGGACTTGCTCGATCCGCTGCGCAAGGCCCGCAACCGCCTCATGGTGGGCGTCGTCTGGCGGCACGCGCTCGGGACGGTCGAACTGGACGAGACGACCGGGTGCTGCACGGACATGGCCGACATCTTCATGGATGCCGCCCTGGAACGGTTGCACCGGTGGGCGGCGGAGCGGCAGGGCGAGCCGACCGGCGCCTCGAGCGGCGAGCCGCAGCGGCTGGTGGTGATGGCGCTCGGCAAGCTCGGAGCGGGAGAACTCAACCTGTCGAGCGACGTGGACATCCTGTTCGCGTATCGCGAGGCGGGCTCGACGGCCTCGGGCAGGAGCAATCAGCAGTTCTTCGTCCAGGTCGCGCAGGGCTTGATCGGCGCGCTCGACACCCCGACCGGCGAGGGATTCGCGTTCCGCATGGACGCGCGCCTGCGGCCCTACGGCGGCAGCGGTCCCCTGGTCTGCTCCTTCGATGCGCTGGAGTCCTACTACGCCGACCAGGGCCGCGACTGGGAGCGCTACGCCCTCGTCAAGATGCGGCCCTGCGCGGGCGACCTCGATGCGGGCGAGGAACTCATCGTCGCGCTGCAGCCGTTCGTCTACCGCAGGTACCTGGATTTCGGCGCGCTCGGCTCGTTGCGCGCCATGAAGGACCGGATCGACCGGGAGCGCCGCGGCGCCGCGGTGCGCAAGAACGTGAAGCTCGGGTCCGGCGGGATCCGCGAGATCGAGTTCATCGCCCAGGTGCAGCAGCTCATCTGGGGCGGGCGGCGTCTCGAGTTGCGGGAGCCCCGGGTCCGCCGCGTGCTCGACGCGCTGGCCGGCTTCGACATGCTCGACGGCGCGGTTGCGGCGAGGCTGTCCGATTCCTACGAGTACCTGCGCAACGTCGAGCACAGTGTGCAGGCCATCGCGGATCGCCAGACGCACTCGTTACCGGACGGTGAACTGGATCGTGCGCGGGTCGCCTGGATGATGGGTGCGCGGGACTACGAAGCGTTCGCCGCCGTGGTGGACGAACACCGGCGGTTCGTCGCGCGCTGCTTCGAGGAGACGATCGCGCTGCCGGAGTCGGACGCGGACGCGCGCTCGTCCGCCCTGTGGGACGGCGACGAGGAAGCGGTGCCGGAGGTGGTCCGCTGGCTGGACCGGCTGCGTAAGGCGCGCGACAAGGCCAGCGTCTCGGGGGAGGGCCGGGATCGGCTGAACCGGCTGATGCCGATCCTCATCGAGAAGCTGCAGGCCCGGCCGGAACCGCTGGACCACGGGTTGTCCCGCCTGGTGCCCGTGCTCGAGGCCGTCCTGCGGCGGTCCGCCTACCTCCTGCTCCTGATCGAGAACCCGGCGGCGCTCGAGGCGCTGATTGATCTGGCGTCCCGCAGCAAGTGGATCGCCACGGAGGTCGCCCAGCACCCCGTGCTGTTCGACGAACTCCTGGCCGGCCGGGAGGTCAGCGGCGTTCCGGCGCGGGACGATCTCGCCTGGGACATCGACTGGTCCGTCGCCCTCGCCGGTCCCACCGACCAGGAGCGCGTGCTGGACACCCTGCGGGAGTTCAAGCAGGCGCACGCATTCCGGGCGGCCGCCGCCGAGATGGCGGGCCGGTTGCCCCTCATGCGCGTCAGCGACTACCTCACGTTCCTGGCGGAGGCGCTGCTCGACCGGACGCTGGCCTACGTATGGCGCGAGACCTTCGGCGCCGAGCAGCTCCGCGACTTCGCGGTGATCGGCTACGGCAAGCTCGGCGGCCTGGAACTCGGGCCGGGCTCGGACCTCGATCTCGTCTTCCTGCACGACTTCCCCGCGGCGCGCCAGCGCGAACTGCACCGCTTGGTGCGGCGTTTCCTGCACGCCCTGACCGTGATGACCGCGCGGGGCCAGCTCTACGAGGTGGACATGCGGCTGCGCCCGTCGGGGCGGGCGGGTCCCATGGTCAGCGCGATCGACGGGTTCGCCCGCTATCAGCACGAACAGGCGTGGACCTGGGAGAACCAGGCCATCGTGCGGGCGCGGGTGGTGGCCGGCGATCCGGCCCTCGGAGCACGGTTCGACGCCACGCGCGTGGCGGCGCTGACGCGGGCGCGGGACCAGGCCAGGCTGCGGGACGACATCGTGTCGATGCGGGCCCGGATCGCCGAGGCCTCGAAGGAGGACATCGACCTGAAGCGGGACGCGGGCGGGATCGTCGACGTCGAATTCCTCGTGCAGTACCTGGTCCTGGCCAACGCGCGCGAACACGAGGCGCTGTGCGCGTACACCGACAACGTGCGCATCCTTGAGACCGCCGCGGATGCGGGACTCCTCGAAGGCGACGAGGCCGCGGCGCTGACCGACGCCTACCTGGGCCTGCGTTCCGAGTTGCACCGCTCGGTGCTCGACCTTCCCGACGCGGCGCGCGCGAGCGACGTGCTCGAGCGCTACCGCGAGACCATTCGGGGGGCCTGGGAGCGACTCCTCGGTCCGGAGACGACGTGACGGCGCGCAGGGGCCGCACGGACAGTACAATGGCGGCGCGCGCCCGCGGCGCGACCTGCTGCGTGAAGGTCGCCCCGGCCGGCGTGCCGCGAAGACCGACAGGCAACTGACACGCGACTGAAAGAGAAAGTGCAGGCCGACCCATCGTTCGCCGACCGCGACGGCTACATCTGGATGAACGGCGCGCTCGTCGACTGGCGCGACGCCCGCGTCCACGTGCTGACGCACACGCTGCACTACGGCGTGGGCGTCTTCGAGGGCGTGCGCGCGTACGCCACGCCGAGCGGCCCGAGCGTCTTCCGGCTGCGCGAACACACCGACCGGCTCTTCGACTCCGCCCACATCCTGGGCCTCGAAATCCCCTACACCCGGGACGAACTGAACGCGGCCCAGTGCGAGGTGCTGGCCGCCAACGGCCTCGACGAGGGCTATCTGCGCCCGGTGGTGTACCTGGGGTCGGAGGCGATGGGACTGCGGGCGGAAGCGCTGTCGGTGAACGTCTCGATCGCCTGCTGGCCCTGGCCGGACTACATGGACCCGGAGTCGCGCGAACGAGGCATTCGGGTACGGACGTCGTCGTACACACGCCACCACGTGAACATCACGATGTGCAAGGCGAAGGCCAACGGCAACTACATCAACTCGATCCTCGCCTTGCGGGAGGCGCTCGAAGCGGGGTGCGACGAAGCGCTGCTGCTCGACAACGAGGGATACGTCGCCGAAGGCAGCGGCGAGAACCTGTTCGTCGTGCACGACGGCGTCATCCACACCCCCGAGCTGACGTCCTGCCTGCCGGGCATTACCCGGGACACGATCCTCGTGTTCGCGCGCGAACTGGACTACGAGGTCGTCGAGCGCCGCATCACGCGCGACGAGGTCTACATCGCGGACGAGGCGTTCTTCACGGGCACGGCCGCCGAGGTGCTGCCGATCCGCGAGCTCGACGGACGCCGGATCGGCGACGGCCGGCGGGGTCCGGTCACCGAGCGCCTGCAGTCCCGCTACTTCGATCAGGTGCGCGGCCGGCGCGAGGCGCATCCGGAGTGGCACACGCCGGTCCGGTAGCGCCATGAAGGCGCTCGTCGTCGGACCGGCCTGGGTCGGCGACATGGTGCTCGCGCAGCCCCTGGTCGCTGCGCTCGTGGACAGGGGCGCGACGGTCCACGTGCTCGCGCCGTCCGCGACGGCGCCGGTCGCCGAACGCATGCCCGACGTCGACGCCGTCCACCGGCTCCGGCCGGGTCACGGACGGCTGGCGCTGGCGGAGCGCCGGCGGGTAGGGCGGTCGCTGCGCGCGCACGGCTTCGAGCAGGCTTTCGTGCTGCCCAACACCTTCAAGTCCGCGCTCGTGCCCTGGTTTGCGCGGATCCCGCGCCGGACCGGCTGGCTGGGCGAACACCGCTACGGGGTGCTGAACGACGCGAGGCGTCTCGACCCGGAGCGGTATCCGCGCCTCGTCGAGCGGTACGCGGCGCTCGCCGGAGGCCCGTGCGGCACGCCCGAGCTGCGCGCCGACCCGCGAAACCTGGCCCGGGCGCGTGACCGGCTGGGTCTCGGGGACGAACGGCCCATCGTCGCCCTGTGTCCCGGGGCCGCATTCGGTCCGGCCAAGCGGTGGCCGGCGGGACACTTCGCGGAGGTGGCCGCGGCGTGCGTGAGGGAGGGCAGGGCCGTGTGGCTCTTCGGAAGCGCAGACGAGGGGCCGCTCTGCGAGGACATCGCCGGACGGGTGCCCGAGGCCGCCAACCTCGCGGGACGCACCGACCTTGCCACCGCGATCGACGTGCTTTCGGCAGCGGACTGCGTGGTGGCCAACGACTCGGGGCTGACGCACGTCGCGGCGGCGCTGGGGCGGCCGGTGATCGCCCTGTTCGGATCGACGTCGCCGGACTTCACGCCGCCCCTCGGCGCGCGTGCCGTCGTCCTGCGGGAACCGCAACCGTGCAGTCCCTGCTTCCAGCGCACCTGTCCGCTCGGCCACCTGCGCTGCCTGGTGGACCTGTCGCCGGCCCGGGTGCTCGGGGAGATCGCCGCGTGCACGTCCTCCTGATCAAGCTGTCGTCCCTCGGCGACATCGTGCACACGCTGCCCGCGGTGGAGGACGCGACCCGACGGGGCATTACTTTCGACTGGGTGGTCGAGGAAGGGTTTGCGGCCGCTCCGGCGCTGCACCGGGGCGTGCGGCGCGTGATCCCGGCGGCCTTGCGTCGCTGGCGGCGGTCCGTCGTGGGGAGCCTCGGGGAGGCGCGGGCGTTTCGACGCGCCCTGCGGCGGGAGCGCTACGGCCTCGCGCTCGATGCGCAGGGTCTCCTCAAGAGTGCCGTCGTGGGACGCTGGTCACGGTCCGGCGACTACGCCGGCTTCGATCGCGCGAGCGCCCGGGAGTCGGCGGCCGCCGCGCTGTACACGCGCCGGCTGGCGGTGCCGCGCACGGGCCACGCGGTGTCCCGCATGCGCGCGCTCTTCGCGGCGGCGCTCGGGTACGAGCGCCCCACGGGGGAGCCCGCGTTCGGCGTCGAACCCGGCGGCGAGACCGGGAACACCTGCGTGCTCGTCCACGGGACCACCTGGGACACGAAGCACTGGCCCGACCGTTTCTGGGCCGGGATCGCGGCGCGCGCGGTCGCCGCGGGACTGACGCCGGTGCTGCCCTGGCTGTCCGAGGCGGAGAGGAGGCGGGCGGAGGCGGTCGCCGCCCGGGTGGACGGTGCGGAGGTGGCGCTTCCCCTCCCCCTCGCGGAGGTCATCCCGATGCTCGCCGAGGCATCCGCGGTGGTGGGCGTGGATACGGGCCTCGCGCACCTGGCGGCTGCGCTCGGCCGGCCGACCCTCGTTGTCTACGGCCCGACCGATGTGCGGCTGACGGGTTGCCGGGGGCCGCTGGCGGTGGGCCTGCAGTCGGACATCGGCTGCTCGCCCTGCCTGTCGCGCACGTGCCGCTATCGGGGTCCGGCCGTCGCGTGGGGAGGCGAACCGGTCCAGCCGCCCTGCTTCGCATCGCTCGACCCGGAGCGCGTCTGGGCGAAAATGACGGAGCTTCGAGCGGGGGCCGATGCCTGAGCGTCCCCCGGCGATGGGTCGATGGGGCGGGGGTCGTTGGGTTAAGGTGCCGTGCTTCCCCGTCAAGGAGTCGCCTCATGCCCCATCGCCGAACCCTTCGCTGGACCCTGGCCGCCGCATTCGCCTGCGCGGTGTCCGCGGGCGCCGACCAGCATCCGAGCGTGGACGATCTGGCGTGGATGACCGGGTCGTGGGCGGGCCCGGTAGGCGGAGGACAGACCCTTGAGGAGAACTGGATCCTCCCGACGGACGGTTCGATCGCCTCGCTGGTCCGGATGACCGGGAACGGCGAGACCTCGATGGTCGAGATGACCGTGGTCGAGGAAGAGAACGACAGCCTCGTGCTCCGGATCCAGCAGTGGGACCCGGGGTTCGTGCCCAGGACCCCGGGTCCGCAGACCCTCACGCTGCGGGAGCTTGGGGACAACCGCGTGTCCTTCGAGGCGGGCGACGAGGGGGCCTTTCGCACCCTGACCTACAGCCGGCCCGAGTCCGAGACCTTCGTGATCGAGGCGGACATGGGCGGCGGACAACAGGCGAGGATCGAACTCAAGGCCCGGTGAAGCTGGCTTTCTGCATCTTCAAGTACTTCCCCTACGGCGGCGTCGCGCGTGACCTGGCCGGTATCGCGGAGGAGTGCATGGGGCGCGGCCACTCCGTGCGGGCCTACGCCATCCGATGGGAGGGAGAACCGCCGGAGGGCGTAGAAAAGATCGAAGTGCCGGCGCGGGGGATGACCAATCCCGCGCGATACCGCCGGTTCGCCCGCTGGGTCGGCGAGCACCTGCAACGGTCGCCGGCCGATCTGGTCGTGGGCTTCAACAAGATGCCGGGCCTCGACGTCTATCTCGCGGGCGATTCCTGCTACGAGGAGAAGGCGCGCCATCAGCGCGGCTGGCACTACCGGCTGCTGCCCCGCTACCGCCACTTCGCCGGCTTCGAGCGGGCCGTGTTCGACGGGGACCGCCCCGTGAAGGTGCTGACGGTCGCGGCAGCCCAGCAGCCGACCTTCAAGCGCTACTACGGCACGCCGGACGAGCGGTTCTTCCCGTTGCCGCCGGGCGTGGAGCCGGACGATGCGGCCCGGGGGGAGGACGCCGATGCACCGGGATGGCTGCGCCGGGAATTCGACCTTCCCGAAGCCCACCACGTCCTGCTCTTCGTGGGGTCCGGCTTCGCCACGAAGGGGCTCGACCGGGCGATTCGCGCGCTCGCGGACCTCGCGGGGAGCGGCACCGACACGGTCCTGCTGGTGGTAGGGGACGACAACAGGCGCGCCTTCGAGCGGCTGGCGGCGCGGTTGGGGGTCCGCGGACTGGTGAGATTCGCCGGTGGTCGCGGCGACGTGCCGCGCATCCTTCAGGGCGCGGACGCGCTGATGCTGCCAGCGTACAACGAGGCCGCCGGGGTGGTGATCCTGGAGGCGCTGTCTGCGGGGTTGCCCGTACTCGTGACCGATGTTTGCGGTTTTGCGCCTTACGTCGAAGAGGCCGACGCGGGCATCGTGTCGTCGTCGCCCTTCGACCAGGACCGGTTCAACCGCGAAGCGCGGGAGGTGCTCACCTCCCCGCGGCGGCCGGCCTGGAGCGAGAACGGGCGCCGGCTTGCCGCGAGCGGTTCGCTCGGGGGCCGCGCGCGCGTCGCCTGCGACATCATGGAGCGCTTCGTGCGGGGCGACATCCAGCCCACGGTCGCGATCTGCGCGCACGAGGTCGCCCCGCAGGACGGGGTTTCCCGGGACCTCCTCGCGCTCGCGGAGGCGTGCCGCCGGCAAGGCTGGCAGGTGCGCGTGTACACGATGTCGTGGCAAGTGCCCGCCGGGTCGGCCTCCGGGGCGGACGTGGTGGTCGTCCCGGTGGCCTCCATGACGGGCCACAAGCGCGTCGAGCGCTTCGAGCGTTGGGGGCGGGGGGCGCTGCGGCGCAGCCCGGTGCACTGCGTGGTGGGCTTCAACAAGATGCCGGGGCTCGACCTGTGCGTGCCCGCCGAACCGTGCGCGCTGCGGGAGGCGGAGCGCCTGCGGACGCGCCTGTACCGCGGCACGCCCCGGTATCGACAGCTCGCGTGCTCCGAGGAGGCGGCGTTCGGCGGCGGCACGACGGTGGTCGCGCGCAACGCGTCGTGGGCGGCGGACCATCGAGAGCACTACGACGCGGAACTGGAGGTCCTCGCTCCGCTGGAGGTGTTTCGGCCGGCGCGTCCGGACCGTGGGGCGCGCACCCGGGCCGACGTGCGCAGGGACTGGGGAGCGTCCGATGACGCATGCGTGCTGCTCAGCGTGGGGACGGCCGGGCTCGAACGCGTGCTGATGACCGTGGATGCGCTGCCGGACGACCGGAAACGGCGCATACACCTGGTCGCGCTCGACGCTCCCGCCGGGGCGCGCGCCATGGCGGCCGGACTCGGCCTGTCGGACCGCATCCGCTTCGCGTCGAACGACGCCGGGCACTGCTACCTGGGCGCGGACCTCCTCCTGTATCCGGCGTACCGCGACCTGGCGGGACACGCCGTGCTCGACGCGCTCGCGGCCGGACTGCCGGTCCTGACCGTCGCGGACGTCGGCCACAGCGACCACGTCTCGCGCGCGGTCGCGGGCACCGTGGTCGACGCGCCCTTCGAGGCCGAGGCGTTCAAGCGGGCACTGATCGATGCGCTCGACGAAGGGCGGCGGAAAGCCTGGCGCGAGAACGCCTTGCGGTACGTGGCGGAAGCGCCTTTCGACGGCGCCGCGCGGGTGGTCGAACTGATCTGGGAACACGTGAAACGTCGTGGCCAAGCTCTATCTGCGTGACGACCTGAAGTCCGCCTGGCGCGGCCGCGACCCGTTCGAGGTCGTGTGGGGCCTGCGCGGAGAGACCTTTCGCGCGGTCGCGTCGCGTCGCACGATCCGCTTCGAGGAGGGGGGGGCCGCCTACTTCGCCAAGATCCACGAGGGGGTCGGGTGGGGCGAGATCCTCAAGAACCTGGCGAACGGGAAGGCTCCCGTCACCGGCTCTGGCCACGAGTACGCCGCATGCCTGCACCTGGCGCAGGAGGGCGTGCGGGCGCCGCGGGTGGCGGCGTTCGGGAGGCTGGGAGGCAACCCGGCCCGTGAACGCTCTTTCATGGTCTGTGATGCGCTCGAAGGGTACGCGAGCCTCGAGGACCTGACCGACGGATGGGCGACCGCACCCCCGCCGCCGGCCGTGCGGCGCCGGCTGGTGCTGGCGTTGGCGGACCTCACGCGGGCGCTCCACGCGGCCGGCGTCAACCACCGCGACTACTATCTCTGTCACGTCCTGGCGGACACGGTGGCGCTCGCCCGCGGGGAGGCGGTGCTCGCGGTCATCGACCTGCACCGGGCGCAGGTGCGCCGCCGGACGCCGCGCCGGTGGGTCCTACGCGATCTCGCCGCGCTGCTCTTCTCCACGCTGCACCTCGGCCTGTCCCGGAAGGACCGGTTCCGTTTCCTCGCGCGGTACACCGGGCTGCCGCTGCGAGACGCGCTGGCCAGGGACCCCGGCCTGTGGCGTCGGGTGGAGCGACGCGCGGGGCGCCTGCGCGACAAGGCGGTCCGGCACGGGATCGCGCGGCCGACGTGAGCGGCATCGAGTCCCGTGCGCCGCCGTTCCCGATCCAGGGTCGGATTGGGAACCGCTCGGTCACCATCGAGTGCTCGGAGGTCCTCCGCCGGCTGCCGGGGCGCCGGCGCGTCCTGCGGGGGCGTCTGGACGGACGGGACGTGGCGGTGAAGACGTTCTTCGGCCCCGGGGCGCGGCACCGCTTTCGGCGGGAGGCGCGCGGATTGTGGCTGTTGGCGGGGGCGGGCGTACCGACGCCAGGGTTGCTGGGCGTTGGGCGTTGCGACGAAGGGTGGTGGATCGCCGTCGAGTGGGTGTACGCCCGCCCGGCAACCCGCGCGGACGGCGAGGCGATCGTCGTGCTGACTGCTGCGCTACACGCGGCGGGCGTCCGTCACGACGATCCGCATCTCGGCAATTTCGTGGTCGCGGGCGACCGGGTCTTCGTACTTGACGGTGACGCCGTGGCCAAGGTGGACGTGGGCCGGCGCGCAAGCGTCGCGAGCCTCGCCCTCCAGTTGGCGGCCCTCGATGCGGACGCCGCGACGGTCGACGGGAGCTATCGCGCGTACTGCGCGGCGAGGGGCTGGCGGGCGGCCGAGCGGGAGCGCCGCCGCCTGCACCGGTCGGTCGCGCGCGTGCAGCGCCGGCGCGTGCGTCGTTTTCTCGCGAAGACGCTGCGGCCCTGCAGCCAGTTCGACGTGCGGCGCGAGGATGGGCGCGAAGTGGTGTACGAACGGGCGGCGATGTGCCGGGAGCTCGAACGCCTGCTCGCGTCCCCCGGGGCCGAGGTCGAAGCGGGCGCGCGGCTGAAGGACGGCAACACGGCCACAGTCGCGCGCGTGGAATCGGGGCCGCGGCGCTACGTCGTGAAGCGGTACAACGCCAAGCAGGGCCGGGCGCGACGGTCCTGGGTGAACGGTCATCGGCTCTGCTTCCGGAGCATCCCGACGGCACGGCCCGTCGCCCTGGTGACCCCCAGGGGTCGCGGCCCGGCGTACCTGGTCCTCGAAGACCTGGGCGGCGTACCGCTCGACGAGCACGTCGCCCGCCACGGCCTGGACGACGCGACGGCGGACGCCGTGGCCGGGCTGTTCGAAGCCCTGTCGCGGGACGGCCTGACCCACCGGGACACCAAGGCGTCCAACTTCATCGTCGGCGATGGCGCCGTGTCGCTGGTCGATCTCGACGCCCTGCGCCCCGCGCGCTCGCGGCGCGAGATCGCGGGGGACCGGCAGCGTTTTCTCGCGAACTGGGAGCCGCCCGTCGCGTCGCAATTCGCGGCCGCGTTTGCGCGCGTATCCGCCGGGACGGCCGGGGACGGGCCGGCGTGATCGTCCTGGGGCTCTCCGGAGCGCTCGGGCACGACCCGTCCGCGGCGTTGCTGGTCGACGGGGAGATCGTGGCGGCCGCCGAAGAAGAACGGTTCGTCCGCGAGAAGCACGCGCAGGGCAGGATGCCGCTCGAGTCGGCCCGGTACTGCCTCGCGGCCGCGGGCGTGGAACCCGGCGAGGTGGATGCCGTCGCCTTCCCGTACGCCCCGGTCAGCCTCCTCGGTCCAGGCCGCTGGCAATACGCGGCGCGGCACTGGTACGCGCCGGACCGGGCACTCGACGCACTCTTCAACGGCAACCGGCGGTTCCGGCGCAACCGGCGGCGCGTGCTGGAAGCGGGTGCGGCACTCGGCATCGATTGGGACCGCACGGCGTTCCGGCCCGTGCTGCATCACCTCGCCCACGCATCGAGCGCGTATCACCTCTCGGGCTTCGACCGGAAGACGGCGATCCTCAGCATCGACGGCAAGGGCGAGTACGCGACCACTTTCCTGGGCGTGGGCGAAGGCGGCCGCATCCACGGGCGCAAGGAGTTCTACGACCCCGACTCCCTCCCCGGCGCCTACGGCGCCATGACCGAGTACCTCGGCTTCGACATGCTGGACGGGGAGTACAAGGTCATGGGCATGGCACCCTACGGCCGGCCGGACGCATGCGACCTGTCGGGGCTGGTACGGAGGACCAGGCGGGGGTTCCGCGTCAACACGCGGCTCCTCAACACCGTCGGGTTGCGGCGCTATCGCGAGGACGGCCGCGGCCGCTACTTCGGCCGCGCCCTGGTGCGCCGCCTCGGGCCCCCGCGCCGGGGCGACGCGGCGGACGAGCCCTACGTCCACTATGCCGCGGCCATGCAGGATCTGTACGAGGAGTGCTGTCTCGGCCTGATCGACGCATGGCTGTCCGACGTCCTGGCGGAGACGGGACACATCGTCCTGGCGGGGGGCGGCGCCCTCAACGTCAAGCTGAACCAGAGGATCCTCGCGCGTTCCGATGTCGAGGCCCTGTTCGTGCAACCCGCGGCGGGAGACTCGGGCACCGCGCTCGGAGCGGCCACGCAGGTCGCGGCCCAAGGCGGAGACCGGCTCGCCAGGATGGAGCATGTGTTCCTCGGCCCCGCCTTCGACTCGGAAACCTGCGAGCGCGCGGCGCGGCGGAGGGCGGGGGTGGCATGCCGCAGGGTGACGGACGTCGTCGCGGAGACGGCCGACCTGCTCGCCGCCGGGAGACCGGTCGCGTGGTTCCAGGGACGCATGGAGTTCGGCCCCCGGGCGCTCGGCGCGCGCAGCATCCTGGGTTGCCCGAGCGTCACCGGGATCGCCGACCGCATCAACGCCCAGATCAAGTACCGCGAGCGTTGGCGTCCATTCTGCCCGTCGATCCTCGACCGGGCCGCTCTGGACATCATCGGCACGGATCGCCCGGCGCCCTTCATGACCGTGACCTTCGACGTGACGGAGGCCTGGAAGCAGCGCATCCCCGAGGTGGTGCACGCCGACGGGACGGCGCGCGTACAGGTCGTCGAACGCCGGTGGAACCCGCGCTACTACGACCTGATCGAGGCGCTCGAGGCGCGCACGGGCAACGCCGCGGTGCTCAACACCTCGCTCAACCGGCGCGGGGAACCGATCGTGTGCACGCCGGACGACGCACTCACGATGTTCCTCGGCTGCGATCTGGAGTTCCTGGTGATGGAGGACCTGCTCGTCACGAAGGCGTGACCGGGACGAGCCTCGTCACGGGTTTGCGGCGTGAATGGTCAGCCACAGCTCCGCGTCGTCGAGCAGGCGATACTCGGGCTCCCGGCCCGCGATGCGGGTGCTGTTCTCGAGGATGATGGGCACGCCCTCGCCACGCTTCTCCATGAAGTTCCTGCGGTCCGTGGTCAGCCAGGCCTCGTCCGGGATGGGACACCTCGCAAGCAGGCTGCAGATCGCCTCGTTGCGGGCGGATTGACGGTAGCGCAGGCTGTCGATGGTCAGCGAGTTGGGGATCGCGCCGGGAGAATAGATTTCCAGCCGGTCGTCGAACATCCGCAACCGGATCTTGGACCCGTGCACCGAGTAGTCCCGATGGGCCACGGCGTTCACGACGGCTTCGAACACGGCGGTCATGTCGTACTGTGGACGATCGATGCGTCCCTGGTGCTTGGTGGCGGCGATACGCATGTTGCGTGCGACGAACCGGCATGCGTCGACGATCTGATGGTGCAGCGGTCCAGTCACGTCGTGGGCGTCGAGCTGATAGGCCGAGCCTGGCGAACCTGCGCCGATCGTGCTGCCCCGGTATGCCACGGCCTGGACATACGCGTTGGGCAGCCACCGCCGCGGATCGTCGGTGGCCATCAACAGGCCGGCGACGGTGGGTCTCGCCGAGCCCTCCTCGTCCAATCGCGCCATTCCGAGCTTGGTGAGAAACGTCACCGGGTCCGGATCGGACCGGAGCGTACGTAACGGTTCGACCAGGTCCGAGTCGAGATCTTCGATGCGCGCGTGGGCGACGGCCTGCTCGTCGAAACGGATGAGTCGCGTCTGGCTGCGCTGCTGGAACAGGCGCGCGAGGAACTCGGGCGTCATCCGGCGGGTGGAGTCGGCGAACCGGTGGACGTAGCCGGCGGGGCTCTCGTGCACGAACAGGCTGCGGGGCACGTCGATACGAACGACGGCGCGTTCCTCGCCGGCGGCCGACGGCAGCCACAGTCGATCCACGAAAACGCTCTCGAGGGGGGGCTCGATGGAGTCCGCACAGATGTTGCGGACGAGCTGGATCACGGAATCCAGACGCTCCAGAGGGATCCCTAGGATCTCGTGAGCCCTGTCTTCGACACCAAGCACGAACACGCCCCCGCGCGCGTTGGCGAACGAGGCAAGCGTATCGGCAAGGTCATCGCGCCTGGGCGCCGTGACACGCTTGCCGGAGAAGCGCACTTCCTTGTACTCGAGAATGGAACTCTCTCCGAGTCGCAACGCGTCCAGCAGTGCGGCTCTACCGTCGAGCATCACGCGGTCCCCGTTCTGAAAACGCCGCTGGTTGCGCTCATATGTGCTTGGCCACGGCAAGGGCGGGGTGAGAGTCTCGCATGGAAAGGCCGATCGCCGTCGCCACCGGCAGCCAGAACAGCCACCAGTGCACGCCGACGCGATCCACGAGTTGGCGGCCGTCGGTGAGCCAGAAAATTGCGCCGGCGACGAGCAGCGCCAGTGCGAGACGGGCGTCCGGAGAACCGAGCGCGCGGACGAGCGCGAAACCCGTCCCGCCGAGCACCGCGGCGAAGAGGACGACTCCCGCGATGCCGCCGTGAAAGAGCACCGCGAGGTACATGCTGTGGACGTGCCGAAAGGTGAGTTCCCCGAGGAGCGTGTCGTCCGGCGTGAGGATGCCGCGGCCGAACCAGGGCCCCTGCCGGACGATGTCCGCGATGACGGACTCCCAGATGGCGAAGCGGAAACTGTCTCCGCGCGGGAGGACGTGGTCCCCGGTCAGGTCGCTGGTCGCGAGCACGGCGGCGACGAGCGCCATCGCGGCGGCGCTCGCACCGAGGAGGCCGACGAAGCGCGCTCGCGAGGGCGTCGTCCGGGCCAGGAGCAGCGCAAGCGTGGCGAGCGGGAGCGCGACCCAGGCGGCGCGGGAACCGGTCAGCAGTACCGCCGCGGTCGCCGCGAAGGCGCTCCCGCCGGCGAGCGACCGCCAGCGCCATGCAGGAGCGCGCCAGGCGGCATCGAGCGCCACGAGCGTGACGACGGAGAACGCCTGGGCCGCGGTGACGGAGTTGTGTACCCGGCCGAGCCCGTGCAGCCGGCCCTCCGCCGGCGGGTCGAGCAGGAAGTGACCGATGGCCGCGACCGCGACGAGTCCTCCCGCGAGTGCGAACCACCGGCCGATGCGTTCGTGGGCGGCGCCCCGCGCGACCGCGTCCGCGAACGCGAGCACGAAGCAGCAGAGCACCAGGGCCCGGACGACCATCCTGAGGGCGTCGGCGGCGCCCAAGTCCTCGGACCAGAGGCTCGTCAGGACGAGGTAGGCGAGCAGGGCGGCGGCGCACGCCGCCAGCCGGGAGTCGGCCGCGGCGCGCCAGAGGGGCGAGCTGCACAGCACGAGAATGCCGAGCACGTAAGTGACCAGCCGGGGGATGGCGGGCAGCGGGGCGGTCAGGACCGCGAGAAACGCCAGGAGGACGAGGAGGTCCCCCGTGCGTGCGCGGTCATGCAGCAGACGGGTCACCCAAACAATCCTTGCGGTCGGAGATGCCTAGTGTCGTGTCACGCGTGTTCTGCCGCTTCAGCGCGTCCCACGGGGTCTGTGGCAAGGCGCGTTCCCCGCCGGGAATGGTGGGTCCATTGCCAAGGGGCGCAACACCGCCACAGGCCCCGTGGGGCGCGCCCTTCGGGAGTTCGCTCTGCACGCCACTGCCGCGTTGTGGTCCTTGCCAATATGCCCGATATTCCCTGCGGACCACGCCTTGCATTGACGCGCAGGGCGAACTCTGAAGCGACAGAACACGCGTGACACGACACTAGGCCCACCGGCGAGTTCAGAACGCGTGCGGCTGCACCGCCATCGCCAGGGAGGACTCGATGTCCCAGATCGCGTTCGACACCGCCTGGCCGATGAGGTCCATGCGGCGCATCTGCTCGATCCGCGCGGCGACGCCGTCCAGTTCGCGCGGGGACAGCATGCTCTTGAAGATGCCGCACGCCTGCGCGAGGCAGATGATGACGAAGTCGCGCGGGTCCGGGAGGTCGTCGCTGAACAGCACGCCCATGATCCTGAGTTTCACCTCGCGCTCGGCCTTGCCGTCGATGACCGGATAGCGCCGCGAGCGGAACGCCCACAGGAAACGGTCCTCGCGCTGCGTGAGGATCTCCTTCTCGACGAGCCGCGCGAGGGCGTCTTCACGGATCTCGTCGGCACGGCCGGCCGCGCGTTCGACCCAGTAGCGGGCGTCGTGGCTTTCGCGGGCGTCCGCGATCTCCGCCAGGGTCGGATCCAGCAGGCTGTCGCCCACGGGCGTGGGATCCACGAGGATCAGCTTCTCGAGGTCCGTGTCGATCCGGTTCTCGAGCTCCAGATCCATCAGGACGCTGCCCCCCAGGGCGTAGCGGAGCGACCAGTCCGGCACCCGCGTGAACTTTCCGTTCTCGTCGTGCAGCAGGAGCAGCATGACCTCTTCGGCGAATCTCAACATGCGGGCGTTCTCCCAAATCGGTTCGACGTTTTCGCGTGGAGCGCACCCGCGCCCCTTGCCGGGCACCCCTGGCCGTTCCGGCGGCGGCGTTCAGTCTGCCCAAAAGGACGGGAACGGGAAAGGGCCGTGTCGATCCGGCGACGGGGTCGACCGTCATGATCGGCGACGCCGCTTGCGCCGGCGGGCCCACGACCCGTAGGGCGACTCGATGCCGTCGGGCCGGGTCTTGAAGCGGCGGTGCGGCCAGAGGTACTGCTCGGGGTGGCGCCGGATCTCGGCTTCGAGCATCCCGTTGAGCCGGGCCGCGTCCGCCTCGTCGTCCCCGGAGGGAAAGGCGTCGACGCGCTGGAAACGCACCGACCAGGTGCGTGTCTCTTCGTCGCGGAAGTGACTGTAGAAGACGACGGGCGAACCGCCCATGCGGGCCAGCCGCGCCGTGGCGACGACCGTGGCGGCGGGCACTCCGAACAGCGGCGCGAACACGGAGTGCCGGCGGCCGTAGTCCTGGTCCGCCGCGTACCACACGATATGCCCGTCGCGCAGCCGCCGCGCGGCCCGGCGCAGGTCGTGTCGTTCGATCACGGTCCCGTAGTGCCGTCTCCGGCCCCGCACCATGAGCCACTCGATGACCGGGTTGCGGTGGCCGCGGTACACGACGTCGAACGGTACCCGGGCCGCGAGGAGCGCGCCGGTGAAGTCGAGGGTGAGGAAGTGGGCGCCGGCGAGGAGGACGCCGCGTCCCTCCGCCCGCGCCTCGACGAGCACGTCCAGACCGTGACACTCCAGGCGGTCGGCCACCGCGTCGATGCGGCCGAGCCAGGCCTGGACCGTCTCCATGAGTCCGATGCCGCACGCCTCGAACGTCCGCCGCACGAGGCCGGCGCGTTCCCGCTCGGAAAGCTCGGGAAAGCACAGGTCGATGTTGGCTTCCGCGATGCGCCGGCGGCGTCCGCCCGCCCGCCAGGCGAGCCGCCCGAGACCGCATCCCACGGACGCCTGCCACGCGACGGGAAGCCGGCACGCGAGCCACGCGAGTCCGACGCCGACCCAGAGGGGCCAGTGACGCGGTGCGGCCAAGTGTGAAGCCGGCACTGCCATGAGCCCGGCACTGTACCCGTTTGCGTCCTCTCCTTCGCGGTTCTCCCTCGCAGTCGTAGCCCGACAGGCTGCTAACATCGGGGGATGGCCGAAATGCTCCCTCCGGTTTCGCCGACGCGGATCGTCGTCGTGGGCGACGTGATGGTGGACCGGTACTGGTTCGGCGAGGCCGCGCGCATCTCCCAGGAGGCCCCAGTGCCGGTGGTCGATGTCGTGGCTGCGGAGGACCGCCCCGGCGGGGCGGCCAACGTGGCGCTCAACGTCGTCGCGATGGGCGCGCGCTGCACGCTGGTCGGCGCGGTGGGGACCGATGCGGCGGCGCGGGACATGCGCGCGACCCTGGAGGCCGCGGGCGTCGCGTGCGACCTGGTCGAGGTGCCGGGCTGGGAGACCACGCGCAAGCTCCGCGTCGTCAGCCAGCGCCAGCAGCTCCTCCGCGCGGACTTCGAGGAGCCGCTCCCCGAGGGCGTGGGCGCGGAGGTCGCGACCCGCGTCGGGAACTGCGTCGCCGCCGCCGACGTACTCGTCATCGAGGACTACGACAAGGGTACGGTGGATCGTCCGGAAGCCCTCGTCGCGGCTGCGCGCCGTGCCGGCGCCTTCGTCGTCGTGGACCCGAAGCACAAGGACTTCGCCCGCTACGCCGGGGCACGGGTCCTCAAGCCGAATCGGGCGGAATTCGAGCAGGCGGCCGGGGCCTGGAGCGACGAGGCCGACTTCGCGGAGCGCGCCCTGGCCGAAGTCCGCCGGGCGGACGTCGAGGCCTTGGTCGTCACGCGCGGCGGCGAGGGGTCGACGGTGATCGACCGCGACGGGCGCGTCCGTCACCTGCCCGCGAGCGATGTCGAGGTGTACGACCGCACGGGGGCGGGGGACACCGTGGCGGCCGCGCTCGCGGTCGGCCTCGGCCTCGGCTGGGATACGGTGGCGAGCGCCCGCGTCGCCAACCAGGCGGCGGGACTGGTGTGCGCGAGGATGGGCACTTCGGCCGTCACGGCCCCGGAGATCAACCAGGCGATCGCCGCCGCGGAGCGCCCGGACGAGGGCGTGCTGACGCGGGAACAGTTGCTCGCGGCGGTGGGGCTGGCGCGCGGCCGGGGCGAGAAGATCGTCTTCACCAACGGGTGCTTCGACGTGCTGCACGCCGGTCACGTGGGGTACCTCGAAGAAGCCCGCGAGCTCGGGGACCGGCTCGTGGTGGCCGTCAACGACGATGCTTCGGCCGGCCGTCTGAAGGGGCCGGGCCGTCCCGTGAACGCCCTCGAGCGACGCATGCGCGTGCTCGAAGGGCTGTCTGCGGTGGACTGGGTGACGCCCTTCTCGGAGGACACGCCGGAAGCGCTCCTGGAATCCGTGCGGCCGGACGTCCTGGTGAAGGGCGGCGACTACGCCGAAAGCGCGGTGGTCGGCGCCGAACTGGTCCGGGGTTGGGGCGGAGAGTTGCGCGTGCTGAGCCTGCTCCCGGACTGCTCGACGACCTCGATCGTCGATCGCATCAAGTCCGCCTGAAACGGAGCCTTCCGGGCGCCGGCGTGTCAGCCGGCGCGCCGCATGCGTTCAACGGCCCGTTTCCGCTCGTTGGCGAGCGGATGCATCACGCCGGCGCCTGGCGGCCATACGCCGGGCTCCGCCCTGATGAGATGGGTCATGCGCCGGGCGCGCGCCGACAGGGAGGTCCAGAGCGCGTGGGGCATGGTCGGCCTGAACGTCTCCCGGGGCGTCCAGGGCGCCACGTACTCGATGTTGGGCAGCGCGCGCACTTCGCGGCTCAGGTTGGGCGTGGCCCCGTGCCACGCGCGGTTGTCCCGGAACACGCCCGCGCCGGCGGGCGCGCCGACGAGCGTCGACAGACGCATCCACTCCGGCTCCTCCTCCGGCGTCGGAGGCGGCTGCCGCGTGGTGTGGGTCCCCGGGATCTGCCGGATCGGTCCGTTCTCCCACGTGAGATCGCTCATCAGGAAGTTGATCGTGACGAACATCGGCGTGCGCTCGACGATCAGGCGCTGCGTGGGGAGGTCCGGTTCGGTGGCGCCGGCAGGCATCTCGATGGGGATACCGAGCGCCCGCGCCTGCGCGAGACGCTCTGCCGGCAGCGAGTGGTTTTCCGCGAAGTCGCGGTGCAGGTGCTGGTACTCGATCGCGCCGGGCAGGCACAGGTCCCCGCCGCCGCCCCACACGAGGTAGTCCGCGGTCCCGAAGATCGCCTCGAGCAGCGGCGCCGTGGTGGACAGGTCGATCATCGACGCCCAGGTGGGATCGTGCATCAACTGGCGCGATGCGGAACTCGTGCCGTAGCTATAGCGGTGTGGCAGGCGGCCCGTTTCCGTCAGGTACTTGCGGCCGTCGCGGCCGGGCGGCGTGAGGATGTCGCGCAGGACCCTGGCGCAACTCTCGCGGAACGCCGAGAGGAGCGTCGCGTCCAACAGGTCCCGCACCACGACGAAGCCGTCCCGGTGGAAGATCCGCGCGGCCCGGTCCGGTTCCCCCGGCGTGCATATCTCAAGACCCCGGATGCCGCTGTTCGCGCGCAGATGTCGCCGCAACGCCACCACCTCCGGATCGTCGGGCGCGCGGCGCGCCGGCGCACGGGGGTCGGGCACGCCGAAGCGGCGGTCGTCGGGATTCGGCTTGCCGTCCGCGTCCACGGTCTCGTTGGGGGGCGTCCGCTCGTCCCACCCCACTGTCGTCGGCCGGTGCACGCTGAGTCCCGCGAGTTCGGACAGCGGGATCGAGCCGTCCGCGGATGTCATGCCGGTCGCTCCTGGCAGAACCCGGCGGCTGCGATGTCGGCCTCGAGATGGGCCGGGTCGACGGTGCCCACGACGACGCTCGACACCCCGGGCCGACCGGCGACGTAGCGCAGGCTCTCCGGCGACGCCCGGCCGCTGTCGAGGGCCTTCTTCACCAGCACTCCCACGCCGTTCTCGCCGGCGTCGCGGACGACGTCGATCTGCCGGCGGTCCGTGAAACTGAGTGCGGACATGAGCACATCACAGCGGGAGAGGGCAAGCCGGCCGCCTGCTTCGGTCTTGTGCGAGAAGCCGGATGCGCGAACCTTGCCTTCCCGCTTCAGCGCGTCGAGGGTCTCGAGGGCATCGGACCGGCGCAGGATCTCCACGTCGCGGCCGTCGGAGTGGATGAGCACGATGTCGAGATAGTCCGTCCGCAGCCGGCGGAGCGAAGCCTCGATGCTGCCCCGCAGCGCTGCGGGCCTGAAGTCGTGGCGCGACCGGCGGCCGTCGAAGGACTCGCCCGCCTTGGTGCAGAGCACCCAGCGATCGCGGGTACCGTCCAGGAGTTCGCCAAGCCGCGCCTCGCTCTCGCCGTACGCCGGCGCCGTGTCCAGGAGGTTCACGCCCAGTTCGCGCGCCCGGTCTAGCAGGGCGCGGGCCGCCCGCGTGCCGGGAATCGCGAACGGAGCGAGGGAAAGACCGGTGTTGCGGCCGAGCTTGACCGTGCCGAGTCCGATCGGGGAGACCTCGATCCCCGTCGATCCGAGGGCGCGGCGGCGGAGCGTCGTGCGGGCGACGTCGGCCCGGGTCTTGCACATCCGGCGCATGAGCCCCGTTGAGCATCGGAGGGGCAGAAAGTATAAGCGCGGCATGCTCCCGCGCTTCGCGTACAACATGCTCCTCTGCCTGGCCCTGCCTCTCGTCTGGCTGCGCCTCTTCGTCCGGGCGCGGCGCGAACCCGCCTACGCGGAGCGTCGCAAGGAGCGGTTCGGGCGGGTGCCGGCCCACGTCGGCCGGGACGTCGTCTGGTTCCACACGGTCTCCGCCGGGGAGACGATCGGGGCCGCGCCCGTCATCCGTGCGCTCAAGGCCCGGTTGCCCGAAGCCCGCTTCCTCGTCACCACCATGACGCCGGCCGGCAGCGCCCAGGTCATCGAACGCCTGGGGGACATCGTCGACCACTGCTACGCGCCCTACGACTTTCCCTGGGCCGTGCGGCGGTTCGTGCGGCGCGTGCGACCACGCGCCC
>JAJDVW010000083.1 GCA_022825925.1 Pseudomonadales bacterium | reverse complement strand
GAGGCCGTAGAGTCCATGACCCGCAACTACGTCGGGCCGGACGTCTCCTTCCGGGCGTTGCGCCGCGCATACCCCGATTGGCGCGCGCCGATTGTCCTGTTGGTGGACGAGGCGCAGGGCATCGCCGCCGACTCCGAGGAGGTCCCCGTGCGGCCGGGCGCGCCGCCCAAGCTGATGAACCGCGCGCTCGCCGCCCTCCACCAAGGCCCCCACCGCCTCCCCGTCGTGCCGGTGTACTTTGGCCTGGGGCGCACCGCCGACAACCTGGCGGCGCTGGGCATCTCCCGTCCGGCACGAGAGACGGACCACGAGTTGGGTTGCTTGTCGCCGACGGAGGCCCGCGCCGTGGCGCGCGGCACGTTGCGGCGCTACCGCCCGCGCGCGTCCGCCGCCGAACTCGAGCGCTGGGCGCGGGCCTGCGCGCGGTTGTCCGACGGCTGGCCGCAGCACCTGAACAACAACCTCAGTGCGTGCTTCGAGGTCGCCGTCGCCGCCGGCGGCGCGTTGCGCCCCGACGACCTGCCGGCCGCCATGCGTCGCGCGGCCGACTTGCGGCGTCAGTACTACGACCAGCGGCTGCGCTCCATCGGCCCCCACGAGCCCGCCGTGCGCGCAGTGTTCGGGACATTCGACGGCGATGGCCCCTGGGCGGAACGCGACATCGTTGCGGCGTTGTACGAAGTCCTGGAAGAGGACCCGCGCATGCCGCCCGGCGCCGCCCACGAGGCGACGGCGGAGGCGTTCCAGCGCACGGTCGATGCCGGCGTGTTGTCCGGGGCAGGCTTGCCACCCGGTCAATACGCAACGCCCATCCCGTCCTTCGGCGCCTATCTGACGGGCAAGGTGCCGCACGAACCGGGGCGGCAAGCGTCGGCCCGCGGTCCGGCGCCGTAGGAGGGCGCGGGCTCGTAGTCCGGAGGGGCTGGGCCGCGAGCCACGCCGAAGCCGCCCTCCCGCCCGGGCATTGCCCGCGTTGGCTCGGGTCGCGAAGTCGGGGCGGGGCGTCGCCCCGCCCCCGGGGCCCGTGATGTAATGGTCCCGTCCGAACCCCGAATCCGATCGATGCAGGCACCCTCCGAGTTCCGGGTCGTCGCGAACTACGCGCCGGCGGGCGACCAGCCCACGGCGATCGCGGGGCTGGTGGACGGACTGGAAGACGGCCTCGCGCACCAGACCCTGCTCGGCGTCACCGGCTCCGGCAAGACCTTCGCGGTCGCCAAGGTCATCGAGGCCGTACAGCGGCCGACGCTGGTGCTGGCCCACAACAAGACCCTCGCGGCGCAGCTCTACGGCGAGTTCCGCGAGTTCTTCCCGGCCAACGCCGTCGAGTACTTCGTCTCCTACTACGACTACTACCAGCCGGAGGCCTACGTTCCCGCGTCCGACACGTACATCGAGAAGGACGCGTCGATCAACTCGCACATCGAGCAGATGCGGCTGTCCGCGACGAAGGCCGTCATCGAGCGCCGCGACACGATCATCGTGGCCTCCGTCTCGGCGATCTACGGCCTCGGCGACCCAAAGTCCTACCTCCGGATGGTCCTGCACCTCGACCGGGGCGACCGCGTCGACCAGCGCTACATCCTGATGCGGCTGGCGGAGCTCCAGTACACGCGCAACGACACGGCATTCCAGCGCGGCGCCTACCGGGTACGCGGCGACGTCATCGACGTCTTTCCGGCGGAGTCCGAGAAGGAGGCCCTGCGCATCGAGCTGTTCGACGACGAGCTCGAGAACCTGTCGCTCTTCGACCCGCTCACCGGCGAGGTGCTGCAACGGGTGGCGCGTTACACCGTCTTTCCGAAGACGCACTACGTGACCCCGCGGGAGCGGATTCTCGCCGTCGTCGACGACATCCGCGAGGAGCTGGTCGAGCGCGTGGCGTATCTCAAGGAGCGCGACAAGCTGGTCGAGGCGCAGCGCCTCGAGCAGCGCACGCGCTTCGACCTCGAGATGATCCGGGAGGTGGGCTACTGCAGCGGGATCGAGAACTACTCCCGCTACCTGTCCGGGCGCCAGGAGGGCGAACCGCCGCCCACGCTGTTCGACTACCTGCCGAAGAACGCCCTCCTCGTGATCGACGAGTCCCACGTCACCGTTCCCCAGCTCGGCGGCATGTACAAGGGCGACCGCTCGCGCAAGGAGACGCTCGTCGAATACGGCTTCCGGCTCCCCTCCGCCCTCGACAACCGTCCCCTGCGGTTCGACGAGTGGGAAGCGCTGGCGCCGCAGATGATCTTCGTCTCGGCGACGCCCGGCCCCTACGAGGGGACGTACGCCGGACAGGTCGTCGAACAGGTCGTCCGGCCCACCGGGCTGGTCGACCCGGAGGTCACCATCCGACCGGCGTCCACCCAGGTCGACGACCTGTTCGAGGAGATCCGCGTCACGGTCGCCCGGGGCGAACGCGTGCTGGTGACGACGCTCACCAAGCGCATGGCGGAGGACCTGACCGACTACCTCGACGAACACGGCGTGCGCGTCCGCTACCTGCACTCGGACATCGACACGGTCGAACGCATGGAGATCGTGCGCGACCTGCGCCTCGGCGTGTTCGACGTGCTCGTCGGCATCAACCTCCTGCGGGAGGGGCTCGACATGCCGGAAGTCTCCCTCGTCGCGATCCTGGACGCCGACAAGGAAGGGTTCCTGCGGGCGGAGCGTTCCCTCATCCAGACCATCGGACGGGCCGCGCGCCACCTGCACGGGCGGGCGATCCTCTACGCCGACACGGTCACGGGCTCCATGCAGGCCGCCATCGACGAAACCGCCCGCCGCCGCCGCCGGCAGCTCGACTTCAACGCCGAGCACGACATCACGCCCCGGGGCATCGTCAAGGAGATCCCCGACATCATGGAGGGCGCCCGGGCCGCCCCGGGCATGCCGAAAACGCGCGGACGCAAGGCCGAGCGCAAGCGGCAGCGCGCCCTGCCGGAAGACCCGGCGGCCCTCGGCAAGCTGCTCGCGAAGCTCGAAGAGGAGATGTTCGAGCGGGCACGCAACCTGGAGTTCGAGGAGGCCGCCGCGCTGCGCGACGAGATCGCGGCGCTTCGGGACCGGCAGTTGATGGCCTCGTAGGGGCCGCCCTTGCGGCGGCCCACCGCGCGCTGGCGGCAAGCCCGCCGATTGCGGTCAAAAATGCGCGCGGCTATTCTTGACCGGGCCGGGCACCGACTGACACGATGTCGCGATGACCGGCCGGCAGTTCATCGGGAGGGTCCGCCGATGGGCGAGAGCACGCAAACTGGAAGTCCGCTTCGTCGCGGCGGAAGGGCGCGGCTCGCACGGCACCCTCTACGTCGGCGACCGCAAGACGACCGTCAAGGACCGGAGAAAAGAGATTGGCAAGGGGTTGCTGGCCAAGATGCTCGCTGACCTCGGCATCGACAGGAACACTTTCTAACCCGGACACCCGCAAGCGATTCAACGATGGAGAAGCCAACCGATGTCTGACACCTACGACTATCCGGCGGACATCGAACGCGACGATGACGGCCACCACGTCGTCACGTTCCCGGACTTCGGCTGGGGCGCGACCGACGGTGCGACCCGCGACGAGGCACTGTCCGAGGCCCGGGACCTCCTGCGCGAGCTCATCGCCGCGACGATCCGCGAAGGCCGGAACCTGCCACGACCGTCACCTGCGACGAAACGCCAGTCCCTCGTGGTCCCGCCGCTGCCAATCGCTCTGAAGGCGGCACTCTACGAGGCTTTCCGCGAAGTCGGCCTGTCGCAACGCCGTCTCGCCCGCGACCTCGAGGTGGCCGAGAGCGAGGTGCGGCGCATGCTCAATCCCGACCACGCCACCAAGGCCGCGACGATCGACCGCGCTCTGCGACGACTGGGTAAACGCGTGAGCGTTTCGGTCGGCGAAGCCGCCTGATCCACTCGGGGCACTCCAAGTTCCGGAGACCAGCACTCGATGGCGTGAAGCGCCGCGGCGCAACGCCGGAGCCCTCCCCGACCGGCAAGCTGATAGGCTACCGGGACCCCGAAACCCGGGAGGCAGTTGTGCCCGAAACCGGCGACCCCTCGCGCAACCTCGTCCGCTTCTGGACGTGGCGTGACAGCATCCACCAGCGGCTGGCAGAGACGCACGCGGACGACGCCTCGCATCACGAAGCCTTCGTCCTGCGGGCGCAGGAACTCCGGGACGAGATCGAGTTCCTGGCGAGAAACGGGTTGAACGAGGGTGCGGAGGAGGCGCTCGGCACGCTCGCCGAACAGGACATGGCCGACTTCTGCATCATGGTCGACCTGGCCGCCGACGTGTCGATGGATGGCGTCGACCCCCTCGACGGGGAGACCCGGCTGCACCTGTCGGAGTTCCTCGACAACGAGCCGTGGCACTCTCTCGCCGTCGACACGGACATGACCGTGGCCCTGGCCATGATCGAGGACGTGGCCGCCGACGACTCGGACCGGGCCTGGTACGAGGTGTCGCCGAATCTCATGCGCGTGACCGCCCGCGTGCTCGACCAGGCCAACGCCGAGCAGGTCCGGCGCTTCGCGGCGGAACTGAACGCGCTGCACGAGGCGAGCGGGACGTCCGTTCCGCCCGACGCCGCGGAGATCATCGGCTACATCGTGGGGCAGGCCGCCAACCGGCTCGGACTCCGTCCGCCGGAACTCTCGATCTGACTCCGCGACGTCAACGGGCCACGTCGAGCCGATACGGGGGCAGCGACTCGAGGAGCGCCCTGCCGTAACGCGCCGTCACGATGCGGCGGTCGAGGAGCGTGATCCGGCCGCGGTCCTCCTCGTGCCTTATCAGCCGCCCGCAGGCCTGCACGAGCCGGACGGCGGCATCCGGCACGGCCACCTCCATGAACGGGTTGCGGGCCTGGCTCTCGAGCCACTCGCCGTACGCCTGCTCCACCGGGTCTTCGGGTACCGAGAAGGGCAGCTTGGCGATGATCACGTGGCGGCAGTAGTCGTTCGGCAGGTCGATCCCCTCCGCGAAGCTGGCAAGGCCCAGCAGGTAGCTCGGCTCGCCGCCGTCGACCGCCGCGCGATGGTCCTCGAGCAGCGACTGCTTCGAACGGTCGCCCTGTACGCGGCAGCGCTCCGCGACCGCGCCCGGCAGGCCGTCGCGGACCTGGCGGAGCTGCCGCCAGGAAGAGAAGAGCGCGAGCGCGCTCGGTTCCATCGCCAGCAGGTCCGGCAGCAGGCGGCCCAGTTCCTCGGTGTGCGCCGCGGGATTGCGCGGGTCGGACCCCATGGCCGGCACGTGAAAGGTCGCGAGGCGGGGAAAGTCGAACGGACTCGGCACGAACTGCTCCTGCGTGTCGTCGGGCAGTCCGGCCAGTTCGCGGAACCGGTCGAACGTGCCGAGCGCCCGCAGCGTCGCCGACGTGCACAACGCACCGTAACAGCGGCTCCACAGCACCTCGGCGAGCATCCGGCCCGGATCGAGCGGCGCCGAGACGAGTTCGTGGTCCTCCCCGGCTTCGAAGGCCAGCCGCGCGATCCAGCGCGCCGTGGACACGACCTCCCCCTGCTCTTCCGGCATGTCTTCGGCGACCTCCCTGTCCGGAGACCCGGCAGCGCCGGCGTAGTCGCGGAACAGGCCCGCGTCCGAGGCCGCGCGGGCCGCCAGCTGGCCGACGGGTCCGAGCCAGTCCTCCGCCTGCTCCGCGTGCATCCACGGCCGCTCGCCGCTCGACACTTCCTCCAGGTAGCCGTGCAGGGTCTCGAGCCGGCCCGCGACGGTGTCGCAGTACGCGGCGAGGGCGCCGCAGGGCTCCGCGAGGACGTCGGGGACGCGTCCGAAGGCGAACCTGTGATGCGCGCGATCGTCGGACCCGCCGGGGTACTCGAGCTGGCGCGCGAACTCCCCCACCTGGGCGACCAGGGCGGCGGCGGTTTCGAGTTCCGGCGCCATCGACGCGGCAAGACGCTCGACCTCCGACGGCCTCCCGAAGCGTTGCGCGCAGGTGCCGGCAGCGGCACCCGCCTGCTCGAGCCACTGGACGGCGCCCCGCAAGCGCGCGCGCCGGGTGAAGTGGCGCTGGGCCCGATCGGGAAAGTGGTGCGCCTCGTCGATCACGAAGATCGTCTCCTCCGGATCCGGCAGGACGACGCCGCCGCCGAGGGCGAGGTCCGCCAGCACCAGGTCATGGTTCGCCACGATCACGTCCGCGTCGTCCGCCGTGCGCCGGGCCCGGAAGAACGGGCACTCCTGGAAGAACTCGCAACGGTTCCCCGTACAGCCGCGATGGTCCGTCGTGACGGCGCGCCAGGTGTCCTCGGGCACGCCCGCTTCCCAGGAGTCGAACTCCCCGTTCCACGTACCCGCCCCGAAGCCGTCGGACATTGCGGCGTAGACCTTTTCCTCGTCCGGCGCCGGAATCCGGGCCAGCGGGATCTCCGCGAGGTTCATCTGCCTGCCGCCGTCGCCGCCCACCCGTTCGCTCAGCCGCTTCGGGCACACGTACCGCCCGCGTCCCTTGGCGAGGGTGAAGCTGAAGTCGAGCCCCGCATGGTCCGCGAGATCCGGCAGGTCCCGGAACACCACCTGCTCCTGCAGGGCGACGGTCGCCGTACTGATGACCACGCGCTTGTCCAGCGCCTGGGCAAGGGGGATCGCCGCCAGGCAGTACGCCGCCGTCTTGCCCGTACCCGTGCCGGCCTCGATCATGGCCAGCCGGGGCGCGGCGCCGCCAAACGACCGGGCGACCTGGGCGATCATCTCGCGCTGCCCCCGGCGGGCCCGGAACCCCCGCGCCGCCAGCCACCCGCGATACGCGTCCTGGATCTCCGCCTTGCGCTCGTCGTTCAGGGCTTCGGACCCGTCCACGATGCCGAAGTCCTCCCCTCGATCAGCCGCTGGATTTCGCCGCGCGCGGTTGCGGCGGCCCTTGGCGGGCAAGGATACGCCCGAAGGGACCGGCGGTGCCCGGTGGCGACTCCCGGGGGATTGCGGATTCGCTCCGCGGCTCCACTGCCCCCCTGCAGACTGCCGTAAGATGCGCTCCATGCATCTGCCACCTCGAGACGGCGGACAAGGCCACGAGAAGAGCAGGCCGGACAATGGTGTGCGGCGTACGGGGCGCTCTTGCGCGAACGGGCGCGGGGCGGGGCAGCGAGCATGAGCACGCCCCGGGGCAAGGCGGCCCTTTTCGGCACGGTCTCGGACGCGGACCACGAGTCCTTCGCGCGGCTGGGGGAGGCCATTGCGGCGGCGCGGCGCGCCACGGAGCGCCCCGCCGGCAGTCTCGCCGTGGCGCTCGAGCGGATGGCCCGCATCGAGCGACACATGGGCATCGATGTCCTGGCGACGGGAAGGGAGCACTGGCCGGACCGGGAGTCGCACATGGCGCTCCTCGCGGCGGTGAAGGACAAGGTCGCCGTTGCCGGAACCGGCTTCGGGATGGACGGGCCGCGTGAGTGACGGGGCGCCACCCCTGGCCACCACCCTACGGGCGCTTGCGGAGATTCTGGGAGAGTACGACGTCGACTCAGCGGTGCTGGGGGGTGTCGCGGCGAACGTCTATCGAGGCGCCGCGCGCACGACCTTCGACGTAGACCTCCTGGTGACCGTGGACCACACGAGCATGGCCGCCATCGCGGAATCTGCGGAGATGGAGGGGTGGCGCATCGACTATCTGCATCCTGACGGCAGGATGGTGCGCATCTCTCATGACGAAATGGGTTGCGCCGACCTGATCGCGGTGGAGACCGACTACCAGCGCACGGCGCTGGAGCGCGCTCTGCCGGAGAACTTCGGCGGCGACCTCACGGTCCGGGTGCTGGCCGTCGAGGACATCATCGTGCACAAGCTGCTCGCCCAGCGGCCGCAGGACGATGCCGACATCGCCGCGATCCTGGAGGCAGGCAAACCCATGGACGTCGACTACCTCGAGCACTGGATGCGGGAATGGGGGGTGGCGGACAGGTTCACGGCCATTCGCGAAAGACTCGCGGTGCGGCCGGCGCCGGATCGGGCGCCCCGTACGGAGGGTAACGACAACCGCTGACCATCGGGGTACGGCGGTTTCCCAAACACTCCGGTTGCGCGCCCATCTCCGCAACCAACGCGGGCTCGACAGCCGGCCTGCGGGACGCCGCGAGGGCGTCCCCTACCAGAAAAGGAAGCGCCTGCGCTTCAGGGAGCTGCGGCAGGAGGCGAGCTGTCGTTCGTAGCGGGCGGCGTTGGCCGCCACGCGGTCGGCCGCGCCCTGCAGCCAGGAGTTGCGCTGCCATCGGCCGCTGCGGTAGCCGGACAGGCCCTCGTGGTAGGACAGGTAGAGGCGTTTCGCGTCGTGCCGCGAGATGCCGAGGTGACGGTGCGCGCGGTCGAGGTACCAGCCGACGAAGTCGATCGCGTCGCCGAAGTCGTTCCGGTCCGCGCCGCGCCGGCCCGTGGCGCGCCGGTAGTCGGACCAGGTCTCGTTGGTCGCCTGGGCGAAGCCGTACGCGCTCGACGGACGCTTCCACGGGATGACGAACAGCAGTTTCGTCCGCGGCGGCCGCGCGTTGTGCACGAAGCTCGACTCCTTGTAGGTGAAGGCCATCATCACCGGGATGGAGATCTTCCAGCGCCGCTCGGCCTTCAGCGCTCCGCGATACCAGCCGGGCTTCTCGCGGAAGATGGAGCACACGTCCCCCGGATTCGCCGGCACGGACGCGCACCCGGCCGCCAGCAACACCGCGCCGAGCACGGCCGCGGTCAGTGTCGATTTGGCCCTACGACTCCTCATGGCCTCCTCCATCGTTCGCTTCGTACCGTTTCAGCTTCCCGAGCAGTTGCTTTTCGTCGACGACGGGCACCTTCAGTTGCTGCGCCTGCTCGAGCTTGCCGCCGGCGCCCGGCCCCGCCACGACGCACGTGGTCCGTGCCGACACCGAGCCGGCCACCTTGGCGCCGAGGGCCACCAGCCGCGCCTTGGCCTCGTTGCGCGTCATCGCCGCGAGCGTTCCGGTGATCACCCAGGTCTCGCCCGCGAGGGGCGTGGACACGCGCCGCTCCGGCGCCGGCCAGTGCACGCCGCGCTCGACGAGGTCGTCCACGACCCCGCCGTTGTGCTCGTCCGCGAAGAACTCCCGGACCCGCGCGGCGACGACCGGGCCGACGTCCGCGACCTCGGCGAGTTCCTCGAGCGTCGCGTCGCGCAGCTTGTCGAGCTGTCCGAAGTGGCTCGCGAGGCTCTCGGCCGTCGTCTCGCCCACCTCGCGGATACCGAGGGCATAGATGAAGCGCGCCAACGTGGTGTCCCTGCTCGCCTCCACGGCGCTGACCAGGTTGTCGGCCGACTTCGCGCCCATGCGCTCGAGGGACTCGACCTGCTCCCGCGTCAGGCGGTAGAAGTCCGACGGATCCTTGACCAGCTCGCGCGTCACCAGTTGATCGACCAGCTTCTCCCCCATGCCCTCGATGTCCATCGCGAGTCGTGAGGCGAAATGCCGGAGCCTTTCCCGGCGCTGGGCCGGGCAGGTCAGCCCGGCCGGGCACCGGGCCACCACTTCCCCTTCGGGCCGCTCGATGGCGGCGCCGCATGCGGGACAGTGTTCGGGCATGGCGATGCGGGGCATCTCGTTCACGTCGGCCGGCCGCCTGGACTCGATGACCTTCATCACCTGCGGAATGACGTCGCCGGCCCGGTGCACGAGCACCGTGTCGCCAACCCTCAGGTCCAGCCGCGCCACCTCGTCCATGTTGTGCAGGGTCGCGTTGGATATCGTCACGCCCCCTACGAATACCGGTTCGAGCTTCGCGACCGGGGTGATCGCCCCGGTGCGTCCGACCTGGAAGTCGACGCCGCGGAGGATGGTGGTGGCTTCCTCCGACGGGTACTTGAAGGCGATCGCCCACCGCGGTTTCCGGGTAACGCTGCCGAGCGCGTCCTGGAGCGCGAAGTCGTCGACCTTGACGACTACGCCGTCGATCTCGTAGCCGAGTTCGTCGCGGTCCGCGAGCAGCCCGCGGAAGTAGTCGAAACACTGTGCAAGGCCCGTCGTCCGCGCCGCCCGGGGATTGATGCGCAGGCCCCACTCCCGGAACGCCTCCAGCACGGACCAGTGCGTCGCCGGCTGCCACCCTTCACGCAGGCCCGCGCTATAGCAGAACAGGGACAGCGGCCGGCCCGCCGTGAGCTTCGGGTCGAGCTGGCGCAGGCTTCCGGCCGCGGCGTTGCGGGGATTGACGAGCGTCCGCTCGCCCGCCGCGGCCGCCGCCTCGTTGAACGCGCGGAAGCCGGCGGTGGGCATGTAGATCTCGCCGCGCACCTCGAGCCGCGCCGGATACCCGGTCCCGAGGAGCCGCAACGGCACGGCGGACACGGTACGCACGTTCGCGGTGATGTCCTCGCCCGTCTGCCCGTCGCCCCGGGTCGCCCCGCGCACGAGTACCCCGTCCTCGTACATGAGGCTGACCGCGACCCCGTCTATCTTGGGTTCGCAGGTGAACTCGAAGTCCCCTTCGTAGTCCACGCGGGAGCGGCAACGCGCCTCCCACTCCGCGAACTCGTCTTCCGACAGGCACTTGTCGAGCGACAGCATCGGCAGTTCGTGCGCGACGCTGTCGAACGCGGGCAGGGGCTCCGCCCCGACGCGCTGCGTCGGTGAGTCCGCGACGACGAACTCCGGGTATCGTTCCTCGAGCGCGACGAGCCGGTCGAACAACGCGTCGTACTCGCTGTCCGCGAGTTCCGGATCGTCGAGAACGTGATAGCGATGCAGGTGGTAACGGATGCGCTCGCGCAGCGCGGCGATCTCCGCCGCGCTGCGCTCGCGTTCATCCATTCGCCGCGCGCATGGACATCCTCTTGCGCGAAAACTCCGCCATGCGCTGCTTGAAGTGCGAGAGCGTCTGACCGGTCAGCACGGACATGTTCTCGTCCTTCAGGTCGCCGCCGAGGGACTTGCCGATGTCCCGTGCCACGCCGAGCATGTCGTCGAGCACCTCGCCGGGCTGGTCCGGACCGGGCAGACGGAAGAACAGCGACACCCCCGGGGTCTCCAGGGACGCCATGTCCGACAGGTCGAAGATGCCCGGCTCCACCGCGTTCGCGACGGAGAACCGGACGCCGCCCGTCGCCGGGTCCAGCCGATGGAAGATGCTCATGTCGCGGAACTTCAGGGTGTTGCGCATGAAGACCTCGAACAGGTCGGCGCCGTTGAACGCGTCTCCGTCGCGAGCCAGGACGTTGATTACGAAGAGCTCCTCGCCTTGTCCGTCCGCCGGGCCGCCATCCCGCTGCCAGTTGCGCCGACCGGACGCACGCTGCCGAGGGGCGCGGTCCCGACCGTTCGCGCCATGCCTGCCGTTCGCTCCCGGCGCGTCGCCGTCCCTCGGCGCGGGCGCCGTTTCCACGTGCGCCGGGGGGCCCGGTTGCAGGTCGTCCACATCCGAACGGTCGGTACCCGGGGCGGGCTCGGCCGGCCCGACATCCGCCGCGCCGGCCATGGCCGGAACCAGGCCGGCACGCAGCATGCCCGCCCCGGCGACGGTCGCTGCCGGGACGGCCTCGAACTCGACGACGGCTTCCTCGTCGGCTTCGTCGGCTTCGTCGGCTTCCTTGTCGCCCAGAGTGCTGGCGCTTTCGGCGACCAGCGCCTCATCCGCCACGGCCGCGACGTGGAGCTCGTCCTCAACCGTCTCGATGGGGGGCGAAGCACGCGACGCGACGGCTTCTTTTTCGCGTACCGGCGGTGCTCCACGTACCGCCGGGGGCGCGGAGTCATCCGGTACGATGGCGGCCACGGCCAGTGGATCGGCCGGCGCCGCCTCCACCGCCATGATCGGCGGCGGGTCGGCGCGCCGGCCGGCGCCCGCGCTCCCGTCGGCTTCCTCCTCGACGGCCGGTGGCGTCGCGGTCACCGCCGGCGCCCGGTCCTTCCGGCCGTCCGCCGAAGGCCAGAGTCCGAGGCTGCCCTGGTCGGCAGCGGAGGAGACGACCCGCGGCGGCCCGAGGACATCCGCATCCTCGTAGCTCGCCTCGGGGGCATCCGCCGCAAGCTGCATCGGCAGGCGGTCGCGTCGCGCTCGCCAAGTCAGCCACATTCCATGCAGCACCACGGCGGCGACCAGCGCCCCACCCACGATCAGGATCAAGTCCTTGTCCATCGCTTTGTATCCCAAGTGGCCCGCGGGGCTTCCTCCAGCCTCGACCCCGCCAAGCTCAAACGACGGCCAGCGCGGCCGCCTCTTCCACATCAACCGAGACCAGCCGGGACACGCCCGGTTCATTCATGGTCACGCCCAGGAGGTGATCCGCCATTTCCATGGTCAGCTTGTTGTGGGTGATCACCACGAACTGCACGTCCTGCGACATCTCGTGCAGCAATTCAGCGAAACGCGCGACGTTGGCGTCGTCCAACGGCGCGTCGACTTCATCCAGGAGACACACGGGGCTGGGGTTGAGCTGGAAGATCGCGAACACCAGCGCGATCGCCGCCAACGCCTTTTCACCGCCCGACAGCATGTGCACGTTCGAGTTGCGTTTCCCCGGCGGCCGCGCCATGAGACGTACGCCCGTATCCAGCAGGTTGTCGCCGGTAAGTTCGAGGTACGCCCGGCCGCCGCCGAACAGCTTGGGGAACAGGGTTTTCAGGTGTCCGTTCACCTCGTCGAAGGTGGTCCTGAACCGGGTGCGCGTCTCCCGGTCGATCCGCGCCATGGCGGCCTGGAGCGTCGCGAGCGCCTTCTCGATGTCCGCGTGCTCCGCATCGAGGAAGCGCTTGCGTTCGGACTCTTCCTCGAACTCCTCGATCGCGGCCAGATTGATCGCGCCGAGCCGCGCGATCCGGAGCTCGAGGCCCTCGAGGAGCTCCAGCCAGGCGTCTTCGGCGGCGTCCGCCGGCAGGGACCCGGCGACCTCGTCCGCCGACAGGCCGGTCTCCTTCAGCTGCGCTCCGAACATGCCGCGCTGCGCCGCCACGCCCTCGCGGCGACGGCGTGCGTCCTCGACCCGGTCCCGGGCCGCATCGACAACCGCCGCCGCGTCCCGGCGCCGGGTCGTCAGGTCGGCGATGTCGCGCTCCGCCTCCTCGAGTCTGCGTTGTGCGCTGCCTTGTTCCTGCTCGACGGTCACGCGCTCGGCGAGCCTGTCCTCGAGGGTGCGTTCCAGCTCCGGCAGCGCGCGCTGGCTCTCCGCGATGTTCTCCTCGAGGCTCCCGGCGCGCTCCGCGAACTCGGTCCGCTGCGCGTGCAGACGCTCCCGGGCCACCCGTGCGGCGTCCAGCGCGATGGTCAGCCGCTCGTGTTCCAGGTTTCGCTCGTGCAGACCCTCGCGGGAGGCCGACGCGTCGCGGCGCGCCGTCTCCACGCGCGCCGTGAGGCGCTCCCGCAGGGCGCCTCGCTCGCGGCGTTCCGCCTGCAGGGCCGCGGCGGCGTCCGACAGTTCGTCGATCCGGCTGCGCGCCGCCGCCAGGCCCGCCGTATCGGCGGCGATGTCGGCCCGTGCGCGATTCCGGTCCCGTTCGACCCGTTCCCGTCCGGCCCGGGCCTCGTCGATTCGCACCTGCAGCACGTCACTTTCGGCACGCAGGGCCGCCAGTGCTTCGCCCGACCGCCGGCAGGCGGCCTGCGACCGCTCGCGCTCCCTTTCGAGGGCATCGGCGCGCTCCGCGATCCCCGAGTGCGCCTCTTCCGCGGCCGCAAAGTGCTCTCGGGCCTCGCCAAGGGCGCGGCCCAGGGTCTCGAGTTCGACCCCCCGCTCCACTATGCCGGCGGTGGCGTCCTCGCCACGATCAAGGCGGATCCAGTCGAGCCCCACCCACACGCCGTCCGGCGTGACGACACTCTCGCCCGGCGCAAGGTCCGCCCGCGCGGCCAACGCCGCCTCCAGCGAGTCCGCCGCGAAGATGCCCGCGAGCAGCGCGCCGACGGGCCCCTGGTTCGTGCGCGCGAGGGACGCAAGGGAGGGCAGCGCACGCTCCGGCGTCGGCAGCGGCGCGCCCTCGTACAGGGTCACGCGCCCGCCCTCCAGTTCGCCGAGCGCCCCGGCAAACGGCGCGGTGTCGTCCACCCGAACGGCCTGCAGGTGCGCCCCCAGCACGGCCTCCACCGCGGTCTCCCAACCGGGCGCCACCGCGAGACCCTCGCCGAGCCGCGGCGCGTCGCGCAACCCGCGGGCCTCCAGCCAGTGACCGGCTTCTCCGTTCGCGCGGCCGAGGGCCGCCTCCTGCACGGCGCGGAGCGCCGTCGTCTCGTTCTCGAGCCGCTGTACCTGCCGGCGCGCGGCATCCACCGCTCGCGCACCGGCCTCGAGTTCTTCCCGCACCGCGGAGAGTTCCCCGATGCAGGCATCGAGGGCGGCTTCGGCGCCTTCGTGCCGCTCTTCCGCCGCCACGAGCGCCGCGTCGAGCGCTTCCGTGTCGGACTCGTCCACCGGAACGCCCGGTTCCGATGCCAGTTCCTCCAAGCGTCGCCGGAGGGTCGCCAGGCCCTGCTCAAGGCGTTCCGCCCGGTCGGCTTCCAGCGTGAGTTCACGTTCGCCGGCCGATGCACGCGCAAGGAAGTCGTCCCACCCGGCCTGCCACGCGGACAGTTCGCGTTCGGCCCCGGTCAGATCCGCGGCGGTGTCCGCCTCCAGGCGGCGCGCCTCCTCGAGCGCCGGACCCCGCTCGGCGAGGGCGGCCTCCAGGCGGCCGATCTCGCCCTCGTCATCGGCAAGCTGGGCCGCGGTTTCGACGGCGCGGCGCTCGGCGCCCTCCAGTTCGGAGCGGAGGCTCGCCACCTGTTCCCGGTGGTGGCGCAGCCCTTCCTGCGCGCGCTCGATGTCGGCCCGCACGCGCCAGCCGTGTCCCTGTACGTGGTTCAGCGCGTCGGTGCGTTCCTGGTGGACGGTCCGGGCCCGGTCCAGCGCGGCGTCCAGCCGGCGCGCGGCGCTCTGCTGCTGCTGATGGTCCGCCTCGAACTCGGCGATGGCGCGATCGGTCGCGGCGAGTTCGGCCTCCACGGCACGCCGGCGGAGCAGGGCCAGCTCCGCGGTCCGCAGGCGTTGCTCCGCCTTCAGGTCCCGGTATCTCGCCGCGGCCTTCGCCTGCCGTTGCAAGCGACCGAGACGGGTGGCGAGCTCCGCGCGGATGTCCTCGAGGCGGTCGAGGTTCTCCCGGGTGACCTGCATCCGCCGCTCGGTCTCGCGGCGGCGCTCCTTGTACCGCGAGATGCCGGCGGCTTCCTCCAGAAACGCCCTCAGGTCGTCCGGCTTCGCGGCGACCAGTTCGCTGATCATGCCCTGTTCGATGATCGCGTAGCCGCGGGATCCGAATCCCGTGCCGAGGAAGACGTCGACGATGTCGCGCCGCCGGCACCGGGTGCCGTTCAGGAAGTAGGAGGACTGTCCCGTGCGCTGCACTTCCCGCCGTACGGCGACTTCGCCGAAACGGGCGTACTGGCCGCCGACGCGGCCGTCGGCGTTGTCGAAGGTGAGCTCCACCGAGGCCATGGCGGTGGCCTCGCGGGCGCTCGAGCCCTCGAAGATGACGTCGGTGCTGGATTCCCCGCGGAGCCGGCGAGCGGAACTCTCACCGATGACCCAGCGCACGGCGTCGATGATGTTCGACTTGCCGCAGCCGTTCGGGCCGACAACTGCGCTGCGATTCCCGAGGAAGCTGACCTTCGTTGGATCGACAAACGTCTTGAATCCGGCCAGCCTGATTCCTGTGAGACGCATGCGGCGACGTCATCCTCCCCTAGGGGCCGCAACTAGTGTAAGGGAATCCCCCTGTGAATGCACCTTTGTGAAGTCGTTAGACAGTCGTTAGGGCAGCACGCCGGCCAACGCCGCCAGGAGACGCGGGACGGGCCTTTCAGGGCACCCGCACGGCGATGTCCAGGATCACTTCCTCCGCGCCGTGCCGGACGGTCACCGGACGGCTCTCGAAGTCCCCCGGCGCGCGTGTCGGGGAGCCGCTCATGCCGATCCGGGCGACCAGCTCGAAGGTCTCGAGGTCGGACAGCCGGCGCCCCGCCATCATCGCGTCGCCGTCGCCAAGCTCGAGCCGCGCGGGCAGATCCGCCACCGTCAGCCGGCGTACCGCGTACGGCGGTCCGCCCCCGGTCTCCGCGCGGGCAATGACGAACACCGGCGCGCCGGGATGCGCGCCGATCCCCGGGGAGACCGACACGGCCACGGGCACGCCTCCGGCCACGGCTGCATCGCCAGGGTCGGAACCGCCGTCTCCCGTCGCCCCACCGCCCACGCCGGACTCCTCGGCCCCCGCTCGCATGCGCTGGTGCGCGAGCTCAAGCGCCGCCCCGAACAGGTCGCGCCGCGGCCCGGCCGGGGTCACCCTGAGCAGCCGGCCGAGATACCCCGACGCCTCGGCGGGCGCGCCGCGCTGCATCGCGTCCATCGCCAGGAGCTCGAGCATCATGGGGTGGTTGGCCTCTGCGGCCAGGACGCGGTCGACGGCGAGGCGGGTCTCCGGCTCCAACCGGCCACCGTCCGCCAGGTAGCGCGCCTGCGCCCAGGCCGCCTCGACTTCGGCTTCCGGGGTGAGCGCGCGCAGCGCCGCGAGCGTTTCCGCCGCGCCCTCGGAATCGCGCATCCGGAGCTTCAGGTGGCCGAGGTGGAACAGGCTCGAGCCGTCGTGTGGCCGCCGGGCAAGCCGGGCCGAGAGGGCGTCGGCGAGCGTCTCCAGGGCGTCTTCGGACGCGTTCGGATCCTGCAGCACCTCCGCCGCGCGCGCCAGCACTGGCGCACCGGGTTCGCCCCACAGCGCATAGAGGCCCCAACTGACCGCCACGGCGAGCGCCGCGCCGACGGCCACCGGCACCAGGCCGGCCGTCGCGGGCACCGGCGCCGCTGCCGGGCTGTCGTCCCCGGCCTCGTCATGCAGGCTCGCGATCAGTTCCGCGTCGAGGGCGGCGAGGTCGCCGTCGCTCAGGCCCTGCGCCTCCCCCTCGGCGGCGAGCTCCCGGCGACGGTGCGCGAACACGCCCAGGTTCGCCCGGGCACGGTCCGTCCCGTCGCGCCCCCGCCGCCGCGCGCCGTACACGAAGCACGCCGCCACGGCGAGCGCCATCGCGATCACGCCGCAGGCGACCGCGGTCACGGCGCTTCGTCCAGCAACCGCGCCACCCGCTCGCGCTCCTGCTCGGTCAAGGACGCGGCGCGCCGGCGCAGCCCCGCGCGGACCAGCACGGCCACGCCGACTCCCGCCAACGCGAGCGGCGCGAGCCACAGCGCCCACGTGCCCGGCCCGAGCGGCGGGTCGTACAGCACGAAATCACCGTAGCGGGCGCGCAGGTGGGCCCGGATCTCGTCGTCACCGGCCCCCGCCGTCATCAGGCGCCGTACCGTGCGCCGCAGGTCCACCGCGATCGGCGCACCCGAACTCGCGATGGACTCGTTCAGGCACTTCGGGCAGCGGAACTCGGACAGCAACGCCTGGTAGCGCTCGGCCGTCTCGGCGTCGGGGAAGTCGAAACCGTCGATCGGCGAGGCGCCGAAGGCCGCGGCGGCCAGCCAGACCCCCCATGCCGCAAGGCCGATGCGCGACAGGCTACCCATCCCCGGGGGTCCCGATTTCGGCGAGGACGGGGGCGATCTCCTCCCGCCAGACGCGGCCGTTGACCTCCCCTACCCGCTTGTAGCGAATCGTTCCCCCCGCATCCACGAGGAAGGTCTCCGGCGCACCGTACACGCCGAGATCGACCCCAAGGTCCCCGGCCAGGTCGACCACGTTGAAGTCGTAGGGATCGCCGTGCCGCGCGAGCCATGCGCGCGCCTCGGCGGAGTCGTCCTTGTAGTTCACGCCGACGATCGACAGACCCGTCTCCCGGCGGATGCGCATGAGTTCCCCGTGCTCGGCGAGGCAGGTCGGGCACCAGGTCGCCCAGACATTGACGAGCCGCACGTCGCCGGCGACATCCGCCCGCGTCGCGCGTCCCGGCGGGTCGCCGAGCGTCGGCAGGTCGAACTCCGGGAACGGCTGTCCGACGAGCGCCGACGGCAGGAGCGTGGGGTCGCGCAGGGTGAAGCCGAGGTACAGGATCCCGGCGAGGATCACGAAAGCCGCCAGGGGCAGGAGACGGTGCATGCGGGTCACGCGGTTGCGACGGCCCCCGCCGTACTTCCCGCCGCGGCGTCACGGCGCGCTAGGCGCCGGTACCGCGCATCGGTGATCGACAGCGTGCCCCCCAGCGCGATCATGAGCGCCCCAAGCCATACCCAGCGCACCAGCGGCTTGTCGTTGATGCGCACCGCCCAGGAGCCGTCCGGGAGCTTCTCGCCGAGGGTCACGTAGAGGTCCCGGGTGAAGCCCGCCGCGATGCCCGCCTCGGTCATCACCTGCGCACGGGCGTCGTACAGCCGTTTTTCCGGATACAGCGCCACGCCGCCATCCGTGACGAACTCTCCCCGGTCGGCGACGTAGTTCGGGCCGTCGACGCGCCGCAGGTCGGCGAACCGGTACGTCACGTCGTTCAGGACGACGGTGTCGCCGACGGCCATGCGCGCATCGACGGCATGGGAGAACGTGCTGGTCACCGCGACGCCAACGAGGCTCACGGCGAATCCGAGATGCGCCAGGACCATCCCGGCGTAGCCGCGTGTCCATGCGGACCGCCGCCGCCAGGCGTCCGACGCGTGCACGCCGGCGATCCACGCCGCCAGCGCGACGGCCAGGGCCGCGCCCGTTTCGAGCGTGCCCGCGAACGCCAGGGGCAGCGCCACCCCGAGAACCGCCGCCGCGCCGAGCATCAGCGCCGCCCCCCGGAACAGCCGGGCCGGCGTGCGGCGCCAGCGCGAGACGGGGGCCACCGCCAGGGCCGCCGCCAGCACGAACATCATCGGCACGAAGACGCGATTGAAGTAGGGCGGTCCGATGGAGATCTTCTCGCCGCCGGTGGCCGCCTCGTAGGCGAGCGGGTACAGCGTGCCGATCATCACCACCGCGAGGGCCACGACCAGGATCACGTTGTTCAGCAACAGTAGCAACTCGCGGGAGGCGCCCGCATAGCCGGCGCGGCTGCCGAGACCGGGCGCCCGCAGGGCATAGAGCGTCAACGCGCCGCCGACCGTCGCCACCAGGAGCGCGAGCAGGAACAGCCCGCGTTCCGGGTCGACGGCGAACGCGTGCACCGACGTGAGCACTCCGGACCGCACGATGAAGGCGCCGAGCAGCGAGAGGGAGAACGCGGCGACCGCGAGGAACAGGGTCCAGCTCTTGAACGCGCCGCGCTTCTCCGTCACCGCCAGCGAGTGCACGAGCGCCGTGCCGGCGAGCCAGGGCATGAACGACGCGTTCTCCACCGGGTCCCAGAACCACCAGCCGCCCCAGCCGAGTTCGTAGTAGGCCCACCAGCTCCCGAGCGCGATGCCGACCGTCAGAAAGGCCCAGGCGACGTTGGTCCACGGCCGCGTCCAGCGCGCCCACACCGCGTCGAGCCGCCCCGAGAGGAGCGCCGCCACCGCGAACGAGAACGCCACGGCGAAACCGACGTACCCCGTGTACAGCAGCGGCGGGTGCACGATGAGGCCGAAGTCCTGCAGCAGCGGGTTGAGATCGGCGCCCTCCGCCGGCGCGCCGGGCAGCAGTCGTTCGAAGGGCGTGCTGGTGCTCAGCAGGAACAGCAGGAACCCCGCGTTGAGGAGGCCCATCGTGCCGAGCACGCGCCCGTGGATCTCGGCCGGCAGCCGCCCGCCCCCGACGCTCACCGCCCACGTCCAGGCCGCCATGATCGTGGTCCACAGCAGGAAGGAACCTTCGTGGGCGCCCCACGCCGCGCTCGCCCGGTAGTACCAGGGGAGCCGGGTGTTGGAGTTCTCCGCCACGTAGGCGACCGAGAAGTCGCTGACCAGGAACGCGTGCACGAGGACGCCGAAGCCCGCGACCAGGAGCACGAGCTGCCCTCCGGCGAGCGTCGCCGCGGCACTGCGCCAGGCCGGGTTCGCGGCGCTCGCGTAGCCGGCCGCGGCCAGGCCCACCGCCGCCATGAGGGCGAGGATCGTCGCGAAGTGGCCGAGTTCGACGATCACGGGTCCGCCGCCTGGTGCGCCGCGAGGTCCGCGATCTCCGGCGGCATGTAGTTCTCGTCGTGTTTCGCGAGGACTTCGTGCGCCATGAAGGTCCCGCCCGCGTCGAGCTGCCCCGTCACCAGGATCCCCTGCCCCTCGCGAAACAGGTCCGGAAGGATCCCCACGAACCGGACGGGGAAATCGGATCCCTGGAAGTCCGACAGCAGGAACGTCACGCCAAGGCCCTCCGCGTCCCGCGAGACGCTCCCCGGCGCCACCATGCCACCCGCGCGAATGGTCGTCCCCACCGGGGCCGTGCCGTTCACGATCCGCTCCGGCGGATGGAAGGCGTTGATGTTCTCGTTCAGCGCCACGAGCACGAGCGCCACGGTCGCGGCGGTCCCTGCGAGCAGGAAGACGGCGGCGGCGAGGCGGCCGCGGCGGGCCTGGTTCATGCTTTCCTCCTCTCTCGGTCCCGCCGTGCGTGGGCCTCCCGCCGTGCGTGAGAAAGGAAGCGGCGCCGCGCGACGATCGGCCGCAGCCCCAGCGCCGCGAGTACCGCGAAGGAGATGCCGTAGGCCAGCCACACGTAGAGCCCGTGACCGCCCATCGCGAGGAACTCGCTCACGAGACGCGCTCCAGCCAGTCGCGCACCCACTGCGCGTCCGCCTCGCGCAGCAGCACTTCGTTGCGCAGCCCCGCCACCACGAACGCCGCCACGAGACTGTAGAAGCCCAGGAAGTTGATGAGCAGCGGCACCCACATCGAGGGCGGCATGGCGGGCGCCGCGGTGAACGTGATGCTCGCCGGCTGGTGCAGGGTCAGCCACCAGTCCACCGAGTACTTGATGATCGGCACGTTCACCGTGCCGACGATGGCGAGGACCGCGACCGCGCGGCCCGCCTGGTCGGCGCGCGGAATGGCCTGGCGCAGGGCCACGATGCCCAAATACAGAAAGAACAGGACCAGGACCGAAGTCGTTCTGGCGTCCCACACCCACCAGGCGCCCCAGGTCGGCCGCCCCCAGATCGCTCCCGTCAGCAGCGCGATGCCCGTGATGGCCATGCCGACCGGGGCCGTCACGGCGATGAACATGTCCGCGAGCTTCATGCGCCAGACCAGCACGACGATCCCGGCCACTCCCATCGCCACGTAGAGCGCCTCGGCGAGATGCGCCGACGGCACGTGGATGTAGATGATCCGGTAGCTGTCGCCCTGCTGGTAGTCGGGCGGCGCGAAGCCGAGCCCCCAGACGGTGCCGACGCCCAGCAGCGTGACGCCGACCGCCAGGAAGCCGACCAGCCACGGACGCGAGAGATCGAAGAACCAGCGCGGCGATCCCATGCGGTGGAACCAGGTGGTGAAGCGGCCCACGTCAGTACTCCTGGCTGACCCTGAGCGCGAGGCCGACCGCGAACGGCGCCAGGGTCAGGGCGGCCGCGAGCAGCGCCCCGAGCCAGAGGAGTTCGGCGGCGGGACTCCCGCCCGAGGCCGCCGCGAGACTCGCGCCGGCGCCGAATATCAGCACGGGGACGAACAGCGGCAAGGCGATCACCGCCGCGAGCATGCCGCCCCGCCCCAGGCCGACCGTGAGCGCCGCCGCGATCGCGCCAATCAGCGTCAGGGCCGGCGTCCCGAGCGCAAGGCTTCCCGCAAGCGCCGGGAGCCCCTCCGCGGGCACCTGCAGCATCAGCCCCGCGAGCGGCGAGAGGGCCGTCAGGATCAGCCCGGTCACGCACCAGTGCGCGAACAGCTTTGCCAGCACCGCCACGAACAGCGGCCGTCCGTGCAGCAGCAATTGCTCCAGGGTGCCGTCCTCGAAGTCGCGGCGAAACAGCGTGTCCGTCCCCATCATCGTCGCGAGCAGCGCCAGCACCCACACCATGCCGGGCGCAAGTTCGCCCATGGCTTGCCGGTCCGGCCCCATGCCGAGGCCGAACAGGACGACCGTCAATGCGAAGAACGCCACCGGGTGCACCGCGTCGGCACGCGCCCGAAACGCGACCAGGAAGTCCCGGCGAACCTGCGCGACCGCGATGCTCATCCGGGCAACTCGAGGCGACCCGCGTCCGGCAGGCCCACCGGCTCGTGCGTCGCGCACAGGACCGCGCCCCCCGCGTCCCGGTGGCGGTCGATGAGCGACCGCACCAGCTCCTGGCCCGCGTCGTCGAGCGCCGAGAACGGCTCGTCCAGCAGCCACAACGGGGCTTCCGTGACCACGAGGCGCGCCAGCGCCGCGCGCCGCCGCTGCCCCGCCGACAGCGTCGCGCAGGGCAAGCGCCCCGCGCGGCCGAGCCCCACGGTGTCGACGGCGTCCCGGCAGACGTCGGCGTCGCGGGACAGCCCCTCCAGGGCGAGGTACCAGCGAATGTTCTCCAGTGCGCTCAGCATCGGGTTCACGCCGGGCTTGTGTCCGAGGTACAGGGGCCGTTCCGGCGGACGGACCCGCACGCTGCCGGCCTCCTCCGTGAAGAGCCCGGCTATGCAGCGCAGCAGCGTCGTCTTGCCGCTGCCGTTCGGGCCGCGGACCTCCACGAGGTCACCGGCCGAGAGCGTCAGCTCGACATCCTCGAACAGCGTCCGGCCGTTGACGCCGCACGCCAGGCCGCGAGTGCACAACAGCGGTTCGTTCCAAGGGTCGGCCACAAGCCGGGCATTATAGGCGACGGGGGCGCCCGTACCCCGCCGGGCCGGCCCCTGCCCCCGCCCGTCAGACGCCGTACAGCGCCTTCACGTTGTCGCGCGTGATGCGAATCCGATCGCCCGCCGGGACATTCTCGAACAGTTCGTCCAGCACGGCCTCGGAACACGGCCACGTCGAGTCCGTATGGGGATAGTCCGAACCCCACATGAGCCGGTCCACGCCGACGAGGTCCCGGGTCGCGAGGGCCGGCCGGTCGTCCTCGATGGTGGCGTGGAACTGCCGGCGCCAGATCTCGTGCGGCGGCGGGCCGGAGGGCGCATCGGGCAGGCTGCGCCACTCGCGCTGCTGGCCCTGGTGGACGCGGTCGAGCCAGTGGGCGATCCAGCCGGCGTTGAACTCCGCCACCACGATCGGCAGCCGCGGGTGGCGCTCGCACACCCCGCGACACATGAGCTCGACGATCGTGCGCTGCACCGCGCCCTGCGCGGCCGCGTAGTCGGCGATCGCGTCGCGCCGCGCGCGGGAGCGATGCTCCGGCGGCACGTACGCATTCGTGCCCACGTGCAGCGACAGCGGGAAGGCCGCCTCCTCCGCACGCGCCCAGAGCGGCTCGTAGGCGGCATCGAAGTACGGGCGCTCGGGCGGCGAGGTACAGGGAATGCAGCCCCCCTTGAATCCCAGGGCCAGCACCCGGTCGAGCTCCCGCGCGGCCGCTTCGGGGTCCTGCACCGGGATGGCGGCCAGGCCGTGGACGCGGCCGTTGGACGCGCTCGCGTAGTCGTGGAGCCAGTCGTTGTAGTTCTTCTGCAGGGCGACGAGCAGGGCCGTGTCGGGCAGGCTGAACATCGGGAAGAAGCCGGGATACACGAACTCGGCCTCGAGGCCGTCGAGGTCCTGGTCCTCGTGACGCCAGGCGCCGTCCACGAGGCCCCGGCGCATCCCCGCGTAGCCCTTCGCGAACAGCGCCGCGATCTCGGGATCCTCCATGTGCGCGACGTCGGGCTTGTGTCCGGCGGCGCGGGCGAGCGGCTCGTTGCGGGCGAGCCGGGTGGACGCGAGTCCCATCTGGGCGACGCTGACGCCCCGCGGATTCCACGCGGGGACCACGATGCGGTCGCCCTCCCCCTCGGTGTGCACGACCCGTGGCGCCTCGTCCCCGAAACGGTCGGCGAGCCCGGCGAACACATCAGGGCCCTCCACCACGTGGGAGTCTGCGGAAATCGGTTTCATGGTTTCCTCCGGTCGTGTTCAAAGTCCCCGCAGCGCGTCCTCGAGCGGCGTCTCGCCGTCGAGCAGGCTGAAGGTCTTGCCGACGGTGTTGTCGAGGTCCAGGCAGCGGACCAGCACTTCGGCGAGGTTCTCCCGCGACGTCAGGCGCGACGTCAGGCGCGACGTCAACCCCCGGCCATGGAGTTCCGGGCTGACCGCGACGCGCTCGGTCGCCGGTTCGTCCGTCAGCCCGCCGGGGCAGACGATCGTGTAGTCGAGGTCCGTCTCGCGCAGGTGGTTGTCCGCGTGCGCCTTGGCCTTGTGGTAGTGGGCGATCGGCGAGGTGCTGTGGATGTCGTTGTTGATCGAGCTCAGCATCACGTAGCGGCGCGCGCCCGCCACCTGCGCCGCCACCATCGAGCGGATCGCCCCGAGGTGGTCCACCAGGACGGTCTTGTCCTTGCCCGTGCGGCCGCCCGACCCGGCCGCGAAGATGACCGCGTCCATGCCGGCGACGGCGTGGTCGACGGGATACTCGAGGTCGCCCAGCACCGTCGGCACGCCGAGCGCGTCGAACTTCGGCCGCTGGGCCGGGTCCCGGATCATCGCCACGGGATCGTGAGGGCCTTCCGCGAGCCTCCTCAAGACCCGCGTGGCCGTGTTGCCGTTCGCCCCGATCACCAGCACCCGCATGGCCGTCCCTCCCCGAGTCGCGGCGGCGTCAACTCATGCTAACGTCCGGGCACGGCCCGGCGCGAGCCCGCCTGCGAACGCGCTGGCCGCGACAGAGGAGAGGACAGAGGAGAAAAGGATGAAGCGACTGCTTGCTTCCGCCGGTTTCACGCTGGCGCTCGTGACCCCGACCGCGTCCGCCGGCGTGTCTCCCGAGGACTTCGCCCGCAACCCCGACGTGCTGCGCACCCGCATCTCCCCGACCGGCGAGTACCTGGCGACCCTGCGCGTGGTGGACGACAAGCGCGTCGTCGCCGTGCTGACGTTTCCGGACATGGAACTGCAGGGCGTCATGAGCTTCCCCGGCCGCAACCAGGTGCTGAGCTTCCGGTGGGTCAACGACGAACGCCTGGTCGGCTCCGTCACGCGGGACTTCGGGCGCTTCGAGTTCCTGTCCCCGTCGGGCGAGCTGTTCGGCATGAACGCCGACGGCGGGCGCGGCAAGCACCTGTTCGGGTACCGCGCCGGCGCCGACCGGCCTTCGGCCACGCGCGGCGCCGTGCAGCAGTACGCCAGCGCGACCGTCATCGACCCGCTCTGGGACGACCCGGACCACGTGCTGATCCAGGTGCGCGACTGGACGTTCGGCAAGTCGTCTCCCGTGGAGGCGGTGCGGATGAATGTCTACTCGGGGCGGCTCTCGCGCAGGATCCGCGCGCCGGTCCCGGACGCCCAGCTCGTCACGGACAACGACGGCAACGTCCGCTTCGCCTTCTCGAACGACGACCACTTCAACACGGTGATCCACGAACGCGATCCCGAGACCCGGGAGTGGCGGATCTTCAGCAAGGTGCCGTTCGGCGACGCCGGCCTCGATCCGCTCGCGATCGCGCCGGACGGGCGCATCTGGGTGAACACGGCCCGGGACGAAGGACCCCTGGGGCTCTACCTCATGGATCCGAAGACCCAGGAACTGACGGAGGCGTACCGGCACGAGTACGTCGACGCGACGCCCGTGGTCGAGGACGACGACGGGATCGTCTGGGGGGTGCGGGTCGTCCCCGGGCTGCCCGACATCGTCGTCCTCGACCCGGACAACCCCGCGGCGGCGCTCCGCGAGCAGCTCCAGGCGGCCTTCCCCGAACGCTTCGTCCAAGTTCTGAACGGCACCCGAGACGGCCGGCTTCGGCTCGTCGGGGTCACGGACGACGACCACACCCCGGAGGTATTCGTCTTCGATCGGGAGCAGGGCTCCCTGGCCCGGCTCTTCGACGGTCTGCCCTGGATCGACGACGACAAGCTCTCACAAATGCGTCCCGTCGTCTTCAACGCCCGCGACGGCGTCCCGGTCCATGGGTACCTGTCCATGCCGAGGGATGCGGCCGACGACCCGGTCCCCCTCGTCCTCATGCCCCACGGCGGCCCGCACGGCATCCGCGACTACTGGGGCTACGACCCGTACGTGCAGGTGCTGACCACCCACGGCTACGCCGTCCTGCAGGTGAACTACCGCGGCTCCGGCGGCTACGGCCCCCACTTCCAGAAGCTGGGCTACCTCGAGTGGGCCGGCGCGATGCAGGACGACCTCACCGACGCCGTGCACTGGGCCATCGAGCGCGGCATCACGGCCCCCGGCCGCGTGTGCATCCACGGCTGGAGCTACGGAGGGTACGCCGCCGCCATGAGCGTCGTGCGCGAGCCGGATCTCTACGCGTGCTCCGTCCCCGCCGCCGGCGTCTATGACCACAACATCCAGTACCGCGAGGCGGACTTCGCCCGCTACACGCGCTGGGGGGACAACTACCTCGACCAGGTGATCGGGCCGACGCCCGAGGAGCGCCGCCTCGCTTCACCCATCGCACACATCGCGCGCCTGAAGACGCCGCTCTTCCTCGTACACGGCGGGGAGGACGCCCGCGTGCCCGTGGCGCACGCCCACGCGTTCCTGGACGCGCTCGGGAAGGCCGGGATCGACGCCGCCTACATGGAGAAGGAGAACGAGGGCCACGGGTTCTTCAAGGAGGAGAACCGCGTGGACTTCTTCAAGGCCCTGCTCGCGTTCCTGGACCGGCACATCGGGCCGGAGGTCGAACGTGCCATGGACGCCGTGGCGGGGCCGTCCGGCAGCCCGGCGGCGAACCGACCTAACGGTTGATCCGCCGAGGACCCGATCCGGCCGAAGTTCATTGGTTCGAGGCGCACGGCATCGGCCGCGGGGACTTCAAGATCAAGAGGCTGCTCGAATGACCGAGTTTGTGATCTGCATCGACAATGGCGGCAACTCGGCCAGCCTGATCGTCGGCAAGGCCTACCGCACGTTGGAGGATGTGCACGCGAGCGGTCGCGGCCTGCTCAGGGTCGTGGACGAGGATGCATCCGAGGCCGATGGCTACCTGTATTCGGCGTCCTTGTTCGTGCCCGTGGAACTGCCCGACGTTGCCAAGAGGGCGCTTCTGGCGACCGGCAGCTGATCGGAGACGACGCGGGGAAGGGTCACCGCCGTGCCGCCCGGCCGAACACGCGCTGGGGCGACAACTCCCTCGATCAGGTGATCGGGGCGATCCGGGAGCAGCGCCACCACGAGGCCTCACCCATCGCGCACATCAAGCGGCCGAAGACGCCGCTCTTCCTGGCCCCATTGACCCTTGGCCTGGCGTTGACGGACAACGGCGTGCGGTCCGGTCGTCGCGCCCTGGCTATCGCGCCCCGCAGCGGCCCCCCGAAACGAAACCGTCTCGGAGAGCCGCCCGGAAGATCAGGCCGTAGTGGCTACTGGTAGAAGTTGACCCGCAGGAAGACGTAGCGCCCCACGGCGCCGTACAGGAACAGGTCCGTGTTCGTGCCGGAACTGAACACGTACGGCGGGTCCTTGTCGAACAGGTCGTTCACGCCCAGCAGCACGCGGTAGGCGCCCGGGTTCCAGCCGACGCGGATATCGTGCTCCGTGTGCGACGGCACCGTGTCGTAACCGAAGGCGTTGTTGCCGTCGAAGCGCGGGTCGTCCATGTCGTCGATGAACCGCATGCGCCAGGTGACGTCCCAGTCGTTCTTGTCGACCCGTAGCGAACCGATGGCCTTGATGCGCGGCATCGAGCCCCGGTCGTCCGCGTTGCCCGGCCCGGGATAGGACGAGTTGGCCTTGATGTAGGTGGCCGTCACGTCCGCGGTCACGTACGTGTCGAACGGACCGTCGAACTCGTACCGCGCACCGAGGTCGCCGCCCTTGGTCGAGATCGTCGCCAGGTTGAAGGGCGGGTTGACCAAGTTGGCGACCGACAGTCCCGCGGTCGAGACCACCGTGGTGAACCGCGCGCAGGCCGGGTCCGTCAGGCCGACGGCGCCCTCGTAGCAGTCGTCGACGATGCTGTCCGAAGTCACGCCGCTGATCCCGTCCAGGATCTTGATGTTCCACAGGTCGACCGTCGCGGAGAAGCCCGGGAGGAACCTCGGCGTCAGCACCAGTCCAACAGTGGATGTGTCCGCCGCCTCGGGCTGCAGATCCGGGTTGCCGCCCCTGAGGACCGCAGACTGCGACGCCACCTGGCTGATCCCCGGACCGATGCCGTCCAGCAGGCAGTTCTGGTCCACGTTGCTGCCCGGCGTCCGACTCGGATCGCCGGCCGCGCAGGGGTGCGAGAAGAAGTCGAAGCTCACCACGCCGCCGCTGAACAGGTCCGTCACCGAGGGCGCGCGGTAAGCGGTGCTCCGGTTCGCCCGCAGGCGCACATCCTGGACGATCTGCCAGTTGAGCCCGACGCGCCACACCGACTCCTCGCCGAAGTTCGAGTAGTCGGACGACCTGGCCTGCAGGTTCAGTTCGAGGAAGTCCGCGAACATCACGTCGGCCAGGATCGGTACGGTGACCTCTCCGAAGAACTCGGTGACCTTGAAGCGGCCCTTCGTGGTGAACACCTGGTTCGCGACCGACTCGCCCGCTTCCGTGACGGAGTCGGGCTTGTTGTAGCCACGGTCGGTACGGCTTTCGAAGCCGAAGGCCACGTCGACCGAACCTGCCGGCACGTCGAACACCGGCCCCGTCGCGACGCCGAACCAGCCGGAGGTCTGGAACTCGGAGACCGCGAGGCTCACCTGCTTGAGGTAGCGGATCTCCTCGGCCGTCCAGTTGCCCGGGCGCAGCGCGTCCAGCGCACCGCTCGGGTTGACGACGCCTGAACAAACGGAGTCGCGGGCGCACCAGTCCGGATCCGAGATGACGTTCGCCCGCAGCAGGTTCCACGTGGCGTCCGTCGTCAGGTCGGCGTCGACTCGGGTATAGAGGTGGGAAAGTTCCCAACTCCACTCGTTGAGGAACCCGTCGGAGATGATGTCGCCCCTGAGCCCCGCGGCCAGTCGCAGGGTGTTCGACTCGTGGTTGCTCACCCGCGCGCCCACCGTGCTCGTCGGGCGAATATAGAGGCTGCCCGGCACCCCGAACGGGTTATGCGGATTCGATGCCGGCACGCGCCAACCCTGCGGCACGCCGGGGGTGCCGAAACTGCCCGGGTTGCCGTCGAGACGGAACTCGCTCTGGCGTTTCGCGTACTGCATCTCGAGGAACGCCTCGGTGCCATCGGTAAGATCGTAGGTGCCGTAGCCGGCGAAGGTGTAGACCTCGGAGGCGCCCCAAATGTCCTGCCCCAGGGCGTAGTCGTAACGCACGAGCTGCACCTGGTCCGGGTTGTCCACGGCCTGCCGCGCCGCGAACGACGGGCAGTTCGGGAACACGTTCGTCGCCTCGTCTCCCCCGAACGCCTTTGGCATCGTGCAGAAGAGTCCGCCGTTGTCCGCGAAGAACACCCCGCCGGGGGAGAAGAAACTCCCGTTCTGGGCCGTGCCCGAAAGACTCGAAATGGCCGGAAACGCCCAGTCACGAGCCGTTTGCGGCAAGTTGTTGGAGTAGCGGTACTCGCCGCCGAGAATCACGGAGCCCCGGTCGCCGGTGGCGCCGATGGCGAACTCCGCGCTGTACTGCTCGGCATCGCCCTCGCCGCTGATGCCGGACGACACGCCGGCCTCGATCCCTTCGAAGCTGTCCTTCAGGATGACGTTCACCACTCCCGAGACGGCGTCCGCGCCGTACACCGCCGAAGCGCCGTCGCGCAGAATCTCCACGCGCTCGACCATCGCGGTGGGCACGAACGTCAGGTCCGCGGCCTGGTTGGCGAGCGAGTCGGCAAAGCTCGCGACGCGCTTGCCGTTGATCAGGATGAGCACCCGGTCCGGACCCAGGTTGCGCAGGTCGACCGAGGTCGATCCGCCGCCGGACAGCACGCTCGACTGGTTGAAGCCGGACGTGCCGGACACGGCCTGGTTGCGCAGCGCCTCACCGAGGTTCCCGAACCCCGACTCGAGCACGGACTGACCCGTGATGACGGTGATCGGACTCGCCGAAGCAAAGTCGCTACGCTTGATGCGCGAGCCGGTGACGACGATCTCCTCGATCTCTTCCCGGTCGTCCTCGACCGCTTCCTGGGCCAACGCCCCCCCCCCGGGGGGCCAGGCCAGCAGCGAGAAGACCAGCAGAAACGGCAACGGGAGCCGTTTTCCGGCAGCCGTCATCCAGGACGGCATGTACTTATATCCCATGGTTTTATCCTCCCCATAGAAACGCGCACTCTCCGCCTTTTTGGCGACCTAGTCAATCGGATAGGGAAGGCGTTCCGCGCCCGTTTCGCGCACCATCGCATCGCGTCCCGAAGACGCGTCCGGGGCGCCCTCAGAAGCCGAGTTCGACGCCCAGGTAGAACTGCCTCGGCAGCGCGGGGAAGTACCGGAAACTGCCGAAGGCGAAGTCCGCGCGGTCCGCGTAGCGCTCGTCGGTCAGGTTGAGCAGCCGGGCGAACAGCGTCATCCGCTCCGACACCCGGTAGCTCCCGCGCCAGTGGAAGGCCAGGTGGCCCTCGTAGCGGGCCGTGTTGGCGGCGTTGAGGAAGTGCGACCCGACGTACACGGCTTCGAGTTCCGACCGCAGGGCGCCGGACGAGACGTGCCAGCGGGCGCTCCCCAGCCAGCGCGGCGCGGTGTCCACGTCGTTGCCGTCGCGGATGCGCTCGCCGCGCGCGGCGTCCCGGTCGAAGGCATAGCGGTGCCGGGCATAGGTGCCCGTCAACTCGAGCCGGTGGATGTCCCCGAAGCGACCGCGCAGCGCGAACTCGATGCCCGAGGACTCCGTCTCGCCGTCGCTCACGTTGAAGCCGTCGGCGTCGCGGAAAATGAGGTGGTCCGTCCGCTCGGCATAGACGGCGACGTCGGCGTCAACCGTCTCCCCCGTCCACCGCCAACCCGCTTCCACCGACGTCAACGCCTCGCTGTCGATGTCGGCGACGGTCTGCCCGCTCTGGAGCCGATACAGCTCCGTGGCCTGGGGGGCGCGAAAGCCCCGGCCGGCGACCGCGTAGGCCTCGGACCGGTCGTCGAGATCCCAGTGGATCCCGATGCGGCCGGCGACGTCCGTGAAGATGTCTTCCCTGCTGGCGGGCCGCGTGTACAGGCAGCCGCCGAATCCGCAGGCGGTCCCGTCGTCGCGGGTGTTGCCGACGGTGGCATGGTTGTCGTAGTCGTAGGCCAGGCGCTCGACGCGCAGGCTGTGGACGAGGTTCGCCCGGGCCGAGAGCGACCAGGTCAGGTCGTAGAACGCCGCCGCCATGGCGCTGTCGACGTCGTAGTCGTAGTGCGTGCCCGGCGGCCGGGTGGCCACCAGAAAGGCCGATCCGACCGTCGGACCGTCCTGGTGCTGACCGAGTTCGCCCCGCATCCACTCGACCTGGGCGCCGACGTTCCACGAGAGGCTCCCGTCGACGCCCCCGAGACGCCCGACCGCCCCACCGCTCGTCTGCGCGTTCGTCTCGAGGGGCTGTCCCGGCAGGAAGTGCTGCAGGAACGCCATGCTCGAGCGGCGCAGGTAGGGCGTCAGGGCAAGTTGACGATCCCCGAGGGCCCGCGTCCAGGCACTGATCGCGCGCAGCGACCACGCGTCACGGTACGCCTCCGGGTTCGGGTTGGCGTCGCGCAGGCCGTCGTCGTCATACGCCCGGTACCCGCGCACGAATCCGCCGGTCTCCTGGTTCAGCAGCGTGGCCGACACGAAGTTCGAGACCTCCCACGGCCCCGCGTCGAGGACGTGGCTCAGACTGGCCTTCTGCTGGCCGAAGCCGGTGTCGTCCCGGTAGCCCCCGCTGCCGGTCGAGTGCACGTCCACGCGCACGTCGCCCAGCACCCCGCCGGCGCGCGCCTGGTGGTAGTCGTAGGGACCCACCTCCAGGGAGAGCGCCGGCCGCCCCGCCGGGCGCCGCGCGACGACGTTCACCACCCCGTGCAGGGCGTTGCCGCCGAACAGCGCGCTCGCCGGTCCGCGCAGGACTTCGACGGCCGCCGCCTGCTCGGTGTTGACCTCGAAGAGGTTGTTGATGTTGCAGAACCCCGCGGGGCGGATGGGGATGCCGTTCTCCAGATAGAGGAACTCGCCGCACGCCCCGGGCCCGGCCAGCACGCCCGAGCGGATCGCCGTCAGGTGTTCGTGGCCCGAGCCGCGCTGGACCCAGACCCCCGGCACCCGCGCGAGGGTTTCGTGCACGTGGTTGGCACGCAGGAGATCGAGTTCCTCGGCATCCACCGTGGTGACGCTGCCGAGGTCGCCCTGGCGGGTGCGTACCGACGCGTCCGCGACCACCACGATCTCTTCCACTCCCGGGATTTGCGCGACTTCGGCGACGGAAGCCTCGTCCTGTGCAAACGCGCACACTGCGCACACCGCGGCCAGCGCGCCGAGCAGGGAAGCGGGGGATTTCATGCGCGAGAGTGTGTCCGATTTGGCCGGCCGTTGCCAATCGGGCGGCGCCGGGCGGGACTGGCGACCGGGGCCGGGCGCAAGCGTCGACGAGCGCGTCCTCGTCGCCTTTCGGCCTCGGAAACGGTCCCCTGTAGCGCCCCATGGCCGGCCCGCCACCTCGCAACGCGAACGTGGTTCGCGCGCGCTCGGCCACTACCCGTGCAGGACGGCTCCGCCCGCGGCCCAGCCACGCCGTCCTTTCTCCTACAGGAACTTTCAGCCGTTGCCCGTAGCGCCACGGCGAGGCGTCCTGGATCATGCGACTCCACGGCGCATGCCGGACACAGCACATTGGCGGACGGAACCAGCCACTTTGGAGTTCATCGACATCCACGCCGGCCTGACGGACAATGAACTCCGTCGCTACCGGCAGCGGCATCCCGAGGAGGGCAGCATCGTGACAGGGTTCTTTCAACCCGATACGCGCATGAACTCGCCGCGGGCGGCATCCGGCGCTGCGCGGTGCTCGCCGGGAATCCCGTAGACAGGCTCCCCGGCGGCCCCGCTTCCGCGCATGCCCTTCGACTATCCCAGCCTCAAGGCCCGGGCCCGCCGCATAGAGGACCGGCACCCGGCCATCGCCCTGCGAGTGCACCGCGCGGTGAGCTGGCTCGGGCGGGCCGAGCGGTGCGGCGACGATGACGACGGGCGCTTCATCTTTCTCTGGATCGCCCTGAACGCCGCCTACTCCGACGAGATCCAGCGCGAGTCTACGCCGGAGCAGACGGTGCTCGAGCGTTTCCTTGAACGGCTCGTGGAGCTCGACGACGAGAACCTCCTGTACGAGTTGGTCTGGGCGAAGTTCCCCGGGCCCTTCCGGCTCCTCCTCGACAATCGTTTCGTGTTCCAACCCTTCTGGGACTACCAGAACGGCAAGATCTCCGAGCGCCAGTGGCAGCGCTCCTTCGAGGGCGCCCGGACCAAGGCGCACCTCGCGCTGCGCGACCGCAGCCGCACGGCCACGGTACTCGCCATCGTCCTGGCGCGGCTCTACACGCTGCGCAACCAGTTGATCCACGGCGGCGCGACGTGGCAGAGCAGCGTGAACCGGGACCAAGTGCGTGACGGCACAGCGATCCTCGCCGACCTCGTGCCCCGCGTGATCCACCTGCTGATGGCGAATCCGGAGGAGCACTGGGGCGATCCGTGCTACCCGGTGATCGATGGCTGAAGCGCGGCAACGACGCGCACTCGCACGATCGGGTTACCCGGTCTAGAGGCTCCGCAATACATCGACCCCCGCATCCGGGCACATGAATACGCTACCACCTCGACAGCCGCCGGATCAGAGTTCCCTCAGCACCAGCACCGGCGGCGACTCAACCAGTTTCCGCGTGCCGAGATACCCGATGGCGGCGATCAGCAACGCGCCGATGGCGGGTCCCGCGAGCCACAGCCACGGGTGCAGTTCGTACCCGATTTCGAAGACCTGTGACCGCAACACGGTAACGGTGATCTCCGCCCCGATCACCGCGACCACGCCGGCGAAGGCGCCGAGCACCGCGAACTCCGCCGTGAGCGCCCCGGCGATGAGTTTCATGGTCCCGCCGAGGGCGCGGACGAGGGCGTGTTCCTTCAGGCGCGCCTCGTGGCTCGCCTGGATCGAGGCCACGAGCACCAGCGCGCCGGCGCCGAGGACGAGGCCCAGCACCAGTTCGATCGCCTGCGTGACCCGCCCGACGATGCTGCGCACCTGGCGGATGATCTCGTCGACCTCGATCACCGTGATCGTGGGATGCTCCGACAGGAGGCGGTTGAGGAACGGCTTGGCCTCGGCGTCGAGGTGGAAGCTCGTCATGTGGGTGGTGGCGAAGTCGCGCAGCGCGCCTCCGGAGAAGATCAGGAAGAAGTTGGGCTGCAGGCTGTCCCACTCGACCCGCCGCGTGTTGGCCACACGCGCGGTCACGGGCAAGCCGCCGATGTCGAAGGCCAGTTCGTCCCCGATGCCGAGCCCGAAACGGGCGGCATACTCGTCCTCGAGCGAGATCAGGGCTTCGTCCGTGCCCTCCGGCCACCACGCGCCCTCCACGAGCACGTTGTTGTCGGGCAGCGTGTCGGACCACGTCAGGTTGCGCTCGGACCGCAGGCGCGGCCCGTCCGGCCCCCGGCGATGGGTCTCCGCCCAGGACTCGGCGGCCTCGCCGTTCACGCTCATGACTCGGCCGCGGATCATCGGAAAGAGGTGTCCGTCATAGTCCGTGTGGGTCGCCAGCAGGGCCTGCACCGCATCGACCTCGTCGTCGGCGACGTTCATGACGAAGTGGTTCGGCGCGTCCTCGGGCAACTGCGCGCGCCACTCGTCCAGCAGGGCCGTGCGGATCAGCAGCAGGATGAGCAGGAGCATGATCGCGATCCCGAAGATCGTGATCTGGGCGACGTTCTCCCGGTAGCGCCGCTGCAGGCCCGCCAGGGCGAGCCGCCAGGCGCTGCCGGCATGCATCCCCACGACGCGCCCGCCGCGCAGGAGCGCGAGCGCCAGCACGGCGAACGCCCCGCAGACGCCCACCCCGCCGACGAGCGCCCACAGGGTCAGTAGGACATCGCCGCTGTACCACACCAGCAGGCCGAGCCCGCCGCTGGCGGCGGACCCGTACGTGAACGCCTGCGACGCCGCGCCGGCATGCACGTCCCGCCGGATCACGCGCATCGGCGAGACCCCGCGCAGGGCGAGCAGCGGCGGCAGGGCGAACGCCAGCAGGCATACGAAGCCCGTGACTGCCCCCAACGCCAGCGGGCGGGGGCTCGGCAACGGCAGCGACGCCGGCAGATAGGCGGCCAACGCCGCCACGATGCCCTGGTGCACAAGGCCCCCTAGCACGAGGCCCGTCACGACCCCGGCGCCGCCGACCACACTCAGGATACCCAGGTAGCCCCACTGCACGTCGGACGGCGTGGCCCCGAGGGTCTTGAGCACGCCGACATGGTCGTAGTGCCGCCGCGCGTATCGGTGCGCGCCGAGCGCAACGGCGACTCCGGCGAGCAGGACCGCCAGCAGTCCTCCCAGGAGGAGGAAGCTCTCGGCGCGGTCGAGGGCTTCGCCGATGGTCGGGTTCGCGTCGGCGATGCCCCGCCAGCGGTAATTGGGTGCGAGGTCCGGCTCGATGGCCGCGCGCAGTTCGGCGAGGCTGCCGTCGTCTCCCGCGAGGAGCAGCCGGTAGCCGACCCGGCTGCCCGGCTGGATCACGCGCGTCTCGGGTACGTCGTCGATGTGCATCAGGAGACGCGGGCCGAGATCGAACACGCTGCCGCCGCGGTCCGGCTCGCCCGCGAGCACCCGGGCGATCTCGAGGCGCGCGTAGCCGAGCGCCACCGCGTCCCCCACCGCGAGATCGAGCGCCGGGAACAGGCGCGAGTCGAGCCACACCTCGCCCGGCGCGGGGACGGCATCCGTGACGCCGGCGGGTCCGAACGGCTCCTCCGCGACGCGCAACACGCCACGCAGGGGATAGCCGTCCCCCACGGCCTTGACGGACACGAGCTGGCTGCGGGCGTCCGTCGATTCGTCCGCGAAGAGCATCGAGGGGAAGGTAATGACGTCGGTCTGAGCCAGTCCCAGGCGGCGCGCGGCGTCACGAAAGTCCTCGGGTATCGGCCGCGTCGAGCCGATGACCCGGTCGGCGCCCAGGAACGTGGTCGACTCGGAGAGGAGGGCCTCGCGCAGGCGGTCGACGAACAGGCCGATCGCGGTCACCGTGCCCACCGCCACCACGACGGCCGCGAGCAGCAGGCGCAGTTCGCCGGCGCGCCAGTCGCGCACGGCCAGCCGCAGCACCATGCGCGGCGTCACGCGGCGACCCTTCCCGCTTCCAGGGTGACGATGCGGTTGCACCGGTCCGCGAGGGCGGCATCATGCGTCACGAGCACGAGCGTCGCGCCGGACTCGACGTTGAGATCGAACAGGAGATCGATGACCCGCGCCCCCGTTGCGGTGTCCAGGTTCCCGGTGGGCTCGTCCGCGAACAGGACCTTCGGCCGCGAGGCAAAGGCCCGCGCGATGGCCACGCGCTGCTGCTCGCCACCCGAAAGCTCGCGAGGATAGTGGGTCACCCGTTCCGCGAGGCCCACCCGCGTCAGGAACTGCAGCGCGTCATCGCGCGCGGCGGCGTCGCCCCGCAGCTCCGACGGCAACATCACGTTCTCGAGCGCCGACAGGCTCTCGATGAGCTGGAAGGTCTGGAACACGAAGCCGATGCAGCGACCGCGCACCCGCGCACGCTGCTCCTCCGACAGCGCCGTGATCTCTTCTCCGTCGAGCCAGACGTCCCCGGCGCTCGGGAGATCGAGTCCCGCCAGGATCCCGAGCATGGTGGTCTTGCCGGACCCGGAGGCGCCCACCACCGCCACCGACTCGCCGGCCGCCGCCTCGAAGTCCACGTCGTCGAGGATGCACAGGTCGCCCTCCGCGGTCGGCACGGTCTTGTTGATCGCGCGGGCGCGCAGGATCGGCGATTCGGCGGAACCGTCGTTCATGTCGGGTGTCGGATGACCTCAAACACCGGGCGTCGGCGGGGCCGGCGACCGGATCCGATGGGCTTGCGGCGCATAGACTACCATTGCGTGTACGCATCACCGGCGCCCATCCGTTGCAACGCCTGTCACGCATCTTTGCGCTGCCCATCCTGGTCATCGCCGTCGGCGCTACCGCCAACGTCGACGCGCCCGGCGGCACGCAACCGACCATCCTCGTCCTGGGCGACAGCCTGAGCGCCGCCTACGGCATCGCTTCCGAGCGGGGCTGGGTCCACCTGCTGGCCAAACGTCTCGCGGACGCGGGCAGTCCGTACCGGGTCGTGAACGCGAGCGTCAGCGGCGAGACGACCACGGGCGGACGCGCGCGCGCGCCCGCGCTCCTCGAGCGGCACCGGCCGCGCATCGTGATCGTCGAACTCGGCGGCAACGACGGTCTGCGCGGCTATTCCGTGGCGCGGATCCGGGAGAACCTGGACGCCATCGCGCGGGCCGCCCGCGCCAAGGGGGCCGCCGTCGTCGTCGCGGGCATGCAGATGACACCCAATCTCGGCCCCCGTTACACCGAGTCGTTCCGCGACGTCTTCGTCGAGGTCAGCGAGTCGCTCGACGCAAAGCTGGTGCCTTTCTTCCTCGACGGGATCGACCCGGAAACCATGCTGCAGCGCGACGGAATCCACCCGACCGCGGAGGCTCAGCCGATTCTGCTCGAAAACGTCTGGGAGGTGCTGGAACCGCTGTTGCGGTGAGGCGGCGCGCCGGGGGGCGCGGACCGCCGAGAACCAGGCGGAGGGCCGACGAGCCGCGATGGCCGCACGGGATCTTGATTGAGGCGATGTTCACGTAGCTCGCGGTCGCCCGTGTCAAGACCGTGCAGGCCGTCGAGACGGGACGGGACAAGCCCGATCGCGTACGTGCATGAATTCAAGACGGGACGGGACGAGCCTGGGCCCGTCCCCTACGGGCGTACCCACACCGGGGAGGTCCAGGCCCGCTCCTGCAGCGTTTCCGGCAACCCCAGCCGTGGCGGCACGCCCGCCCTGATCGCGTCCCACGTCGACCAGCGGCAGGTCGGGTTCTCCAGCACGCGGGCGTAGTAGAAGGCGATCGCGGGGGCGTCCCAGGCTGGATCGGTCCAGGTCGCGCCGAGCTGCGCCGCCCCCAGGCCCGCGCTGATGGCGCACGTCGCGAGATCCACGGTGGCCCCGTTGTCGGGGCAGCGGTGCGTTGCCGGGTCCACGGCGAGTCCGTCCGAGCACGCGATGTCGAAGACGCGCTCGTGGGTCTGACCGTCCTCGATCCAGCCCTTCACGACCTGCAGCCGCTGCAGCGGCGCGGCCCCTGGATCGGCAAGCGCCTGCACGGCGAACGTCGGCGCCACATCGCCGCCCTCGAGATCGCCGCCCTGGGGTACGCCCTCCATGCCCGCCGTCATGTCCCGGCGGTCGTGGAGGTCGGCGGGCAGGCCGTGGCCGGCGAACATGCGCAGCCGGATCCGCGTCCCGCTCGTCCCGAACGTCTCCTTCCGGCGCAACGCGGCGAAGAGCGCCGCCCGCGTGTTCTCCTCCGCCCAGATCCCGGCGATCCCGGCCGCCCCGTAGTGCATCCGGTACACGTGCCGGTACGTGGGCAGCCCGTCGAACTCGCCGACGGGCACGGAGCCGCGTCGCTGCGGCAGCGCGTCATGGACCCCCACCTTGCCGAGGAAGTTCTCCTCGTCGAACCGCGACCCCGCGTTGTGCGTGTCGGAAGCCGCCACAACGCCGAACCGGTACGGATTCATGCCGGTGCTCGCTTCGAGGCCGAGGCCCGTCAGCCAGGCCTCCCGCACATAGCTGCCGTTGGGCCTCGACTTCCCCCACTGCCCGACGCGGTACGGGAAGATCTCGAAGTCCGCCCACTCGTCGTTGGGCGACAGGGCGGGGTGCGTCTCCGAGGTGCCCTTGACCTGCGCGATCTCGACCAGCGGTTCGTTGCGCATGCGCCGGTCCACGTAGTCCGCGTCCATGGGGCTGCCGTCGTACTGCACGTTCTCGAACATCCAGCCGTCGGAGCCGTTGGAGTTGTGCGGGATCGCGAGCACGTCGCCGCCGCGCGCCCGCTGCTCGTCCATCCACGCCCAAAGGTCCTCGGGGTTGGCGGAGTCGTCCCGCCCGAAGATGTTGTCCGGCACGTCGCCGCCGGCGAAGATCACGTTGCGGTGCATGTTGCCGCCCTCCCGCGAGGGCGTGAACTCGTAGGCGATGAAGGCCGTGAACTCGCCGGGGCGATTGTGGCGCTCGGCGGCGGCCACGATCTGGGCCCACGCGCCCTTGCGGTCGTAGTCGTCCCCGAGCGTCTCGACGAACGGGCGCGCCGCGGGGAGATAGCCGCCCCGCGCCGCCGGCGTGGTCGCATCGAGGAGGCCGAGTTCCGTCGCCTCGCGGTGTCTTGGGTGCTGCGGATTCAGCAGCGCGGTCATCGCGCCGAGATACGCCGCATGATCGGTCACCGCGTAGAAGTCGAGCGGCTCGTCGAGGCGCACCTCGATGCCCGCCGGGTGCATCAGCGTACCGCCCTTGGCGAAGCGGTAGGCGTCGTCCGGGCTGCCGCGGGTGGCGAAGGAGAACGCGTCGAACGAGAAACGCGTGTGGACGTGCAGGTCGCCGAAGTAGGCGTTCTTCTCCGCGCCGGCGCCGCCGAGCGCGCATGCTGCCAGGACCACCGCCGCCATCTTCCTCATCGCTCGCCTCCCTTGCCCGACAACCGTCGAGGATGGTAGCAGACACCCCCGACGCTCCCGGGCGGCGCGGTCACACTGGCTCACACTGGCGCGCGACGGAAATCCGGCTTACGCTCGTAGAGCGTTACGTCCGGCAAGGAACCGAATACCCATGGCCAACACACCAACCCCCCCGGCGCTCTCCCGGCGATCCTTCGTCGTGGGCGCTTCCCTCGCTCCCGCCTTCCTGCTGGCCGGGCGTCACGCCTGGGCCGACGCGCCGGAAGGACTCGCCAGCTCCCCGCTCGTCTACCTGACGCCCATCAAGAGCAACGGCGAGGAAAGCCGCTGCAAGGCCGAGATCTGGTTCGCCTACGACGGGTCCGACATCTTCGTCGTGACGCAGCCTGACGCGTGGCGCGCCCGCGCGGTCGAGCAGGGTCTCGCGCGGGCCCGCATCTGGGTCGGGGACTTCGGCGTGTGGACGCGGTCCGACGGCGCGTTCCGCCAGGCGCCGGAACTGATGGCGACGGGATCCATCGAGACCGCGACGGACATCCACGCGCAGATTCTCGGGATCATGGGCGAGAAGTACGCCGACACCGGTTGGAGCCGCTTCGGGGAGCCCTTCCGGACCGGGCTGGCCGACGGTTCCCGCGTGATGATCCGCTACGCCTTCGACGGGTGAAGCGGACGGTCGCCACGGCGCTCTGCGCCGTGGCGTTGGCCGGCCACGCGGTCGAGCCCGTCGGCAGTCTCACGCACCCCGACCTTTCGGAGGTCAGCGGCATCGTGAAGTCCGAGGCCGGCGAGTTCTACTGGGTGCACAACGACAGCGGCGACACCGCACGGGTGTTTGCCCTCGACCCGCACGGGACGCCGCTCATGCCGCCCTTCCTCTCGGGGCGGGAGGGCGCGCCCGCGGACTGGCCAGGGCACGCCATCGACAACGCCTGGCACTACGACTGGGAGGACATCGCCCTCGCGGACGGGACGCTGTACATCGCCGACGTCGGCAACAACGGCAACTCGCGGCGGGACCTCGGCGTGTACGTCGTCCGCGAGCCGGACCCGCGCGCGGTCGCGAAGATGCGCGCGCACGCCTTCCTGCCGATCCGCTATCCGGACCAGGAGCACTTCCCCGCGAAGACCTGGCACTTCGACTGCGAGGCCGTCTTCGTCGACGGCGGCAAGCTCCACTTCATCACCAAGCACCGCCAGGCCGGCAAGGCGCTGGAGTGGGAACCGGGAGCGAAGCTCTATCGCCTCGACACCGACCACGTCGACCGGGACAACGTGCTGACGCTGGTCGGGCGACGCGAAGACGTCACCCTGGCGACCGGCGCGGACCTGTCGCCCGATGGCTCCCGGCTCGCGGTGGCCACCTACGTCGCGCTGTGGATCTTCGACCGCCCGGCCACCGGCGGGAACTGGTTCTCCGGCCGGGCGTGGAAACTCGACCTCGACCCGGACGTCACGAAGCAGCTCGAGGCCATCGCGTGGGAAAGCCCGGAGGCGCTCGTCCTCGTCAACGAGAACCGCGACGTGATGCGGGTTTCGGCCGGGGACTTCTCCGCGCATCCGTGACCCGGCCGGCCGCCATCGCCCGCGCCCTCGGCCGGGACGTCGGCGCCCTCGCGTTCGCGCCGCCCGTCGAGCACGTCTACAACCCACTCGACTACGCCTTCGCGGCGCATCGCCAGTACCTGGAGCGGCATTGCCGGCCCGACGCGGAAGTGCTGCTGCTCGGCATGAACCCGGGACCCTTCGGCATGGTGCAGACGGGAGTGCCGTTCGGGGAGGTCTCGCTGGTGCGCTCCTGGCTCGGTATCGAGACCGGCATAAGACCGCCGGCGCGCCAGCATCCCAAACGGCCGATCCAGGGGTTTGCCTGCACCCGCAGCGAGGTCAGCGGCAGCCGCCTGTGGGGCTGGGCGCGGGACCGTTTCGGCACGCCCAGGGCATTCTTCCGCCGGTTCCTCGTGTGGAACTACTGCCCACTGGCCTTCCTGGAGGCGTCGGGCCGCAACCGGACGCCGGACAAGCTCCCGCCGGACGAGAGGCGGGCGCTCTACCGGGTCTGCGACCGCGCGCTGGTGGAGATCGTGGATTACCTCGAGCCGCGCCTGGTCGTAGGTGTCGGACGGTGGAGCGAAGGTCGCGCCCGCGCCGTCCTCGGGGCTCGAGTGCCGATCGGGCACGTCCTCCATCCGAGCCCGGCGAGCCCCGCCGCCAACCGCGGCTGGGCGGACGCGGCCGAGACGCAACTGCGCTCCCTCGGGGTGGAGATTCCCTGACCTGCCTCAGAACCGCCGCCTGACTCCGATCCAGGCGGAGGCCGGCGCACCGGGAGCGTAGAAGCGCACGTCGTCCCCGAGGTCGTCCAGGCCCACGATCTCGTCCGGTTCCTCGCCGATCAGGCCGAACGTCTCGTAGTCCCCGTCGAACAGGTTCTCGACCAGCACGAAGGCCTCGAACTGCCCGCTCCGCCAGCGCGCCTGGGCATTGACCGTCACGTATCCCGACAGCCGGTCGAGCTCGTTCGACTCGTCCCCCCGCAGGTAGCTCGACGACACGGCGATGAGGTCCATGCCAACGGACCAGCGCTCGTCGATCGCGTACTCGACCGCGGCCTTGAACAGTTGCTCCGGAATGCCCGGCACCGAACTGCCGGCCCGAACCGGACGGGTGCCCGCGCCTTCGTCCTCCCCGTCCTCCCCGTCGTCCCCGTTTTCGATCTCGGGGATCGCCGGGTGGTTCGGGCTCAGCACCTCGAAGTCGTCTTCGAAGGTCGCCCGCACGAACGTGTAGCCGACATCCCACCGCCACGGCCCCTTGACCCCGGCCAGCGAGGTTTCCAGCCCGAGCCGCAGCGTCTCGTCCACGTTCCTGAAGAGGCCGTGGGCGCGCGTCTGGCCGGTCTGCCAGATGATGTCGTCGCGGTTGCGCGCGTGGAAGGCCCCGAGGGTCCAGGAGACGCCCGCGCGGTCTCCCCGCAGGCCGAGATCCAGGCTCTTCGACACGACTTCGTCCAGCGGCGGGTCCGCGAGGAAGGCGTTCGGCAGGCGGCACTCCTCGAGTTCCCCGGTCTCCGGGTTGATGGCGAGTTCCTCGCTGCACGCGAGTTCGATCGGCGTCGGCAGCCGGCTCGCCTGCCGGTAGGACACGTAGCCGTTCGTCGCGGGCCCGAGGCGGAACAGCGAGGCGATGCCCCAGTTGAAGTTCCGGAAGTCATGCCGCCCGTTCAACCGCGGCTGCTCGCCGCTCCGGTCCGCGAGGGTCACCCTGCTCGCGTGCAGGAAACCCGACAGCGAGACCGTCCAGCGTTCGCTGACCCGCACGGCGTCGCCGAAGTACAGGTAGCGGCGCGCGGTACGGGTGCGCAGGTCCGTCCGGTCCTCGGCGAACGCCCCGCCGACGGCGCCGGGCCCGATCGTCGAACGCCGGCCCGGGTCCAGGAGCGCGAACTGCCGGGCGGATTCGAACCCGCTCCGACCCCGGTAGTAACCCACGCCGGCGCGCACGTCGTGCGCGAAGCCCCCCGCTTCGAGAACCAGCTCGGCTTCGAGGGCCGCGGCGAGCGTGTCCTGCTCCCGGTCGCTCAGGTTGTTGACCGCGCTGCAGCCGCTCTCCGCCACGGCCTCGACGAACGCGCCCTCGCCGGGGGATCCGAGCTCCGTCCCGTCCCGCCCGAGTTCCTCCGCCACGGACTCCCGGCAGCCGCCGCGCAGGACGCCCAGCAACGACTCGACACCGCCGAAGCCGACATCGACGAGTTCGTCGATGTCGTCCTCGTCCAGTCCGTCCCCGTTGAACGACGCGGTGTCGTTCGACCGCCACGAGAGCTGCCCGGCCACGTTCGCCCCGCCGAAGTCGCGATCGCCGCGGAGCGTCCACAGCCTCGCGTCGTTCTCCGTGATGTCCGGCGCCGTGAAGACAGCCGCGCGGTCGCGCTCGAGGAGTCCGCCCGGGGCGAGCCCGTTCCCGGTCAGGTCGGACCGGCTCGCGTGGAAGTCCAGGTCCACCGAAGCCTCCGCACCGCGCCATCCGACGCTGGCGTACCCGTTCTCCGCCCACGAGTCCGACAGGTCGCGCCAGCCGCCCTCGTGGAACCGCTGCAGGTTGGCGTACCAGGCCAGGCGTTCGTTCCCGCCCCCGGTCTCCGCGTTCGCGACGAAACGGTTGTGGGAGCCGCCCTCGATCGCGGCCGCGTGGCCCGGGTGCGTGAAACCGTTCTTCATCCGCAGCGCGATCGACCCGCCGAGCGTGTTGAGGCCGTACAGCGGGTTCGATCCTCCGAGCAGCGTCACGCCGGCCACGGCGTTCAGGGGCACGAGGTCCCAGTTGACCGCGTCCCCCAGCGGTTCGTTGAGCCGCACCCCGTTCTGGTACACCGTGAGGCCCATCGGCAGGCCGAGCAGCGGGGACGCCACGTAGCCCCGGTAGTAGAGGTCCGACTGCAGCGGATTGCCCTGGGCGGAGTGGACGTGGACGCCCCCGGCCCGACGGTTCAGGAAGCTCGCGAGGTCGAGACTCGCGCTCCGCCGCAACGTTTCGCCATCGAAGTGCTGGACCCTGCCGGGAAACGCGTTGGCATCCGCATCGTCCAACCGCAGGGGCGTCGTCCCCACCACCGTGACGGTCTCGATCTCGTCGGCCCCGCACAGAACGGCGCCGAGCAGGCACCCCACTGCGGCCAAAGCCCGCTTCACCGCGCGGAGGCTTCGTGCACGAAGTCGACCAGGAACCTGACGTTGTCGACCGGGGTCTCGGGCACGATGCCGTGGCCGAGGTTGAAGATGTGCCCGGGGCGACCGTCCGCCTCGTCCAGCACGCGCCGCGCGTGTTCCGCCACCGTGGCGCGGTCCGCGCACAACGCCATCGGGTCCATGTTGCCCTGCACGGCCGGCATCCCCAGACGGTCCCACGTCGCTGCGAGCGGCGTCCGCCAGTCGAGCGCGAGGAAGTCCGGTCCCGCCTCGTACATCGCGTCCACCAAGTGGCCGTTGGCCGTGCCGAAGTAGATCACGGGCACGCGTCCGCAGATCCTCGCCATCAGTCGTTGCGTGCTCGGCAGGACGTAGCGGCGGTAGTCCGCCAGCGAGAGGCAGCCCACCCAGCTGTCGAAGAGCTGAACGGCGTTCGCGCCGCTGTCGATCTGCAGCGCAACGTAACCGGCCACGGCATCGACCAGCTTGTCCATGAGCGCCCGCCACAGGTGCGGAGCGCCGTACATCATCCGCTTCACGTGCCGGTAGTTGCGGGAACCCCGACCCTCGATGGCGTAGGACGCCAGGGTGAACGGCGCGCCCGCGAAGCCGATCAGGGGCACGTCGCAAGGGAGGCCGTCGAGGACCCGCGCGATCGTCTCCGCGATGTAGCCCGTCCCCTCCTCGGCCGGCGGCACTGCCAGCCCCTCGACATCGGCCGCGCGTCGTACGGGCCGCGCGAAGACCGGCCCTTCCCCGGCCTTGTAGTCGAGTTCGAGCCCCATCGGGACCAGCATCGGCAGCAGGTCCGCGAAGACGATGGCGGCGTCGACGCCCAGGATGCGCTGCGCGTCCAGCGTCGCGCGGGCCGCGAGTTCCGGCGTCGTGAAGAAGTCGAGGCTCGGCGTGTCGCCCTTGAGCGCGTGGTACTCAGGCATGTAGCGGCCCGCCTGGCGGTTCAGCCAGACCGGCGTGCGGTCCGTGGCCTCTCCGCGGCAGGCCTTCAGGAAGTCGCAGTCCAAGCCGTCAACCGCGCCCGAGGAGCGGATCCACGTCCGCGTCGTAGTCCACGCCGTCGACGCCGAAGCCGAAGATGCCGAGGAAGTCGTTGCGGACCCCATCGAGGTCGCCGAGTTCGTGGAGGTTGTCCGTGGCGACCAGGGGCCACCGCCGGCCGACTTCCTCCTGCACGGGCTGCGACAGTTCGAAGTCGTCCATGCGCAGCCGGCCGACCTCGTCGAGGCCCGCCTCGCGGTCCGGGTACAGGCCGGTGCGGAACAGCCGGTCGATGTGGGCGAGGCAGTCCTCGTGGTTGCCGGCGTCCTTCATGACGCGGAAAAGCACGGAGAGATAGAGCGGCACCACCGGGATCGCGGAACTGGCCTGCGTCACCACCGCCTTCAGCACGGCGACGCGGGCATCTCCGTCCAGGGGGGCGAGCCGCGCCCGCAGCGCCACGGCGGCGCGGTCGAGGTCTTCCTTCGCCTTGCCGAGCGTCGCCTGCCAGTAGATGGGCCAGGTGAGCTCGCTGCCGATGTAGGTGTAAGCGACGGTACGGAACCCCGGCGCCAGCAGCTTCGCGTCGTGCAGGGCCTCGATCCAGTACTCCCAGTCCTCGCCCCCCATGACCGCGACCGTCGCGGCGGTCTCTTCGGCCGTCGCGGGTTCGAGGTCCACCTCGTGCACCTCGCCGGTCGCCTGGTTGAGCGTCTTGACGTGGAACGCCTCCCCGAGCGGCTTGATGGACGACCGGAACGTCTCCCCGGTGCGGGGATGCCGCCGGAGCGGCGCCGCGAGGCTGTAGACGAGGAGGTCGATCTGTCCGAGGTCCGTCCCGATCGCCTCGATCGCCCGCGACTTCATCTCGTCCGAGAAGGCGTCCCCGTCAAGCGTCTTCGCGTACAGGCCCCGCTCCGCGGCGGCGGCCTCGAAGGCGGCGTTGTTGTACCAGCCGGCGGTGGCCGTGCGCCGCTCCGTGGGCGCTTTCTCCAACGACACGCCCAAGGTGTCCGCACCGCCGCCGAACGCCGCGACGATGCGCGACGCCAGGCCGTACCCGCCGGACGCACCGAGCACCAGCGCCTTCGACGGGCCGGCATCCAGCGGCGCGGCGCGCGCGATCTGCGCCCGCACGCCGGCCGCGCAGCCCGTGGGGTGCGCCGTGGTGCAGATGAAGCCGCGGATGCGGGGTCTGACGATCATGCTGGTGACGGGGGCTCTCGCGCGGGCCGACACGCCGTCCCCGCGGCACCGGACAGGGTAGCACCCGGACGCGACACCGTTCCACGCTCTTCCCTCAGAGGCAGCGCTCGGCGATCTCCGCGGTGCGCTCCAGCCGCCGGCGCCGGGTCTCGTCCGGATCCACGACGGCCGGGCGCTCGTCCGGCGTCACCCGGAACAGCAACTCGCCCTGGCTCACGACCACGCCCTCGCCGTCGCCCAGGACGCACGCGTCCACGGTCCCGGCGAAGCTCGCCGTCACCTTGGTGAACATCTTCATCACCTCGATCACGTAGAGGGTGTCGCCCGGCTCGAAGTGCGTACCGGCTTCGAGGAAACGCGGCATCCCGGGCGCCTCGCGCGGATAGAACATGCCGCCCAGTTCCGCCACGATCTCGTCAGCGCTCGCGGCGGGCGGCGGGGCGAGCACCTTGCGCGCCGCGGCAAGGGCGTCGCTGCCGTAGAGTTCCGACGGAACGTCCACCGTCAGGTCCGGACGTACGCGCAACCGGTCGAACCCGGCTTCGCGCGCGATCTGGCCCGGGAGCGCGAGCAGTTGCAGGCCGTGCTGGTAGCCGAGATGGCGGGCGCGCAGGTCGTCCCATGCCTCGGCGAGCGCCCCCGGCGTGCCCGGTGGCGGCTGCGGCGTGCGCAACAGTCCGTCCAGCTCCTCGAACCCGCCGGGGCTGAGCCCGGCCCGCAGGCGGGCATAGAGCGCCTGCGCATTGTCCAGCAACTCCCGGTCGTGGTCCCAGATCGCCTCCGCCGCGGGGCCGGTAGGACGATCCATGTCCAGGTAGCGGTACAGCTCCGCCAGCACGTCTACGGGATTCACGAGCCACCGCACGCCGCCCGGCGCCGCTTCGGAGTGGCGGGCGCCCGTCGCCACCCAACCGGCCAGCAGGTGCGGGCGCTCGAGCAGGCGCTCAAGCGGCCGCACCAGGAGCGATGTCTTGAGATCCATGGCGCGCGCGTAGCCGGCCCGCACGGCAGCGTCCCCGATCGCCTCGACGGACCGGCGCTTCACATGCTCGAACGCCGCCTCCACGTCGACCTCCCGGGCGCGTTCGGAAAGCCGCGCGACCGCTCCGAGGTACGCCTGCACGAAGCGCGTCTCGATCTTCGCGCGCACGTCCTGGGCCGCCAGCCAGTGGCACAGCCCGTAGTGGAAGTCGAGGTTGGTCTTGAGGTGCCGCCCCTTGATGCGCGTACGGCGCAACACGTCGAGCATCGCCGCGAACGTCTCCTCGCGGCCCTCGCCCGCCGTCAGCAGCAGCGCGATGTTGCTGTCGTAGGCGCCCGCCAGGTAGTAGGGCATGAAGAGATCGGTGTCGGGGTTGTGCACCGAGATGCCCTGGTCGTCGCGAATCTCGCCCCGCACGGCGTTGGACCAGGACTCGATCAGCCCTCCCGCCGCCGGGTTCAGCGCCGCGTCCGTCGCGTTCAGGCGGATCTCCACGGAGTCGCCGTAGCGCGGCGCCCGCCGCGGCTCCGGGAGCTTCGCCCCGTGGCGAGCCACCAGCGTCATCGCCTCGATCAGCGATTCGACCCGCAGAACGTCTCCGCCGTCCTGGGGATTCGCGAACTCGAGCGCATAGCAGAGCTCGGTGACGCGGTGCTCCACCTGGATGCGCGTGTTCATCTCCATGAAGTAGTGGTCCGCGCCGTCCACGATGCACTCGAACGTGGACACCGAGTCGAGCCCCACCGCCTTGCCGAAGCGCGCGGCCTCGGCCTCCATGGCAAGCAGCGTGCGCAGGTCCGTATCGAGCGCCTCCGCCCCCGCGAGGTCGCCGCGCTCCCGGCGCCGGGCGATTTCGCGTTCGAGGGACTCGCTGGTCACGGACACCTCGACCAGCTTCTGCTCGTGCATCTGGGCGGAACAGTCCCGCAGCCCCAGGGCGACGCACCAGGCGCCGTTGCCGAGGACCTGCACCTCCTGGTGCCGGTTCGTGTCGATGTTGAGTTCGAGGAGGACGTTCTTGTTCGCGCCCGGCTCGATCGCCTTCACCTCGGACCAGATCTCGCGGGTGCGCTCCGCGGCGTCCGCCGCCGCCGCCTCGACACGGGCATCGAGGTCCGCGCCCTCGTACCGCGACGCCGCATCGAGCACGCGCTGCCCCTTGCCGCCGCCGCCGCCCACCGCCTTCAGCCGCAGCCGGCGGTCGGGGTAGCGCGTCAGCAGGTTGGACGTCTGGATGCGCACGGCGTCCAGGATCTCGTCGTTCGAGAGCACGTCGATGCCCCGCGCCACGGCCTCGTCGAGCAACGCGTCCGCGGCGAGCTCGAGATCGCCTTCCGGCGGCGGGGTCAGCCCGCGCTCTTCGGCAAGCTCCGCGAGCCCCGCCGCGTCGCCGCACCGCGCGACCAGCGCGAGCGCGGTGACGTTGTCCACCCCGGGCGTGACGTCGATCGACTCCGCGAGCGCCGTCCGCTTCGCGACGTCCTTGCGGCCGGCCGCACGCACGGTCCCCGATCCCGGACCGATGAAGGAGAGCCCCGCGGCCTCGATCGCCTCGACGAGGGCCGCGTCCTCCGCCATGAAGCCGTAGCCGGCGAAAACGGAGTCGTAACCGCCGTCCAGCGCGATGGCAACGATCTCCGCGATGCGCAGATCGCGTTCCGCCTGGTCCGCGCCCGTGTAGTCCGACACCCGATGCACGCGGTCGCGGTTCCGGATGCCGCGCAACTCCGGCGCCACGGCGTTGGTGTGCACCACCGTGTCCTTGTCCGAGAGCAGGATGCCGTAGTCGCGGATGCCCATCTGCTCGAACACGTCCATCGCTTCCTTGCGCACGGGTCCGCGGCAGATGATGAGCGGACGCATGTCCTCGCACTGGAACTGGCGCACCCAGGCCGACGCGCTCGTCGAGCAGCGCCGGTCGCGAAACACGTCCGGGTTCCGCGTGTACGTCCCGACGGCCGCGCCGTCGCCGAGCACCGTGACCATCAGTGGAACTCCCGCTGCGGTCCGGTCATGGCGCTCGGCTCGTAGTGCCGCATGCAGAGGTCCACCGTGTCCGCCAGCAGCCGGCGCAGGTCACGCGGCAGCACCATCTGCGAGATCGATCCCAGGCTCAGCGCTTCGCGGGGATTCATGATGTCGCGCTCGTACCGCGCGACCAGCTTCGCGTCCTCCGCCGCGAACCACCGCGACACCTCGCGCTCCGCCTCGTGGCGCGCCTCCGCCTCGTCGGCGCCGGCAGCGCGCCCCGCCGCGACCAGTTTCCCGAACCGCGCCGCACGCTCCCGCGAGAGCCCCGCCAACTCTTCCTTGTAGACGAACTCGCGGCCGGCCGGTCCCATGACGGCGACCCGCGTCGCCGGCAGCGCGAACACGAAGTCCGCCCCGGTGGCGTAGTTGTTGAACGAGGCGTAGGCCCCGCCGAAGGCGTTGCGCACGAGCACCAGGATGCGGGGCGTGCGCAGGTCCACGATGGAGTCGAGCATCGCCCGCCCCGCCTGCACGACCCCGCGGCTCTCCTGCTCGGTGCCCGGCAGGAATCCGGTCGTGTCTTCCATGAACACGATCGGGATGTTGTAGAGGTTGCAGAAGCGGATGAAACGCGCGTTCTTGTATGCCGCGTCGACGTCGATGAAGCCGGTGGAGAACGCGCTGTTGTTCGCGACGAAGCCGACCACGTGACCGCCGAGGCGACCGAACGCCGTGACCGTGCTGCGCGCGCGTTCCGGCTGCACTTCCAGGAACTCGCCGTGGTCGCAGACCTCCTGGACGACGAGCCGGATGTCGAACGGGGTGTTGAAGCCGGTTGGCGAGTTGAACGTGGTACGGAACAGCACGTCGAGGTTCTCGGTGTCGCGCCCGACCGGGTCGCTGGTCGCGACGTACGGCGCGTTCGAGTGGTTGTCGTCCGGCAGGTAGGTCAGAAGCCGCGCGGCGAGCCTGAGCGCGTCGACCTCGTCGGCCACCGTGAAGTCCGCAACGCCGGACGCGCCGTGCACGGCGGGTCCGCCGAGCTCGTCCGGGGTCACGTCCTCGCCCAGGACCTCCTTGACCACGCCGACGCCGGTCAGCCCGAAGAAGGTGTCGTTCGGCTGGATCAGGAAGCTGCCCTGCCGCGGCAGGTAGGAGCCGCCACCGGCGTTGAAGCCGAACATGCACATGACGCTCGGCACGATGCCGCTGATCCTGCGGAGCGCGGTGAACGCCTCCGCATAGCCGTCGAGACCGCCGACTCCGGCCGGCACGAACGCGCCGGCGCTGTCGTTCAGCCCGATGACCGGCATCCCCTGCTTCGCCGCCAGCCGGTAGAGGGACGCGAGCTTGCGGCCGTTCGTCGCGTCCATGGAACCCGCGCGCACCGTGAAGTCGTGCCCGAACACGGCGACGTCGCGGCCGTGGATCTTCACGATCGCGGTGACCAGCGAGGCGCCGTCGAGAGCGGGGCCCCAGTTCTGGAAGAGCACCATCGGCTGCTCGTCCGAGAGCACGCCGATGCGCTCCCAGACCGTCATCCGGTTCTTGCGGTGCTGGCGCGAGATGTTGCGGTAGCCGCCGGCCACGCGCGGCCGCTCCTGCAGCGCACGGGCTTCCGCGAGCGTCTTCTCGTATGGCAGGGTCTCCTCGTCGGCTTCCCTTTCCGCGCCGCCAAACGGCTCCTCGAGGATCGGGACGAGCGCGTCCAGCGGGCCGCTCAAGCCGCGACCTCCTCGAGTTCGATGAGGGTCCCGCAGAAGTCGCGCGGATGCAGGAAGACGACCGGCAGGCCGTGCGCTCCGATGCTCGGGTTGCCGTCACCGAGCACGGTCATGCCGTCCGCCCGCAGCCGGTCGATCGCCGCCGCGATGTCGCCGACCTCGTAGCAGACGTGATGGATGCCGCCACGGGGATTGCGTTCGAGGAAGTTCTTGATCGGCGAGTCCTCGCCCAGCGGATGAATGAGCTCGATCTTGCTGTTCGGCAGCTCCACGAACACCGTGGTGACGCCCTGGTCCGGCAACGGCTTCGGCGGCGAGACCGTAGCGCCCAGGCTGTCGGCGTAGAGCGCGGCAGCCGCACCGAGGTCCGGGACGGCGATGGCGACGTGGTTGAGCTTTCCGATCACGACCTGTCCCCCGCGTTCGCTCCGGCCGCTTCCGACGGCCGCTCGGCATTATACGCAGGCGGCCGGCGCGCCCGGGGGCCAGTGCGGTGTCACGCGACACGACCGCCGTTCCGATTGCTACCGGCTGGAACGACCCTTGCCGGGTGGGACTTGCACCCACTGGGACCGTGCACCTTTGCACGGCGCACTGAGCGGGCTAGGGCGCGAAGTCCTGATCCCCATCCGGTCCGAGCAGGCCGAGTTCCCGGGCGCGTTCCACGGCGGCCGCCCGGCCGCGCACGCCGAGCGCGTTGAACACCCGCCCGACGTGGTAGCGGACCCCCGCCTCCGAGATGCCGAGCGCGCGGGCGATCTCCTTGTCACGCTCCTGCGCGAGGTGCCGCACCACTTCGCGTTGCCGCGCCGTCAAGCGCGGCACCACCGTCTGGTCCCCACTGGCTTCCAGGTCCCGCGACAGCGCCAGGGCCGCGGACCGCTCGCCCCCGTCACCACGGCCCGCAAGGACGCGGGTCAGCACGGGCAACCCCGCCGCCCGCTCACGTACCATCGGTCCTGCGTAGTCGGCCTGCGCATACTCGGCGAGGAACGCCCTCATGCGTGCGGTCGCCGCTTGCGCCACGCCCCGGCGATGCTCCAGCGTCGTGGACAACGCGAGGCCGCGCATCAGCGTGCGCCGCAGGCCGCGCTTGCGGGCCACCTTGGCGAAAGCGTGTCCGAAGGCCCGGCCGGGCGCGTACTCCTCCCGCGCGACATACAGCCGCAGCCGCGCGCATCCGAGCGCCTCCATCTCCCGCCAGCTCTGACCCGACAGGTCCAGGCACCCGGACACGTCCTCCGGCAACCCGGCGTCGCGCCAGACCCGCTCCGCCGCACCGACCGCACCGCTCTCCGCGAGCAGCGAGACATGCAGCGCCGCCAGGAAGCGCCGCAGCGTCGGCAACCCGTGCCGCGTAGCGTACTCGAGCATCTCCTCCAGTGCCGTGCGCGCGGCCTCGGCACCCTCGTGGCGCAGGGTCGACTCCACCGCCGTGCCCGCGGCGGCGGCGTATGGCGCAAAGGGCGCGCCACCGCGGGCCAGCGCCCGTGGCACGCTCTCGGCCTCCGGTACGCGTGCGAGACGGTTGCGCTCGTGGGCCAGTTCGCGGACGAGCACCGCGACCATCGCCGCGGCTGCCGGATCACGCAGGTAGGCCGCCTTCGCCGCGCGTTGCACGTTCCCGTACCACCGCACCGCCTCCGGAACACGCCCGCGCGCCATCGCCATCGCGCCGAGTTCCATGTCCACGAACATCGACAGGCTCGTCGTCTCGCGGCCCAGGAACCGCCGCGCCGCGGCAGCGCGCTCGGCCGCCGCATCGAACTCGGCACGCAGGCCATGCGTGATGCAAAGTGCGTGGTGGAAGGCCGCGCGCATGGCCGGGTCGAGTTCCTCCGACGCCGCCAGACGCCGCTCGATCGCGATCAACTCCCGCGCTTCCGCCGAGTCCAGCCGTGCGCAGCCGTACAGGGCCAGCACGCCGGCAACGAGACACCGATCGGCGAGCAGGTCCAGATCGGCCCCGGTCCGATCCACCACGGCCGCCAGCCTGGCGTATGCCTCGCGCGCTTCGTCGAGCCGTCCATCCGCGGCCATCAGTGCGCAGTGCGCCAGCGCCAGCCGCGGTCGCGCCGCCGCGTCCTCGTTCAGCACGCGGTCGGCCGCCCGCAGGCGCAGGAGCCCCTCGCGCAGGTACAGTCGGATGCCGCCGGCGTCTTCGAGGATCCGGCCCGCCAGCGCGGCGTCGCCGGCCTCGCCCGCATGCTGCACGGCCAGCGTGGTCTCCCCGCGCCTGGCGAGGGCCTCCGCGATGCGGCCGTGCATGTCGCGAAACCGATGCGGGTCCAGCAGCGAGACCCGTCGCGCGCAATGCCCCCGCAGCAGCGGATGGAGCCGCCAGCCGGTGTCCGCGCCCGGCGCACGCTCCAACAGACCCTCCAGTACCGGCATGTTGGCGAGCCGCTGCATCGCTCCGCCCTCACCGATGACCTCGTCGAACAGATCCGCATCCAGCCACTCGAACAGTCCCGCGTCCAGCAGCAACTGACGGTCCCCCGGCGGCACGCCGCGCCATAGCCGGGACTCCACCCAGTTGTCCACGACCCGGTCCGCCGATCCATCCTTCGAGACGTTGTCTTCGTCTCCCTGTACACCGATGCCATCGCGCTGAAAGCGCAGCGCGATCGGCCAGCCGGCCGCCTCCACCCCGAGCGACGACCGCCGCCGCTGCGGCGGACCGGCAAGGAACGCGTCCACCTCGCCCTGGCTGAAGCGCAGGTCGTCCGCCGCCAACACCTCCCCGCTTCCCGCCACGACGATGCCCGCTATGTCCAGGCCCGGCGGAAGGGCCCGGCACGCCACCGCCAAGTGCAGGTTCGGCGGGCTGAGCCGGAAGAGGAAGTCGATCAGTTCGAGGGCGTCCGTCTTCACCACGCGTTCGACCTGGTCGAGCGCGAGAACGCACGGGCGCCCGTGGGCTTCCACCGCCCGCATCACGAGTTCCGTGCGGGGGCCGGGCGCCGAACCGAAGCCGACGCCCGTGCCAAGCGTTTCCAGCAGGTCGAGCCCCGCTCGCTCGAACGCGAACGCGAGGTAGGCGTCCAGCATCCGGCCATCGTCCTGCTCGTCCAGGGTAATCCACGCGGTGGGTGTCCCGTCCAACGCCAGCGCCCGGCAGCCTTCGGCGAGCACCGTTGTCTTGCCGAATCCGCCGGGCGCCCGCAGCACCGTCAGGCGGCGTTGCGTGGGCAAGGCCCGCGCAAGCAGTTGCGTACGCTCCAGGTAGTGCGGCACGCGGCCCGGCACCGCGACCTTCGCAGAGAGCAGCCAGGGCAACCTCCGACCCTTAGCTATGCCGTCCATCCGACCCCCGGCCGCACTGTATCGGCAGGCGCATCATCCGTTCGTGCCCCGGTTCGTGCCGCCCCGGCCCAGATCGCCCAATGCATGCTGCGGATTCCCAGCCATCCAAAGCCGTATCGGCCGCGTCTATCGGGACGGTCGCGAAACGCACTGCTAACGCGAATCGACCGCATCAATTCCTTGCGTCCCGATGGGAGAATACTAAAGAGTCGCAATCCGGAAACGATACGTTAGTGTCGAAGTAAAACCGATAGGGCCGCCTTTGGGCCCAACTTACTATCGCCGCTGGCCGAAGCCCTATCGAATGGCGGGGCCGCATGACGCCGTCTCATGGAACGTCGGGCGTTTGGAGCGTAGCGACCGACGCGTCCATCGGCCAGGGACAACGCTCCGCGTGTCAACGCTCCGCGCGGGCTATCGTCCGTCACTCGCACCTCCGGCACCGGCGAACGCCATGGACGCCGCCCGACCCAAAGCGGCCGATTCGTGATCGATCCGCAGCTCACGGACGTAGCGGACGAGCGTGAATCCGGACGGGCCGCCGCTCCGAGGGGGGTCGTCTTCTCGATCCGCACGTTCGCCATCAAGGCCACGTCCGGCATCGGGGGCCTCATCGGCGGCTTCGGTCTGGACTGGATCGGCTTCCCCGAGGACGCCTTGAAGGAGACGTTGACGCCCGAGGTGCTCGACGGCCTGTTGGGCATGACCGGGCCCCTCTACTGGATCATCGAGGTCGCCGGCATGACGAGATGATGGCAGCGCTGGAGGAGCGGCGGGCGGCAGCTGCGGCCGGCGGCTACTGATCGCGCCGACCGGAGAGCCGGCCACCATGTTGACTTGATCGGCCGGGGGCCATCAGACTCTCGCCATGGGACGTGCAGGATGTCCGCCCGTGAACGACCGGCTTTCGTCCTGCATACAAACCTGCCACGGGGCGCGAACATGGCACTTCGATTCGGCGACGATCCGAACCCGGAGCCCATGATGAAGTACCAGTTCGTCACTTTGATCGCGACGACCCTGCTCGTGGGGGCGAGCGTCATCGGGGTCAACCTGACCATCGTTGACGCCCGCTTCGGACAAGTCGACGCCCGCTTCGAACAGGTGGACGCCCGCTTCGAACAGGTGGACGCTCGCTTCAAGCAGGTGGACGACCGCTTCAAGCAGGTGGACGAACGCTTCAAGCAGGTGGACGCCCGTTTCGCCCATGTCGAGGCCAGGCTCGACCGGCTGGAAGCGCGCATGGAGCGGCTGGAGCACCGCATTGAGGACCAGTTCCGCGAGATGGCGGCCGGCATCGCCAGACTGGAGGGGTTGATGCAGGGGCTCCACGGTCCGCGCGCGGCCGGGGCATCGCCCACGCGGGAGGAACGACCGACCTGAGGTCCGGCGCCTGGGGCGCTTGCAGATACCGCAGCGCCGCTCAGCGGTTCCTGCCCGGGATCATCTTCATGATGGCGCTCGCCGCCGCCAGGATGTCCGTTCCCGGCCCGAAGATCGCCCGCACGCCACTGTCCAGCAGGAACTGATGGTCGCGCTCGGGGATGACGCCGCCGCAGACGACAACGGCGTCGTTGCCCCGGGCCTGGAGCGCTTCGACGAGTTCCGGGACCAGCGTCTTGTGCGCGCCGGCCAGCGTGGAGATGCCGACGACGTCCGCCCCGAGTTCCCCGGTCCGCTCGGCGGCTTCGGCCGGCGTGAGGAACAGTGGGCTCATCTCGACGTCGAAGCCGAGGTCGTTGAACGCGTTCGAGATGGCCTTGGCGCCGCGGTCGTGCCCGTCCTGTCCCATCTTCACGACGAACACGCTGGGTGGGCGGCCTTCGAGTTCCCGGAACTCGCCGATCTCGTCCCGCACCACCCGGAAGCCCTCGTGGTCTCCATACGCGCTCGAGTAGACCCCGGGCACCAGCGCCGGGCGGGTTCCGTGGCGGCCCCAGGCCGTTTCCAGCGCATCCGAAATCTCACCCACGGTCGCGCGTCGCGTCGCGGCTTCGATGCTCGCCGCGAGCAGGTTGCCTTCCCCGGTGCGCGCCACGTTCGTCAGCCCTTCGAGCGCCCGGTCCACGCCGTGCTGGTCCCGTCTCGCCCGCACGTCGGCGAGTCGCTCGATCTGCGCCTCGCGCACCTTCGAGTTGTCGATCTCGAGGGCCTCGACCTGGCCGTCTTCCTCCGGCCGGTACTTGTTCACGCCGACCACCGTGTCCTCGCCCCGCTCCACGCGGGCCTGCCGCTTCGCCGAGGACTGCTCGATGCGCCGCATCGGCATGCCCTGGGCGATCGCGGCAGTCATGCCGCCGAGCTGTTCCACCTCCTCGATCAGGCGTCGCGCCGCATCGACCATGTCGGCGGTCAGGCGCTCGACGAAGTAGCTGCCGCCAAGCGGATCGACCGTGCGCGTGATCTGCGACTCCTCGGCGAGGATCGTCTGCGTGTTGCGCGCGATCCGGGCGGAAAACGGCGTGGGCAACGCGATCGCCTCGTCGAACGAGTTGGTGTGCAGGCTCTGGGTGCCACCGAGCACGCCCGCGAGGGCCTCGATTGTGGTCCGTACGACGTTGTTGTAGGGGTCCTGGGCCTGCAGCGACACTCCGGAGGTCTGGCAGTGCATCCGCAGCATGCGCGACGCGGGCTTCTGCGGGTCGAACTGCTCCATGAGCTCCGCCCAGAGGATCCGGGCGGCGCGCAGCTTCGCCACCTCCATGAAGAAGTTCATGCCGATGCAGAAGAAGAACGAGAGCCGCGGCGCGAAGGCGTCCACGTCCTGGCCGGTCTTGAGCGCCGCGCGCACGTACTCGAGGCCGTCCGCCAGGGTGAAGGCCAGCTCCTCCACCGCGTCCGCCCCCGCCTCCTGCATGTGGTAACCCGAGATCGAGATCGAGTTGAAGCGCGGCATGTTCCCGGCGCAGAAGCCGATCACGTCCGCCACGATGCGCATGCTCTCCGCGGGCGGATAGATGTAGGTGTTGCGCACCATGAACTCTTTCAGGATGTCGTTCTGGATCGTGCCCGCCAGACCGGCACGCGGCACGCCCTGCTCGTCGCCGGCGACGATGTAGTTCGCCATGACAGGCAGCACCGCCCCGTTCATGGTCATCGAGACGGACATCTGGTCGAGCGGGATGCCGTCGAAGAGGATCTTCATGTCCTCCACGGAGTCCACGGCCACGCCGGCCATGCCCACGTCGTCGCGCGCCCGTGGATGGTCCGAGTCGTAGCCCCGGTGGGTCGCGAGATCGAACGCGATCGAGAGCCCCTTCTGCCCGGCGGCGAGGTTGGCCCGGTAGAAGGCGTTCGACTCCTCGGCCGTGGAAAATCCGGAGTACTGGCGCACCGTCCACGGGCGATTCGTGTACATGGTCGCGCGCGGGCCCCGGGCGTAGGGCGGCAGGCCCGGGAGCGAGTCGAGGTGCGCGACCCCCTCGAGATCGGCGGCGGTGTAGACCGGCCGCACCGCGATGCCTTCCGGGCTCGACCAGGTCAGGTCGGCTACGGGCTTGCCGCGCAGCTCGCGCTCCGCGTTCCGCGCCCACTCCGGTGGATTGTGCGTTGCCATCGGCGTGTCCCGATCCTGCCATCGAGCGCGGGATTATAGGGCGCGCGCCACGGGCGGTCCGCCGCGCGCAAGCGATCCCGGACCACCTGTTAGCCTCGCGAACCCCGCGCGGGCGGCCCCGTGTCCATTGCCGAACAGCCCCCTTCAATCGCGTCCTGCGCCGGATCGAAGTCACCACGTTGCCCGCGGTACGATCGGTATCCACACCCGGCGTACCGGGGCGGCTCGATAGGTTGCTTCGTTACCTCCATCGCCGTTCCGATTGCTTCCGGCTGGAACGACCCTTGCCGGGTGCGACTTGCACCCACGTCCCCTACGGGCCGGCCGGCCGCCGCATGGCCCGGAACGGCGAGGGCTCCCATTCGCGGAGCGCGACGAGCAGGCAGGTGCCCCGCGCGGCGCTGTCGGCGCGGACTTCGTCGCCCCGGGTCAGCTCGTCGAAGGCGTCGGTCAGTTCGGCGATGCGCCCGCGGAGGGTGGAGGCCGAGTCCGCGGACAGCATGCCCCAGGCGACGCGGTGCACGTCCCGTTCCGGCTGGAAGGCGCCGGCCAGGAACTCGCTCTGCAGGCGGTCGACGAAGAAGCGGTGGATGGGCCCGTCCGGGAGCCAGGCGAAGTTCCGGTCGATGCGCAGGCGAATCCGGTTGCCGGGCAGCAGCTCCATCAGCCCCATGCGGTCGAGCCGGGCAAGCAGACCGACGAGCCTCGGCTCCGTGAAGCGATAGCGGTCGAGAATCCGCTCGAACGACCACCGGTTCAGGGCGCACACGGCGACGAGCAGCAGCGCGGGGTCGGTCACCAGTTCCCGCTCCTGGTCCACCGTGAGCGCGGGCACGCGGAAGCGCTGGGCGTCGGCCTGCCGCGCGAGCTCGAGGAGGTCGAGCCCCGCCAGGTCGCACACGGCCTCGAGGCGGGCGAGGGAGAAGCCCCCGGTGGAGAACAGCCGCTTCACGCTGCTCTCGGAGAGTTCGAGACGGCGCGCCACTTGGGCGTAGGAGACCCCGTGGGCCTTGAGCTCGCGTTTCAGGGTATCGACGATACGTCGTGACTGGACCATGAGGTATCTGTATACGGTACTTGAGTGTCCTGATAGCGGTACTTTCCGGATCAAGATTGCAAATTATAGTCCTTTCCGAAAAGGTCGATCATGTTGGCGGTTCTGGAGGGGGATTGGCATGCACTTGTGCTCGAGGGTGGCTTGGTCCGCGGCATGGGCGCTGGCCTGGGGTTCTGCCTGGACCGCTGCCGCGCCCGCGGCGGAGTTGTTCGAGTTCCACGAGATCGACACCGGCGCTGCGCCGTACCAGACGGTCCTGCCCGGTTCGTTCACGGCGCCTGACCACCCCGAACTGGCCGTGATCGAAGGGGCGGCCGGCGGCGACACCCGATTGACGATCCGCCGCCTCGAGGCCGGCGCGTGGCCGGTGGTGCTCGAAACGGCGCTGGACGAGGGCGTGCTGTTCGTCGACGTCGCGGACGTGGCCGGGAGGGACCACCCGGTGCTGTACCGACGCGGCCGCGTGACCCTGTTCGACGCGGCCACGGGGCTCGAGTGCTGCGCCGCGACGGTGGGGACGGATTATCGGGCGGCGGCGGAGGTCGGCGCCGTACCGCGGCTGGACGTGACGCGCGACCTCGACGGCGACAACCGCGACGACCTGGTCGTCCCGGACACCCGCGGCTTCTGGATCGCGTTGCAGACGCCGGACGGCGTCTTCTCCGGCACCGTGCTGCTGGGCCCGCCCGAACCCCACCTGGATGGGCACGCGTACGGCGACCCCCGCTCGTACGGCGAGGCCGGCATCACGGCGGAACACGTCCCGTGGTACCTCGGCCGGGTGCACGGCATGGACTACGACCGCGACGGCCGCCGCGACCTCGTGTTCTGGAACGGGGAACGCTTCGAGTTGCATCGCCAGGACGCCGCGGGCGGCTTCCGCGCGGCTCCGGAGATGTTCGACTTCGACGTGCCGTTCGACTTCGACGGCGCATACGCCCTCGGGTTCCAGTTCGGCGATGTCGGCGTACCGTCGCTGCTCCTCGGCCTCGACGGACGCTTCGAGTACACCGTGCTGCACGGCTTCCGCGACCTGAACGGCGACGGCGTGGCGGATCTCGTCACCCTGTCCGTCGCCGGCCGGCGCGTGTTCAGCGCGCGCGGCAGGTTCGACGTCCATTTCGGGCGACCGATACCGGAAGGCACGGCGTTCGACCGGACCCCAGGTACCACGCTGTCGACGCCCGGGCCGGCCGGCGGCATGGCGTCGGGATACGCGACGCAGCGCTATCTCGACCTTGACGGCGACGGCCGCACGGATTTCGGCATGGCCTCGGTGGACACCGGGCTCGGAGGCATGGTGCGCGCGATGGCCGGCAAGTCCGTCACGATCGACCTGGCCCTGTACCGCCAGCGGGACGGCGCGTTCGGCGCTCGCCCCGACGTCGCCCGCCGCGTGCGCACCGCCTTTGCCCCCTTCGACCGCCGCGGGGTGCTCTTTCCCACCGTGCTGATCGGAGACGTGAACGGCGACGGCCGGGCGGACCTCCTGGCCGCGGAGCGGTGGGACCGGCTGTCCGTCTTCCTCGGCGTTTCGGCACCCGACCTTCTGGCGGCGGACCCGGTGCACGTGGCCGTGCGGATGCCCGCCGACGAGCGTTACGCGATGCTGGCCGATCTCGACCGGGACGGCCGGCAGGACGTCGTCATCCAGTACCCGGCCGGGGCGGTCGCGCATCGCGTGGTCGTGCTGATGGCGCGCGGCGGCTCGTGATGGCCGGCGCGACCCCGGACGCGGCGGCTCGAGTCCGCCTGCAACGGCTGGCCAAGGGCGCGCTGTTCGTCGGCATCGCGGCCGGCTACGTGCTGCTCCTCGGACTGACGCTGGTACTGTTCGGCTGGCGGCCCGCCCTGCTCGCCGCGTTCTTCGTCCTGACGGGTCAGGGCCTGCGCCACATCGCCGGCGAGACCGACCGCATCGGCGTGACCCTCGCGGGCGAACCGGACGCGGCCCCGGACACGCGGGACTACCAGAAACGCATGCTGCGCATCTTCACCGGGCTGACGCAGTTGCCGAACGCGGCACTCGCCGTGCAGGCGTTCCTGCTCGCGGGCTGGCCCGGGGGCGCCGCCGCGACCGCCGGGCTGCTGGTGGTCGAAGTCCTGTACGCCCTCGTGCGGAACCTGAACAGGCGGACGGCCTTCCGCGAGGCCAGCTACGGCTTCCGGGACCGCGGGCCCTTCCGGGGCGACGTGGTGAAGGCAGAGGCGGCCCGCGACCTCCGGGCGGCGGAGGTCGAACGCAGGCTGGAGGAGTTGAGCGCGATGGTCGAAGAAGGGCAGGTCTCGCAGCGCGCCTACGAGAAAGCCCGTGACCGCCATCGGGTCCGCGCGGTCATGGCGCCGGAGGGAGGCTGACGTGTTCCAGGCGCGGAGCCCCTGGCGCGGGCGCGGCCCGGCGGAACGCGGTAGGCTCGGGTTGTGTGGCCACTCGCAGGGGCGGGGACATGAGCGCTACCGCGTCACCGCCGGCAAGGGCAATGGCAACCCGACGCATCCCGGCGCGTCGGTTGGGGGCCACGGCCGCGTTGGCCGCCTTTGCCCTGCACGCCGTCGCGACGGAGCCACAGGCGCGCCGCGCCCTGTTCGGCGACCTGCACGTCCATAGCGCCCTTTCCTTCGATGCGTACAGCTTCGGGGTGCGGGCGACGCCGGACGACGCGTACCGCTACGCCCGCGGGGAAGCCATCGACCACACGCTGGGCTATGCCGTGCAGTTGCGCGCCGGGGCGCTCGACTTCTACGCCGTCACCGACCATGGCGTGTACCTGGGGGCTCTCGGCGCGCTGAACGACCCGGACGATCCCCTGCACGGGCACCCACTGGCGCCGGAGATCATCGCCAAGTCGAATCCGGTCAACCCGGTCTTCGAGGGCGCATCCATCCCCCTGGCGGTCCGGAGCAGCCAGCGCATCCCGGGCTTCGACGCGGCGCGGGTCATGTCTTCCGCCTGGGAGCGGACCATCGACGCCGCCGAGCGCCACAACGACCCCGGCACGTTCACCACCTTCGTCGGCTACGAGTACACCTCCTCGCCCCAGCGCGGGACCCTGCACCGCAACGTGATCTTCGCGGGCAGCGAGGTGTCCCCCTTTCCGTTCACGACGGTGGACTCGCCCAACGCCGAGAACCTCTGGCGGTGGATGGACGACCTGCGCGCCGCGGGCATCGAGGCGCTCGCGATTCCGCACAACTCGAACCTGAGTTCCGGGCTCGCCTTCGAGCGGACGGACTGGGCGGGCCGGCCCATCGATGCCGAATACGCGGCCCGGCGCCTGCGGAACGAGCCGCTGGTCGAGGTCACCCAGGTCAAGGGCAGCTCGGAGACCCACCCGGCGCTGTCGCCCGATGACGAGTGGGCGGGGTTCGAAATCTGGGCCCCGCCGGGGCCGGAGAGAGCCCCGGGCTCCTACGTCCGCGACGCCCTGCGTGCCGGGCTCGCGCTCGAGGCGGCGACCGGGGTCAATCCGTACCGGTTCGGCCTGATCGGGTCGAGCGACGGACACAACGCCGCGAGCCCCGTGGACGAGGACCGCTACTTCGGCAAGCTCGGCCGGCACGACGGCACCCCCGGGAGGCGCGGCAGCGTGCCGTCCGATCCGGAGGACACGGAACCGGTCGGACCGAGCTTCCTGTCCTGGAGCGCCGCGGGCCTGGCCGGGGTGTGGGCGGAGGAGAACACCCGGCCGTCGATCTACGCCGCACTGCGGCGCAGGGAAGCCTTCGCGACTTCCGGACCTCGCATCCAGGTGCGGTTCTTCGCGGGTTACGGTTATGGCGAGGCCCTGGCCGACGCGGCCGATGCCGTGCGACGCGCCTATGCCGATGGCGTGCCCATGGGCGGCGAACTGCGGCTCGCCGGCGGGACGCCGGATTTCCTCGTCTGGGCGGTACGGGACCCGAACGAGGCGGCCCTGCAGCGCGTCCAGGTCGTCAAGGGCGGGATGGCGGACGGCGAGACGCACGAGCGGGTGTTCGACGCGTTCTGCTCGGACGGCCTGGCGCCGGACCCCGAGACCCATCGCTGCCCGGACAACGGCGCAACGGTCGATCTCGGGGACTGCAGTCCCTCCGACGGTATCGGCGCTTCGGAACTGCGGGGCGTGTGGCGGGATCCGACCTTCTCCGCCGGGGAGACCGCCTTCTACTACGTCAGGGTGTTGCAGAACCCCACCTGTCGGTGGTCCACGTGGGATGCGATCCGGGCCGGCGTCGCCCCTGCGGAAGGCGCGCCCGCGACCATCCAGGAGCGCGCCTGGAGTTCACCGATCTGGCTGAAGCCGTAGACAAGGACGTGTCCATGAACCGCTGCCACGAGATGCTTCTGCGGGTCGCGATGCCGGTCCTGATCGCCGTGACGATCTTCGGGTGCTCCGAACAAACGCCACGACCTGCGTCCCCGGACGCCGAGCGGGGGGCGATGGCCGAGCGGGTAGCCCAGGAAGTCGCGGTGACGGGGGGAGTCATCCGGGGAAGGGTGGGGCTGGGGGGGATCTTCATGCGAGGGGCAAGCCCCTCGCGCTCCCCGGCTGAGGGCTCTTCCCCGGCGGTCCTCCGGCAGTACCACGGCATCCCCTATGCCGCCGCTCCGGTCGGAGTCCTGCGCTGGGCGCCGACCGCGCCGGTGACGCCGTGGGAGGGCGTGCTGGACGCGAGGGAGCCCGGTCCCATCTGCATCCAGCGCACGCGCGTCGGCGTGCCGTTCTACGATCCTCCGCCGGACGCGGAACTGCCGGAGCAGAGCGAGGACTGCCTGACGCTGAACGTCTGGACCGAGGCCGAGCGCCAGGACGAACGCCGCCCGGTCATGGTGTGGATCCACGGTGGCGGGCTGCAGGCCGGCTCCGGGTCCGCGCAGTCCGGCCGCCTGCTCGCCGGGCACGGCGCCGTGGTGGTGACCTTCAACTACCGCCTGGGCCGGCTCGGCTTCCTCGCCCATCCGGAACTGACCGCGGAGAACCGCGACGGCGTTTCCGGCAACCAGGGCTTCCGCGACCAGGTCCAGGCCCTCGAGTGGGTCCGGGACAACATCGCGCGGTTCGGCGGCGACCCCGGCAACGTCACGATCTTCGGAGAGTCCGCGGGCGCCTACAGCGTCTCCGTCATGCAGGCTAGCCCCCTCGCGAGGGGGCTCTTCCACCGGGCGATCGGGCAGAGCGGCGGCGGTTTCCAGCCCATGTCGCACCGCACCGAGGACCGCACCTACGCGCCGTCCGCGGAGAAGCTTGGCCTGCGGTTCGCCGCGGCCGTTCCGGGAGAACGGGAAGACGGCTCCCTGGCGGCCCTGCGGGAGGCTCCGGCCGCCGTGATCCTGGCCACCGCGGAGTCGAGCCCTCTGTTCAACACCTACGAGTTCCTGCCCACCGTGGACGGCGACGTGCTGACCGCCGATGTCGGCGCGACCTTCGCCGCCGGCCGCCAGGCGGACGTCCCGACCATGGTCGGTTCCACGGACGACGAGGGGAACGCGCTGATCGCCCACTTCGTCCGGTTCATGGGGGCCGGAAAGGCGGGATTCGCGACGTTCGCCGGGGCAATGCTCCCCGAGGTGACCGACGAGATCGAGGCGCACTACGCCCCCGCGACCGACGCGGAGGCGATGCGGTCCTGGACCCACCTGTTCACGGACCTGACCTTCACCTACCCGATGCGCGCCTGGGCCAGGAGCATGGAGCCACTCGACAGCGATGCCTGGCTGTACTGGTTCACGTGGCACCCGCCGATCGCGGAGGCCGACACCTACGGGGCGTTCCACGGCGCGACCCAGTCGTACCTGTTCGACGACCTGGCGCGGTTCCGCGCGGTGCCGACGGAAGCGGACCGGGAACTCGCCAGGACCATGGCCGAAACCTGGGTCCGCTTCGCGGCGACCGGGAACCCCAATGGCGGGGAGTTGCCGGAGTGGCCGGCGTTCACGGGGGAGAACGAGGCCTACCTGGAGCTGGGTCCGACGATTCGCGCCGGTGACCACCTGCGCATCCCGGAGATCGCGCTGATCGAACGGGCCTGGTCCGAGCGGCGGCGCGGCAACCCGGACGCCTCGCAGCCGGATGCGTAGCAGCCGAGGCCTTGACCCTGGTCACGATGATGAACGCCCGCAGGAAGGGATAGATACCCTATCGCTGCGCCATGGCGGTGCGGCGACCTTCGGCGGATGCACCACCCCGTGTCGCGGGGACATCCTGTAGCCCAATGATTGTTAGGCGTTTCCGGCGCTGGCACGCTTGTTGCTTCTACGCCGGGCGTGAACGCAGCGACACACATGGGCGCCGGAGCGGACCGCCGGATCGTGGTGGTCGGGAACGGCATGGTCGGCCACCGCTTCGTGGAGCTCGCCGCGACGATGCCGGGGCTGGTGGTCACCGTGTTCGGCGAGGAACCGCGCGCGGCCTATGACCGCGTCCACCTGAGCGACTACTTCGCCGGCGCCGGCGTCGAGGATCTCGCGCTGGCGCCACCGCCCGCGGGCGCCACCGTGCATGTCGGCGAACGCGTGACGGAGATCGACCGCGCGGCGCGGGTGGTGCGCACCGACCGGGACCGCGGGGTGGGCTACGACGCCCTGGTCCTCGCCGCCGGTTCGTATCCCTTCGTGCCGCCCATCGATGGCCACGACCTGCCGCACTGTCACGTCTACCGCACCATCGAGGACCTCGACGCGATCCGGGCGTCCGGTGCGGAGGCCGCGGTCGGCGTCGTGGTGGGCGGCGGCCTGCTCGGGCTCGAGGCGGCCAACGCGCTCGGGAACATGGGCCTCGATACGCACGTGGTGGAGTTCGCGCCGGCGCTCATGGGCACCCAGCTCGACGACGGCGGCGCCGCGATGCTTCGCGGCATGATCGAGGACCTGGGCGTTTCGGTACACACCGGCAGGAACACCCTGCGAATCGTCCCGGGAGAGTCCGCCCGGTACCGCATGGAGTTCGCCGACGGCGACACGCTCGAGACCGACCTGGTGGTGTTCTCGGCCGGCATCCGGCCCCGCGACGAGCTGGCCCGAGACTGCGGACTGGCCGTGGGCGAGCGCGGCGGCATCGTCATCGACGGGTCGTGCCTGACCTCGGACCCGAACGTCTTCGCGATCGGCGAGTGCGCGCTCCACGACGGCCGGATCTTCGGCCTGGTCGGCCCGGGCTACGAGATGGCGAAGGTGGCGGCCGGCGTCCTCGCCGGGAGCGAGGGCGCCGGGTTCCGGGGCCCCGGGTTCCGGGGCGCCGACATGAGCACGAAGCTCAAGCTCCTCGGCGTCGACGTCGGCAGCGTCGGCGACGCCCACGGCCGCACGCGCGGCGCGAGCACCTACACGTACATCGACGAGCGCGAGCGGGTCTACAAGCGCATCGTGGTGAACCGGACGGGCAAGAAACTGCTGGGCGCCGTCTTGGTGGGCGACACCGCCGACTACGGCATGTTGCTGCAGACGATGCTGAACGGGCTGCCGCTGCCGAAGCACCCGGACGCCCTGATCCTGCCGCGGCGCGACGGCGGCGGCATGCCCGGGGCGGTCGCCGGATTGCCCGACAGCGCGCAGATCTGCTCCTGCCACGACGTCACCAAGGGAGCGGTCGTGACCGCCGTGGCGGAGGGCGCAACGACCCTCGGCGCGATCCGCGAATGCACCAGGGCGAGTACCGGCTGCGGCGGCTGCGCGCCGCTGGTCACGCAGTTGCTGAACGCGGAACTCGAACAGCGCGGCATCGAGGTCGACACCGACCTCTGCGAGCACTTCCCCCACACGCGCCAGGAGCTGTACCACCTCGTTCGGGTCGAACGCATCACGTCGTTCGAAGAGCTGATCGGGCGCCATGGCCGCGGCCGCGGCTGCGACATCTGCAAGCCCGCCGCCGCGTCGATCCTCGCGGCGTGCTGGAACGACCACGTCCTCGAGGAGTCGCACGCGCCCCTGCAGGACACCAACGACCACTTCCTGGCCAACATGCAGAAGAACGGCACGTACTCCATCGTGCCGCGCGTGCCCGCCGGGGAGATCACGCCGGAGTAGCTGATCGCCCTCGGACAGGTGGCGAAAAAGTACGACCTGTACACGAAAATCACCGGCGGCCAGCGCATCGACCTGTTCGGCGCCCAGGTGCACGAACTGCCGCTCATCTGGCGCGAGCTGATCGACGCCGGCTTCGAGACGGGGCACGCCTACGGCAAGGCCGTGCGCACCGTGAAGTCCTGCGTCGGCAGCACCTGGTGCCGCTACGGCGTGCTCGACAGCGTCGGCATGGCGATCGCTGTCGAGAATCGCTACAAGGGACTGCGGGCGCCCCACAAGCTCAAGTTCGCCGTGTCCGGCTGCACCCGCGAGTGCGCGGAGGCCCAGAGCAAGGACGTCGGCGTCATCGCCACCGAGATCGGCTGGAACCTCTACGTCTGCGGCAACGGCGGCATGCGGCCGCGGCACGGGGACCTCTTCGCCACCGGTCTTGACGACGAAACGCTGATCCGGTTCATCGACCGGTTCCTGATGTTCTACATCCGTACCGCTGACCGCCTGCAGCGTACGTCCGTGTGGATGGAGCACCTCGAAGGCGGTCTCGACTACCTCAAATCCGTGATCGTCGACGACAGCCTCGGGGTGGTCGCCGACCTCGAGGCGGAAATGGAGCACGTCGTGGGCACGTACGAGTGCGAGTGGAAGTCCACCATCGAGGACGCAGAAAAGCTCAAGCGGTTCCGCACGTTCGTCAACAGCGACCAGGAGGACGACTCCCTCGTCTTCGTCCGGGAACGCGGCCAGCGGCGGCCGGCGCTGGCGTCGGAAATTGCCTCGGAAGTGGCCTGACCGGCGATGTCCGCTCCTGCCTGGACCACCGTCTGCGAGCTCGATGCCCTCGTCCCCGACGTGGGCGTCCGCGCGCTGCTCGGCGACACGCAGGTGGCGGTGTTCCGGCTCTCGCCCGGCGACGACATCTTCGCGATCGATGCCGTCGACCCGTTCAGCAAGGCGCCGGTGCTGTCACGCGGCATCGTGGGCGACCTCCAGGGACAGCTCGTCGTCGCGTCGCCGATCTACAAGCAGCACTTCAACCTCCGCACCGGGCAGTGCCTGGAGGACGACGCCGTCGCCGTGCGCGCGTTCCCGACGAGGGTGGTCGACGGGCACGTCCAGGTGGGCTGCTGACAGTGCTTTTCGGAAGGCGTCACAAGAACCCGATCCGTATCGCCACCAAGGACGTGGCGCAGTGGAAGTACGCCACCTGCGGCTACTGTTCCGTGGGCTGCTCGATAGAGGTGGGCGTCGACGCGCACGGCACGCCCGTGACGACCCGCGGGGTGGGGGGCGCCGACGTCAACCGCGGCAAGCTCTGCATCAAGGGGCTGACCCAGGCGCAGATATTCGCCGCGCCCGGCCGGGGCGGCGCGCCCAAAGTCCGCGACCGGACGTTCGAGGACTGGCGGCGCACGGACTGGGACGCGGCGCTGGATCGCGTCGCGGACGGATTGAGGCGCGTCCAGGCCCGCCACGGGCGCGACTCGGTGGCCGTGATCTCGACCGGCCAGATCATGACCGAGGAGTTCTACACCCTCGGCAAGCTGGTGCGCGGCGTCATCGGTACGAACAACTACGACGGCAATACCACGCTCTGCATGGCCTCCGCGGTGTCCGGCTACAAGCGCTCGTTCGGGTCCGACGGTCCCCCGGGGTGCTACGGCGACTTCGACCACACGGAATGCCTGCTCGCGTTCGGCTCGAACCTGCCGGAGCAGCACCCGATCATCTACTGGCGGCTGAAGGAAGCCCTCGAGAAACGCAGGTTCCCGGTCGTGGTGGTCGATCCCCGGGTCACGATGTTCGCGCAGCTCGCGGACATCCACCTGCCGGTGACGCCGGGTACGGACCTCGTGCTGCTGAACAGCCTGTGCCACGTCATCCTGGAAGAAAGCCTGCACGACGAGGCCTACGTCCGCGCCCACACGAACGGCTTCGAGGAGTTCGCCGACACGGTCGCCGCCTACGACCCGACCTCGGCGGCGCGCATCTGCGGGATCGACGAGGACACCATCCGCACCGTGGCGCGCCTCTACGGCAAGGCCGACGCGGCCATGTCCATCTGGACCATGGGCATCAACCAGTCCACCCACGGCAGCGACGGCGTCTGCGCCATCAACAACCTGAACCTGGTCACGGGCAACGTCGGCAAGCCCGGTGGCACCAGCCTCTCGATCACGGGCCAGTGCAATGCCATGGGCACGCGCGAGTGGTCCTCCTGCTCCGGCCTGCCGGGGTATCGCCAGCTCGAGAACCCGGCGCACCGGGAAGAGGTGGCCAGCTTCTGGAACATCGATCCCGCGTTCTTCCCGAAGGCGCGAGGCCTGTTCCAGACCGACATCTTCCCGGCCATCGAGACCGGCCAGGTCAAGGCGCTCTGGGTGATCGGCACGAACCCGATGACGTCCATGCCCAACACGCCGCGCATCCGTAACACCCTGCGGAAACTGGAGTTCTGCGTCGTCCAGGACGCGTACGAGGACGTGGAGACGGCGGACTACGCGCACGTCTACCTGCCGGCGTCCGTGTGGGCGGAGAAGGAAGGCTGCTTCACCAACACCGAGCGCCGCGTGAACCTCACCCGCGCCGTGACCGCGCCGTTCGCGGACTCGAAACCCGACCACTGGATCTTCACGGCGCTGGCCCGGCGCTGGCCCTCGGCCGCCACCATGCCCTGGCCGGAGACCCCGGAAGCCACCTTTGAGGAAATGAAGCGGCTCTCCAAGGGGCGCGGGCGGAACCTCGACATCTCGGGCATGACCTACGACGCCATCGAGGCCGCGCGCGGCATCCAGTGGCCGATGCGCGAAGGGGACACGGACGGTGCACCGCGCCTCTACACGGACGGCGTGTTCGCGTTTCCCGACGGCAAGGCGAAGCTCCTCGCGCTGCCCTACGTCGAGAACAACGAGCGGCCCGACGACGAGTTCCCGTTCTGGCTGAACAGCGGCCGCGTCGTCGAGCACTTCCACACCCGCACCAAGACGGGGAAGGTCGGCGACTGCAACAAGCACTCGCCGACGCCGTACATGGAGATGAACCCGGACGCCGCCGAGGCGCTCGGCGTCGCGCACATGGGGTACGCGCGCCTGGTGTCCCGCCGCGGCGATGCGGTGGTGATGGTGCAGCGCACCCAGCGCGTGCCGAACGACATGGTGTTCGTGCCGTTCCACTTCCACGAGTGCGTCAACCGGCTGACGCTGGGCCTGCTCGACCCGCACTCGCGGCAGCCCGCGTTCAAGCAGTGCGCCGTGCGCATCGAGCCGGCCGACCAGCGCGAAGCGGCGCGGTGGAACGCCGGCATGAGGACGTTCTAGGGTGATCCCCCTGCGTTCCGACGAGCCCGACTACGCGAAGCTTGAGGACGCCACGGCGCAGACGCTCAACCGCTACGGCAACCCGATCCAGTTGCTGCCGGACGGGGACAACGGCGTCAGCCTGCACATCAACGGCGACGCCGGCATCGGCGACAACCCGAACCGCACGCGCCAGCACGCGTTTCACTTCACCGCGGACAACTGCATCGGCTGCCACGCCTGCGAAGCGGCGTGCAGCGAGAAGAACGACCTGCCGCCCCACCTGAGCTTCCGCTCGGTCGGTTACGTCGAAGGGGGCACGTACCCCGACTACACGCGCATCAACGTCTCGATGGCGTGCAACCACTGCGACGACCCGGTGTGCCTCAAGGGCTGCCCGACGCGCGCCTACACCAAGCACGCGGAGTACGGCGCCGTCATCCAGGACCCGGACATCTGCTTCGGCTGCGGGTACTGCACCTGGGTGTGCCCCTACAACGCGCCGCAGCTCGACCCGTTCGCGGGCCAGGTCGAGAAATGCAACATGTGCGTCGACCGGCTCGAGGTCGGTCTCAAGCCCGCGTGCGTGTCCGCGTGCGTGGGCAACGCGCTGGACTTCGGCGTCGTCGAGAACACTCCGGCAGGGCGCGAGCAAGCCGCTGTCCGCATTCCGGGCTTCCCCGACCCGGCCATCACGAAGGCCAACATCCGCTTCGAGCACCGGAACCCGACTCCGCTCGAGGTGACGCGTCCCGACTCCGCGCCGGTCAAGTACCGGCGCGACACCGACTCCGCGTTCCGTCCGGTCGTCGATCCCAAGGACGATCCCGGGGAAGGAGCCCAGAGGCGCTGGAACTGGTCGCGTCTCTCCTCCCGCGAGAACCCCCTGGTGGCGTTCACCCTGGCGGTGCAGGCCGGCGCCGGCGCCTTCCTGACGACCTTCCTCGCGGGCCACGGCGCCGCCCCGGTCGCGCTCGCCGCGCTCGTCCTCGTCGGCCTCGGCATGGCCGCGTCCACGGCCCATCTCGGCAAGACCCTGCGTTTCTACCGCGGGTTCAACAACCTGCGGCACTCGAACCTGAGCCGCGAAGCCCTCGCCACCGCGTGCTTCGGCGCCGCGGCGGGCGCGTATCTCGTCGCGGACCTCGCCGGCTGGCCGCGGATCGCGCTCGGCGTCGGGGCGACGGCGGTCGCGGCCGGCATCGCGACGATCTACTACATGGTCCGCTGCTACCTGATCCCGGCGCGGCCGTTCTGGAACCACTGGCAGACCGCCGCCGCCTTCGTCGGCACGTCGCTGGCGCTGGGAGGCTGGCTCGGCCTGGCGCTGGCGCCCGGGGCGCCGCTCGCGCTCTGCTGGGCGATCGCCGCCGGACTGGCCATCGAGGCGGCCGGCCTCGTGGGCCACGCGAGAGACATGCGCGCCGCGGAGCACGAAGGGGCGGTGTCGCACTACGTCCAGACGACCACCTTCGGCCGGGTCTATCGCCTGCGCAACGGGGTCCTGGTCGCCAACCTGGCGCTGGTGGGGGCCCTGGCCGTCTCCGGTGTGACCCACCCGGCGCCCTGGCTCGCGGCGGCGCTCGTGGGCATGGCCGCCGGGACCGTGGGCCGCGCGCTGTTCTACGTCGTGGTCGTGCCGACCACGATGCCCGGCGCGTTCTTCTGGAGGAACAAGGGGTTCGAGGAACACGCCCGGGAGATCGGGCTGGCCGCGAACCCGGCCGTCGGCGTCACGCCGACCGACCACTGAAACCACCGAACCGCGCCGTCCCGTCGAGGGGGCGCTCGAGGAGATCGTGTGTCCAACGACGTAACCGGATTCAACGTGCTCGCCTTCCAGGGCAAGATGAAAGTGCTGCACATGAGCTGGATGGCGTTCTTCGTCACCTTCGTGGTGTGGTTCAACCATGCCCCCCTCATGTCCGCCATCCAAGGCTCCCTCGGGCTGACGAAGGCGGAGGTGTCGACGCTCCTCACGCTGAACGTGGCGCTGGCAATCCCGGCGCGCATCCTCATCGGCATGCTCACCGACAAGTTCGGCCCGCGGCTCGTCTACTCCCTCCTCCTCCTCGCATGCAGCGTGCCGTGCTTCGCGTTCGCGCTCGCCGACTCGTTCGTGCAGGCGGCCATCTCGCGGTTCCTGCTCGGCTTCATCGGCGCGGGTTTCGTGGTCGGCATCCGCATGGTGGGGGAATGGTTCCCGGCCCATGAACTCGGCCGCGCGGAGGGCGTCTACGGCGGCTGGGGCAACTTCGGCTCCGCCGCGGCGGCGATGTCGCTGCCGGCCCTCGCGCTCCTGTTCGGCGGCGAGGACGGCTGGCGTCATGCCGTGGGCGTGACGGGCGTGCTGGCGATCATCTTCGGCGTGCTCTACTACCTCGGCGTCTCGGACACGCCGAAGGGCTCGACCTACTTCAAGCCGAAGAACCTCGGCGCCATCGAAGTGACCAGCAAGGGCGACTTCTTCCTGCTGCTGGCGATGAAGGGGCCGGTCTTCCTGGCGCTCGCACTGCTGACCTGGAAACTGTCGCCGAGCGGGGTCGAACTGCTCTCGACGACGGCCGCGAACACGATCTACGGGTTCCTGCTGATGGGCTACCTGTACGACGCGTGGCAGACGTGGCGGGTCAACCGGGGGGTGTTCGAGAAGCCGGTGCCCGAGCTGCACCGGTACAAGTTCAAACAGGTAGCGGTCCTGAACGTGCTCTACTTCGCCACGTTCGGTTCGGAACTCGCGGTCGTCTCCATGCTGCCGCTCTTCTTCAGCGACGTCTTCGGGCTCAGCATGGTCCAGGCGGGCCTGCTGGCGTCGTCCTACGCCTTCATGAACCTCATGTCGCGGCCGGCCGGCGGCCTGATCAGCGACTATGTCGGCCGCAAGCTGACGCTCCTGGTCCTGATCGCGGGACTCGCGGTCGGCTACTTCACCTTCGCCCTGGTGGACTCGTCCTGGCCCCTCGTCCTGGCCGTGATCACCGCGATGGCGTGCTCGTTCTTCGTGCAGGCCGGGGAGGGCGCCGTGTTCGCGATGGTGCCGCTCATCAAGCGCCGCCTGACCGGTCAGATCGCCGGCATGACCGGCGCCTACGGCAACATCGGCGCGGTGTGCTACCTGACGATCTTCTCGGTGGTGGGCTACGAGGCGTTCTTCGCGATCATCGGCGTCTCGGCGGTGCTCGGATTCGTGACGCTCTTCCTCATGGAGGAGCCGCGGGGCCACATGGCGGAGATCCGCGAGGACGGTACGGTGGAGCTCATCGAGGTCGCCCGCGCGAGCCGACCATGAGCGGCGCGGAACTCGGCATCAGTTACGGCGGCGCGTCGCTCGCCGGCGCCCGCGCCGCCAACGAGGATGCGTTCGCGGCCTCGTCCCCGGACCGGCTGAAAGGCGCCGTCGCCGTCATCGCCGACGGCCTGTCGAACGGCGCGCACGCGGACCGGGCCAGCCAGACCGCCGTCACGGAGTTCATCGACGAGTACCTGGCGACACCGGAGACCTGGACCGTCAAGGCGTCCGCCGCGCGGGTGCTGAACGCGCTCAACCGCTGGTTCTGTCACCACGACGGGATGGCCACCACGGTGAGTGCGGTCGTCGCCAAGGGCCGCACCGCCCACGTCTTCCACGTCGGGGACAGCCGCGTGCAGCGGTTTCGCGACGGCCAGCTCGAACAGTTGACCCGCGACCACCGCAAGCAGGCGATGCTGACCCATGCCCTCGGGATGGACCTGGACCTGGAAGTGGACTACCTGGCGGAGGACCTGGCGGCGGGCGACGTCTTCGTGCTGACGACCGACGGCGTCCACGACGCCCTGCCGGCGCGGCACCTGCGCGAGCGCGTAGCCTGCGCCGCGACGGGGAACGGCACGCTCGAGAGCGTGTCCCGCGCGGTCGTGGACGAAGCCCTGCGGCGCGGCAGCGAGGACAACGTGAGCTGCCTGCTGATGCGCATCGACCGCGCGCCGGCCGAGGACATCGACGAGGCCCACCGCCGGCTGACCCGGCAGGTCATCCCGCCGGTCCTGCGCCCCGATGCCCGCATCGATGGCTACCGGGTCCTCCGGGCGCTCGAGAGCGGCACGCGCAGTCACCTCTACCTGGTCGAAGATCCGTCCGGAGGATGGCTGGCCCTCAAGGCGCCGTCGGAGTCGTTCGCCGAGGACCCGGTGTACCTCGACGGGTTCATCCGCGAGGAGTGGATCGGCAAGCGCATCGACCACCCCGGCGTGATGAAGATCCTGCCGCGCCCGGAAAGCCGGTTCCTGTACTACGTGGCGGAGTACATCGAAGGCCGCAGCCTGCGTCAGTGGATACTCGACCATCCGCGGCCCCCGATCGAGGAAGTCCGGCGCCTGGTCGGCGACATCGCGAAGGCGCTGCGCGCGTTCCAGCGCCTGCAGATGGTGCATCGCGACCTGAAGCCGGAGAACGTCATGATCGACCGCGACGGCAACGCGAAGATCGTCGACTTCGGCGCGGCGTACGTGCAGGGACTCGACGAGCTGGACCAGGTGGTGCGCGAGACGCATCCGCCGGGGTCGGTGGGCTACGTGGCCCCGGAGTGCCTGACGGGCCAGGGCGCGACCCACGCCGCCGACATCTATGCCCTCGGCATCGTGACTTACGAGATGCTCGCCGGCGGGCTGCCCTACAAGCCGCGGCTCGGGCGTGATGCGCGGGCCCACCTCGACCGGCCGTACGTGCCTCTCGCGAAGGCCGGCCGCGAAGACCTGCCGAAGTGGGTGGACCTGGCCCTCGCGAAGGCGACCGCGCAACGCCCGGACGGCCGCTACGAAGCGCTGTCGGAACTCGTCGCCGACCTCACCCGCCCGAATCCCGAACTGGTGCGCCGCGCGGAGGCGGCCCCGCTCCTCGAGAAGAACCCGACCCTGTTCTGGAAGCTCGTCAGCTTGGTGCTGGGCGGCCTGCTGGTGGTGAGCTTGGCGCTGGGGTGATCCGGCCGTCAGCCCTTGTCGCGCACGAAGGCTTCGTCACGGATTGGGAGCGAACACGTCGTCCAGCGTTCGCGCGTCGAGCAGATTCTCTGCCCAGGCCTCCAAGTCCGCCGCCGACGCCTCGCGCAGCCTTTCCGCGGCCGCCGGAGAGAGCCGACCGAAGCGCCGCCGCAACTGCCGCTCGAGGACCGTTCGCTCGCCCTTCAACCGGCCCTCGCGGATGCCTTCGACGCGTCCCTGTTCGATGCCCTCGTCGCGGGCCCTCTGGACGACTCCTCCCATTTCGACGCGTCCCTGCTCGATGCCCTCGTCGCGGGCTCGCTGGACGACTCCTTTCATGACGTTGCTTTCCTCGGGATATCGCTCCCGGTAGCGCGCGCGCTCATTGTCCGTGAGGCCCGCGTAGACATCGATGAAGTCGACGTACTTCGCGCGCCGGTCCGGGTCCGCCTCCAGCTCCAGCATTCGGACAACTGCCCGTATAGTCGCGCACGGCCGGCGGTGACTCCAAGGCACCGCATGGACACTGGAGCACCACCCATGAACGAAGACAACGGCAGGGTAACCACGGAACGGGACGGCCACATCCTGCTGATGACCGAGGGCATGATGTCGTTCGTGGAGCGGCGCGACGCCGTGTTCAAGGGCCGCTAAGCAGACCTCCGTTGGTGCGGGGCGGCGTCAGTGCCCCTCGAGCTCCTCGATCCGCTTCGGCCAGGTGTCCTTGAGCAGTCTCGAGAGCGACCGGTCCGCCAGCACGCGCCCCCCGGTCTGGCACCGCGCGCAGTAGTTGCTCTCGTTCTCCGCGTGCACGATGCGCTGGATCGGCGCGCCGCACACGGGGCACGGCTGGCGGTACTTGCCGTGGGCGGCCATCTCGTCGTGGAAAGCGGTCACCTTGTCCGGGAACGCCTCGGCCGACTTCCCGCGCAGGATGTCCACCCAGCGCGTCAGGGTCTCGCGGCAGGTCTCGAACAACCGCTCCCCCTCCGCATCGTTCACGTCCCGCGCGCGCTTGAACGGCGACAGGCCGGCGTACAGGAGGATCTCGTCCGAGTAGGCGTTTCCGATGCCGGCGAAGATGCGCTGGTCGGTGAGCGTGCGCTTCAGCGTGTGGCGCGATCCGCGGAGGCGTTCCAGGAACGTGGCCAGGTCGATGTCCAGCACTTCGAGGCCGCCGGGATCCAGTTCCCCGAGGGCGCCCTCGCCCTGGACCAGCCGCAGCGACGCGCGTTTCTTCTTGCTCGCCTCCGTGAAGACGAGCGTCCCCGAAGAGAAATCGAAGGCGGCGAGCCCGGCGCGTTTCGGCACCGCGCGACCGCGCTCGTACCAGCGCAACCGCCCGGAGATCATCAGGTGGACCACGACGAAGAGATCCGGCTCGAGGGCCAGGACGAGCTGCTTGGCCACCCGTCGCGTGTCGGTCACGAGTCGGTCGCGCACGTCCTCCACCGAGGGCGTGACCGAGCGCAGGACGAAGGGGCTGGCCAGGCGGATGTCGAGGAGCCGCTCCCCGACGATGCGCCGCTCCAGGTGCTCCAGATAGACGGTGATGTCCGGGAGTTCCGGCATGGGTCCGGTCAAACGCTAAACGGTCGGCCCTTCCCGGGGGATCACGGCGGCGCCATGCCGGGCTTCAGCGCCAGCACGTCCGTCCGCAGGACCGTGAGCACGCGCTCGGCGGCGTTGCCGAGCACCTTCGCGCCGACGCCGTGGCGTCCCACGGTGCCCATCACGACGAGCTGCGCCCGCAGGCGCTCCGCCTCGTCGGCGATGACGTGCGCGACGTCCCCCTCGTGGATGTGCAGGTTCTCCCTCGGGATGCCGAGCTTGTCACACAGCCGATCCGTCACCGGGTGCATGTCCTCGGCGATCCTGCGCGCGTGCGCCTCCCCGTCCATCAGGCCGAGTTCCGTCAGGATGTGGGGAACGTGGATCGCGTACACGAGGTGCAGCGGACAGCCGCCCGCGTCGGCGTAGCGGCGTGCCGTCTCGATGATGGCCGCGTTGAGCGCCCGCTTGGCGCGCGAACGGGTGTGCAGGTCGACGGCCGCGACGATCGAGCGGGTCGGCGACCACTGGTGCTCCGCCGCGATCATCACGGGCGCCGCCGCCTCCCGCAGCAGGTGCCAGTCCGTCGGCGTGTAGAGAAAGGACTCCGTGCGGTGGCCCTTCGTGATCACCGCGGCGTAGTGCTTGCGGGCGCAGCGGGTGTCGACCCACAGGTGCACGGCCCGGTCCCAGGCGACCGTGAGCTCGACGGCAACCTCCGGGGGCCGGAGCCGTTGGATCTCCGCGGCGACCTCCGCGCGGCGCTGCTCCGTCAGGTGGTGGCGCGCCTCGATGCGCTTCAGCCGGTCGTGGATGCTGCCGAGCGACTCGTAGCAGAAGGCGACCACGTCCGCGTCCCAGCCCATTCGTTCCGCCAGGGCGAGGCCCCGCGGCAGGGCGACCGGCTCCTCTCCGGCGCGGTCGGCGACGATCAGTACGGATGCCATGACCTCTCCCACCGTTGCCACCGCCCGCGGGTGGCGAGTCGCGCGGCCCCCTCGCCGCTCGGCGAGGCCCGCGCCCGGGCCGCGCGGCTACAGGCCGAGGGCCTGACGCTGCAAGTCCGCGTACAGTTGATCGGCCTGACGCAGGTTGGCCCGACGGACCTCCAGCAGCCTTGAGCGTGCCCTGCGAAAGGACCCCATGCCGAACGGCAGCGCTTCCAGGATCCCGCCCAGATCCTTGCGATGCCCTTTCAAGACATGCCGCACATCGTCTTTTGGAAGCCCCTGGATCCGATTCCTCGGCTGCGAGAATGCTGCCGCCGTCATCTTGCGATAGCGCTCCGGATCGCTCCGGACCACATCGATCAGGTTCAGGGCGACATCCATTTCTTTGATGCCACGGTCCAGAAAGTCCGCCTGCGCCCGAGACGTCACCGAATGCTCCCGCTCGTGCTCCATCAAACTGCGCTCCGCCGACACGATCTCCCTGACGTCATCGCCGCTGCCAATGCGGCTCAACTCGGCGTGCGCGGCTTGCAGGGCACGCAAGACCTCCTTGCCCTCAGGGGAGTCCTCGAAGGCGGCTGTCGCCGCGGAGACCTCGCGCAGTGCCGCCTCCACGGCCTCCAGCCTCAGCTTGCGAACAGGAGCGTCGTTTCCGTCCATCACAGGCGTCCTCGTCTCTATCGGCGGGCCCGCCTCGGCCATGGTCCCTGAAATGGCGCGGCCAGCGCCGGAACAACGCACGCCGACTCGAGCCGGGGCATGGCGGCGACGGCGCCTGTCGCGCAGGCCATCCCCGACACTCCGCCACCAGCCGTCCCGGCAAGATCGTACCAGACTGTCCGCTGCGTAGCCGCTCACAGGTCCCACTCAGGCCGCCTGTGTCTGGCTACCCGCCCAGAGCCACCCCCGGCTCGAGCCGCACCATGGTCTTCCAGCGCCCGGACCGGAAGCGCCGCAGCAGCATCGCGCTCTTGACGAGGTACTCGCCGATGAGCGTGGCATACACCCAGAACACCGGCAAGCCCAGGAACGTGAAGAGCGCCGCGAGCGTGCAGCGCACGCCGATCAGCCCCACGAACGTCGCGATGAGCGGTGTCCGGGTGTCGCCCGCCCCGCGCAGGCTCCCCCCGATGCCGAACTCCACGGCGAGCAGCGGCATCAGCGCCGCCATGATCCAGGTCATCTGCACCGTGTAGTGGACCGTGAGCGGCTCGTCGCCCAGGAAGAACCGGGCCAGCGGCTCCGCGAACAGGGCGACAACCGCGCCGAGCGACGTCATCGCGAGCATGGCGTACGCCATCGAACGCCACCCGCTCGCCACGGCGGCGTCGAAGTCGTCGGCCCCCAGGTGCTGTCCCACCAGCGTGGCGCCCGCGATCGAGAACCCGAAACCCACGACCATGCAGAGCATGAGCAGGTTCGCCCCGACGCTGTAGGCCGCGAACGCCTCCGTCCCGTAGTAGTTGCCGATCAGCATGAGGAAGGCGAAGAAGCCGACCTGGAACACCACCATCTCGGCCCCGGCCGGATAGCCGATGCGCACGAGCCGCGCGAGCCGCTCCCGGGTGAACCAGCCCGCCACGATGTACTTCACGACCAGCGCCTCGCGGCGCCAGAGCCCGAGCAGCACGAGACCGCCGACCGTGAACGAGAGCCCCGCCGCAACCGCCGCCCCGCCGACGCCCATCTCGGGGAAGCCCCAGTGCCCGAAGATGAACGCGTACAGCAGCGGGATGTTGATCACGTTGACGCCCATCCCGACCACAACGGCGTCCAGGCGTCGCCCGCGGCCCGGAGCGCCGCCCCCAGGATGAAGTTGGCGGCGAACGCCACGTTGAACACCGACAGCCAGCGGATGTTGTCCGCGGCCATCACCACCGTCCGGTCGTCGAGGCCGAACACGTTCGCCAGGTCGCCGGCGAAGAGCACCCCCGGCACCGTCAACGCCAGCCCGAACGCCCCCGCCAGGATCAGGCTCGCCATCGTCACCCGGGCGGCCTCGTCGTACTCTTCCGCGCCCCACGCCCGCGCAACGAGCGCCGTCGTACCCGCGCTGATCGCGATCATCACGGCCTGCAGCGCGAAGAACACCCGCTGCCCCGCGCCCACCGCGGCCACCGCCTCCGGCCCAAGCTCGCCGACGAACTTGGTCTGCACCATCGCGACGACCGAGTAGAGCAGGTTGCCGAGGATCGACGGGAACGCGAGCTGGGCGATGCTCGGACGTTCGGAAGGGTCGTTGCGGGATGGGGTCATGGTCATCCCGCGCCCCTCGCGTCCCGTGGCCTTCACGAATCGACCAGCCACGCCAGCAACCCGGCCGGGATCGCGAGTACCTTCGAGTCGTCGATGGCCAACTCCGAGCGCGTGGCGACGACGCCACGCCACGGAGACGCGGCGAGCGTCTGGGCGTCGCGTCGCCACTTGCCATCGACGTACTTCGATTCGAACGCCAGTCCACCGAAGGCGAGCCCCACGAAGTCGATCTCGCGCCGCGTGGGCGTACGGTGGTGCAGCACCCTGTCAAACGCCGGCAGGGAACCTGGGGCGGCACGCTCCCCGGCCCGGAGCAGCGCCATGCCAAGCTGTTGTTGGGACAACCGGCTGAAGTCGGTCTCCGGAGGTCCATCCACGGTCGCCATTGCCGCGCTCGAGTCTCCGAGTCGCGCGTAGACAGGGTCGGTGAAATAGAGCTTGTACTGCGCGCCGAGCCGCGGCCGCAGGCTCTTCTCCCGATAGCACGGCCAGACCACGAACGCTTCACGCAGGTCGTCCAGCCGGGATGCCGCCGCGGTCCGGGACACCCCGACGTCGTTCGCGAGGGACGCCACGTTCAAGGGCGAGCAGAGATTGAGCGCGATGCGCCGCAGAAGGTCGCCGCTCTGGGCACGAGACCAGTCCGCCCGCCGGAACGCGTCGCCATGCACGACGTCCAGCAGGCTGGCCTGCAACGCCCACGGCTCTTCTCGCGCCGACGCGTAACTGGCCACGGCCGCCGGGAAGCCTCCAACACGCAGGTACGTGTCCCACGACCGAACCAGCGTATCGAGCCAGGGCGCGAGTTCCCGGGCCGCCTCCCGCAGCCGCTCGACCGTCAGATCGGCCACCGCAAGCGGCCCGCTCCCCCACGCCGGGGACGCAGGGGCATCTGGAGACACCAGCGTCACGAAGGACCTGAAACCGATCGGCATCAACACGCGGTCCGGCTCGGACACCGGCCCCCGGCGCCCGGCCAGCGCCTTGGTCGCTCCGGTGAGGTCCGCGGACGAGGAACCGGTGAGCACGACGGTGTCGGCGCGGAAGCGGGCGTCGTTGTCCCGCAGCCACTTGACGCGCTCCGGCCACCCGTCCGTGATCCCGGTGATCTCGTCGAAGAACCAGAACCGGCCGCCGTCGTCCAGCGTCAGTGCCTCCGCGGCATCGACCAGCAACGGGAGGTCCCGGCTTCGCAACCCGTCCACGGCCAGGTGCACGATGCGGCGCGGTGGGACCCCGGAGATGACGAGGTCTCGAATGGCCTGCTTGACCGCAACCGTCTTCCCCACCCGCCGCGGTCCGCGAAGCAGGTAGAGCCCTCCGGGGGTCAGTCCGTCCAGAACCGACGCCCGGTAGTCGTAGGGTGCGTCGCCCGCCTCCCGCAGATCGGGATCCGCCTTCGTCCAGCCGGCCGGGTCACGCCACCAGCGATTGGTGGCGGTGAGCAACTGCTGTGCCTCGCCGCGTTTCATCGGCCCCGGTTACCCCGTGCTTGCTTCGTCCTGCCCCGCGCCAGCGAGTGCCGGCGTAGTGGGGATGCTGCGTGGCCGTCGTGCACGAACCATAGCCTTCGATATGAAGCGCAAATTGTATACATAATCTCTTAAGCAGAGAAAATTATGCATACTTTTTCGTCTGGGGCGCATCGAAACCGTCACGCCAGCGTACGCAGGAAGTCGAGCGCGGGCATGGCGCGGATGCCTTCCGGCGTGACGAAATCGCGCTGGCCGTCGAGCGCGATCTGGATCGCCCGCGCCTCCGGAAAGCGTCGGCCCAGATACCGGAGCCCCCGGTCGACGTCCCGGTCGGCCAGCTTGCACTCGACCAGCAGGCTCGGCTCCCGATTCTCGGTCACGACGAAGTCGACCTCCCGCCCGTCGACGTCCCGGAAGTACCGCAACTCCACGTCGGCCCCCAGCGTGTCCTGCTGGAAGTGCACCCACTTCAGGAGATGGCAGGCGACGAGGTTCTCGAAACGCGCGGCGGAGTCACGCACCACGCTCCAGTCGAAGTGGTAGTGCTTGCGCTCCTGCTTGACCGCCCGAATGCGCGGTGCTCCGAACGGCGCCAGCCGAAAGATCGCGAACAGCCTTTCCAGCGTGTCCAGCCAGTTCGAAGCGGTCCGGTGCGCGACCTCGAGATCCTCCCGCACGGCGTTGATCGAGAGCGGGGAGCCGACGAGGTCCGGCAGGCGCAGCATGAGTTCTTCTAGGCGTCCGAGGTCCCGGATGCCGGTCAGCGCGCTCACGTCCTCTTCGAGCACGCGCGTGCGGTTCTGGCGCGACCAGCGGCGCGCCTCGATCTCGCTGCCCCCGAGGAACGGCTCCGGAAACCCGCCGAGGAGCAAGAGGTCCGCGAGTCCCTCCGCGTCCCCGATGTCCGCCTCGACGACCGACAGCGGGTGCAGCCGAAGCATGTGATAGCGGCCCTGGAGGGAGTCGCCGCCGAAACCGAAGAGTTCAAGCCGCCCGCTTCCCGCCACGAGAATCCGCTGTGACTCCCGCCGCGTGTCCCACAGCCCCTTGAGGAAGCCACGCCAGCGGCGGTACTTGTGGATCTCGTCGAAGACCCAGAGGTCGGCCAGGGGCAACTCCCGCCGCAGGATGCGTTCCCGGTCCGCTTCGGCATCCCAGTTCAGATAGCCCTCGGTCGCATCGGGCAGGCTGCGCGCCAGCGTCGTCTTGCCCACCTGGCGCGGACCGGCGACGAACACCATCTTGCGTTCGAGATCGCGTTCCGTCCGAGCCGTGAGGTAGCGGGAGAGGACGGCCATGGGGCCACGATACGGCGTTCTTAGATGCTATGCAAAAATACTCGCTTGCATTTTTGACGTTCGGCGAAAGACTCGAGTCGTGTCCGGGGCGTTCTAGAGCGTCAAGCCCCGGAATGCGCTGTCGGCGACGCGCCGCTGCGATGCAGCACGAAGTCCCCTTCGGGCGAAACGGCCTCGATCAGTTGGCTCAGCTTCTCCACCGTCGGCACCGACGCGCCCTGCTCGTAGCGCGCGTAAGCGTTGCGGGATTTCGCTCCCAGGCGATCGGCGGCTTCGGCGAGCGTCATGCCACTGCGCTCGCGTTGCCGGCGCAGGACCAAGCCGACCATGCCCCGGACGTCAGTGGAACCGACCTCGAACGTGTCGCCCTGACTGGGGTAGATCGTCGCGGAGAATCCCGGCCGGTTCGCGAGCGACTCCACGAGGTCCTTCGCCATCCGAAGACCCTCGTCCTTGCTGCGCCCCTGCGTCATGGCCTCCAGCAATGGGATCTCAACCAGCCAGAACGCCCCATCCTCGTACACTCTGCCAAACAACCTCATGTCAACTCGGTCCCCCTACACGCTTCAGGATGGCGTTGGCGAGGTTTTCGTTGATCTCCGTGTGGCGGGGCTCCCCTCTTCGCGTTCGCCATCGGTCCAGATATCGTGCCGGCCACCATGACGAAGAAGCCTCCATCCATGGCGGCGCAAGGAACGCTCCAGATTCCGCCGCTTCATCGGGGACGGAATATACACGGATACGTGTACAAGAATGAGATTCCCGCGATTCCTGGTGGAGGAGCGCCTGCGCGCGGCAATGCTCGGTCCACCTCGAGAGAGGCCCGTGGGGACCGCTCGGGCATCAACTAGCGCTCATGGATGGGCTCGAAACGTCTTCGAACTTCCCCGGGTGGCAGCAGGACTCGGGACATGGATCCGATCCGGTCGGGAGAACCGGGGCAGAAGTCGAGCGCGGGCATGGCGCGGATGGGTTCCGGCATGATGAGATCGCGCCGGCCGTCTAGCCCGGCCTCTCCGGTTCGAACATGGCCCGGTGTCGCTCGCTCAACTCCGCAAGCTCGAACAGCTCGTCGTTGACCTCTACATAGCCCGCATCCCACAGAGCGCGAGCGCGGGCCTTGGTTGCCGCCGACTTGGCAGCGGCTTCCGCCTTGCGCAACGCTCGTTGCATGGGCGAGTCGATATACGCTTGCGCCACCGCATCGATCAAGCCAGCCTGACGGCCCCGGGTGCCGGCGACGATCACGCCGAACCGCGCTTCCTGCATCGACGCACTGCGTACCTCGTACACGGCCGCCTCGTAGTAGCGCGCGCGCTCGGCGTCCGTCAGCGTCTTCCAGTACGCGTACTCGACCTCGTCAACCTCGGCCTGCCGGGCCTTGGCCAGCGCGTGTGCTTCCGTTCCATGCCGTCTCTCCCCCGCGCCTGCTCGCACCGACGATATCAAGCTCCGCAAGCGCCCGCTGGACAACGGACGCCGGGCCTAACCGGTAGCCAACGCCGGAGGTCGGAAAACCTGCCGGCGATGCCAGCGCACATGCTCGGCCAGCGGGACGTCGTGGGCAAGGAGGGGGCGTCGCAGGCGCTCGCCATGGAAGTCACGGAGCCAATCCAGCGCCGGGCTTTGCCCGTGTACCTCGCTCGAGACCACGATCCGAAACCCCTGTCGGAGCGGTTCCAGCCCCCATGCGCCACGATCAAGCGCCTTGTGATGAAACCCGCACAGCGCCAACCCGTTATCTACCCGGTCCGGCCCTCCCGCCGCGTGCCATTTGATATGGGCCGCCTCCAAGCCGAGCAACTCGTCGCCGAGGCGGATGTCGTAATCGCACACGGCACAGCGGCGCTCGTACGCACGCAGTACCGCAGAACGGAAGTTGGGGTCGCGGGCCGAGGCCTGCGCGTCTCGCACGAGCCACTCCGAGCGCAATCCGACGGCATCGCGAATGTCGTCGTGGAGCGACTCCGGGAAGTGGGCCTGCAGCAGAAGTTGGGCCGCGTTCGCCAACAGTTCGGCATCCCCGAGCAACAGCCGATGAACGGTTTCCGGGAGCCCTCCCTCTACCGCATCGCGGATCAGCGGTTTCTTCGCGAAGCTGCCGGCCGCAGTCCGAGGTACTCGGTCGGCCGCCGGGACCTCCCAAAGGCCGTCCTTGCACAGGAACGTGAAGGGATAGACCGGATGCTGCACCTTGCGTGGCCGCCCGAAACGTCGCAAGAGGACGGTCAAAGGGCCCTCGATCTCCTCGAACGGCACGAGCCGTCTCTCGCCACGCTGCAGGCGCCCCAGCGCGAGCAGCAACAGCAACGGCTTGTGCGGCGCCCGCTCGCCACGCGCGCTCCAGACGTTGAGCTTCCGAATCCGCCGCAGGAAGTCCCGTCTATCCACGGGCGCAACCTTGACTCGGGTTGCAGTCCCGCTGCAAGCCGGCATCGTTCTGTATCATCGCGTCCGTTCCACGGGCGAGAGCGGCCCGAAGCAGCGAGGACACCACATGGATCTCACCAAACCGGGCGTCTGGTACTTCACCGACGGCATGTCCGCATCCGAGGCCGCCGAGGCCGCGCAGCGCATCGAGGCGCTCGGCTACAGCGCCCTCTGGCTGCCGGAGACCCTCGGCCGGAACCCCTTCGCGCACGCCGCGTGGCTCCTCGCCAACACGAGCGAACTTGTCGTCGCGACCGGGATCGCGTCCATCTACCACCGCGAGCCGGGGGTTACGCTGGCGGCGCAGAACACGCTCGCGGAGCAGTCGGGCAACCGCTTCCTGCTCGGCCTCGGGGTCTCGCACAAGCCCATGGTCGAGGGGGTGCGCGGGCTCACCTACGGCAAGCCCGTCGCGACGATGCGGTCGTACCTCGAGAAGATGGACGCATCGCCCTACAGCGGGCCGAAGCCCGATCCGACGCCGCCGCGCGTCATCGCGGCCCTCGGGCCGAAGATGCTGGAACTCGCACGGGACGCCTGCCAGGGTGCCCATCCCTACTTCACATCGCCCGGCCACACCGCCATGGCGCGCGACATCCTGGGCCCGGACTCCTGGCTCTGCGTGGAGCAGAAGGTCATCCTCGAGGAAGACCCGGACCGGGCGCGGGAACTCGGCCGCCAGACAGCGCGGATGTACTTGGGGCTACCGAACTACCGGAATAACTGGCTGCGCATGGGACTCGACGAGTCGGACCTGGAGGACGGCGGCTCGGCCCGGTTCGTCGACGAGACCTTCGCCTGGGGTGACGCCACGGCGATCCGCGCTCGCATCAAGGCGCACTACGACGCCGGCGCGAGCCACGTCTGCATCCAGCCGGTTCACCCCGACGGCGCGCTCGGCCCGTTGCACTGGGAGGCGCTGGAGGCGCTCGCGTGAGCGGCCTGGAAGGCCGGCACGCCGTCGTGACCGGGGCGGCCGGCGTCCTGGGCAGCGCTGTCGCGCAGGCGTTCCACGATGCCGGGGCCCGCGTCACGGGCATCGACATCGTCGCCGCGGACGCGTCCTGGCCGGTCGTCATCGCGGACCTCACCGACCGCGACGCGACCGCCGAAGCCCTCGCCGGGGTCGGGCCCGTCGACATCCTCGCCAACATCGCCGGCGGCTTCACGATGGGCGACACGGTGGAGACGATGTCCGACGAGACCTGGGACTTCATGTTCGAACTCAACGCGCGCACGGTGCTGAACGCGGTGCGCGCCGCCGTACCCGGCATGCGCCAGCGCGGCTCCGGCACGATCGTGAACATCGGGGCCCGCGCGGCGCTGCGGGGCACCGGGGCGATGGGCGCCTACTGCGCGTCGAAGAGCGTCGTGCTGCGCCTCACAGAAACCCTGTCAGACGAACTGAAGGGCAACGGCATCAACGTCAACTGCATCCTGCCGAGCATCATCGACACGCCCCGCAACCGCTCGGACATGCCGGGCGCGGATTTCTCGAAGTGGGTCGCGCCGGCCGAAGTGGCCGCGGTAGCGCTGTTCCTGGCGTCGGACGCCGCGAACGCCGTGCACGGCGCGTCGATACCGGTGGAAGGGCTGTCCTGAGTCCGTAGCCCGGGCCCTCAGCCCACGCGCCAGGCCTCGAGGTCGAGATCGTCCGGCAACGGGACGAACACCATCCGCACGGGCCCCTCGATGACTTCGCTCGTGTGACCCCGGCCTTCGACATCGTCCGGCAGGAACGCCTCCCCGGGCCCCCAGCGGCGCTTCTCGCCGTCGGTCGTGCCGATCTCCCACACCCCTTCGAGCATGAAGCAGAGCTGCCGGCGCGGCGCGTTGTGCCAGTCCTGGAACGCGCCCGAGGCGATCTCGAACAGCCGCACCGCGGGGGACGCGAACGACGCGCCGACGCGCATGGCGTTGCCCCAGGGGTCCTGTGCCGGGTCGCTCCAGGGGATCTCCAGTTCGTCGAACGCCGAGCCTCCGTCCGGCGTGGTGAAGAAACGGACTACGCGCACCGCAAGCTCCCGAAGTTCCCGACCGTACGAGGCAGTCTACCGGCCCTGGTCGCCGATGGCGTTCCGCAGCAGCTCCAGCGTCTCGGAACTGCCTTCTTCCGCCGCAACATCCGCCGGGGTCCCCCCGAAGCGGCCCCGCGACGCCACACACTCCAGACCCTGGTCCACCCCGCGGGCGAGCAACAGCCCCGCGACCTCCCCCGCATCCCTGAGCGCCGCATGGTGCAGCGGCGTCCAACCATCGTCGTCCCCTGGTCGAGCGCCGCGCCGTGGGAGAGCAGCAGTTCCGCGAGCCCCAGGTCGTTCCACTGGGCGGCCTGATGCAGCATCGTCATGCCGAAATCCGTTTCCGGGTCGTCCGCGCGGGCACCACCGCAGAGTAGCAGGCGCACCAACTCGAAGGACGGCTCGGCGCACCAGACCGCGAGGTGCAAAGGAACCAGTTCGTACTGCGCGGTGCAGGCGTTGACATCCGCGTCGCGCGCAACGAGGACGCTGGCCGCCTCGAACGCGTTCGCCCGCGCGGCCGCATGCAGGGGTGTTTGGCCCGGCCAGTCGCAAGCCTCCGTCAACGCCCCGGCGTGCAGCAATGCCTCCGTGGCCGCGGCACCGTTCGATGCGGCCGCCACCTGCAGCGGCGTCCGCTCCTCGCAATCCCGAACCTCCACGCTCGCGCCTTTGTCGACGAGGAGGGCGACCATCGGCGCATCGTTCCGCGCCGCCGCCCAGTGCAGCGCGGCGCGGCCCTCCCAGTCGCCGACGTCCACATCCTCCGGGCGGACCAACGGCGCGGCCACCCCGGGGTCGCCGCTCATCACCGCCCAGTGCAGCGGCGTCCGGCCGTAGACGTCCCGGGCGCGGACCTCCGCGTCCGGCCGGAGCCCACCTTCGCCCGCCTCTCCCGTGGTTAGCCACGCCCGCAATTGGAGCGCGGGGATCGGCGATTCCGCCCCGGCTTCCAAGCAAGGGGCAGTCGCTCCCGCCAATGTGGGTCCCGGCCTATTGTAGGGCCGTCCTCGCCGTGAACTCCGATGCCGCCCCATTTGGTCGCCCGGCGTGCGCTTGGGCGCACACCCACGATGGAGGATGCCGCAACCACAATGCAGACATGACGGCTGTCTCCGGCGAATACGCTGCCTTAGCGTATGCCGGATGGACCATGACGCCGCATGGAAGCGCCTCTTCGGACTGCAAGTCGTCGTGCGGCACCTGCTGCGGGGATTCGTGCCCGATGTCGCCGAGGTCCTGGACCTAAACGCCCTACGCGAGATATCGGCGAGCTGGGCCGGCGCCGATGCCGAGCAGCGCCACGGCGACGCGGTATGGCGGGCGCCGTACGCGGACGGGTCGGGCCGCTCGATCGTGCTGCTCCTTGAGTTCCAGTCGACGGTCGATCTCGCCATGGCGTTGCGGGTGCTCCGGTACGAGGGCATGGCGTTCGACGACCTGCGTCGCCAGGGGGAAGTCGATGCCGACGGCGAACTGCGCCTGCTATCGGTGGTGCTCTACTCAGGAACCGCCCGCTGGACCGCCCCCGGCGGGGCCACCCATGTGACGGTGGGCCCGGATGGCGAGATCCTGCGGTCGCGGCCCTATGTGCTCCTTGACAGCGCGGCGGCCGCGCAAGACGATCTTGCGGCGGACAACATCGTCGCGGCGCTGTTCCACCTGGACAACGCGCCATCGGCGCACGACGCGATCGAAGGCGTGCGGACCCTAGCGGGAAGCTTGTCGGAGAGCCTGGAACCGGCCGAGCGCGATACGGTCCTCGAAGGGTTGATCGACTGGCTGGCGATCACGCTGCCGAACGGCCCGGACCGCGAGGTGGCGAACGCGATTGCCGGTTTGCGCACGGGACTGCTGAACAGGGAGGCAGGTATGACACGACTGGCAGAACGCGCACGGGAGTGGGAAGCCGAGTGGCTGCGTCAAGGCATCGAGCAAGGAATCGAGCGGGGCGTCGAGCAAGGCATCGCAAGCCAGCGCGCCATGCTTTGCCGCCAAGCGGGCCGCAAGTTCGGGTCGGACGCGGCAGCTGAACTTGCCCAGCTGCTTGCCCGCGTGTCGGATGCCGGGCGGCTCGAACGGGTCGGCGACGCGATCATCGACGCCGAGTCCGCCGACGCACTGATCGCGGCGGCGGCTTTGTAGCTCCGGTGGCGAACGCAATTGCGGCTTTGCGCACGACATTGCTGAACAGGGAGGCAGGCATGACACGACCGGCACAACGAGCGCGGGAGTGGAAGCCGAATGGCTGCGTCAAGGCATCGAACGGGGCATCGAGCAGGGCATCGCAAGCCAGCGCGCCATGCTTTGCCGCCAAGCGGACCGCAAGTTCGGGTCGGACACGGCAGCTGAACTTGCCCAGCTGCTTGCCCGCGTGTCGGATGCCGAGCGGCTCGAACGGGTCGGCGACGCGATCATCGACTGCGAGTCCGCCGACGCACTGATCGCAGCGGCGGGTTTGTAGCTCCGTAGCGCCCCATGGCCGGGGCGAGTCCAGGCGAGTCGCGGGCGCACCGTGCAACGCTACAATGCGTCCGGTTCCATGCCCGCATGACCAGTGACCCGAGTAGACCCGAGGGAACCCGATGCCCACGCCCCACACCGAAGCCTGGTACGCCGCCGTCCAGGAGGAGATCGTCGAACCCGACCGCCCCATCATCGACACCCACCATCACCTCTGGGAGGTCGTCACGCCGCTCTGGGGGCGATACGTGCTCGAGGACCTGTGGGGCGACACCGAGTCCGGCCACAACATCGAGAAGACGGTCTTCGTCGACTGCCGTTCCGGGTACCGGACGGAAGGACCGCGCCACCTGCGGCCCATCGGCGAGACGGAGTTCGTCGCACGCGTCGCCGCCGAGAGCGCGGCGCGCGAGGGCGCGGCGACCATCGCCGGCATCGTCTCCCACGCCGACCTGCTGCTCGGGGAAGCCGTCGAGGAAGTCCTCGAGGCGCACGAGGCGGCCGGCAACGGGCTGTTCCGGGGCATTCGCCACGCCGGGCCGCACGACACCACCGGCACGTTGACGAACATGGGCCGCGGCAGTCCGTGTCCCTACGGAGAAGAGGCCTTCCGCACCGGCATGCGCACGCTCGGCCGCCTCGGCTACACCTACGACACCTGGCACTTCTTTCACCAGAACCGGGACTACCTGGACCTGGCCCGGGCCGTCCCCGACACCACCATGGTCCTCGACCACTTCGGCACGCCCCTCGGCGTCGGCGCCTACGCGGGAAAGCAGGAAGAGATCTTCGCCCAGTGGCGGGAGGACATCGCCGCCATCGCCGAGTGCCCGAACGTCGTCGCGAAGCTCGGCGGACTCGCGATGCCGGACAACGGCTTCGGCTGGCACGACCGCGACCTGCCGCCTACTTCAGA
>JAJDVW010000062.1 GCA_022825925.1 Pseudomonadales bacterium | reverse complement strand
CCCCGCCCGAACCGTGCCCCGCGACATGCCCGTCGCCTCCGACACCCGCGTCACGCCGCCGCGCCCGAGGGCTCGAGCCTCCGATGCCGCCCACAGACGCCGCGCCCGTTCGTCCAGCAGCGGCGCCAGCGACGCGTACTTGCCCCGCAATGCCCGCGTCACCGCCTCGTGCGCCGAACTCCCCATCCCCGCAAGCATAGCAAGCCATCTCTCATATCGGACAACTTATTTTGGCGAGAACTTGCATGGAAGTACGCGTCCGCCGAAGGGAGGAACACCGACACTTCCTTACGCGTCAGCGGCCGAGGAGCGCCGCGGCGTCCCTGACGCCGGGCTACGCTGCCGCGGTCGCCCCGGCGTGGTCGACGAGTTGGATTTCGGCGAAGTCCCGATACACCCCGTTCTCCCGCAGCAGCGCCTCGTGCGTCCCTTCCGCCACGATGCGGCCGTCCGCGAGCACGACGATGCGGTCCGCGTGCGCGACCGTGGACAGCCGGTGCGCGACGATCAGGATGGTGCAACGCCCCTTGAGGTCGGCAATGGTCTCGCGGATCGCGTGCTCGCTACGGGCGTCGAGCGCGCTGGTGGCTTCGTCCATCAGCAGGACACGCGGCTGGGGCAGGAGGGCGCGGGCGATGGCGAGCCGTTGGCGCTGACCGCCGGACAGCCCCTGTCCGTCTTCGCCCACTGAGGTGTCCAGGCCGTCTTCCAGCGCTTCGACGAACTCCATCGCGTGGGCGGCGCCCAGCGCGGCGATCACCCGGGCGTCGTCGGCGTCGGCGGCGCCGTAGCGGACGTTGTCCCGGACCGTGCCGGCAAAGAGCACCGGATGTTGAGGCACGAAGGCGATTTCCCGGCGCAGCGTGTCGAGCGCGAGATCCCGGGCATCCACTCCGGCTACCGACACCGTGCCCTCCGTGGGGTCGTAGAAACGCTGGACGAGGTCGAGGAGGGTGCTCTTGCCGGCGCCGGAGGGCCCGACCAGGGCGACGGTCTCGCCGGGTAGCAGGCTGAGTTCGATGTCGGTGAGTACGGCCACGTCCGGCCGGGTCGGATAGCGGAACGACACGCCCCGGAAAGCGACCGCCCCGGGGCGCTGGGGTTGCCTTGGTCGGTCGGGCTCGGGGAGCGCGGAAGTCGCGTGCAGGAGTTCCATCAGCCGCTCCGTGGCGCCCGCGGCGCGCTGCAGTTCCGCCCACACCTCGCTGGCCGCGCCGACGGCCCCGGCGACGATGAACGCATAGAAGATGAAGGCGGCGAGTTCTCCGGCGCTGGTCCGGCCGGCGAGTACGTCCTTGCCTCCCACCCAGAGCATCACGGCAATGGCGGCCAGGGTCAGCACCATGACCGTCGCGACGAGCCACGCCCGCTGACGGATGCGGCGGACCGCGACGGCGAAGGCGACGTCCACCCGGTCCGCGAAGGCCGCCAGGTCCAGGCGCTCGTGGCTGAAGGCCTGCACGATCTTGATGTGGCGCAGCGACTCGCCGGCGTGGCTGCCGACGTCCGCCAGCGTGTCCTGGCTCGAGCGGGAGAGGCGACGGACGCGCCGGCCGAACAGCACGATCGGCGAGACCACGATCGGTGCGCTCACGATCACGATCGTGGCGAGCCGCGGGTTCGTGACGAACAGGAGCAGGAGGCCGCCGACGAACATGAAGGCGTTGCGCAGGGCGATCGAGACGGAGGACCCGATCACCGTCTGCAGGAGCGTGGTGTCCGTCGTGATCCGCGACTGTATCTCGGTCGGCTGGTTCTCCTCGAAGAAGGCCGGGTGCATCCGCACGAGGCGCGCGTAGACGGCGAGCCGGATGTCGGCGCTCACGCGTTCGCCGACCCAGGAGACGTAGTAGAAGCGGACGAACGTACCGGCGGCGAGCAGCAGGACCAGGGCGACGAATACGCCGATGCTCGACAGGAGCACGTCGGGACTGCCGGTGGCGAACCCCTCGTCGATGAGCAGCCGCACCCCCTGGCCGACGGACAGCGTGACGGATGCGGTGACGACCAGGGCGGCGCCGGCCATCGCGACCTGTGCCAGGTACGGCCGCACGAACCGCAGGGCCGGCCTGAGGCTCGACACGCTGCGACCGCGCTCGCGGTCGGGCAGGACGCCCTCGGTGGCGCGGCCTCGATCAGCGGCCCTTTGGTCTGTGGGGGGGTCTGTGGGGGACGGTTCCATGCAATCGGTCTCCGGGTCGCGGCGGCGTGCCCGGGGTCGTTGTATTCTAGCCGCATGACTCTGGAACGCATCGAGATCGATCCACCCGGAACGCCGGCCGGCAGCGTGATCTGGCTTCACGGCCTGGGCGCGGACGGGCACGACTTCGAGCCGGTCGTGGACCAGCTGGACCTCGACGTCCCCCTGCGCTTCGTGTTCCCGCACGCTCCGGTCCGCCCCGTGACGATCAACGGCGGAGCGGAGATGCGGGCTTGGTACGACATCGATCCACGGGCCCCGCTTGCCGGCGCCAGGGACATCGACGCGTCCGCCGAGACGGTGGCGGCGCTGGTCGCGGACGAGAACGCGCGGGGAACGCCGACCGGGCGGGTCGTGCTCGCCGGTTTCTCCCAGGGCGGCGTCGTGGCGCTGCAGTTGGGCCTGTCGAGCCGGGAGCGGTGCGCCGGAATCATGGCCCTTTCCACGTACGTCCACGACCACGAGCACCTGCTCGAGCGGGTGAGTTTCGAGAGCGTGGACGTGCCGATCTTCATGGCCCACGGCCTCATGGACCCGATGATCCCCATTGCTCGGGCGGTCACGTCGCGGGAGGCGCTCGCGGCACTCAACTATCGGGTGGAGTGGCGCGAGTACGGGATGGGTCACCAGGTGTGCCACCAGGAACTCGTGGATATCGCGCGTTGGCTCAACGCGTGCTTCCGGACCTGAACGCCCGGGGCTCGACCGCGACGTCGACCGCGGGCACCGGGGCATCCGTGGAACTGCTCGCGGCGACCGATCCGCGCTGGCTGGAGGCCGTCCTCGCGGATTTCCCGGCCTTCCTCCGGGACCACGCCTCGTGCGAGAAGAAAGCGTCCGGCATGGCGCTCGCGATGGCGGCGCACTACCCGGACCGCCCCGCGCTCCTGGCGGCCATGGCGGACCTCGCGGCCGAGGAACTCGGCCACTATCGCGAGGTGGTGCGCCTGCTGGTCGAGCGCGACCTGCAGCCGGGTCCGGACGTGCGCGACCCCTACGTCAACGCGCTGAACGCCGAGGTGCGGCGCGGGTCGATGGAGTACCTGCTGGATCGGCTCCTGGTCGGCGCCGTGGTGGAACGCAGGGGCGCGGAGCGCTTCGGGCTCGTGGCCGACGCACACCCGGAGCCGGGGCTGCGCAAGTTCTACCGCGCCATCGCCGCGAGCGAGGGGCGGCACTGGCAGACGTTCCTGGAACTCGCCGTGCACGAGTGTCCCGAGCAGGATGTCGGGGAGCGCCTGAATACGCTGCTGGTCCGGGAAGCGGACATCGTCGGCGCGCTGCCGGTACGCGCCGCGCTCCATTGACCGCCCGCAAGGCGCATCGCCGGCGCTATCTCGACCGCTACGCGGCGCCCGAGGCCGCCGCCGCTCCGGGGCTCGCGCGCGAGTACGAACACGTCGTCACGATCCCCGCCTTCGACGAGCCGGAGGACTTCCTGGCGCGGACGTTGCCGCCGGACGCGCGGGACTTGCTGGTGGTGCTCGTCCCGAACGTCCCGGACAGTCTCGACCCGGCGGATCCGGCGGTCGACCGTACGCGGAAGCTGCACGGGCTGGCCGGCCGCTTCGACGCCGCCCGCAACATCGACGTCGTGGCGGTGGGCCGCGTCGAGACGCCGGTCCCCGCACGTCTCGGGGTCGGCCTCGCGCGGCGGATCGGTGCGGACGCGGCGCTCCGGTACATCGAGGAGGGCCGGATCGCGCGTCCCGTCGTCTTCTGTACCGACGCAGACGCGGCGCTCCCCGCGGGATACTTCGACGGGCCGGGGGACGGGGCCGCCGCGGCGTGGGTCTATCCGTTCACGCACGTGAGCGACGATCCCGTGCTCCGGGAGGCGGGTCTCGGCTACGAACTCTCGTTGCGGTACTACGTGAACCGGCTGGCATTCGCGGGATCGCCTTATGCGTTCCACACGGTCGGGAGCTGCCTGGCCGTCGACGCGACGGCCTACGCCATCGTGCGCGGCTTCCCGAAACGGAACGCCGGCGAGGACTTCCACCTCCTGAACAAGCTCGCGAAGGTCGGTTCGGTGCACCGTCTCGCGGCACCGGTGATCGAGATCGAGGCGCGCGTCTCCCACCGGGTGCCCTTCGGCACGGGCCCCGCGATCGCGCGGGCGCCGGCGACGTTCGAGTCGCGGCGCGACTACGCACCACCCGCGTTCGAGCTGCTCAGGGCCTTGCACGAGCGGGCGTCGCACGGCGTCTTCGAGGAGTGGCCCGAGCCCATCCCGGAACTGCTGGCGACGATCGGGTACGGACGATTCCGGCCGCCGAGACGGGACCTGCGCGCGTTCCATACCTGGTTCGACGCGCTTAGGACGGTCCGGTTCGTGCACGCCGCCCGGCGCCGGTTCGCGGACGTACCGCTGGTACGGGCGCTGCGGGAGCTGTACCCGACGAAGGACGGTCCGCAGGCGTGGAACGACGCGCTGCGCGCGGACGAAACACGTGCCCGCGGACCGATCGGCGTGGCGGAGACGGGGTCGAAAAGCGGGGGACTGGTAGAATGAATGCGTCTCTCAATCCCCCTGTTGCCGGATGCACAAGGTATTCATCGACGGACAGGCGGGCACCACCGGTCTGGAGATCCTGTCGCGGCTCGGTGGACGCCGCGACATCGAGTTGCTGACGATTCCGGAGGGCCTGCGCAAGGACCCGGCCTGCCGACGGTCGTGCTACGGGTCGGCGGACATCGTGATCCTGTGCCTGCCCGACGACGCCGCCCGCGAGGCGGCGGAGTTGGCCCCGGGGACGCGCCTGATCGACGCGAGCACGGCCCACCGGGTCGCCGAAGGGTGGGTGTACGGCATGCCGGAACTCGACCCCGGGACACGCGAGGCGATCCGGGATGCCGGATGCGTCAGCAATCCGGGCTGCTATCCGACGGGGTTCATCCTCTGCGTACGACCGCTCATCGACGCCGGCATCCTGGCGCGGGACGTGCCCCTGCGCGTCAACGCGGTGTCGGGATACTCCGGCGGCGGCAAGGCGCTCATCGCGCGCTACGAGGCGAACGACGGCGCGGACTGGCGCGTGCGTCCCTACGGACTGCACCTCGGGCACAAGCACGTTCCGGAGATGCAGCGCTACTCCGGGACCCGCGCGGCGCCGCTGTTCGCGCCCATGGTCGGTCACTTCTTCAAGGGCATCCTCACGCAGGTGCCGCTGTTCCGGGCGGAGCTGCGGCCCGGGACCACGCCTGAGGACGTTCACGGCGTACTCGAGGCCCGCTACGCGGAGGAGCCGTTCGTGCGCGTCCCGCCCCTCGGCGCGGAAGACGCGCAGGCGGACGGTTTCCTCGGAGCCACCGCCTGCAACGACACGAATCGCATCGAACTGATGGTCTTCGGGTCCGACGAGCACTTTCTCCTCTGCGCCCGCTACGACAACCTCGGCAAGGGCGCGGCCGGCGCGGCCGTGCAGAACCTCAACCTCATGCTCGGCATCGAGGAGACCGAGGGGCTTGCGGCATGACGGCGCCGTTGCGACACGATGGCGCGCTGTCGGGGTCGACCGACGCGGAACTGGCGGCCCGCGAACGGGAACTCGAGCGCCGCTACCGCGTGGCGTGCGGCTCGAACCTCGACCTCGACCTGACGCGCGGCAAGCCCTCGGCGGACCAGTTGGCCCTTTCGGATGCCCTCGACGGCATCCTGGACGGGGACTACACGGCATCGGACGGGACCGACACCCGCAACTACGGCGGCCTGCGCGGCATCCCCGAGGCGCGGGCGCTCGGCGCGGAGATCATGGGCCTGCGCCCGGACCAGGTCATCGCCGCCGGCAACAGCAGCCTGACGCTCATGTACCTGACCGTCGATACGGCCCTCCGCCATGGGCTGAACGGGGCCGCCTGGGATGACGGCCCACCCGTCCGCGCGCTCTGCCCGGTCCCCGGCTACGACCGCCACTTCACGCTGACGGAAGCGCTGGGCATCCGGATGACCCCGATCGGCATGACCGGCGACGGGCCGGACATGGACCGCGTGGAGGCGCTCGTCGAGTCGGACCCGTCCGTGAAGTGCCTCTGGTGCGTGCCGAAGTACTCGAATCCGACGGGCTGCATCTATTCTCCCGACACCGTGCGTCGCGTTGCGCGTTTGCCGCAGCGCGCCTCCGAGGGCTTCCTCGTGTTGTGGGACAACGCCTACGCGGTACACGACTTCGACTTTCCGCCCCCGCCCCTCGAGAACGTGCTCGAGTGCGCCGCGGAGGCCGGCACCGAGGACGGGGTGGTGCTGTTCGGGTCCACCTCCAAGATCTCGTTCGCGGGCGCCGGCGTGGGGTTCGTCGGCGGCAGCCCGAACACCCTCGACCGGCTCGAGGCGCGCATGTCCGTCATGACGGTCGGCCACGACAAGGTCAACCAGCTCCGGCATGCGCGCTTCCTCGGCGGGCGCGTGCGCGAGCAGATGCGGGCGCATGGCGCGCGCGTGCGGCCCAAGTTCGAGGCGATCGAACGGATTCTCTCCGAGTCGCTCGGCGGGCTGGACGTCGCGGCCTGGACACGGCCCCGCGGCGGCTACTTCGTGACCGTGAACACCTTGCCGCACCTCGCATCCGAGGTGGTCTCGCTCGCCGGCGCGGCGGGCGTCACGCTGACGCCCGCGGGAGCGACGCATCCCGGGGGGCACGACCCCGAGGACCACATCATCCGCCTGGCGCCGACCTTCGCCGCGGACGACGAGGTCGAGGCGGCGACCGAGATCCTCGCCCTATGCATCGAACTCGCAAGCGTGCGGAAGCTGCTCGCAACGAGTAGAGCGAAGTGACGGAGTCTGGAGCGCAACTCGTGGAAGAGGACACCCCACTCATGGAAGAGGACACCTTCAACGAGTTCGGGTTGCCGGAGCCGTTGCTCAGGGCGATCGACGACCTCGGCTTCGAGCGCTGCACGCCGATCCAGAGCAGGGTCCTGCCCTACAGCCTGTCGGACTACGACATCACGGGTCAGGCCCAGACCGGCACGGGCAAGACCGCGGCGTTTCTCATCACCATCCTGGCCCGCCAGCACGAGTATCCCCTGGCGCGTCCCAACCCCGCGGGGACCCCGCGGGCGCTGGTCCTGGCGCCCACCCGGGAGCTGGCCCTGCAGATCGACGAGGACGCCCACGATCTCTCGAACTACCTCGACACGCGCGTCACCGCGGTCTACGGCGGCATCGACTACAACAAGCAGATGCAGCGGCTGCGCGCCACCGACATCGACATCCTGGTCGCGACGCCCGGCCGGCTGCTCGACTACTGCGGACGCGGCGTGGTGAACCTCTCCCGGGTCGAAGTGCTGGTGATCGACGAGGCCGACCGCATGCTCGACATCGGGTTCATCCCCGACGTGCGGCGCATCGTCTACCAGACGCCTCGCAAGCGGTCCCGACAGACGCTGTTCTTCAGCGCCACCTTCAACGACGACGTCATGCGTCTCGCGAAGCAGTGGACGCTCGACCCCGTCCACGTGGCGATCGAACCGGAGACGGTGGCCGCCGAAGCGGTGGTGCAGCGTTTCTGGATGCTGTCGTCCAAGGACAAGCGGGGGACCATCCTGCGTTTCGTCGAGGCCAAGGACGGGGGCCAGACCCTCGTCTTCGTCAACCGGCGCGACGCGGTGCATCGCCTCGTCCGCTACCTGCAGGAGCGCGGCGTCGACTGCGAGGGACTCTCCGGAGACATCCCGCAGCGCAAGCGGATGGCCACGATCAACCGGTTCAAGGAAGGCGAGGTGCCCATCGTCGTCGCGACGGACGTCGCCGGCCGCGGCATCCACGTCGAGGGCATCACCCACGTCATCAACTACGACCTGCCCGAGGACGCCGAGGACTACGTCCACCGAATCGGGCGTACGGGACGGGCGGGGGCGACGGGTACGTCCATCAGTTTCGTCACGGAGAACGACGCCTTCAACCTGCCGGCCATCGAGGCGTTTCTCGGGCACCCGGTCTCCTGCACGCAGCCGGACGTGTAGTCCGCCCTCCGGGCGGGGTTATGATCGTCCCGGCAGCACGGATTGCTTCGAGGACTCCATGACGTTGCAGCAGGTGGCCGATCTCAGGGCGGAGGGCGCGGAACTCGATGCGTTCCTCGGGACGATCTCCGAGGACCAGTGGTCGCGCGAGACCCCGTTCAAGGGCCGCACCATCGACTGGGTCGTCCAGCACCTGCACGACGCGGACCGGTGGACCGTGCACTCCGTCACGGACCCGGACGGCTTCCGCGCGTGGCGCGACGCGCGCATGCGCGGCGACGCGCTGGAGACGCCGGAAGTACTGCACGGCCGTGCCCTGCACGCGCGCTGGCGTTCGTACTTCGGACAGTTGTGCGACGCGCTGGAGGCCGCGGATCCCGACCTGCGGGCGCCGTGGTTCGGGCCGGACATGGGCGTCCGCATGATGGCCACGGCCCGGCAGATGGAGACCTGGGCCCACGGCCAGGACATCTACGACCTGCTGCACGTCCAGCGCCAGCCCGCGGACCGCATTCGCAACATCTGCCACATCGGCGTACGCACCTTCGGGTGGACCTTCGCGAACCGCAAGCTCCCCGTTCCCGAGCCGGCGCCCTACGTGCGCCTCGACGCGCCCTCGGGGGCGGTCTGGGAGTGGAACGCGCCCTCCGAAGAGGAGTACGTCTCGGGCTCGGCGGTCGAGTTCGCCCACGTGGTCACCCAGGGCCGCAATGTCGCCGACTGCGACCTGACCGTGGTGGGCCCCGTGGCCAACTCCTGGATGCCCATCGCCCAGTGCTTCGCCGGCCCGCCGGAGCAGCCGCCCGCGCCGGGTCATCGCGCATGGTGACGACCCGGCGGAAGGCGTCGCGGCAGCACGCATCGTGACGGCGACGCGTTGCAGGGCCGCGGTCGTGCAGATGCGCGCGACGGCGGATGTCGAGGAGAACCTGCGTGCTACCGAGGTCCAGGTGGCGGCGGCCGCCGCCGAGGGGGCCCAGGCCGTGTTCGCCCCGGAAGCGTTCACGTTCATCGGCCCGGGCAGGGTGCGGGCCGGGATGCTCGAGGCGCTGCCGGAGGGCGGCCCCGTGCTCGAGCGGTGCCGGGCGATGGCGAAGGACAACGGCGTGCACTTCGTGTTCGGGTTCCACGAGTCGGCGCCCGACCGGCGCGCCTACAACACCTGCGTGCACCTGGACCCGGCCGGGGCGATTCGCGCCATGTATCGCAAGATCCACATGTTCGACGTCGATCTTGCCGACGGCACCCGGCTCCTCGAGTCGAAGAGCACCGCGCCGGGCGACACCCCGACGGTGACGGAACTGCCCTTCGGCACGCTCGGGCTGACCGTGTGCTACGACGTGCGCTTCCCCGGGCTCTATCAGCGGCTGGTGGCACTCGGGGCGACGGCCCTCACCGTGCCCTCGGCCTTCACCACCGCGACGGGCCCGGACCACTGGCACGTGCTGCTGCGGGCGCGGGCGATCGAGTGCCAGAGCTACGTCATCGCGCCGGCGCAGTACGGCGATCACGGACACGCGAACCGCAGCTCGTACGGGCACGCGCTGATCGTCGATCCGTGGGGGGACGTGATCGCGGAGTGCCCCGGAGAGGGCGATGCGTTCGCATCCGCCGACATCGACCCGGAGCGGGTGCGCCAGGTGCGGCGGGAACTGCCGAGCCTCGCCAACCGCAGGTTCTGAGCGGCCGCAGGGCCGGCGTCCCGATGGACCGCACGAGATCCACGAACGCGCTGCTCGCCGCCGCGGCGTTCGTCGTCGTCGTGGCCGGCGTGAAGGCGGCGGAAGCCATCATGGTGCCGTTCCTGCTCGCGGTGTTCATCGCGACGACCGCCGCGACGCCGGTCTTCTGGCTGCATCGGCGCGGCGTCCCGTTCGCGCTGGCGATCGCCGCGGTGGCCCTGGCGCTGATCGTCGCGCTCGTCGGGGTCGGCGCCCTGGTGGCCGAGGCGGCGCGCGGGTTCCTGGCGCAGATGCCCTTCTACCAGGAACGTCTGGTCGAACTCGCCGGCGGCACGCTCGACACGCTGCGGTCGCTCGGCATCGACCTGTCCGGCGCGCCGGTGCTGGAAACGTTCGATCCCGCCGCGGTGTTCGCGATGGCGGGGAACACCCTGCTCGGCTTCGGCAGCGTCCTGTCGAACGGGTTCCTGATCCTGCTGACCGTGATCTTCATGCTCGCCGAGGCGTCGAGCTTTCCGAGGAAGCTCCGCGACGTGCTCGCGGACCCCTCCGACCTGCCCTACTTCGAGCGCGTGGCGGACAACGTCAACCGCTATTTCGCGATCAAGACGACGGTCAGCGTCGGAACCGGGGTGACGGTCGGCGTCTTCCTGGCCCTGCTCGATGTCGACTTCCCGGTCCTGTGGGGGCTCCTGGCGTTCATGCTGAACTACGTCCCCACCATCGGCAGCTTCATCGCGGCGCTCCCGGCGGTCCTGCTCGCCCTCGTGCAGCTCGGCCCGACCCACGCCGCGGCCGCCGCCGCGGGTTTTGTCGTGGTGAACGTGGTGATCGGCAGCGTGGTCGAGCCGCGGTTCATGGGGCGGGGGCTCGGACTCTCGACGCTGGTGGTGTTCCTCTCGCTGGTGTTCTGGGGCTGGGTCCTCGGACCGGTCGGCATGCTGCTCTCGGTGCCGCTCACCATGACGGCGAAGATCGCGCTCGAGGCCAACCCGGACACGGTGTGGGCGGCGCACCTGCTCGGACCGGCGGACGAGGTCGACGACGCGCCGGTGCCCGTCGAGAGCGCCCCGGAGACCTCCGACGAGCCATGAGCTACGAACGCGACAACGTCCGCCGGATGCGGGGCTACGCGTACGGCGAGCAGCTGGACGATCCGGACGTCGTGAAGCTGAACACCAACGAGAACCCCTATCCGCCGAGTCCACGGGTGAGCGAGGCGCTCGCGGCGTTCGACGCGTCGCGGCTACGGCGCTACCCCCCGCCGACCGCCGGTCCGTTCCGCGCGCTCGTGGCGGAGCGCCTCGGGCTCGCCCCGGAGCAGGTGCTCGCCACCAACGGGGGGGACGAGGCGCTGCGCCTGGCGGTGACCGCCTTCGTCGACCCCGGGGCGACGTTCGCCATGGCGGAGCCGAGCTACTCCCTGTACGAGGTCCTGGCCCACGTGCAGGACTGCCGGATCGAGGCGATTCCGGCGGCGGAGGACTGGACCCTGCCCGGCGACTTCGCGGAGCGCGTGAGCGCCGCCGGCGCACGGCTCACGTGCATCGTCAATCCCCACGCCCCGAGCGGGGCCCTGCTGGATGCGGACGCGCTGGCGCGACTCGCGGCGGCGCTCGACGGCGTGCTGCTGATCGACGAGGCCTACGTCGACTTCGTGGACCCGGAACTCGCGCACGACGCCACGCCCCTGGTGCGGGAGTTCGACAACGTGCTGCTCCTGCGCACCCTGAGCAAGGGCTACTCCCTGGCGGGCCTGCGGTTCGGCTTCCTGGCCGGGAACGCGAGCCTGATCGAGCCCCTGGCGACGAAGGTCCGCGACAGCTACAACCAGGACCTGCTGGCCCAGGAACTCGCGGTCGCAGCGTTCGGGGACGAAGCGCATGCCGCGGAAACCTGGCGGCGGGTCCGGGAAGAGCGGGCGCGGCTGCGCGAGGCCCTGCTGGCACGCGGCTTCGAAGTGCCCCCGTCGCAGGCGAACTTCGTGCTCGCGGCGCCGCCGGTCCGCGGTTCGGTCGTGGCGGCGACCGTGTTCGAGAAGCTCAAGGCGCGCGGCATACTCGTGCGCCACCTGGACCACCCGCGCCTGCGGCGGGCGCTGCGTATCACGGTTGGCACGCCGGCCGAGAACGACGCGCTGCTCGGGGCGCTCGACGAGATCCTGGGTGCACCATGCTCCTGAAAGCGAAGGACATCGCCGCGATGGCCCCGCAGCGGCGCCAACACCAGTTCAACGAGAACGCTGTCCGGCTCGGCCGCGCGCTGTCCGATGCGGCGGGGATGCGGCGCATCGGCGTGCACCTGGTGCGGCTCGAACCCGGGCGCGAGAGCACGCAGTTCCACTACCACGACGCCGACGAGGAGTTCCTCTACGTCCTCGAGGGACGCGGCATCGCGGAACTCGGCGACGAGGAGATCGAGGTCGGGCCGGGGGACTTCATGGGGTTCCCGGCGCCGTCGGAGCCGCACGCCCTCAGGAATCCCTTCGACGAGGACCTCGTCTACCTGATGGGCGGCGAGCGCAACGCCAACGACGTCGTGCACTACCCGCGCATCCGCCGCAGCCTGGTGAAGAGCGCCGGGCGGCGGACCTGGGCCGATTGGGACGACCTGCACGACGACTGACCGAAGAAACTCGACCCTCCGGGTCGGGAATCAGCGCCCCGTCGGCGGCAGTGCGTCCTCGATGGTCGCGGCGTCGAGCACGCGGTCGGCCCAGGCCTCCAGTTCGTCCGCGGACGCCGTGGTCAGTCGTTCGGCGACGGCGGCGGGCAACGGGCCGAACCGTCTCTGCAACTGTCTTTCCAGCACGGCCCGCCCGCCCGCGATGCGACCCTGCTGCATGCCCTGCTCGACGCCGCGCCGCATGCCTTCCTCGCGGGCCCTCGTGACGATTCCAACCATGGCCTTGTCCTCCTCGGGGTACCGTAGCCGATAGTCCCGCAGCTCATTGTCCGTGAGCCGGGCGTAGATGTCGATGAAGTCCAGGTACTTGGCGCGCCGGTCGCCGTCGGCCTCAAGCGCCAGCAGGCCGCGCACCGCCGCCGCGTACACCTCCACCCGGTCGTGGCCGCCGGGGCGCATGTTCGGCAGGTTGACGCGGGCCACGGTGTTGTCGCTGTCCAGCCAATCCCCGGCAGGCAGGTCGGCGAGGCGGCACGTCAGGAACTCGAACCTGAGGTAGTCCCGGTGCTCGGTGCCGAGGACCAACGGGACGGCATGTGGGGCGGCGCGAGGGAAGATCACCACGGGCACCACGCGGTCCCTGCCGTACATATCCGCAAGGTCGAGGCAGTAGTGCGCCAGCCGGCTCGGCGAGAAGTGGCGCCATTCCGTCTCTTCCTCGAACGCGAACAGGACCGCTTCGCGGGGTCCGTCGACCCAGTCCACCAGCAGCGGCACGTCGAGTTCGCGGTGCCGGTCGCCCAGCCGCCGCTGCAGTTGCTCTTGGCGCGCGGGGACGATGATGACGTCGTCGTCCGGTCGCGGCGCCTCCTCGGGGGCGAAGAACTCCAGCGCCTCGCGGGGATGATCGAGGATCAGGTTCTTGAAGTTCTGATCGTGGCTGACCGCTTTCGCCATGCGCCGGGTCCGGTGTTCGTTGGAGGTGAGGATCGAACAGACGGGGCAAGTCGCGATACGGAGGATCTCCATGGATCCCGTGGGCAATCCCCGGTAGTCGGCGTGCGCCGATGGCCCCGCCCCACGTGCGATGCAACCGTCGCCACCGCCCGCTATGCTGCCGCGGTCACCGTCGCCCGCGACCAGGAGGAGCAACCATGACCCCGATGCCCGCGATGAGCCTCGCGGCCGTGCCCGGGCGCCGCGCCCGAACCCTTGAACTGGCCGGCGAGATCGAACGGCGCGGCTTCCCCGGCATCTACTGCCCGAGCCTCTCGGACGGACTCGCGCTGTGCGAGGACCTTGCGTTCGCGACGCGCGAACTGACGTTCGGCACCTCCATCACGCCCATCTACACCCGGCACGTGCAGGACTTCGCCAACGCCGCGTCGTTCATCCACGAGGTCTCGGGGGGACGGTTCCGGTTCGGCATCGGCGTCAGTCACGGACCGGCGCTGGACCGGCTGGGCATCGAGCCGGGCAAGCCGCTCGGGGACATGCGCCGGTTCGTCTCGGACCTGAAGGCCGTGCCGCGGGCGGGGCAACTCCCGCCGCTGGTCCTCGCGACCCTGCGCCGGCGGATGATCCGGCTCGCCGAGGAGATCGGCGACGGCATGGTGTTCGCCAACGGCGCCCGTTCGCACATGGCCGACTCGCTCGGCGTGCTGTCCGCCGACGCGCGCGACGGCGACTTCTTCATCGGCAACATGATCCCGACCTGCGTCGGCGACGACCGCGCCGCGGCGGCCGCCGTCAACCGGCGCACGCTGACGAGCTACGCGATGCTGCCGAACTACCGCAACTACTGGAGGGAGGCCGGCTACGAGGAGGAGATGGCCGGCGTCGAAGCGGCCATCGCGGCCGGGGAGCCGGACCGGGTCCCCGACTGCCTGTCCGACCGGTGGTTGGCGGACACGACGCTGTTCGGTTCCCCGGCGGAGGTGCGGGAAGGCATCGAGGCCTGGTTCGACGCGGGTATCAAGACGCCCATCATCGTGCCGTCGTCGGCGAACGGCGGGCAGTTCGCGGCGTTCGAGGAGTTCTTCTCCATCTGGGACTGACCGAACCGTGACGGAACACGTCGTCTGGGTCGTCCGGCACGCCAAGTCCGGCTATCCGCTCGGCGTCGGCGATTTCTCGCGGCCGCTGGCGCCGCGCGGCCGGTGCCAGGGGCCGCGCATGGCGGCCTGGCTCCGCGGCCGGGAAGCGCGGGCCGACATCGTCCTGACGAGCGCCGCCCGCCGCGCCGTCGATACCGCGGAACAGGTGCGCCAAGCGTTCGATCTGCCGCCGGAGGCGCTCGTCGAACGGCGCGCGCTCTATCTCGCGGACGCCGCCGACATGCTCGATGCGCTGCGCGCGCTGCCGGAAGAGACCGGCAACGCGGCCATCGTCGGCCATAACCCGGGGATCACGCGCTTCGTGAACCGGATGGCCGGGACCGCCGTATTGGGGAACCTGCCGACGTTCGGCATCGCGCAGTTCACGCTGGCCCCGCCGTGGAGCGAGGCGGAGTTCGGGGCGGGGCGGCTGGATGCCGTCGTGACGCCGGCGACCGTGGACGACGCCTGAGGCGTTCGGCAGCGGCGCGGCGCCACCACGGCGACCCGCGATGGACCGCGCCGCCCGCGTCGCTTAGGCTCCGCGTACCGTTTGCTCGACGTTTTGTCGAAGAGGGGGGCTTGCCATGACGTTTCTCATCCTGCTCGGCGTGATCGCGATCACCTATTTCGCCTGGCGCGTCTCGGACCAACTCCCCGACGTCATCTACCGCCTCGGCGAAGTGCAGCGCGACGTCGCCGAGTTGCGGCGCGCGGTCGAGGCGCGGGCGCAGGTGCAGGACGCCAAGGACGAGGCCAAGGTCGACGACGGACCGGCGCCGCCGTGACCCACCCGCTGGTCTGCTTTGCCGAGGAGCGCGAACGGGCGCGCGAACGCGGCGACGCATGGGCGAACCTGTGCGCGGTGGCCACCGTCACCGCGGCGGGGGAACCCGCGGTCCGGGTGCTGGTCCTGCGGGAGGTCGATGACCGGCTCGGTGTCTTCGTCAACGACACGTCGCCGAAGGCCGGCGAGTTCGCGCATTCGGAAACGGTCGCGGTGCTGACCTACCTGCCGAGCCTGACCGTGCAGTACCGGCTGCAATGCGCCCCCGAGCGAATGCCTCCAGAGACCGTGCACGCCGCCTGGCAGATGCGCCCCGCCGTCCCGAAGCGCATGGACTGGCTGTACGCGGTACGTCCCCAGAGTTCGCCCGTGGCGGACCGGGCGGCCCTGCTCGACGCGCTCGAGGCCGCCCCGCTCCCCGAGCCGCTGGTCGCCCCGGAGACGGCGGCGGGATACTTCCTGGACCCGGTCACGGTCGAGCGGCTGGACCTGGCCGGCGACGGCGGCGTGCACGACCGCCGCCGGTACCGCCGCGCACCGCGGGGCTGGGTGGAGACGATATTGGTGCCCTGACGCGGCGGTCAGGCGGGGACGGCGCCGGCGGCGATGTCGGCATCGGCCGGCACGATGCCGACCAGGTGCTCGAAACACGTGGCCTTCGCCGTGCGCACGAAGCTCGCCACGAAGTAGACGTCCCGTTCGTCCGCCCGCACGGCGGCGTACAGGTTGGGCCAGACGCCCTCCTCGCCCAGGGAACGCGCGACGACGTAGCTGCGTTCGGTGTACTCGTGCAGGGCCCAGTTGGGCAGGCAGGCCACGCCGCGCCCGGTCGCGACGAGTTGCACCATCATGGTGGTGAGTTCGGCGGTCCGCGTGCGGCGCGGTTCGATGCCGGCGGGGTCCAGAAAGCTGGTGAAGACGTCCATCCGGGACCGGTCGACGGGATAGACGATCAGGGTCTCGTCGGCCAGGTCCCCCGGTTCCAGCCAATCGCGGGACGCCAGGGGATGGTCCACCGCCAGCGCGACTTGCGCTTCGTACCCGAAGAGGGGCTCGTAGGCCAGGGCGGCGTCGGCGATGGGGTCCGCGGTGATGACGAGGTCGAGGTCCCCGCGCGCCAGGGCGGGCAGCGGATCGAAGTGGAAGCCGCCGGAGATGTCCAGTTCCACGTCCGGCCAGTCCTCGCGAAAGGCGTTGATGGCGGGCAGGAGCCACTCGAAGCAGGAGTGACACTCGATCGCGAGGAACAGTCGGCCGGACATCCCCTCGGCGAAGCGCGTGAGGTCGGTCGACGCCTCCCGGACCCGGGGCAGGACCTCCTCGGCGAGGTCGAGCAGCCGCTTGCCGGCGGGTGTGAACCGGACGGGACGCGTCTTGCGGATGAACAGGGTGCAGCCGAGACGCGTCTCGAGGTCCTTCAGTTGGTGGGACAGGGCGGACTGCGTGAGGAACAGGCGTTCGGCGGCTTCGACGAGACTCCCCGTGTCACGCAGAGCGACGAGGGTCCTGAGGTGGCGGAGCTCGAACCGATTCATGAGCGTCGATCAGGATGAACGTGTAGTTACATGCGACAGGCTCATATTCTACCGGGCGCGTGCGGGAAGCGGCGCGCACAACTCGAGTGCGTGACCGTCGGGATCCGCAAAGTACGTGGATCGGGCGGGCATCCAGTCGTGGGTTACGCTCGAATGCCGCTCCCCGTCAGAGCCGCTCGACGACGAAGAACACGATGCCGAACACCACCGGAAACGCCAGGGCGACATAGGCGAAGACGTTCAGCACCTCGTTCTGTTTCGGGTCCTCGGAGAGACGCAGGCGCGGGCCGATGGCGAGCCACGCGAGTACGGCCGTGATGAACGACAGGGTCAGGGAGAGGACGACGGCCGCCATGGTGTTCGCAGCGTGTTCCGGTCGTTTCGCGTGACGGACCGCTGTCTACGGCCGCATCGGAAACGTCGTCGGCCCCTTGAGGTCGTCGAGCAGGGGCTGGATCCAGTCGATCCACTGGCAGAGGACGGGCCGCGTCTCGCGGGGATCGATCAGTTCGTGCACGGCGAACGACTCGGCGCGCGGAAACGGCGAGCGTGCGGCGCGCAGGCGCTCCTCGAGCTCCCGGCGCTTGGCGGCCGGGTCCTCCGCCCCGTCGATCTCGCGGTGGAAGGCCACGGCGACGCCGCCCTCGAGGGGTAGCGCGCCGCTCTCGACGGAGGGCCACGCAAGGACGTACGCGTCCGGCCCGTAGTGGGCGGCGGTGGCGACCCCGAAACCCTTGTGGACCTGGATGGTGGCCCAGGGCACGGAAGCCTGGGCCGCGGCGCAGACCGCCGCCATCCCGTAGCGGATGGTGCCGTTGCGCTCGGCCTCGGGACCGATCATGAAGCCCGGCTGGTCCACGAAATTGACGATCGGCAGGTGGAAGGTGTCGCACATCTCGACGAAGCGCCGGTACTTCTGTCCCGCGTCCGCGGTCATCGCCCCGGCGTAGACGTTGCAGTCGTTGGCCAGGACACCCACGGGCTGGCCGTCGAGCCGCGCGAGGCCGACGATCTGGCTCGGCCCGTAGGTGGCGCCGAGTTCGAAGAACGAGTCGAGGTCCACGATCATGCGCACGATCTCGCGCATGTCGAAGCCTGCGTTCGAGTCCCTCGGCACGGCGGTGAGCAGGTCCTGTTCCATCCGCTCCGGATCGTCCTCCGACGCGGCGCGCGGGGCCCGCTGGTGGACACTCGACGGCAGGTAGCTCAGGAAGCGCCGTGTTTCGTCGAAGGCGGCGTGCTCGTCCTCGGCGATGTTGTCGACGATGCCGCTCGTCGCGTGGATCCGGGCGCCGCCGAGCTCGTCCTTCGACAGGCGCACGCCAAGCGCCCGCTCCACCAGCGCCGGTCCGCCGATCAGGATCTGCGCGGTGTGCCGGGTCATGACCGAGAAGTGCGACGCCACCAGGCGGCCGGCCGGGAAACCCGCGACCGCGCCGCCCGCGATCGACACGATCGGGACCTGGCCCATGGCGTCCGCGATGATGCGGAAGCGCGGCGCGCTGAACACGGGTTCGCCGACCGTTCCGCCCTTCCGGCCGCCCCCCTTCACGCTGCCTCCGCCGCCTTCGAGCATGCGCACCAGGGGGACGCGGTACTGTACGGCCAGGTGTTCGGCGTAGACGCTCTTGCGCAGTCCCGCGGCGTTCGGGGAACCGCCCTTCAAGGTGAAGTCCTCGCCGCCGACCGCGACGCGCCGGTCCTCGATCTTCCCGAACCCCACGACGTAGTTCGCGGGCACGAAGCCGGTGAGGTTGTCCTGGTCGTCGTAGTCCGGGGTCGCGGTAGCCCTGCCGTGTTCCTGGAACGTGCCCGGGTCGAGAAGGGCGTCGATGCGTTCCCGGATGGTGAGCCGGCCCCGGGCGTGCTGCTTGGCGATGCCCTCCTTGCCGCCCTGCTGCTTCGCGAGGTGGCGCCGACGCTCGATCTCGCGGACTTCCTGCTCCCAGCTCATGGCGTTCGACCGGTACTCAGGTGTCCAGCACCAGCACGATCTGATCCTCCTCCACCTGGTCCTCCTCCCGGACCAGGAGTTCGGAGACGGTGCCGGGCGCGGGGCTCTCGACGGGGATTTCCATCTTCATCGACTCCAGGATCAGCAGGACGTCGCCTTCCTCGACGCTGTCTCCGACCTCCACCTCGACCTTCCAGACGTTGCCGGTGACCTCGCTCTCGACTTCAACTCGCGCCATGCCGTCCCTCTCCCGCGCTCGCTACGCAAAGTAGCGGAAAGTGCCCGGTTATAGCAGATCGTCGAGAAAACGGGTATGCAGCCGGCCGGCGATGAAGGGCTCGCTCGCCAGCACTTCCCGCAGGGTGGCCCGGTTGGTTTCGACCCCCCCGATCTCGAACGCCTTGAGGGCGACGAGGGTCCTGCCGATCGCCTGCTCCCGGGTCGTGCCGACGCCGATCACCTTGGCGAGCAGCGGGTCGTAGTAGGGCGTGACGGTCTGCCCCTCCCGGTAGGCGACCTCGATGCGTACCCCGGTCATCGCCGGCGGTCGAAAGGTCACCAGGCGGCCGGGGGACGGCAGCATGCGCACGGGGTCCTCGGCGTACACCCGCGCTTCGACCGCGAAGCCGTCAAGCGCGACGTGCGCGGGGAGCACGCTGGCAAGCGGCGCACCGGCGGCGAGCCGGATCTGGGCGGCCACCAGGTCGACGCCGGTCACCTCTTCGGTAACGCCGTGTTCCACCTGCAGCCTGGCGTTGGTCTCCAGGAAGCCGAACTCGCCATCGGCCAGGAGCGTTTCGACGGTCCCGAGGCTGTCGTACCCCAGGGCTGCGAGTGCGGACGCGGCGCGCGCGGCGACGGCGTCGACAGCCTCGCGGTCCACCTCTTCGGCGAGGAGGGGCGCCGGCGACTCTTCGATGAGTTTCTGGTGCCGCCGCTGCACCGAGCACTCGCGTTCGAACAGCGCTGTGGCGTCGCGGCCGTCGCCGAGTATCTGGAACTCGATGTGTCTCGGGCGTGGCAGGTATTTCTCGAGATAGACGCTGCCGTCGCCGAACGCGCGTTCGGCAAGGGTCGTCGCGGTGCGGAAGGCGAACCCGAGCTCGGCCTCGGTGGCGGCGACCGTCATGCCGATGCCGCCGCCGCCGTTGGCCGGCTTGAGCAGGACCGGGAAACCCGTTTCCGCGGTCGCCGCGAGGGCCGCGTCCTCGTCGTCGAGCACCGCGCTGCCGGCGTGCACGGGGAAGCCGTGCTCGCGCATCAGGGACCGGGCCTCGGTCTTGTGCCCCAACGACTCGACGAGGTCCGCCGCGGGTCCGATGAAACGGATGCCGGCGTCGGTCACCGCGCGGGCGAAGGCGGCGTTCTCGGCGAGGAACCCGTAGCCCGGATGGAGCGCGTCCGCGCCGGTCGCGCGGGCGGTCGCGACGATGGCCTGGACGTTCAGGTAAGTGTCTTCGGGGAGGTATCCGGGCAGCCGTGCCGTAGCCGTGGCCGCTTCGAGGTGCGGGGCGTCGGCGTCGATGTCCGAGTAGGCGGCGACGCTCTCGATCCCGAGGTCCGCGCAAGCGCGCACGATGCGGCCGCCCACGGCGCCCCGGTTGGCGATGAAGACCCGGTGGAACATCTTCCGTGCCGTGGCTTCAGTCGGCGTCGCGGTACTCTCGCCACGCGGCGAGGTAGGCTTTCAGGCTGCCGGACGGGGCCGGGGCCGCCGGGTCGGCCGAGCCCGCCGGACCCGAATGGCACCGGTCGCCGGGCACGTACGCGGCCGCCGCGCGTTCGACGCCCTGCAGGATGGCGGCGACCGTTGGCGCATCGAAGTACACCTCGAACATGTCGGTGGCGGGCCCTCCCTGGTGATCCTGCGGCTTGGCAAGCGGCCGGGCCTGCATGGCGCCGTTCAGCGCCGCCGCCACCGGCGGTTCGACCCATTGCGCCGTGCGGGTCAGCATCCAGCGTGACAGGACGCGGGGATGGTCGCAGCGCGCCTTGTAGGTCGCCCAGTCCAAGACGACTCAGACGGCGTCGAAGTCGAGCGGTGCGCCGGTGAGGCGCTCGTAGGCTTCCAGGTAGCGGGCCATCGTGTTCTCGACCACCTCGTCCGGCAGGCGCGGCCCCGGCGGGGTCTTGTCCCAGGCGCCGCTGGCCACGACCGTCTCCAAGTAGTTGCGCACGTACTGCTTGTCGAAGCTCGGCTGCTCCTGCCCCGGCTCCCATGCGTCCGCGGGCCAGAACCGGGAACTGTCGGGCGTGAAGATCTCGTCGATGAGCAGGGGCGTGCCCGCGCCGTCGATGCGGCCGAATTCGAACTTCGTGTCGGCGAGGATGATGCCCCGCTCGAGGGCGTAGCTGCGCGCGTCCTCGTAGAGTTCCAGGGTCGTGTCCCGCAGCCAGCGCATCGTGTCCTCCCCCACGATGGCCGCACCCTGCTCGAAGGAGATGTTCTCGTCGTGCAGGCCGATCTCGGCCTTCGTCGAGGGCGTGAACAGCGTCCGCTCCAGCCGGTCCGAGTTGACGAGTCCCGCGGGAAGCGGGATGCCGCAGACCTTGCCGCTCGCCTGGTAGTCCTTCCAGCCGCTGCCGGTGATGTACCCGCGGGCAATGCACTCGACGGGAAGGACTTCGGTGACGCGGCAGAGCATGATGCGGCCGCGCAGGGCGTCGCGCTCGGCGCCGGTCAGGCCAGGTACGTCGGCGACGTTGGTGGACACGAGGTGGTGGGCGATCCGGTCCCCTACGCGATCGAACCAGAAGCGGGAAATCTGCGTCAGGACGATGCCCTTGCCGGGCAGCCCGTTGGCCATCACGACATCGAACGCGCTGACCCGGTCCGTCGCGACGATCAGCAGGCCGGGGTCTCCTCCGGGTAGCGTGACGTCGTATAGGTCCCTTACCTTGCCGGAGCGCTTGTTCGGCAATCCGAGATCGGTGCTGACGACCGGTTCCATCGTTTGTCCTGTCCTCCCGTTGTGTTGTCTTTTCGCGCCGACCGCGGAGGCTCGGCCTACCCCGCCAGCGCCTGCTCGAAATCCCCCACCAGGTCGTCCGCGTCCTCGATGCCCACCGAGATGCGGATCAGCGAGTCCGCGATGCCCATGCTCGCCCGCCGCCCGGGTCCCATCTCGTGGTAGATCGTATGGGCCACCGGGATGGCGAGCGTCCGGTTGTCCCCGAGGTTGCTCGATTTCACCACGACCCGCAGGCGGTTCAGGAACGCGAAGAGGTCCACGCCGTCGTCGAGCTCGAAGCTGAAGAGCGCCCCCGGGTGGCGGAACAGCTCCCGCGCGAGGTCGTGCTCGGGATGATGGGGCAACCCGGGGTAGTACACCTTCGCCACCCGGTCGTGGGCGTCGAGGTACTCCGTCAGCGCCCGCGTGTTGGCGCACTGGCGCTCGAGGCGCAGCGCGAGCGTCTCCGAGCCGATCGCGATGCGGTGGGCGGCGTCGGGTCCCATCGCGGCGCCGAAATCCCGGAGCCCCTTCTTGCGGATCTGCTGTATGCCCCAGCGCCGGGTGTCTCCGGTGCGATACGTGTCGTAGATGTTGTCGAACGCGCCCCAGTCGAAGCGGCCGGTCTCCGTCACGGCCCCGCCGAGGGCGTTCCCGTGGCCTCCGATGTACTTGGTGAGACTGTTGACGATCAGGCTCGCGTCGGCGGTGACCGGCTGGAACAGCCAGGGAGACGTCATGGTGTTGTCGACGACGTAGACCAGTCCCCGGTCGCGGCACAGATCCCCGATATGCGCCAGGTCGCTCACCTGGGTACGTGGGTTCGCGATGGTCTCGACGAACACCAGCCGGGTGTCGGGGCGTATCGCCGCCGCCACCGCCTCCACCCGCGTCGCGTCGACGAACGCCACGTCGATGCCGTGTACGTGGAAACTCTGGAACAGGCTGTTGGTGTTGCCGAAAAGGAAGGCGCTCGAGACGAAGTGATCGCCCTGGCGCAGCAGTGCGAAGAGGAGCGTGCCGATGGCGCCCATGCCGGTGCCGAAGCACACGGTCGCGACCCCGTTCTCCATCCGGCTGACCTTGCGCTCGAGGGCGGAGACGGTGGGATTGACCTGGCGCCCGTAGGAGTAGCCCGAGTGCGTGCCCTGGAACACGCCGGCCAGGTCCCTGGCGTCTTCGTAGCCGTACGCCACGGTCGCATGCACGGGCTTGTGCAACGAGCCGTGTTCTATCGGGTCGAGGCGGTCCGAGTGGACGATGGACGTGGTGAATCCGGCGGATTCGTGCATGCGGAGCAGCGGCCCTCGCGGAGCTACCCTTTCCGGGAGGGGCGCGGACTATACGCGACGCGCGCGTCGGAGGATAGCGGCTTCCCGGGCCGGGGGTTCGGCGTCGGCGCAGGCGGGTGCCGGTCCAGGTAGGGGGCGGTCGCGAGCAACTCCGTCACCGTGTCGGCGGTCACCGGCTCGTCGAACACGAATCCCTGGCCTTCCCTGCAGCCGAGCGTGCGCAGGTAGTCGAGTTGCCCGGCGTTCTCGATGCCGTCGGCGAGGAGGTCGAGCGCCAGGCCCTGGGCGATGCCCGCGATCGCGTCGAGCGCCCGCGTGTCCCCGGAAGTCCCGCGGACCTCTTCGACGAAGCCGCGATTGATCTTCAGCGCGTCGATGGGCAGGCGCCGCAGCCGGTCGAGGGACGAGTACCCGGTACCGAAGTTGTCGATGGCGACGCGGACGCCCCAGCGTCGCAGGCTCCTGAGCTTGGGCACGACCAGTTCGACATCGTGCATCAACGCGTTTTCGGTGATCTCGAGGGTGACCGCCTCGTGCGGCAGCCCGGCGGCGTCCAGGGCCCGGCGAAAGCGACGCACGAAGCCGGCCTGGTCGAGCTGCTGCGTGGAAGCGTTCACGGACAGCCGGCAGTCGGCGTGACCGAGGGCGCGCCAGTTCGCCACCCGGTCGAATGCCTGGCGCTGGACCCACTCGTCGATCTCGGCGATCAGCCCCGCCTCCTCGGCGACGGGCAGGAACTAGTTCGCGTCGACCAGGCCGCGCTCGGGATGCCGCCAGCGGGCGAGCGCCTCGACGCCGGAGATGGCACCGGTGTCCAGGTCCACCCGGGGCTGGTAGTACACCTCGATCTCCCCGGCCGCCAGGGCCCCGCGGAGGTCGCGCTCGGCCGCCAGCCGGCTCGAGAACTTGAGGTTCATGCCGCCCTCGAAGAACTCGAAGCCGTCACCGCCCGTACCCTTGGCGTGGTACATGGCCATGTCGGCGTTCTGGATCATGGCCCGGGCGGTGTTCCCCGCCTGGGGGTAGAGCGCGATGCCGGCGCTGGCGGCGATGTCGAGTTCGTTGCCGTCCAGGACCAACGGCGCCCGCAACCCTTCGAGCAGCCGCCCGGTCGCGGCGGTCGCCTGGCGGCGGGTGTGGACGTTGGGCAACAGCACCGCGAACTCGTCGCCGCCGAAACGCGAGAGCGTGTCGCCCCGCTGCAGGTTCTCCTGGAGGCGCTTGGCGACGGCCTGCAGCAGGCGGTCGCCCATGGCGTGACCGAAGCGGTCGTTGACCACCTTGAAGCGGTCGAGATCGAGGAAGACCAGCGTCGGGCCGCGCTTGCGGCCCGCCTGCTCGAGCGCGACCTCCAGCCGGTCCTCGAGCAGCGCCCGGTTGGGCAGGTGGGTCAGGATGTCGTGGTAGGCCTGGAAGTCCGCGGCCTGGCGGTTCTCCTTGTCTGCGGAGATGTCCCGGGCCACGACGAACGCGCCGGCGAACGCTCCGCCGGCGGTTCGCAGGCGGGTGACGGTCAGGTCCGCCCACATGGCGGTCGACTGCTGTGGTCGCGGACCCGCGACCTTCGGGTGCCGCCGGAGCCGGAGTTCCGCCCGCCGCGCGTCCCCGGGGCCCTTGCGGTCCTCGTCGAACAGGTTGCGGGCGATCTCGAGGTCCTCGGCGTCGACGAACTCGGCGTACGGCCGCCCGAGAAGAGCATCGGTCTCGTAGCCGAGGAGGCGGCGCGCGGCCTCGTTGAGGAACCGAAAGCGCCCGCCGCGGTCCATGACGCACACGAGGTCGGGAGCGTTGTCGATCAGCAGGCGGTGCAGTGCGTCGCCGGGCCGCGCCGGCGGTGTCGTCTCGCTGTCCTCACCGGCGTCGGCCTCGGGGTCCATGCCCGGCAGGAGCTGCACCAGGGCGGCGAGGGAGACGGCGGGTAGCTGGTCTCGAAGGTGTTCGTGCATGCCCGCTACGATCAGTCAGACCGCAAAGTACCTGTCAGCGGTCGCCATTTCCAGTTTGCGTCTCTCCTGTTTGCGTTCCGAACAGGTCGAAAACGCGGACGAGCGCGGACAGGGCCAGCACGTGACGCAGCCGGCCGTCGCGCATAGCGGTCCTGATCTCCTCCTGCGTCGCGAGATGCACGCGAATCGCCTCGCCGAGTCCCGGGGTCGGTTCGCCCAGGCGTTCGACGCCTTCCGCCAGGAAGTGGTGGCAGAGGTGGGGGTGAAGCGCCGGGTTGGGCTCGACGGCGCCGAGGCTCCGCCAGGTGCCGCCCCCGTAGCCGGTCTCCTCGAGGAGCTCCCGCTGGGCGGCGGCGAGCGGCGTCTCGCCGGCATCCACCATCCCGCCCGGCGTCTCCAGGGTGCAGGCGCCGAGGCCGAAGCGGTACTGCTCGACCATGACGGACAGCCCGGACGTCGTCAGCGCGACGCAGTTGACCCAGTCCACGGACTCGAGCACGAGCCGCTTCAGCGCCTCCCGGCGCGAGGGATGGCGCATCCAGTCGTAGCGCACCCGCAGCAGGCCGAGGTCGGGTCCCCGTTCGGTGGACGCCCGGTCCCAGACCAGTTCTTCGGGGCCCGCGGGCGGCGCCGGGGCGTGCGTCCCGACGGCAGCCATGTCTCCCCCCGGCTCGTCGCTCATCGATACCCCGTCAGTTCCATGTAGCCGCTGCCGACACGGCGTCCGTCGGGAGCGTGCACGCGCACCAGACCCTCCCAGTATCGTATCGACGTGTCCATGACCTGGTCGTCGACGGCCGCTTCCACGAGCAGCGTATCGCCATCGACCTGGAGCCGCCACCGGACGGGCCAGCGGACGTTCTCCCGATCGCGCCACTGGCGGTCGGGGACCAGGTCGAAGTCGTCCGCGGCGAGATGGCGGGACCCGTCGGCGTCGACCAGCAGTCCCTGGTCGTAGCGGTCCGGCTGCCCGTCGCGCCGACGGAGCTGGAAGACCATCAGGTCGCGCCCGTCGTCCAGGTGCAGCGCGAACCAGTCCCATCCGGCGTACTCGTCGGCCAGGACGCTGGTGCTCCACTCGCGGTCGAGCCAGCCATGTCCCGCCACGGAGACGGTTCCCGCGGACGTGCGCAACGTCCCGTTCGCGCGCAGGCGGGGGATCGAGTAGTAGTAGGACGCGTTGTCCGGGCCCTTGGCCGACAGCCCGCGGTCTCCCTGCGGGGACGGGGGCCGGGCGCCCTCGAGGGTCAGGTCGACCGCGAACGCTTCCGTGGCCCCCGTGAGCCGCAGCGGCAGGAAGGCGCCCTCCGCGGATGCGAGCCGCCAGCCCTCGATCCAGGCGGCGAACGGCGCGGTGCGCACGCCGGCAAGCCGGGGATGGCCGCGGGCGAGCCGTTCGGCCTCGAGGTGCTTCCGCGCTTCGACGTCGGTGAGGGCGAGGTGTCCCAGGAAGACCTGTCCGGAACGCCACGCGTCGCCGTCGTCCGGCGTGCCGCCGGGCCGCAGGGCCTGGCGGAAGAGCGTGAACTGGACCCCGAACTCGTGGCCGGCCGGAGAACGCAGGGCGACCGTCAGGTACCACCACTCGCTTCGGAACCCGGGGTGCGGCCCATGATCCGCCGGGAAGGAGAAGGGGACCACGCGGTCGGCCACCCGGAATCCCTCGTCCGGAGAGCCGCCCAGCACCTGCGCCAACCGGAGGCCCTGGGCCGGGGTCTCCGCGGGCGACTCGCCGCAGGCCGCCAGGACCAGGACGGCCGCCGCCGCGATCCGTCCGCGCCTCTCAGGCCAGCTCATGTCGGGCGGCCCCGGTGACCGCGCGCGCCGCCGCCCGCGTCGGAGCGAACCCCGCGAGCAGTGCGGCGGCGATGCCGAGCGCGACGGGAGGCAGGATGCTCCCCGCGGTCGGGGTCCAGGGAATCGACCATCCGAAGGCGACCGGATTGACTTCGACGCAGAGCACCCACGCGATCGCGAGGCCGAGCGGGATCGCGAGCACGGCGGCGGCGACGCCGATCACGCCGTTCTGCTGCGTCGCGAGCAGTGCAATGCGCCCCTGGCCCACCCCCAGCGTGTAGAGCAGCCGGTTCTCGCCCCGCCGACGCGCCTGCAGTTCGGACAGCGCGTTGTAGAGCCCCGCGACCGCGACCAGGAGCGCGATCAGGGTGAGTTCCGAAGCGATCTCGAAGGTGGCGTCGAACACGTCGAGCGCGAGCCGGCGGGCCTCGACATGGTCCCGCACGACGGCGCCGGGAAACCGCGCCTGCAGCGCCGCCGCGACGGCGTCCCGCTGGCCGCCGCCGGTCAGGACCGAGAAGCTGTCGTACGCGATGCCGTCGAGGAGGGGTGCGAACCGGTCCGTCGCCGCGATGATGCGCGGGCCGGGCGCGCCGTAGTCCCGGAACACGTGGGCCACCTCGACCGCGCGGCTGCCGCGACCGCCGGCCACCCGCACGGTGTCGCCCGGTGCGACGCCCAGGGCCCGGGCCCCGCCCTCGTTCAGCAGCACGGCTTCGGGGAAGGGGTTCCCGTAGCCGTAGCGCCGCGCCTCCTCCGCGTCGCCGCGGGTGAGGGTCACGCGCGCCGAGACGCCGTCGAGTGCAACGGAGGCGCGGCCGTAGGCGCGAACGTCGGTGACTCCGGGAACGGCACGCACCGGGTCGAGCGATGCTGCCCTGTCGGGCAGCGGGGCTGCGGTCTCGACGTGGACGCCCTCCCACAGGCGCTGGTCCAGCATGCCGGAGAAGTCCCGCCGAAAACTGTCGACCATGATGCCGATGCCGATGGCGGCGGCCACCGCGACCGACAGGGCGCCGACGGCGACGTGCACCTCCGCGAGCTGGTTCGCCACGGACCGCACGGCCGCGCGGTGCACGACGCCCAGCGGCGCACTGCCGCGCTCGAACAGCCGCTTGAGCGCCCGGCCGGACCAGGGTACGAGGACGGCGATCTGGAGCAGGCAGAGGGCGAGCACGATGCCGAACGCGCCGGCGAGGGTCGCCGACCACGCGGAAAGGAGCAGCAGAAGCGCGGCGCCGGCGGCCCAGGCCCGCGGGACGAGGCGGGACGGTGACCGCGTGGATGCGGCGAGTGCCCCGAGCGCCGCCACGCCCACGCCGCAGACGGCGCCCTTTGCGGCCGCCACCGCGGAGAGCGAAAGGACGTCCGGCGACGGGGCCGGTCCGTGGACGAGCAGGGCGGCGAGCGCCCAACCCGCACCGATGCCCAGACCAGCTCCCAGGAGGCCAAGCAGGGTGCCTTCGCCCACGAAGAGCACACGCAGCGTCCCGCGCGGCACGCCGAGGGCGGTCAGTTGCGCGTCGCTGGCGCGCCGGCGGGCGACGTTCGCATGCGCGGACTGATAGACCAGGAAGGCCGCCACGAACAGGGCCAGCATGCCGAGCGCGCCCAGGTTGAAGAGCAGGGCGAGGGCGAAACGACGGGTCGGCTCGGCTTCGGACCACGGGCGGGCACGCAGGCCGCGGCCAAGGTCGAGGGAGTCGGGCTGCCGGAATCCGGCGGTGATGCCGGGCAGCCATCGCTCGAGCACGGGGCTGTCCGTCCCCGCGCGGATCCAGACCGCGCTCGGGTCGGCGCGGTCGAGGACCCTTCGGGCCGTCGCGACGTCCCCGACAAACCAGTCGGCGGTGCTGCCGAACACGCCGACGATCGCCACCTCCACGTCGTTCAGCCGGACGACGTCTCCCGGCGCGAGGCCGAGCGCCTTGCCGGCGAGGACGGCGTCGCGGGTGAGGAGGTCGATGGCCGCGCCGCGCGGCCCCTCCGTGCCGGTCTCCGCCGGGCGCCGGTCCGCCAGGAGCCGGCGCGGCGGGAGTTTCGCGCCGGCGAAACTCCCAACGCGACCGTCAGGTCGCGCGAGCATGTCGATGCCGACGAGCCGGCGGGGTTGTCCCCCGGCCGCCGCGTATCCCTCGATGACCGGGACCACCGCCTCGACCCCCCTGACCGCGCCGCTTCGCCACCGCGCGCGCAGTTCGAAGTAGTCGTCTTCGGTGAGGGACTCCGCACGCAGGATGTGCGTGTACTCCGTGACGGAGTCGTCGTCGAGGCGGGCCTGGATCCGCTCGCTGACGAGGTGCACCGCGACGACGGAGGCGACTCCCAGCGCCGTGCCGAGTACCTGCGCGGCCGTCGCGGCCGGCGTGCGGGCGAGGTAACGGAGCTGGTGGCGCAGCAGGAGCCGCAGGCCTGGCAGCGGTGCCGGCGGTGTCATTGCCGGAGTCTGACGACGGTGTCCGCGCGCTCGGCAAGGCGCTCGTTGTGCGTGGCGACGACCAGCCCGGCCCGCGCGTCGCGGACCTGTTCCCAGAGGCAGTCCGCCACGCGCACGGCATTGTCGGCATCGAGATTGCCGGTGGGCTCGTCGGCCAGCACGAGGGCCGGCGCATGCGCCAGGGCGCGCGCGATGGCGACGCGCTGCTGTTCCCCGCCGGAGAGGGCATCGGGAAAACGCCGCGCGAGGTCCGCGATGCCGAGCGGCCCGAGCCGGCCCAGCGCCTCGTCCGCGCGGTCCCGCAGACCGTTCAGCTCCAGGGGCAGGAGCACGTTCTCCTCCACGGTCAGCGTCGGCAGCAGGTTGAGGAACTGGAAGACGAAACCGACGTGGCGGCGGCGGTACCGCAGGCGTTCCGCGCGCGACAGGGCGTGGACCGCGACCTCGGGGCTCCGGTCGTCCGCGCCTTCGACGACCACGCGGATCGCGCCGGCGTCCGGTCGAAGGAGCCCGCCGATCAGGTTCAGGAGCGTCGTCTTGCCGCTGCCGCTGGGCCCCCAGACGGCGGCGACCTGCCCCGGCCCCAGCCGGAACGAAACGTCGCGCAGGATGTGCCGGACCCGTGCGCCGTCCGCGCGCTGGAAGGCGACCCCGTCAACCTGGAGCATGTCCAAGGGGGCCTACGGTTTGTGCAAGGCGCCGAACAGGGACAACATGTGTCGGGAGGAGGGAGGCATGAACAAAGTACCGGTCCACAAGTTCCTGGTGCGGCTGCCGGTCGACCTGCACCAACGCGTCACGGAGGCCGCGGAGCGTTACAGGAGGAGCGTGAACTCGGAAATCGTAGCACGGCTCGAGCAGTCCCTGGCCGGCCTGCCGCACGACGCGGACGAGTCGGCCGTGGAGCCGCCGTTCTTTCCGTACATAGAGACGACCTTCCGGCGCGACCTGTCGGAACAGGAGAACGCGTTGATCCGCGCGTTCCGGCGCCTCTCGCGACGCCAGCGCGGGGCGCTGGTCGCGCTGCTTACCGGATAAGGGGACGACATGCGCGCGGAATCGATCAAGGGAAAACGCGGCCGAGCCGCCGCCGGACGGGTTGCCCGGGCGGCCTGCCTGGGGATGCTGGTTGCGGTCGGGGCGCCGGCCGTCGCGGAAGAGGACGGTGCCGACGGGGACTTCCCCGCCACGGTCTACTGGGGCGACACGCACGTGCATACGGCGATCTCCGGGGATGCGTTCCTCGGGGGCACGCGCCTCGGACTCGACGACGCGTACCGGTTTGCGCGCGGCGACGAGGTGACCAGCACGTCGGGCCAGCGGGCGCGGCTGCGTCGCCCGCTCGACTTCCTCGTCGTCGCCGACCACGGCAACAACGCCGGGGCGGCCTACGCGCGCGGTGCGTGGGAGAACGAGTCGGCCTTCCGCGAGACGGCCCTGGGCCGCGCGTGGGCCGAAGCGTTCGCGGCCCTCGACGCGGACCCGGAGATCGACAACGAGGCCCTGCGCACGGGCCCGTTGCTGCCCACGCACCGTCCCAACCAGATCGCCGTGCGGCACGAGCGCTTCCGCAGCTCCGTCTGGCGGATGACCACGGCCGCCGCCGACCGCTACAACGACCCGGGCCGTTTCACGACCTTCATCGCGTACGAGTGGACACCGCTGCTCGGCGCCGTGCATCGGGTGGTCCTCTTCGAGGACGACGCGGAACGGGCGAACCAGGTCGTGCCGCTGACGTCCAGCGACACCGTCCATGCCGAGGTGCTCTGGGACTACCTTGCCCGCTACGAAGAGCGCACCGGCGGCGCGGCGATCACGATCCCGCACAACAGCAACCTCACGTTCGGGCTGATGTTCTCCCTCGCGGACTCGTGGGGGCGTCCGCTGACGCGGGAACGGATGGAGACGCGCGCCCGCTTCGACCGGGTGGTGGAGGTCACCCAGATCAAGGGCGATAGCGAGACGCATCCCTGGCTCTCCCCGGACGACGCGTTCGCGGACTTCGAGACCTGGAACGGCTGGGGCGGCAAGGAGCCGTCGCCGGACAAGCCGCCGGAGCAGGTGCGGTACGAGTACGCGCGGTCCGCCCTGCAGCTCGGGCTCTCGCAACTCGCGCGCAAGGGGGTCAACCCGTTCCAGTTCGGCATGATCGGCAGTTCCGATGCGCACACGGGCCTCGCGGCCGTGGCGGAGGACAACTTCTGGGGCAAGCACGCGGGCGCGGAACCGAGGGCGGGGCGGCTCTTCGACGAACGTCCCACGACGGGATGGCAGGCCAACGCGGCCGGTTACGCCGGCGTCTGGGCGGGCGAGAACACGCGGGCGTCGATCTTCGCCGCGCTGCGGCGCAGGGAGGTTTACGCGACGACGGGGCCGCGGATCGTCCTGCGCTTCTTCGGCGGCTGGACGTTCGACGAGGCGGACGCGGTCGGCGCGGACCTCGCGGCGGCCGGCTATCGTGATGGCGTCCCGATGGGAGGCCAACTCGCCGCCGCGCCGGAGAGCGGGGCTCCGACCTTCCTGGTCCGCGCGCTCAAGGATCCGGACGGGGCGAACCTCGACCGCGTGCAGATCGTCAATGGCTGGCGCGCCGCGGACGGCGAACTCCATGAGCGGGTCCACGACGTGGCGTGGTCGGGCGCGCGGGCACCCGGCGGGGACGGCGCCGTGCCCGACGTCGGGAGTACCGTGGACATCGAGCGGGCGAGGTATTCGAACACGATCGGCGCGGCGGAGCTCTCGACCGCCTGGGTCGATCCGGACTTCCGGCCGGAGGAGCACGCCTTCTACTACGTGCGCGTGCTGGAGATTCCGACGCCGCGCTGGACGGCCTACGACGCGGCGCGTTACGGGATCGGGGACGTTCCGGAGCACATTCCGATGGTGACCCGCGAACGCGCCTACTCCTCACCGATCTGGTACTCGCCCGCCCCGTAGGGGACGGGCCGGCCTCCGTCAGTCCACGCGCGCCCGCGCGCTCCCCTTCAGGACCACGTCGCCCTTCTGGTTGACGGTCGTGACGTCTAGATCGACGAGCCCGTCCTCGACCTTCAGGACCGTGGCGGTGGCGTCGAGCGTGTCGCCCGGCCACACCTGGTTGGTGAACCGTACGCCGTATTCCGTCAGCCGTCCGTCGCCGACGTAGTTGGTCAGCATCCGCCCGGTCATGCCCATGGTCAGCATGCCGTGGGCGAACACCGTCGGGTAGCCGGCCACTTCCTTCGTGAAGAGTTCGTCCGTGTGCACCGGGTTGTAGTCCCCGGACGCTCCCGCGTACTGGACGATCTGCGTGCGCTTCAGGTCTTCGACGACCCGTTCGGTGTGGGTGTCGCCGACGTTGAGGTCTGCTGCATTCAAAGCCATGTCGTGTCTCCGTGTTCCTTTCGCTGGGCCAGAAAGTGCTGGGCCAGAAGCTCGCGCCGCGGGAGTTTCGCATCAGCGAAACTCCCAACGCGACCGCAGGTCGCGCTAGCCCTGGTCGACCGGACGTTCCGTCTGGACGCCCACGCCCGTAGCCGTGACGACGAGTTCGCCGTTCTGGTCGCGGTACTCGGTGACCGTCTCGGAGAACTTGAGCGTCCCGGCGCGCCGGCTCTGCCGCTCCCACTTGTTGCCCGGCTTCGTGGTCGCCGTCAGGACATCCCCCACGCGGGGATGCCGGTGGTACACGTAGCGCTGTTCCGCGTGCAGGCCGCCCCCGCCTCCACCGCCGCCCCCGCCGCTCTCGCGGACGACGCCGGTGGGTTTGCCGCCGGAGCCGAACCAGGGCTCGCCGACCTTGGGACGCAGGAAGTAGTCGGGGTCGAACTGCGCGCTCGCCTGCACGAAGGTCGGCGGCGCGACGACCGCTTCGCATTCGGTGGACTTGGCGTAGTCCTCGTCGTAGTAGATCTGGTTGTCGTCGCCGACAGAGCGCGCGAACATCATGATGTGTCCGGCCTCGACCGGGAACTTGTCTACGGCCATTGCTCCCCCCTGAGGGTCGTCCAAAACCCGCAAAGGTACCAAGGATCAGCGGCCTTTGAAATCCGGCTTGCGCTTCTCCAGGAAGGCCGAGATGCCTTCCTGCTTGTCCTCGGTCTGCACCAGGGCGCCCTGCGCGTACTTCTCGAGCATGAGGGCGCCGGCCAGGCTCGCCTCCATCCCGAAGTTCACCATGGCCTTCATGGTGCGCGGCACGAACGGCGCGAAGCTCGCGAGATGCTCCGCCACGCGGCGGGTCTCGGGCAACAGTTCGTCGGGCTCGACGAGGCGTGTGACGAGCCCGATCGAGAGTGCCCGTTCCGCGTCGATGGGCTCGCCCATCAGCATCATCTCCATCGCCCAGCCGCGTCCGACGATACGCGGCAGGCGGGCGGTCGCGCCGCCGCCGGGGATGATGCCGAGCTTCCCCTCCGGCGTCGCGAAGCGGGACCGGTGCGTGGCGATGCGCAGGTCGCAGCCGAGCGCGACCTCGAGTCCGCCGCCCATGCAGATGCCGTCGATCGCCGCGATGGTCGGCTTGGGCGTGCGCTCGAGCTGGTCCGCCAGCCCCTGCACGATGGGTTCCAGGGCTTTCCTGAAGTCGCGATGCAGAACTTCGGAGAGGTCCGAGCCCGAGGCGAACGCCCGCCCCCCGGCGCCCGTGATCGCGATCACGCGGATGTCGTCGTCGGTCGCCGCCGCGCGCACCGCGCCATGCAACTCCTCCAGGGTGTCGAGGGAGATCGCGTTGTGGCGCGCGGGGCGGTTGATGGTGACGAGCGCCAGCGGCCCGTCCACCTCGTAGAGGATTTCCTGGAAGTCCATGGGGACACAGTCTAGCCGTTGTGGTCCGGCCACGCCGGAGCGCCGCTCAGCAAAGGGCGGAGCCCGAAATAAGTAGCCCGCCAGCCTGGAGAGGGAGCTGGCGGGCCAAGTCGACCTCGAAGGGCGAGGCCGCGAGGGGGATTAGAGATTGCCTCTTTCCGGGTGGGAGCCGTACCCAATGCGCTGGTCCGCTCCACCCCGGGGACTTCAGCCGCAATGCGACCGAATTCGTCTCACCCCACGGACATCCTGCCAAAGGGCTGTTTCCCGGTGATTTCTCCGGCGGGCGGTTTTGTGTCGGTTTGTATCAGCGTACTGACGGAGACCCACACATCCGCCCCGCCCGATGCGCTCGCGCCGATGCCGACCCGCCAGCCGTGGGCGAGGCAGAGCTGCTGCACGACGGCGAGCCCCAGGCCGCTGCCCCCGGCCTCGCGCGCGCTGGGGCGGTCCAGGCGGAAGAACGGCTGGAACACGCGCTCGCGCTCGCCTTCCGGAATCCCCGGGCCGCTGTCCACCACGTGCACCGTGAGTTCGCCGGCCACGCCCACGACGACCTCCGCGTCCTCGCCATGCCGGCGCGCGTTGTCCACGAGGTTGGCCAGGACCCGGGCGAGAGCGCTCGGCGCGACGAGACCGCGGGCCTCCTCGTCACCGCGCCAACGCACCGGCACTTCCGGGTCGATGTCGGCCACGACCGACTCGATGTACGGCTTCAGCAACAGCTCCTGCGCGGCCTCGCCGGCGCCCCGCGCGAACCGCAGCGCATCGCCGATGAGTTCGTCCATCCTCTCCAGGTTGCCTTCCATGCGGGCGACGAGCTTGCGGTCCACGTCGTCCGGCAGCAGTTCGACCGCCAGGCGCATGCGGGCCAGCGGGGTCCTGAGATCGTGGGAGATGCCGGCGAGCAGCGTCGTCCGGCTCGACAGCAGCGTGCTGATCTCGCGCGCCATGCGGTTGAAGCTCTCCGCGAGGGTGACCAGTTCGCGGGGTCCTTTCTCCGGCAGCGGCGAGAACCCCTCCGCGCCCCGGAACGCCTCGACCGCGCCGGCCGTCTCCGCCAGCGGTTGCGCGATGCGCCGCACGACGAGGGACGACGTGACCAGCACGATCAGCCCCCCGACCACGCCGATGATGAGCCCCACGTAGGGCAACTGCCCGTCCTGCTGCCCCGGCGTGAAGCCGATCTGCAGCCGGCCGCCCGGTATCGGTACCTCCGCCCAGACCAGCTCGTCGCCCTCGAGCAGCCGCACCGGCGCGCCGAGACGCTCCGAGATCCGGGCCCGGAGCAGCGTGTAGTAGTCGTTGTCGGCCGCCGCCGGCGGCAGGTCGCGAATGTCCGAACTGATGACCAGGTCGTGCATCCGCGCCATCTCGAGTTCGAACGCGGGCCGCGCGTCGGTGTAGTCGGGTAGTTCGGCCCAGGTCTGGGCCGAGAGCACCACGAGGCCCGCCTCGTCGTCCGCGGAGCGCTCGGTCATCGGACCGACGACGAAGACCTGCAGCGCCGCCAGGGCGGTCGCCGCGATCGCGACCGCGCTGAACGCCAGCACGACATTGGTGCGCGCGAGGAGCGAGGTCCGCAGGCCCCCCGCGCGGAACTTCGGCGGCTTCCGATCCGCGCCCACCGATGCCACCAAAGCCACCACCCGCCGCGCCCGACGCCGTCAGGGGCTGTCGGGGGAGAACATGTATCCCCGGCCCCAGATCGTCTTGATGAAGACGGGCGAGGACGGGTTGGATTCGATCTTGCCGCGCAGCCGCGTGACCCGGACGTCGATGCTGCGATCGAACGGCGACCGCTCGGCGCCGGTCAGGAGATCGAGGATACGGTCCCGGTCGAGCACCTTGTTCGGATGGCGCGCGAAGACGCTCAGCAGGTCGAACTCGCCGGTGGTCAGCGGCACGGTCCGGTCCCCGTCGGTCAGCCGATGCGCGTTCAGGTCGAGCCGGAACGCGCCGAACTCGACGACGTGCGACTCCGCCCCGCTGTCCTGCCCCGCCGTGCGGCGCATCACCGCCCGGATCCGCGCGAGCAGCTCCCGCGGGTTGAAGGGCTTGGTCATGTAGTCGTCGGCGCCGACTTCGAGGCCGACGATGCGATCGACGTCCTCCCCCTGCGCCGAGACCATGATGATCGGCACGGTCGACGTCCGTTTCAGCCGCTTGGCGATGGAGAGGCCGTCCTCGCCGGGGAGCATCACGTCGAGAATGACCAGGTCGATGTCGTGGGCCGACAGGGCCTCGTCCATGCCGGCGCCGTCCTCGACGCCGATCACGTCGTAGCCCTTCTGCTCCAGGTACTGGTTCGCGAGTTCGCGCAACTCCGCGTCGTCGTCGACCACGAGCAGAGTCGCCTTGTCATGGGCCATCGCCGACTCGGTCAATCGCCCTTGACCGTTTTTCCGACCTTCACCACCCGCGCACCCACCGTGTCCTCGGCCTCCTCCACGCGCCGTTCGAAACCCTTGCCGTAGTCGTCGGGGCCCTCTTCGGGCCCCTCTTCAAGGGCCGCCTCCGGCGGGCGCGACCGGATGCGCACGACCTGTTCGATGTGGACCACGGAGCCGTCCGGCCCCCGGACGGTACGTCCGAACCGCCGGCGGACCTCCACCGGGATGGCCTGGCCCCGGCCGTGCTCGGCCATGCGCCGGCGCATCTCGAGAAAGAAGTCGCGCCGTTCCTCGCTGCCGAGCGACTCCCAGTCGGAGGCGACCCGCGTGAGCTGCTCGTCGGAGTACTCGGCGTAGGGGTTGGAGTCCGCGGCGGCGGGCAGGGCCAGGAGCGCGGCTATCGCTCCCCAGAGCGCTCCCCAGAGCGCTCCACAGAGGACCGCACAGAACCCCCGGCGCCGACCGCGGCCATGCGCGGGCGCCGGATCTCGAGCCTCATGCAAGCGTCTTGCGGACACGCCCTGCAACGACCCTCTCTTCTGTCTCGCCGTCTGTTTCGCGCGACCCGCGACGCCCTCTCGGACGTCGCCCCGCGCCCCGGGGAAACGGCCGAGCCGTAACTCGGCCGATCGCCCGGAGGAACTGCCCGTCAGGCGGCCTCGAACAGCCCTGCGGCCCCCTGGCCGCCGCCGATGCACATCGTCACCACGCCGTACTTCTGGTTGCGGCGCTGGAGCTCGCGCAGGATGGAGCCCGTGAGCCGCGAACCGGTCATGCCGAACGGATGTCCGATGGCGATGCTGCCGCCGTTGACGTTGTACTTCTCGTTGTCGATGCCCAACTCGTCGCGGCAGTAGACGCACTGCGACGCGAACGCTTCGTTGAGTTCCCAGAGATCGACATCGTCCTGGCGGATGCCGACGTTCTCGAGCAGCCGCGGAATCGCGAACACGGGGCCGATGCCCATCTCGTCGGGTTCGCAGGCCGCGACGGTGAAGCCGCGATAGACGCCCATCGGCTCTATGCCGAGCTGACCGGCGCGGTCCGCGCTCATCAGCAGCGTCATCGAGGCGCCGTCGGAGAGCTGCGAGGCGTTGCCCGCCGTCACCGTGCCGTCTTCCTCGAACGCCGGGGGCAGGCCCGCCAGGCCGTCGAGGGTGGTCGTCGGACGGTTGCACTCGTCGCGGTCGACCATGACGTCGACGTGGCTCTCCTCGCCGGTCTCCCTGTCGGTCTTCAGCATCGTGGCCGGCATCGGAGCGATTTCCTCGCTCATCCATCCCGCCTGCTGGGCGTTGGCGTAACGCTGCTGGCTCTGCAGCGCGTACACGTCCTGCATCTCGCGCGTCACCTGGTAGCGGCGCGCCACGACCTCGGCGGTGTTGCCCATCGCCATGAAGATGTCGGGTTTCTCGTCGAGCAGCCGCTGGTTCTGCTTCGCCTTGCCCGGCTCCTGCCGCGTGCGCATCGAGATCGAGTCGACGCCCCCGGCGATGGCCACCTGCGTGTTGCCCGAGGCGATCTGGTTCGCCGCGATGCCGATCGACTGCAGGCCCGAGGAACAGAATCGGTTGATGGTCATCCCCGCGGTGGTGATGGGGAGCCGCGAGAGCACGACCGCGAGCCGCGCCAGATTCCCGTCCTGCTCGCCCGCATGGCTCGCCGCGCCGACCACGACGTCTTCCACCTCGTCCGCCGAGACGTTCGGGTTGCGGTCGAGCAACGAGTCGATGAGATGCGCCAGCATGTCATCGGAGCGCGTCAGGTTGAAGCTGCCGCGGAAGGACTTCGCGAGACCCGTCCGGACACTGTCTACCACTACCACATCACGCATCTTTTCCCCCTTATTTCGGTTGGTTATCGGTTGGCTATCGGTTGTCGGTCTGTCGGTGGTTCGGCCCGGAGCGTATCGGACCTCCCTCATGGAGACGGGCGAGTGTACTACGGAAACGCGGAGGGGGCCCAAGACACGCGGGGCCGGGAAGAGAGGGGCCGGGCAACCGCATTCGAACGGGCCGGAACCAGCCCGGGCGTTACAGCCCGAACGACGCCGCGGCGTTGTCCCAGAAGATCCTGCGGATGCTCTCTTCCGCAAGCGGCTGCCGCTCGAGGCGTTCCATGCCGAGGGGCCACGTGCCGTCGGGGTGCGGGTAGTCGGTGTTGAACGTCACGTACTCGTCCCCGACGAGTTCGCACACCGAGGGCAGCGTCATCTCGTCGCCCCGGCAGGCGACCAGGAAGTTGGACTTGAAGTACTCCGTCGGCCGCTTCTTCAGCTCGGGGTGCTCGGCGTTGCCGGAGAACTCCCAGTGCTGCTCCATGCGCTGCAGCCAGTATGGCAGCCAGCCGGCGTCCGCCTCGACGTGCACGACCCGGAGTTTCGGGTGGCGCTCGATCGCCCCGAACCAGATCAGGCTCATCATCGCGACCATCGCTTCGAACGGATGGGCGATGATGTGCCCCGACGTGTGGGTCTCCATGCGGTCCCCGTAGGACGGGAGGTAAGGCGAACCCGAGTCGTGGATGCACATCGGCAGGCCGAGTTCCTCCAGAGCGCTCCATAGCGGCTCGTAGCTCTCGTGATAGAGGTTGCGACCCTCCACCGGGTTCGGCCGGACGTAGAAGCAGGCGGCGCCGGCGGCGGCCGTGCGGCGCGCCTCCTCGATGGCGAGGTCGGGTGCCTGGACGGGCAGCATCGCCGCCATCCGGAGGCGCTCCGGTGCGTGGCCGCAGTACTCGAGACTCCAGTCGTTGTAGGCGCGGCAGACGGCCGCCAGGAGTTCCGTGTCCTCGAACGGCTTGCCGAGCATCTGGCCGCCGACGGTGGGGTAGATCACCTGCGCGTCGACGCCGTGCTCGTCCATGTCGTGCACGCGGCTCTTCGGGTCGAAGCCGGCCGCCCGTGCCGCCTCGTGCTTCTCCATGCCCCGCGCGGCGGCCTCGAGGAACTCCTTCGAGTGCATCGGGTAGCTGCCGTCCTGCTTCGTGATCGGCATGCCCTCGACGATCATCCCCGGGCGGCCGTTGCCCATGTCGCCGATGTGCGGCGCCCGGTCGGCGAACTCCGGGTCGATGTAGTCCCGCCAGATGGACGGCGGCTCCATCATGTGCGCGTCCGTGTCGAGCACGCGGAAACCGTTGCGCATGGTTCTCCCCTTTCCCTGCCCACAGGGCGTCGATGCGCCCGGTAGCTTATCGTATTCTCGCGACACCGAACCCCTCGCGCCGACGACCGCCGGGACGCGGCCGCACCATCCGGGAGACCGCGCATGAACGAACACCACCACCAGGACCCGCCCTCCCCGATGGCGCTCAGGGTCAAGGCCCTCGAGACGCTGCTCACCGAGCGCGGCGTCGTCGATCCCGAAGCCGTCGACGCCATCCTGGACGTGTACGAACACCAGGTCGGCCCGCACAACGGGGCCCGGGTCGTGGCGCGGGCATGGACCGACCCCGACTTCCGCGAACGGCTGCTCGATGACGCCACGGCGGCGATCGCGGAACTCGGTTTCCTGGGGATGCAGGGCGAACACATGGTGGCGCTGGAAAACACGGAGCGCGTGCACAACGTCGTCGTCTGCACCCTCTGCTCCTGCTACCCCTGGTCCGTCCTGGGTCTGCCGCCCGCCTGGTACAAGTCCCACGCCTACCGCAGCCGCGTCGTGATCGAACCGCGGGCGGTGTTGCGCGAGTTCGGCCTAGACGTTCCGGAGCGGGTGGCGGTGCGCGTCTGGGACAGCACGGCGGAACTCCGCTACCTCGTGGTGCCGCGGCGGCCCGCCGGGACCGGGCACCTGGACGAAGAAGCCCTCGCCGCGCTGGTGACGCGGGATTCCATGGTCGGCACGGCCGTCCTGCCCGACGTCACCGGAGGGACCGGAACATGAACGGGATACATGACATGGGCGGGACCCACGGCTACGGCGCCGTCGAACCGGGCGATGCGGAGCCCTTCCACGACGACTGGGAGCGACGCGTCTTCGGCATCACCCTCGCGGCCGGCGGCCACCTGCGGTCGAACCTCGACCGGGGCCGCTACGAACTCGAGATGCTGCCCCCGCGCGACTACCTCGCCGGTTACTTCGAACGGTGGTTCGCCCGGCTGATCAAGGCCGGCGTTGCCCTCGGTTTCATCGACGCCGACGCGCGGGCGGCGATCGAACGCGGGGCAGCGCCGACCGCAGTCCCCCGGGACCACGAACCGCTTCCCGCGGCCGCCCTCCGCCACGTCGCGCGGACCGGGAGGCCCGTCAGCCGCCCAACCGGGCGGGCCGCCGCCTTCTCCGTGGGAGACGCCGTACGCGCCAGGAACATGCACCCGCGGACGCACACGCGCCTGCCCGGCTACGTGCGCGCCAAGACCGGCACCGTCGTAGCCTGGCACGGCGCACACGTCTTCCCCGACTCCAACGCCGAACACGACGACGAGAATCCGCAGCATCTCTACTCCGTCAGCTTCCGGGCCACGGTCCTGTGGGGCCCGGACGCGCCCGAGCGGGACAGCGTCATCCTCGACCTGTTCGAACCCTACCTGGAAGCGCCGCCGTGACCCGCACCGGGTCGGAGGTCTCCCTCGAAGCCGGGCGGCCCTTCGACGAGCCATGGCAGGCGGAAGCCTTCGCCCTGGCCGTCCAGTTGCACCGCCAGGGCGTCTTCTCCTGGAGCGAATGGTCCGAGACCCTCGGCGCCGAGATCGCCAGGCTCGAAGCGGCCGGGGACGAGGACTACTTTCGCTGCTGGCTGAACGCCGTCGAGGCCCTTGTCGCGAGCAAGGGCCTCGCGTCGCAGGACGAAATCGCCGGGACCGCCGCGGCCTGGGCGGACGCGTACCGGGACACGCCCCACGGCGAGCCGGTGCGTCTGCGCCGTCCCGCTCCCTAAAGGGCTGACGGGAGGAACGCGGGGCTACTGTTAGCATTGCGTTCGGCCAGCCCCGGGAGGACACGTGAAATTCGGATTGCGCTACTGCAACGTGGGTCGCTTCGTGGACCCGGCGAACGCCGTCGAACTGTTGCAGGCGGCGGAGGAAGCGGGTTTCGAATCCGCCTGGACCGTGGAGCACACCGTCGTCCCGCTCGGCTACGCGTCGCGGTATCCGTACTCGCCCACCGGGCGGATGGGTCCCCGCGACGACATGCCCATCCCGGACCCGCTGATCTGGATGGCCTACATGGCCGCCGCGACCTCGCGCATCCGCCTCGCGACCGGCATCCTGATCCTCCCCCAGCACAACCCGGTCATCACGGCGAAGCAGGTCGCGAGCCTCGACAGCATGTCCGGCGGCCGCGCGATCCTCGGCATCGGCGTCGGCTGGCTGAAGGAGGAGTTCGACACCATCGGCGCGCCGTTCGCGGAACGCGGCGCCCGCACCGACGAGTACATCGCGGTCATGCGCGCGCTCTGGAGCATGGAGAAGCCGAGCTTCCACGGCGAGTTTTTCGAGTTCGAGAACGCCTACTGCCTGCCGCAGCCCCCCGCCGGCCGCGTCCCGATCGTCGTCGGCGGGCACTCGAAGGCCGCCGCGCGCCGGGCCGGACGCCTCGGCGACGGCTTCTTTCCCGCCCGGGAGACGCGCGCGGACCTCATCGCGGTCGCACGGGAGACCGCCGAAGCCCACGGCCGCGACCCCGACGAGGTGGAGATCACCGCCAGCGTCCCCGCCGATCTCGGGGAACTCGACCAACTCGCTGACCTCGGCGTCGCCCGCGTGCTGATCCCGGTCTCGCCGTTCCCCGGCATGGGCGCCACGGTCGGCACGCCGGAAGAGGCGCTCGCCTGGAAATCCCGGATCGAGCGGCACGCCGATGCCTGATCCCCTGAAGGAAGGCCTGCGCCGCCAGATCGAGATCCTCGAAGGGAAGATCGCCGGCGGCGAGACGCTGGCGGGATGGAAGGTCGGGCTGACCTCCGGCGCGTCGCGGGACGCCATGGGCCCGGGCTTCCGGCCCTTCGGTCATCTCCTCGCCAGCCGTGTCTTCGAGAGCGGCGCCACCCTCGCGCTCGGAGATTTCGACCGGATCAACGTCGAGAACGAGGTCTGCTTCACCGTCGGCGAGACGATTCGCGCCGAGAGAGGGCCGGTTCCGCCCCGCGAGGTGGCCGCCGCCATCGCCGGCGTGTCCGCCGGATTCGAGATCAACGAACCCCGCCTGCCGGCGGGCGCCTCGGCCGAGGACCGCCTGGCCGACAATTTGTCGCAGTGGGGCGTCGTCGCGGCCGCCCCGCATCCGGTCGATGCGGTGGACCTCGACGGCCTCGAGGTGACCCTCCTCCGCGACGGCGCGGCGGTCGAGACCGTGGCCGCGCGGGGCCATATCGACGACCATTTCGCGTCCATCGCCGCCCTTGCCATCCAGCTAGGGCGCTTCGGGCTCGCGCTCGAACCCGGTCAACGCGTCATCACCGGGGCCTTCGCGCGGCGTCCCGTGGCGGCGCCGTCCCGCTGGCAGGGAGACTTCGGACCCGCTCTGGGAACCGTGGAGGTCACGTTCGCATGAAGATTCTCATCATCCCGGGACTGACCCTGCGCGAGGTCACCGAGACCGACCTCGCCCGTATCCGCTCCGCCGCCGGCGACGCCGACATCGTCGTCTCGGATCACCGCGAGGCGACCCGCCACATCGCCGACGCGGATGTCGTGCTCGGCTTCGTGACCCGCGAGATGTTCCTCGCCGCGCGCAAGCTCCGGTGGGTGCAGTCCATCTCCTCGGGCGTGGACATGTTCCTCTACGATGAGTTCCGCGACAGCGAGGTCGTCCTGACCAGCGAGAAGGGCCTCGTCGGCGAACACTTGGCCGACCACGCCTTCGGCCTCCTGCTGATGCTGACGCGACAACTCGCCACGGCCCTGAAACACGGGCCGGACGCGTGGAACCACCGCCCCGAGATGCGGCGCCAGGAGATCGAGCTGACCGGCACCGTGATGGGTATCTTCGGATTCGGCGGCACGGGGCGCGCCATGGCCCGGCGCGCGGCGGCGTTTGGCATGACAGTCAACGTCCTGGACCGCGACCCCGTCCCCACGTCGCCCGAGGTGGATGCGGTGTGGGGGCCGGACCGCTTCGACGACGTGCTGGAAACCTCCGACGTCGTCTCGATCTGCTGTCCGCTGACCCCGGAGACCCGGGGACGCTTCGATGCGGCGGCATTCGCCCGGATGCGCCCGACCGCCTACCTGGTGAACGTGACCCGCGGCGAGGTGATGGTCGAGGACGACCTGGCCGACGCCCTCGAGTCCGGCCAGATCGCCGGCGCCGGCCTCGACGTGGCGCCGCGGGAGCCCCTGCCAGCCGACAGCCGCCTCTGGAACCTGCCCAACGTGGTCATGACCCCCCACACGGCCGGCGCGAGCCAGTTCCGGGCGGCCCGCAACCTGGACCGCTTCGTGGACAACCTGGCGCGCTTCCGCGCGGGAGAATCCCTGGAGGGCGTGATCGACAAGGCGCTCGGGTACTGATTCCCCTCCACGACGTAACCCGCGTTTGATACCGCTCCTATCTCGCCGAGCCGAGGGCGCGGCTACGAGCGTCTCCGGTTCGCCAAGTCAACCTGTGGCGTATGGGCTCAGCGACGTATGCGCCACCAGTTGCGCCATGTTCTGCAGCGTAAACACCTTGCCCCTGGTCGCCACCAAGAGTTTCTTCATGTCTTCCCGCCGGACGCCGAAGCCGCGTCCGGCGATGCAAGCGATGACCTCGAATTGAAAGCCCTGCCGCTGACCGCTCAACTCCGCAAGATGCTGGATGCGCGTCACCTTGTCACGCGCCGTTCCGTCGTCCTCGCTCAGCTTCGCCTCGATCACTACCCGCGGATTGTGTTCGTTCGGCACAACGAAGTCCGGCGCCTGGTCGAAGCCCGGTAGTCGTTCCGTCTTTCCCGTCCTGCGCGCGCTGACTCCGTGGCGCGCCAGCACCTCTTCGACGGCGTTCTCCACGATGTCCCCGATCAACTCGCTTACCGAGTCGCGGTGGCTCGCGAACGGACGTCCGAGCAACCGCTCGTAGAGCACGACCGAGTACGGCAACCCAAGCCTTCCGGCAGTAACCACGCTGGCGCGTCCTTCCTTGGTGTCCGCCTTGTCAAGACGGTGCAGCAGACCGTCGTCAATCACCGACGGAGCACCATCTCGCAGCAGCGCACATCCGGCTTCGACGAGCAGCGCGATTTGCCGTCGCCGGACGGTCGCGCGCTCGGAAACCGGTGTGCCCGGGGCCTTTCCGTATGTCACGGTCAATCGCCCGCGCCGACCCCTGAGGCACTTCCTCCCCGCTGTGATGTGAGGCGAAGTAGGCCCACTCCGGGGGCGTCAATCCCAGCATGCAACGCATCACAACCAGACAAACCGGCTTGCGGAGCACCACGGGCTCCACATTGGCTGGCGTCAGGTCTGCGAAGCCTCTCGTCGCGCGCTTCAACGCCTCATAGCCATCGTCGAACGCCGAGAACTCCAGGAACCCTTCTCCCTTGGGCATGACCAGGAAGTCCGACTCGAGCGCGCCGAACACGGCATCCACGTACGTGTCCAGGTCGGACTCCACGTCATTGAAGTCGACCTCAAACGGAAAGGGCAAGCTGCCTCTCCCCCGTCGCGTCAGCGTCCGTTACATCCGTTACAAGGTCCTCCCCAAGACCCTCCGCGAGCGCGCGTGCGGCCAACTCGTCCAGGTTCCCGAGTTGATCGATCGATTCTCGCAAGAGCCACAGCTTGTCCGACGTGTCCGCACCACGGTCCCATCCGAGCCGACGATCCAGCACCGCCAGCCGCGTTGCGTGTCCCAGCAACACACATCTCGCATCGCCCCGGGTGGGTTTCCTGCCGGCCCCCTTGAGGTCCGCGATGTCTTTGGCCACGGCTTCGACTATCTCGTCACCATCGTCCGCTACCGGAGGCGCGCCGTCGCCCTGCGTCCGGCACACGAAAACCGTGTCCACGATCGACGACCCCGTGCCATGTATGTGGATCGACCCACCCATCTCGGCGGGACACGGGAGTGTTGCGGAGCAAGTGAGGCCTGCATCGAGGATCGCGACGCCCGCGGCCGCATAGGCGTCAACCTTGTTGTGGTGATACGTGAACACCAACGGCCCGCCCGGCTTCAGCGCCACGGCCATCCGCCGATAAACCTCCGCCAGGCCGTCGGTGAATTGCTCGATGCCGCGCGAGGCCGTGTCGTTGCCCGTCAACTCGTCCGGAGAACGGGTGAACGATCGGTCGAACCCGGGTCCAACGGTGTCGGTTAGCTTTCGGAGCCACACGTAGCAGAAGTCCATCAGTTCCGCGTACTGCACGTTCCCGAAGTAAGGCGGATCGGTCAAGACGGCGTCAACGCTGGCCGGGTCGAGTTCCGCATCCGTCGCGCTCCGGCAGTGAATCCGGACTCTTCGCCTGTCCCCGGGCCCGCTGCCAACTCGCTCGTCGGCGATTGCGATCCGGCGGTTCCGCTTGCCTTCTCTGCGCGTCTCGTAAGGCTTGTCGCAATAGGCCTTCGCCCTGACGTACTTCTGCACGATGTTCGACCACCCGCCCGATCCGACGCTGCCGGACCCGTTGCTGATGCCCAGCAAGTTCGACTCACACTGCACGAGGCCGACGGGAAACCCGTGCACGGAGAAGATGTCCAGAGCCTTCAGGGCCATCGTGTCGTAACGGCACAGCATGTTCTGATAGCGGAGCAGGTCCGAGAGGTTCGTCGCGAGCGCCCGTCGCAACCGTTCGGCGTTGGTCTCCGAGATGCGCCGACATGCCAGTTCCAGACCCAGCAACTGTCGTGCGTTGAACAGTTCGCGATAGTGACGATAGCCCCAGCGGTGCAAGCGGTCCGTCTCGTCGCCCGCGGGAATGGCGTCGTCCGGAACGAAGCGCGTCTCGAGGCCCTCAAGCCTCAAGGTGGCCTCCTCGACTCGCCGAAGATCCTCTGCGTCCGGCTTCTTGAAGAAACGGCCCTTGTGTTCCGCCTTGCGCCGGGGATTGTGGTACTCGATGGCGAACAGTCTGTGGTCCAGCCGCTGGCCATCTTTCCCGTACCGGTTCTCGTGCCCGCATCGTGGGCACGTGCAGCGACCCCGCCTCGCCGGCCCGTCAAGCCGGAGCGCGTCACCGCAGGCATGGCAGCTTCCAGGCCGCCGCGTATCCGTGACCTGATTCAGCTCCCCACACGCCGCGCAGACCAGAACGTTCTTCGGATGTCTGACATCCCGGGCAACCAGGAACCCAGGGAACAGGTCCACCGACGCGCCGCACTCGGCGCACCGCAGCGTCTTGATCCAGAGGAATGACTTGACCGGGACGTCCTCGTCCCCATACAGCGGGCAAGCCGTCCGATAGCAACGGCCCACCTCGTCCTCGAGCGCGTCCGCCACGCGGTCGGCCTCCACCTGGTAGGCCTTGAGGTCAATGCGTTCCATCTCCTCCCGCACGATCCACGCCGCCATCGGGTTGACGTCGAACCCCTCCACATCGCAGCCGACGCGGTTCGCCTCGATCAGCGGCGTTCCTCCCCCCATGAACGGGTCTACGACTCTCAGGGCGCCCAAGTCGTTCGACCGGTAGAACAGGTCACGAAGCTCGCCGCCCCCAAACTCCGCCAAAACGAGTCCCCGGAACAACGTTCCCGGGCGTCGCGCGAACCACTTGTGCACGCCAATGATCGGTCGGTAGTTCTGCTGGATCTGTTTCTCGCGCAAGGCCAACCCGGCGACAAAGGGCACGTCGAAACGACTCTCAATCGTCATTCACGCATGCCTTCAAGCGCCTCCGCGCGTTTTCTCGGGGCCAAGGGAGCCTTCGTCCGGTTGACCCGGTACCACGGCGCTCCCCCCCGCCCATGATGTCACACCTCCGCGCTCGCGCCGGCCCGCCGCAGCGACACCCGAAACGACGCCCCGCATTCGGAGGGCACGAGTTCGATCGTGCCTCCCGCGTTGCGCACCAGCGCCTGGCTGATGGCGAGTCCCAGGCCCGTGCCGCCCCGGTCGCGCCTGGTGGTGAAGAAGGGCTCGAACACGTGCTCGCGGTTGCCCTCCGAGACGCCCTCCCCGTCGTCGTCCACCCGCAGCTCGACGGCTTCGCCGGCGCACGTGGCGTGCATGCGCACGCCGGCGGCCCCGTGCTCGAAGGCGTTGTCGACCAGGTGCGTGAGCACCGCCTCCGCGGCGGAGCCGTCGATACGCGCGGGGGCCGTCCCGCTTGCGACCTCCACCGCGTCGTTGCCGAGACCGCGGGCGACAGCGAGCACGTCGGTGACCTCCTCGCTAGCGTCGGACATGTCGGCGCGCGCGAGTTCGAGCAGCCGCTGCGTCAGCCGGTCCAGGCGTTCGACGTCCGAGGCGACGTTGTCCAGGAAGTGGGTACGCTCGGCTTCGCTCATGTCGCTGAAGTGGTCGCGCAGGACTTCCACCGCCCCCTGGATCGCCGTAATCGGCGTCTTGAACTCGTGGCTGACGTGGCGGGCGAGGTCGCGCACGTAGCCGGCGCGCCACTGCAGGTTGGCCGCCATCGCCGCCACGGTATCGGCCAGTTCCGCGATCTCGCGTACGCGGTAGTGGCGGCGCCGCTCGAAGGTGTCGGTTTCCCCCGCCGACAGGCGCTCCGCGTCCTGGGCGAGGCGGCGGATCGGCAACACCAGGGTGCGTGCGGTGAACGACGCGATGCCGAACACCACGGCCAGCACGAGCACCGTCGCCTGCAGCAGGAGGAACCACTTGTTGGACAGCGCATCGAGAATGGTCGGCGGGGTGCGCCAGAGGGTGACCGCACCGATGACGCGGTCGGCCAGCACGATCGGTTCCGCCACGACCACGACGAGCCCCGCGCTGCGGCTGATGGCCGCCACCGGCGCGGCGTCCGCCCTGGGGCTGCTGCGCAGGCGGCTGACGCCGACGCCCCGCAACGCGGCCTGGACTTCCTCCCGGTGCGCGAGCGACAGGCCGTCGTCCGCACCCGTCGTCGCCGAGACGTTGCCCGTGGGATCGACGACGCGTAGCTGCGCCCGCGTCTTCGCCGCGGCGTCCGCCAGCGTCGGCGCAAGCTCCGCTCCGATGCGCCGCGCAACCGCGTCCGGCCCGGTCCCGTCCACGGCCTCCGGCAGCGGCGGGTGCACCGGTGACGCCGCGAAGTCAAGCGTTTCCGGAGGCCCGTCGGGATCCGCTGCCCTGGGGTTTCCGTACGCCCCGCCCGCCGTCGTGCGCGGATCGGAGAACGCATTGCGGTAGAACGCGGCGACGAACGCCGCCTGCCCCTGCAGCTCCGACTCCGTCTGCCGCAACAGGGCGCTCTCGTACAGGCGCAGCACCTGCACGGCGGCCACCGGCAGCACCAGGACGAACAGGCTGACGACCAGGAGAACGGTACGAAGCCGGAGTCGGAACATTACTCAAAGCTCAAGCAATACCCTACGCCGTGCACGGTCCGGATCGGATCGCTGCCGCGCTCGCGGAGCTTCTCCCGCAGGCGCCGTACGTGGCTGTCGATGGTGCGCTCGCTGACCACGCGCCGCGTCAGGTACGCGCCGCGCATCAGGGTCGCGCGGTCGATCACCGTTCCGGCATGCCTGGCGAGCGTCGCGAGCAGTCCGAACTCCGTCCCCGTCAGGGTCAGGGGCTCGCCATGCAGATGCGCGCGCCGGCCCGGCGCGTCCACGACAAGGGGCCCGACCACCAGTTCCGCCGCCGGGTCCTCGGCCCGCGCGTCGATGCCGCGGAAGGTCGCTCGCACCCGCGCCACCAGTTCGCGCGGGCTGAACGGCTTGGTGACGTAGTCGTCGCCGCCGGCGTCGAGGCCCGCGACGCGGTCGCTCTCCTCGTCCTTGGACGACAGGAACAGGATCGGCACGTTGGACGTGCGCCGAATGGCCCGGCACACGTCCACGCCGTCGACCTCCGGCATGAGCACGTCGAGCACGACGAGGTCCGGAGACGCGTCGCGGAACCTGTCGAGGGCGACCCGGCCGTCCGGCGCGTCGACGGTGTCGAACCCGGCGCGGCGCAACGCGAAGGACACCACGTCGCGGATGTGCGCGTCGTCGTCCGCGATCAGGATCCTGCGCATCCGGTCGAGCCCGCGGTGTTCAGCTCCAGCGGTCCCAGCGCATCGTCTCCTCCGCCGGCAGGCGGGTCACCGGGCCGAAGTTCCCCATGGGGTAGCCCACGGGGATGAGGGCGAACGCCTCGATGTTGTCGGGCAGCTCGAGCACGGCGCGCGCGGCGTCGCGGTCCGAGAGCCCGAGGGTCGTGGGGGCGGCGCCGAGGCCGAGCGCCCGGGCGGCCAGCAGGAGGTTCTGCACCGCCGGCCAGATCGAGCCGCCGCCCATCGCGGCCGCGCCGCGCGGCACCGGTTCGGCGAACTCGTAGCAGGCGATCACCAGGGCCGGGATCTCCTGCATGTGCTCCGCCTGCCACAGCACGGCGTCCAGCATGCGCTGGCGTTTGTCGGCGTCCTGGTGGGGCAACGCGGCCGGGCGCCCGGACTGGGGTCCGATGTATGCGGTCACGGCCTTCTTGTTGAGCGCGGCGAGCTTCGCCCGCTGCTCCGCGTCGCGCACGACGATCCACCGCGCGCCTTGCACGTTTGAGCCCGTCGGGGCCTGGTTCGCGGCATCGATCAGCTTGAGGAGCTGCTCCTCCGGGACCGGGTCCGGCTTCAGCCGCCGCATGGCCCGGCAGTGATACATCGCCTCGAAGAGACCCATTTCCTCCGACATCGCCTTCCTCCCTCGCCCGCCCGTTTTGACAGCCGCGCACCTAATGGCTTCACATAATACGGTCACAAGGAACGCTTTGGGGACGGCAACGGCATGGCGGGATCGCTCGCGGGCATACGCGTCATCGACATGACGACCATCTACTCCGGCCCCATCGCCGCCTCGATCCTGGGCGACCAGGGCGCGGACGTGATCAAGGTCGAGGCCCCGGCGGGCGACGCGATGCGCCGGCCCTTCCGGCTCTCGCGCAACGGGCTCTCCGGCTCGTTCGCCATGATGAACCGCAACAAGCGCTCGATCGTCCTCGACCTGTCCGGCGACGCGGGCAAGGACATCCTGCGGCGTCTCGCCTCCTCCGCGGACATCGTGATGGAGAACTTCCGGCCCGGGGTGATGGACCGCCTCGGCCTTGGCTTCGAGGACCTGAGGAAGGACAACCCCGGGCTCGTCTTCGCATCCATCAACGGCGTCGGCCCGAGCGGGCCCTATTCGAAGCGCCGCGTCTACGACGCCGTGATCCAGGCGATCTCCGGGATCGCGGCGCTGCAGGCGGACCCGGCCACCGAGACGCCGGTCATGGTCAACACGCTCATCTGCGACAAGATCACCGCCATGACGGCGGCCCAGTCGATCTGTTCCGCGCTCGTCGCCCGGGAGAGGACCGGCGCGGGCCAGCGCATCGAGGTCTCCATGCTCGATGCGAGCCTCTTCTTCCTGTGGCCCGACAGCATGTCGAACTTCCACTTCGTCGGGGACGACGTGCCGAAGGCGCCCTACGGCAGCCATGCCTACTTCGTGCGCAAGACCGCCGACGGCTACGTGGCGACGATGCCGGTGCAGGCGGGCGAGTGGGCGGGCCTCTTCCGCTCGCTCGAGATGCCCAACCTGTTGGAGGACGAACGGTTTTCGACGCCGACCGGTCGCCAGGCCAACAGCGCCCTCTTCCAGCAACTCCTGAACGAGGGCTACGCGCGCCTGCCGACGGACGAACTGTGCGAACGCCTCGAGGAGAACCAGGTGCCGTTCGCGAAGATCAACACCCGCGAGGAAGTGATCGACGACCCCCAGGTCGAGGCGATGGGCGCGCTGCTCGAGGTCGACCACCCCGTGGGCGGCAAGCTGCGCCAACCGCGACCGCCGGGACGGTTCAGCGAGACGCCGGCGGAGATCTTCCGTACCTCGCCGGAACTCGGGGAACACACCGAGGAGGTGTTGCGGGAGAGCGGGTTCGGGGACGACGAGATCGCGGGACTGCGGGAGGCGGGGGTGGTGCGATAGGCGCCTACGCCCGCCAACGGCTACGCCAGCGGTCGCCGTGTTCGAGAAAGAAGCGGCGTAGCCGATCCGCCTGCTCCACGGCCTGTCTTATGGCAGCCAACTGAGGGTCCGCCGGCGCCTGATAGTCAAGCGGGCAAACGTCGATCCGGATACTTGCGGACTTGCCGGCGGTCTCGATGAACATGTCGCCGTCAAGGGTGCCGGCGGTCGCGTGCTCCAACTCGCCTTTGCGCATGTTCCGGAACTGCAGGTCCACGAAAGTTCGCTCCGTCGGGCCGGCGTCACCCTTGTTCTTGATCACGATGTCGGTGCCGCCGGCTATCGGTGCGAAGCCGTCGGGTGTGCAGTAGATGAACCTCGAACCCTTGGGCTTCTCGCCTGGTGGTGGCATCCGAAGGAGTGGGGCCTCCTTCGTGGCGACTTCGTAGATCGCTCGCCACAGGTCAGTGACCGCAGCGTCAGGGTCCGGGACGTAGCGGGGCCGGCCGTCCATCGCCCGCCGCAGGGCGTCCGAAAGGAAACCCGAGCGGGTGTCTTCGGCGCCGGCGAGTACCTCAATGAGTGCTTCGTAACCGAGATGAGCATCGAACACGTCGCTACCAGCACGTCGAGAATACGCGTCCGGCGCCAGCAGGACGCAACGAACGCGCGGATGTGGCGGCGTGGATTCAAATCGGTTGGCGCGCGCCCGGTAACGCTGAGGCTGATCCGGCTGATACTCGGCGGACACCTTGTTCTCGACAAGCAGCAGGGCCTCGAAGGACCCTGCCCCGAAGCCGACCACGAGGTCCGTTTCGCCCTCGTCTTCGGCGTGTGACACCCAGGCGCCCAGGAAGTCGTCAGGGGCCGCGTCGGCGATCTGCGCAAAGCGCCTCCGCAACGGCCCTCCGGCGTGAAGCTCCGCACAGATCAGCAGGTCAATGTCGCGTTCGCGTACCCAAGCCACCGGTGGTTGCCCGGCAAGGCGCTGAAGCGGGTCGGTGTTCGTGGCGTGCGAGCCGCTCATGTGGGGCGAGCATACACGACGCCCATTCGATGGGTAGAGCGACCGCCGAACCGGCTGCGGCGGCGATGCGCGAACGTCGTGGCGTGGTCCCCGACAGGGGCGCACTCCTCCAAGGCACCTCAGGGTGACCGCCTGACTCCGCGGGTTCGGGGGCGACGAGATCGTGGGACTGCGGGAGGCCGGGGTTGCGCGATAGCGCGCCTGACGGGGACTCACGATCCCGGATCGGCACCGGTGGGCGTTACGACGTACTTGGCCAACTCCTCCCGGAGCACCGGCCGAATCGCCTCGGCCAAGTCTTCGCGTCCCAACATTCCCCGCGTCGCCTCCGACTCAACGTGGGCTCGCAGCGCGGCGTTGATGAGGGTCTGATAGCTGCCGCCTCCGGCGGCACGCACCTGGTCTCGAAACCACTCGAGCACATCGTCGTCCAGGCGGATGGTGATGCGCGTCTTGCCAGGGGCTGGCCGCAGGATGGGACCGCGCGTGCCTTTCGAGAAATCATATTCAGCTTGCATTGCCAGTAAGACTCCATGAACAGGAATGAACCGGGACACTATCGTTCGTTCACATACGCTCTCCTCTCTGACGGCGAGGCGTTACGCGCGGAGATGATCCGAACGTTGTCACCTCGCAACGTGTAGCAGACAACTACGACGCGACCCAAACCGTCCATCCCGACGGCCACGGACCGCTCCTCCCCGCAACGCGGCTCGGGCACTTCTATCGCGAAGTCGTCCTCAAAGACCGCAAAGGTATCCACGAAATCCACGCCGTGTTTGGTCAGGTTCGCTTGGGCCTTAACGGGGTCCCATTCGAAACTCATGGTCCCGTTAGTATGCACACTCGTACATACAAGTCAAACGGAGGCTGACTGACTCTGGGAACTTCGCCAGTCCGGCGCTGCTGGAACGCCGGAGTTCCGCCGGACGGGAGCGCCTCTGGTAGCCTCCTTCCACGATGGCAGCCGCGAATGGAGCAGAACATGAGTAATCTCACCAATCACAAGGTGGCGATGCGAAACGTGCCCGCCGGTATGCCCAAGCCCTCGGATTTCGCAATCGAGACCGAGGAACTGCCCGCGCTCCAGTCCAACCAGATGCTCCTGCGCACGCGCTGGCTGAGCCTGGACCCCTACATGCGTCCCGGGATGAGCGCCGCGGAGCGCCTGGGCAAGACGATCGTCGGCGGTACGGTGTCCGAGGTCGTCGAGACGCGGGCGGAGGGCTGGGAGCCCGGCGACCTCGTCCTCGGCTACTATGGCTGGCAGGAGTACAGCGTCGCCACGCCCGACGACGTGCAGTGGGGCAACGCCGACATCCCCATCCAGAAGTGGGACGAGTCCCTCGGGCCCGCCTCGACGGCGGTCGGCGTGCTGGGGATGACCGGCTTCACGGCCTACCAGGGACTGCTCAACGTCGCGCGCGTACGGGCCGGCGAGACGGTCGTCGTCAGCGCGGCCAGCGGCGCCGTCGGGCAGGTGGTGGGGCAACTCGCGAAGATCCGCGGCGCACGGGCCGTGGGCATCGCCGGCGGTCCCGCGAAGTGCGCCTTCTGCGTGGACGAACTCGGTTTCGATGCCTGTCTCGACTACAAGGTCCCGGGGCTGCCCGAACGCCTCGCGGCCGCGGTTCCCGACGGCATCGACATCTACTTCGAGAACGTCGGCGGCGATGTCCTCGAAGCGGTCATCCCGCTGCTGAACGAAGGCTGCCGCGTACCGGTCTGCGGCTACATCGCCCACTACAACCTGACGGACGGAGAGGCCCGGCCCACCCCGCCCCAACGGCTGCGGGCGGCGGGGCTCCCGACCCTCGGCAAGGAGGGGCGCACCGACGGATACCGCTTCTTCACGTTCGCCGAACTCGCGGCGACGCATCCGGCCGCCGAGGAGGCCCTGGCCGAGATGTCCGGCTGGATCCGCGAAGGGCGCCTGAAGCACCGGGAGAGCATCACCGACGGACTCGAGAGCAGTGTCGACGCGTTCATCGGCATGCTGCGCGGGGAGAACTTCGGCAAGACGATGGTGCGGGTCGCCTGAGCGCGCCGCGCCCTCCGGAAGCCTTCGCTCAGTCCGCTTCGACGAAGCGCACCACGCCGGCATCGCCGTCGACTTCGACGATCTGGCCGTCCTCGAAGCGGTCCGTGACGTCCTGGATGCCCGTGACGCACGGCTTGCCGTACTCGCGGGCGATCAGCGCCCCGTGCTGCAGCGCGCCCCCGATCTCCAGGATGATCCCGGCCGCATTCAGGAACAGCGGCGTCCATCCGGGGTCCGTCGTCACCGCGACCAGGATATCGCCCGCGTGCACGGGCTTCTCGAACGGGTCGTTGAGTACGCGCACGGGGCCGCGGGCCACGCCCGGAGACAGTGCGCCGCCGACCAGGGCGCCCTCCTCGTACACGGGCTCCGGGCGCAGGATCCGGCCGCGGGAGTCGATGCACATGGGGAAGTGTCGGACGCGGGCGCGCATCGTGCGCGCGAACGCGCCGCGCTCCGCCACCGCGGCGCGCACGTCGAAGTCCGGGTCCTGTGCCGTGCGGTCCACGTCCTCCATCCGGAGCTCGAAGACCTGCTCGCGCCGGTCCAGGCGGCCCGCGGCCACGAACGCGTCCGCCCGGTGGAGCAGGAGCCCGCGCAGCCGCTCGTTGACCTGCATCAGGTGGTGCTTGAACAGTTCCCGCGCACTCGCATAGCGCGTGCAGGTGTCGTAGTGCTTCGCGAGGCACCGCGCCTTCCGCGGCGGCAACGCCTCGCGCAGCTTGCGGTACGCCTCTTCGCGGCGGGCGATCTGCCGCCGCCGCATGTCGCGCGGATCGAACGCGCCCCCGGCGGCGCGGATGTGCGCCATCTGCCGGAGCGCCAGCGACGGGGCTTCCCCGTACTTCGGGTTGGCGATCTCCATCTCGAGGGGACCGCGGCAGCCATAGCGGGCGATGAACGCATCCCAGCGGCCGAGAAAGGCGTCGGGCAGCTCCCGCGCGCGGAGCCGGGCTTCGAGCGCGTCGAGGTCCTCGAAGTCGGACGGCGGGAGCGCCATCGCCAGTTCGTAGAGCGCGATCCCCATCTCCACGATCATGTCGTCCTCGTAGCCGCCGCCGGCGATCGTGTCCGCCCACGCCACCTGCTCCGGCGACTTCGGGTCGGCCAGCGCCCGGATGCGGAACATCGAGATCGCGGCGTGCAGAAAGGCGGGATACGACGCCGCGATGACCGCGGACCCCGCGCGCTCGAGATCCTCGCGGAACGTTTCGGCAACGCCCCGGGATGGATCCGGCGGGCGGGCGATCCATGTCTCGAACGCTTCGATCCGGGCCGCATACTCCCGGTCGAACCGGGTGCGGTTCAGCGCCGGGCCGATGAGCGTCGTCAGCGCCCGGCGCGCGTTCCAGAGCAGGCGCGGGAGATGCCCTAACATTCGCAGCATCCGCACATGCGGCGGCGGCTTCTCGAGGCGGTAGCGGTCGATCTCCGGAGACAGCATCACCTGCGCCATGAGCTGGTTCTTCTCTTCGCTGAGCTTCGCGAGCTGCTCTTCGTTGTCGCCCACGAGGTGCAGGTACAGCGAGATGTCCATGTACATGCGGCCGGAACCCAGGTGCAGGCCGTACTTCGCGCAGTCCAGCGCACCGGGCCGGCGGCCGACCAGCCACCCCACGAACGCCGTGATGAGGGCGTCGATCGCGTCGTCCGCCATGGGCGAGACGGGCTCGCTCATGGTGATGCCCTCGGTCAGGTAGCCGTCCATGTAGAGCCGACGCGATTCGCCCGGAGCGGTCTGCAAGGACTCGTGCAGCGGGACGTAGCTGGTGATCGGCCGGGCCTGGAGGATGCGCAGGGCGCCGTCGGCAACCGCCCACTCCACGTCCACGGGCTCGCCGTACAGCGCCTCGATCCGCTTGACGGTGTCCGCCAGTTCCCGGACGCGACCGCCATCGAGGCAGGCTTCGTTCGGCCGGTCGCCCCCCTTGTCGCCCAGCCGCTGCTCGACGATCTTGCCGGTCACCGCGTCCACGACCGTCGTGTCCGGCGTGATCTCGCCCTGCACGAGCGCTTCGCCGAGACCCCAGCTCGCGTTGACGAGCACCTCGTCGAAGTCGTTGGTCGGCGGGTTGAGGGAGAAGGCGACGCCCGCCACGTCGGCGTCCACGAGTTCCTGCACGATCACGGCGATCGAGGGATCGAGGGTCTCGAATCCGCGCTCGCGCTTGTAGATGAGCACGCGAGCGTCGAGACAGGAGGCGAAGCACGTGCGCACGGCCGATTCGAGCGACGCCGCGTCCGCGCCGAGCACCGTCTCGTAGAGACCGGCGAACGACGCCCCGGAAAGGTCCTCCTCCGGGGACGAGGAGCGTACCGCCCAGGAGGCGGTGCCCAGGTCGTCCCCGACGGCGTCAAGCGTGGCGCTTTGCTCGGCGTCCAGCGGCAGCGCGGTCGCAACGGACTTCGCCCTCGCGCAGCAATCCTCGAGTTCCGCACGCCGCTCCGCGCTCGGAGATGCGATCTCGCACGATCCCGCAGCCGCGAGGACCGCCTGCCACTCACCGGACGCACGGACTTCCGCCAGCCACGGCTCGAAAAACTCCGTGGCAAGCACAGTGCCGCGCGGCACGTCGAATCCCCCCTGCGTGAGCCGGATCAACGACGCTGCCTTGCCGCCGACTTCCCGTACACGGGCGGCGTCCGCAGTCAACAATGGCACCAATGCAGCCAAGCCCGCTCCCACCCCTTCGAGCCCTCCGCATCCTACACGGACAGGAGAGCCGCGACCGCCAACGTCGCCCCACGCAGACCCTTCCGGGCCACCCCCCGTTTGCGCGTCGCGGCCTCCTGGCCTACCCTCACGTCACGACGTAACCCGGCCGCGCCGGGCGACGGACGAACTGCTCGCTCGGCGCCGGTCAGCCAGACATTGTTTTGACAAGGAAGTCATGAGTCCCACCGGCTCCGCGCCCGTTGACGGGCCAAACATCAACCTTCTTTCGCTTCGTGCTGACGTCTACCGACTCCTTTGTCTTCTGGTTGCCGACGAGACGGTCAACGCGGTCGAACTCTTCCGGGAAGCGAGCCACCAGGTTCACGAGGAAGAGGTCAATCGTCTCCTGATCTGGATCGCCGTCGCCACGCGACAGCTGTTCGATCTGGACAGCGGCGACGAGGACCTAAGGTGCGGCAGACTCTGGCGCCGGTACCCGTCAGACGATACCGAACCGCTGACTTTCAGGAAGGCCTGCGACAAGATCATCCATGCCAGCGAGATCGTAGCCTACCCGCTTCCCGAGGACTCCGACGCGGATGACGGCGATGTCCGTTCGACAACGCGGCGCTACGCCGGGACAATCACCGTCCGTACAAGGGCGACCCGGCGGCATCCGGCATCGCGCGCGGAACTCGATTTCGAAGCCTTCGCAGAACACTGCTTCCGGATGACCGCCAAGCTTGCGGAGGAACACTGAGATGGGCACCAACCGAGACACCTACCGGTATCACTTCAAGCTCGGCAACCGCATCGTCCACACGGGCATCACCTACGACATCGATCGGCGGGAAGCCGAGCACCAGCGGACGGAAGGTTGGCAAAAGGGACACATCTTCCAGGTCGGCCACCGTACGACGAGAGAGGCTGCGGTGGGCTGGGAGCGCGAACAGCGGCGGCGAGGAAAGCCCACCGGACCCTGATCCCGCGCCCGACCCGACCGGGTCAGTCAGTTCCCCCGGGGGCGACGAGTAGCGCGTCACCCGCTACCGGACCTCCGCGCCCGCCGTGTCGCGGAGTCGGACGTAGGTCCTTGCGGCATCGTCACGAACGTAGATCGGGTCGTCCGTCGCGCCCGGGTCGAACCCTGCGTCGCGCAGCGACACCTTGCGCAGCTTGAAGGTGCCTGTCACGTCGGACTCCGATTGCAGCCGCACGAAGACCGGCGCCGCGTACGACGGGAGCGTCGAGATGGCGAGTTCGTAAAACGCCCGCGTGTCGAACGGAGCGTTCCTACCCCCTTCGAGCGCCAGGGCCACCATGCCGGCGCGCCCTTCGTGTCCCGGCACCTCGACGCCGTAGACGTTGGCCGTCTCGACGCCCGGAAACGCCGAGAGCGCCTCCGCCACCTCCTGCGTCGACACGTTCTCGCCCTTCCAGCGGAACGTGTCCCCGATGCGGTCGACGAAGTAGTAGTAGCCCTGATCGTCCTTGCGCAGCAGGTCGCCGCTCCGGAACCAGGCATCGCCCGGCTTCTTCACGTCGCGGAGGATCTTCTTCTCCGTGGCCTCGGCGCTCGTATAGCCCTGAAACTGCCGCAGCATGCTCTTCGAACCGACCGGAATCCTGCCGAGCAGTTCGCCGACCTCGCCCGCCCGGCACTCCACGTAGCGCCCGCCCGCGTCGCGGACGAGTTGGTCCCGTTCGATGTCGTAGCGCAGGAGCAGCCCGCCCCGGATCTTGCCGACCGAGCCGACCTTGCCCGCGAAGTTGACGCCGCCGACGTTCGCCTCGGTGGCGCCGTACGCTTCCACGATCCGCGGGATCCGGAAACGTTCCTGGAACGGGTGCCAGACGTCCGCCCGCAGGCCGATGCCGAACATCCAGCGCAGGTTGTGCTCGCCGTCCTTCGGATCCGGCGGCCGGTTGAGCAGGAACCGGCACAGATCCCCGATGTAGATGACCCCGGTCGCGTCGTAGCGGCGCACGTCGTCCCAGAACCTTGACGCGGAGAACTTGCGCGCGACCGCGACGGCACCCCCGGCGCCCATCGCGATCATGACCGCGCCGATCCCGCCGGCGCCGTGGTAGAGCGGCAGCGGACAGTAGACGACCTCGCCCTTGTGCAGACCGAGCAGAGCGCCGGAGAGACCACCCACGGTCAGCTTCTGGTGATTGAAGTTCGTCGCCTTGGGCAGGCCGGTGGTACCCGACGTGTAGATGTAGAACGCCGAGTCGCCGGTGCGCACCGAAGCCCGCAGCGCCGGGTCCGGGTCGGAATCCGGCTGTTCGGCCAGGGCCTCGCGCATGTCCCGGGCACCGGGGAAGCCCGGAGCATCGGCCCCCTCCTCCGGGAGCACGTAGACCGTGAGGTTGGACAGCGCATCGTCCGCCATGTCCGCCACGTTCGGCACGCACTCCGCGCCGAGCAGCAGCCGGTCCGCACCGGCCACTTCCAACGCGTGGATCACGCTCGATCCCACGAGGTTCGTGTTGATGAGCGCCGCCTTGACCCCGATCTTCGAGAGCCCGCTCCACACCGGGACGTACTCCGCCCGGTTCGTCATCATGAACCCGATGGTGTCGCCGGCTTTGAGCCCCACGGACAGTCCCCAGTGCGCGATGCGGTTCGCCATCGCGTTGTACTCGCGATAGCTGATCCGCCGGTCCTCGAACAGGATGAACGGCAGGTCGGCGTGCTTCGCGACCTGGGCCTCGATGTAGTCGGCGACGGTGTAACGGGAGTCCGCCCGGAGGCGCAGCAGGGGCAGGGCCCTGAGGACGAGGCCAACGGCAGCAAGGTAGGCGCACCACCTGCTATGCGGTGTGCTCATTCGCGGGCCGCTCCTCCCAAAACGCGGCGTTCATTGTAGCCAACGAGGACGCCCCTCCTTGGGCGTCAAACGCCACAGCCCAGACAGCGGACAGAGGGTGTGACGATGGCCGTGGATGCCGGATAATCCGGCCGGCGAGCGAGTCCTTGTCGGCCCCTCGGGCCGGGGATGGAGGTCGCTCGACCAAATCGAGCCGGACTGACAGAACGGCCACCACGGAGGGGAGGGCGTGACGAGACAATTCTCCGAGGAGATTCACGACCAGGTCCGGCATGCGGAGAGTCTCTACCACCGACTCGTGCTCGCCGTCGGGCCACCTGGAGCAGGCAAGACCAAGGCCCTGCAGGCCGTCGCCGCGAGGACGAGTGCACCCCTCGTCAACGTCAACCTGGAGCTGTCACGCAGGATGCTCGACCTGACCGAACAGCAGCGCCCGTTGAAGGTCCAGCGTCTACTCGGCGCGGTGCTTGCCGAAACCGGCGGCGACCTCGTCCTGCTCGACAACACGGAGATGCTGTTCGATGTCTCCCTGAGGCAGGATCCTCTCCGCCTTTTGCAGGGTTTGTCACGGCACAGGACCATCGCCGCAGCTTGGACCGGGTCGCTGGAAGCCGATCACATCCTCTATGCCGTGCCAGGGCACCCGGAGCACCGCCGCCAACCCATCGACCGTACTCTAATCGCCAGCAGGGAGGCAGCGCGGTGAGATACGAAGAACTGATCTACTTCGATCCGATCGAAACCGTCGTGCAGCTCCGCGACGCGGACGACACCGTTGCGGCACGTCAACTGGTCAGCACCTACGTCGTCTCGGACGAGATGGCCGAGAAGCTGGCGGCCCTGGTGTTCCCGCAACTCCAATACGACCAGCCTGCCGACAACAAGGCCTTGCTGGTCATCGGCAACTACGGCACCGGAAAGTCCCACCTCATGTCCGTCATCTCGGCCATTGCCGAGCACAGGGAGTTGGCTTACGCACTCTCAAACGAACAGGCGTCCGCCAAAGCCCAAGACATTGCCGGAAAGTTCAAGGTCATCCGCACCGAGATCGGCGCCACCGAAATGTCGCTGCGAGACATAGTAGTCAGCGAACTCGAGGAGCATCTGGACGCGCTTGGCGTTGCGTTCCGGTTTCCCACGGCCCGCGACGTCTCCGGCAGCAAGCCTGCCTTCGAGGAGATGATGGCAGCCTTTCATGAAAGGTACGCCGATCTCGGGTTGCTTCTCGTCGTGGACGAGTTGCTGGACTACCTGCGCACCCGCAAGGACCAAGAGCTTGTTCTCGACCTCAACTTCCTGCGGGAGATCGGCGAGGTCTGCAAGGACCTGCGATTCAGGTTCATCGCTGGCGTACAGGAGGCCATCTTCGACAGCCCCCGCTTCGCGTTTGTCGCCGACAGCATCCGCCGCGTGAAGGACCGTTTCGAGCAGCTCCTCATCGCGCGGACCGACGTAAAGTTCGTCGTGGCACAACGCCTGTTGCGGAAAACGGGCGAACAGCAGGCTGCGATCAGGGAGTACCTGACACCGTTCGCCCGCTTCTACGGGCACATGAACGAGCGCATGGACGAGTACGTCGATCTCTTCCCGGTGCATCCGGAGTATATCGACACCTTCGAGCGCGTGACGGCGGTGGAGAAACGGGAAGTCCTCCGGACGCTATCCCTCGCCATGAATCGGCTGATCGGCGAAGAGCTGCCTACGACCCACGCCGGTCTGATCGCGTATGACCACTACTGGTCTACGCTACGAGAAAACCCATCTTTCCGCGCAGTTCCCGATATCAAGGCCGTCATCGATTGCAGCCAGGTACTCGAGTCTCGGATCGAGCTCGCCTTCACCCGGCCGGCATACGCACGCATGGCGATACGGATCATTCACGCGTTGTCCGTGCATCGACTGACGACCGGCGACATCAACGCTCCCATAGGGGCGACGGCGGCAGAGCTAAGGGACGCGCTCTGCCTTTATCAGCCTGGAATCGAGGATCTCGGAGGCGACCCCGCAGACGACCTGCTTTCGCAAGTGGAGACGGTTCTGCGGGAGATCCACAAGACGGTGAGCGGCCAGTTCATTTCGTCCAACCCGGACAATCGCCAGTTCTATCTGGACCTCAAGAAGACGGATGACTATGACGCGTTGATCGAAAAGCGCGCCGAGAGCCTGGATGCCGCCCGGCTGGACCGCTACTACTACAACGCGCTCCGCCAAGTCATGGAATGTACGGACCAGACCTACGTCACCGGCTATCACATCTGGGAGCACGAACTCGAGTGGCGCGAGCGCAAGGCGGCCCGCCGCGGATACCTGTTCTTCGGCGCGCCAAACGAGCGTTCGACCGCAGTACCGCCGCGCGACTTCTACCTCTACTTCATCCAGCCCCACGAGCCACCGCATTTCAAGGACGAAAAGAAGCCGGACGAAGTCTTCCTGCACCTGACGGACATGGACGATGCCTTCGGCACGGCATTGCGCGGCTACGCGGCAGCCCTGGACCTGGCGTCGACGTCGTCCGGGCACGCAAAGGCCACCTACGAGTCCAAGTCCGGGGTCTTCCTCCGCAGTCTGGTGAGTTGGCTGCAAGAGCAGATGACGTCGGGTTTCGAACTCGGCTATCAGGGCCGTCGGAAGGGTTTGTTGGAGTGGGCCCATGGGCATTCCCTTCGCGAACTCTCGGGAACGTCGCCGGCAGAGCGGATCAACTTCCGCGATCTCGTCAACGCGGTCGCCGGCATCTGCCTGGAGCCACACTTCGCCGAACAGGCTCCGGAGTATCCGCGCTTCTCCGTTTCGGTGACGTCGTGGAACCGGGGTCAAGCCGCCCAGGACGCTCTTCGCTGGATCGCCGGCGCCACTAAGACCCGACAGGCGACAGCCGTCCTTGATTCGCTGGAGCTTCTCGACGGAGCGAAGCTCGACGCCAGCCGGTCGAAGTACGCACAGTACATCCTCGATCAGGTCGGCAAGAAGGGACCCGGTCAGGTCGTTAACCGCTCCGAGCTGATACAAGAACGCCTAGGTGTCGAATACCTCGCCGCCGGCTCCCTGCGTCTGGAGCCAGAGTGGGTCGTGGTTCTGCTAGCCGCCCTCGTACATGCCGGGGACATCGTCCTCGCGGTGCCGGGACGGAAGTTCGACGCCGCCGACCTGTCCGCGATAGCCGCCGTACCGGTGGACGAGTTGGCCGAGTTCAAACACATCGAACGGCCCAAGGATTGGAACATCCCCGCCCTCAAGGCGCTGTTCGAGTTGGTCGGACTAACCCCCGGCATGGCTACGTTGGTCACCCAAGGCCAAGACGACCCAGTTCGACAGCTTCAGAGCGCTGTGACCGCTACCGTCGAACGGCTCGTTCTCGCCGACAAGCTGGTCGAGGACGGGTTTCCGTTCTGGGGCGCGAAGCTAGCCGATGAGGCTCGCGCAAGCGAACTCCGCGCGTCGCTGGAAAGCGCAAAGTCCTTCCTAGAATCGCTACGGGCGTACACGTCCCCAGGTCGTCTCAAAAACTTCCGTCACGATGCTCGGGAAGTGAGCATGCAGGAAAACGGGCTCGAGTCCCTCGCCAACATCGAGGCACTGCATGCGCTGGCTGCGGAACTCGGTCCCGCGACGGCGTTCCTGGCGGCGGCCGAAACTGTGCTTCCACCCGGCGACGAGTGGGTCAACCGAGTCCGGAAGACCCGCGAAGCGATTCTGTCCGAAATCAGGCTGCCTGCACTGGGTAATGCCGTAACGATCCGACGCGAGCTATTGGGCAAGCTGAACGAGTTGCAGCAGGCCTACGCCAGGGTATACCTCCGTCTACACGCCAGAAACCGACTGGGGGTGAACGACAGTCAACGGAAGGCCGCTCTTCTACAAGACGAGCGGCTCGCACACCTCCGGTCACTCGCGGCCATTGACCTCATGCCGATTCAGCAGCTTCGGGACTTCGAGGACCGATCGGGCGCGCTAAAGGGTTGTTCCGCGCTCACCAAGCAAGAGATCGTCATGTCTCCGATCTGCCCCCATTGCGGCTTCCGGCCGGCGATCGAAAACACGACCACCCCTGCCGGTGAGACTCTAGCCCGGCTCGACGAGGAACTGGACCGGCTGCTGTCCGATTGGACACGGACATTGCGCGCGAATCTGCAGGATCCCGTAAACCAAGAGAACCTGTCACTGCTTCAACCCGAGCGTCGAGAACGCGTCGCAGTCTTCATCGATTGCGGCGAATTGCCAGAAACCGTGGACCTGGAGTTTGTCGAAGCGCTTAGCGAGGCGCTGTCGGGCCTCGTCAAGGTCGTGGTGAACACCGCCGATCTAAAAGCCGCGCTCCTGGAAGGCGGTTCTCCCGCAAGCCCACCCGAGATCAAGGTGCGCTTCGACAACTACCTGAACCGTCTCAGCACAGGACAGGACCCAGCGAAAGTCCGCGTGGTGCTGGAGTAGGTGTCCATGGAAAGGGAAGAACTCATCGATCGCCTCAAGGGCTACGAGTGGAACGACGTCGAGTTCAAGGAGGCACAACGCGGCGTGCCCCAGTCCGCATACAAAACCGCATCCGCGTTCGCCAACACGGAGGGCGGCTGGCTCGTTTTCGGGGTCCGAGACGCCACCGCGTTCGAGATCGTCGGCGTGCTCGAAGTGGACAAGGTCCAAAACGACTTCCTTAGTGCATTACGCACGGGTCAGAGGCTAAATCGCGTCATCGCGTCCAAGGAGGATCTGATCGAGGAGGAAGGCAAGGTCCTGCTGGTCTTCCACATCCCGGAGGCGCGCAGACAGGACAAGCCGGTCTACCTCAAACGCGACATCCGGCAGTCATTCATCCGCCGCGGGGCGGGCGACGAACGATGCACGCCGACCGAAATCGAACGCATGCTGCGGGATGCTGCGGACGAACGCTACGACGGCGACACCCTCGACCTGGATCCCGAGTCCTGTTTCGACGACGATTCGCTGCACTGGTACCGAAAGCTCTTCGAGGACAGAAGTTCGGGCGAGGACGAGGGGCTGCCACATCTGGATTTCCTTCGCAATTGGGGCCTTGTCGCCGAAGCGGACGGCCGCCTCTCGCCCACCCGAGCGGCGATCCTGTTGTTCGGCACCGCACGTGCGTTCCGCCAAGTGCTCCCGCGCCCGGTCGTGGACCTGCAATGGCACCGCGGCAACTGGTCGGAGGAGTCGGCGGACGAACGCTGGGCGGACCGGTTGGTAGTCGAGACCAATCTTACGAGCGCCTGGAAAGCCCTCGTGGACCGGTACCAACAGCGTGCCGAGAGGCCCTTCTCGGTGGATCCCGGCACCTTGCAGCGTGAGGACCGCCCACTCGACTATATCGCCTTTCGAGAGGCGGCGATCAACCTCCTGATACACCAGGACTACGCGGACCACACGCGCACGCCGACGGTTCGTTTCTTCGACGACAGAACCACTCTGTGGAACCCAGGCGACGCCTATCTGTCGGCCGACGAACTGCTCGAACCCGGCGACAGGGAGGTTCGCAACCCCAGGATCGTCGGAGCGTTTCGCCGTATCGGGCTGAGCGAACAGGCGGGAACTGGGATGCGGGCGATCTTCCACAACTGGCGGCAACTCGGACGCGTACCGCCTATCGTGGAGAACGACCGGACGACGAAGGCGTTTCGGGTCACTCTCCTCAACGAAGAACTCCTGTCCGAGGAGCAGCTACTGTTTCAGGCAAGCTTGGGGGTTCATCTCGACGAAGCCGAGGCCTGCACGTTCGCCCTCGCCTGCCGTCAGCGTACGGTTCGGCCACTCGACGTACGGGCGGTCGCCGGGCTCTCCGGTACGGCCGCGAAGGATGTCCTCAAGCGGTTGGCGGTCCAGGGGCTCATTTCACCCTTGGGCGGGGCCGACGCAGCGATCTTCGGCATCGCCGAACATCTTAGGGGCCGGCTTGACCCAACCGATCAAGTAACCGGCAAAGCACAACCCGCGCATGAGGACATGTCCACTGCACAAGCTGGCACGGGTCGCGACTACTTGTCCACTGCACAAGCCGGCGCTTCCACGTCCAACTCCCCCTTTTCGCAGTCGGAACTTGCGGCCAGCCTATCGACAACCCAAGAGAAGATCCTCCGGTTCTGCGACACGCCGCGCCGACTGACCGAGATCATGCACGAACTGAAGCTGGCCAATCGCGGCTATTTCAAGAAGCGTCACCTCGATCCCCTGCTGGCCGGCGGCGTGTTGCGCATGAGTCATCCGGACCAGCCGAAGCACCCCCGTCAGACCTATGTCCTCTCGGAAGCTGGGATCGCCTTGAAGAGCCGACGCCTGACCAAGGCCAATGGACCGAGCGGATCGAATGGCGCGTGACAATCCAAGCGACCGGATCTTCCGCCATCCGTCTGGACAGGATGAGATGTTCGAAAGGTCCTACGAGGAGGAACTGGATGCGCGACGGGCAGCGCCCGTGAAGTGTCTGGGCCTGACCTTCGAAAACGACGACGCGCGGAGGTCTCACTTTCTAGGTCGGCTGCGCGAAGGACTCGAGGAATTGCACACGAAGCTCGGGGGCGTCCCCTTTTCCGGTGTCGACGACGCTGTTGATCGCATGACGGCAATCCAACACTGGCCCATGGGCGACGCCGCACAGCTTCGTCGTGTTGCGGAGCGCATGGCCGATGCAGATTCGTCCAAGGATCTGCTCCAACGTTGGAAGGACGAGGTTGGCTTCCCCCATGGCGCCATCGACGATGTTGTCTCCCTCTCCGACCCGCCTTGGCATACGGCTTGCCCCAACCCGTTCGTGCACGAGTTCGTGGAGGCCTATGGCAAGCCATACGTTGCCGACGAGCTTTACCGGCGCAAGCCGTTCGCGGTGGACGTCCGCGAAGGCAAGACCCACCCCGTCTACCGTGCACACGGCTACCACACCAAGGTTCCGCATCTGGCGATCGTCCCATCAATCCTTCACTACACCGAGCCCGGAGACCTGATTCTGGACGGCTTCGCCGGTACCGGCATGACAGGCGTCGCGGCGCAGTGGTGCGGTACGGCGCCAAAAAGCTATCGGAAGGAGCTGGAGGGCTTGTGGAGCAAAGAGGGGTTCGACAAGCCTCGGTGGGGTTCGCGGCGCGCCATCCAGAACGACCTCTCCCCGCTGACCGGTTTCATCGCCGCCAACTACGGGCTGCCATTCGACGTCGATGCGTTCGCCGAAGCAGGCCGCACGTTGCTCGACGGCGTCGAGGCTGAACTCGGCTGGATGTACCAGACCTGGCACAGCAACGGCGAGACCAAGGGACGGATCGACTACACGGTCTGGAGCGAAGTGTTTCGCTGCCCGGAGTGCGCCGCCGAAGTGGTGTTCTTCGACGAGGCACTGGACCGAGCGACCGGTCGAGTGCGGACGGAGTTCCCCTGCCCCGCCTGCGACGCCGAACTGAACAAGGGCCGGCTGGAGCGCGTGTTCGAGTCAGATCTGGACGCCGACACCGGCGAAGTGCGGCAACGCGTCGCCTTCAGGCCGTCACTGATCCGATACACGGCGGGACTCGGAACATTCGAAAAGCAGCCAGATGCCGACGATCTTGCCCGCATCCGCCGCATCGCCCGGCTCCCCCTTGCCCCGCAAGTCCCGACGAACCGTCTGCCCATCGAAGACATGTATCACGGCTCGCGCCTGGCGCCAAAGGGAATCACGCACGTCCATCATTTCTTCCTCCCCCGGGCCGCGCACGCTTTGGCGGCGATGTGGCGCCGAGCGAACGTCCATCCGGACACCCGCCTCCGCCACATGCTGCTGTACTTCGTGGAGCAGGCCGTCTGGGGCATGTCGGTCCTCAATCGCTATGGCCCTACGCGTTACTCCCAAGTGAACCGCCAGCTCACTGGTGTCTACTACGTCTCCTCACAGATCTCGGAAGTCTCTCCACGATACAACCTGGGGAACAAGCTATCCCGCTTGGTAAAGGCCTTCAGCCACGGGCGGCATGGACAACCCTCCGGTTGCGTCACGACGGCGAGCACCACCGCCTCTCTCGGCATCCCAGACGACTCGGTGGACTACGTCTTCACGGACCCTCCATTTGGCGAGAACATCTACTACGCCGATCTCAACTTCCTGGTGGAATCCTGGCATGGAGTGCTGACCAACTCGGCGCCAGAGGCCATCGTCGACCGCTTCAAGAAGAAAGGCCTGCCAGACTATCAGCGCTTGATGCAACGCTGCTTTGAGGAGTATCAGCGCGTCCTGAAGCCGGGCCGCTGGATCACCGTGGTCTTTCACAACTCCAAGAACGCCGTCTGGACCGCCATTCAGGAAGCCATGCTGGCCGCCGGTTTCGTCGTCGCCGACGTACGCACGATGGACAAGCAGCAGGGTTCGTACCGGCAGGTCACCAGCACGGCGGTCAAGCAGGATCTGGTGATCTCCGCCTACAAGCCAAACGACGGCCTGGAAGAGCGCTTTACGCTCACCAAGGGCACGGAAGAGGGCGTATGGGACTTCCTGCGCACCCATCTCGGCCAATTGCCCGTCTTCGTCGCCAAGGAGGGCCGTGTCGACGTGATCAACGAACGCCAGCCGCACGTCCTCTTCGACCGCATGGTCGCCTTCCATGTCCTGCGCAACGTCACGGTTCCGTTGTCCGCGGGGGAGTTCCTTACGAGCCTGGCGCAGCGCTTCCCGGAGCGCGACGGCATGGTCTTCCTCGCGGACCAAGTCGTCGAATACGACCGACGGCGGCTGGCGGCTGGAGAAGTGGCGCAGCTGGAGATCTTCGTGGTGGACGAGTCCTCCGCGATTCAATGGCTCCGGCAACAGCTCGACCGCAAGCCTCAGACTTTCCGGGACCTCCACCCCCAGTTCCTGCAAGAGATCGCCGGCGGCTGGCAAAAACACGAAAAGCTGCCCGAACTGTCGGAGATGCTCGAGCAGAGTTTTTTGCGTTACGACGGCACCGGAGAAGTACCCACCCAGATCCATGCGTACCTCTCCACCAACTTCAAAGCGCTGCGCAAGCTGCCCAAGGACCACGCAACCTTGCGAGCGAAAGCCAAGGACCGTTGGTACGTCCCCGATCCAAGGAAGGCGGCCGACGTGGAACAACGCCGCACGCGCGCCCTCTTGCGCGAATTCGATGAGTATCGAGCAGCCCGGCAGAAACGGCTGAGGCTCTTCCGCCTGGAGGCCGTCCGCGCCGGCTTCTTCAGGGCCTACCAGGACCGCGACTACTCCACCATCATCGCGGTCGCAGAGAAAATTCCCGATGCCGTCCTGCAGGAGGACCCGAAGCTGATGCTCTGGTACGACCAGGCGGTGACCCGCGACGACTCGGCGTGAACCCTCGGGGCGGACGCACAAGGGACTGGCGTGAGCACATACTTGGCGAGTTCACGCCCGAGGTCGCCGGGCTCACCCTGGTCGCCGACCCGGATGGGCTACTCCTCGAAGAGAGACTTCTCGACGCGATACGACGGAGGGGTTTCGAGCTCATCGCCTTCGAGAACGCGGCCGAGTTTCGATTCGCCTACGAGTCCGGATTCCGTTCTCACTGGGATCAAGGTACGGCTCATGACCGCGAGGTCGTTCTGCGGCTCGGTGCTCATGACTTCGGCGGACTTCCCTACGACCTCTCGGAGGCTGGCAGGCCGCTGACCTTCAATCTCGGCGAGCTGTTCCCACGCCTGAGCTACCCCGTCGTTGCCTCGCTGGACCGCAGCGACTTGGACGCCCTGTACCGAGCCCAAACGACCCATCAACCGGAGCGATTGGGCGACGACGCTACAAAGGACTTCGTCCTCCTGCATGTGTTCGAGATCGCCCCCGACCTCATCACCCGTCCGGCGCAACTGCTGCGCGTCCTGCTGCGTCGCCACTACCGCCGCCAGCGCGTGCCGCCCCTCCTCGACGAACGACTGATTCGAGTATTGGAACGAAACGGCGTTTTCGATGCCTGGCCGTTGGAGACCATCGTCCCCGACCGCGAAGCGTTCTGGCTGTTCCTGCAACGGCGCTGGCCGCGGTTTCTCGACCGGCTGGCCGGACATGCGAAGAGCGGCCTGATGGACTCGGACCCTTTGCACGACCCGCCCCACGAACCGCCCTCCGAGTTGCCCTTTGGCCACGACGACGTCCGCGTATACATCGACAATCTGTTCTTGGAGGGGATGCTGCGGCCCGTGCCCCACCGATCGGGCGCGACCCTCTCGAAGGACTGGGTCCGAGTCGGCATTCGGACAGATCCCGCCAAGGACAGCTTGCACCGCATCGAAGGCTTGATGTCGATGATCGACCGCGAGATGCCGGGCGCCGGCGCACGGCATGGCGAGTGGACCGACTTCGCCTATCGTTGGGCCGAACTCAACGTCCTCTACTCCGACATCCCGGCTTCGGCGCGGGCGAGCGCCCGTATTTCCGACCTTCAAGCGCAAGTCGACCAACGTTTCCGGATGTGGATGGAGCGCCGCTACGCAGGACTCCACAATCAGCCGTCGAACCCGCCGGTGATGGTCCACCACTTGCCCCGTTTTCTGGCGCGGCAACTGGCCGAAGGTTGCGCGACCAAGATCGCGCTCGTCGTTGTCGACGGCCTGGCCATCGACCAGTGGATCGTGCTCCGGACCGTGCTAGAAGCACAACGGCCTCGGCTTCGCCTCCGCGAAGAAGCTGTCTTCGCGTGGGTGCCGACCATCACCTCCGTGTCCCGGCAAGCGATATTCGCCGGCAAGGCACCGATGTTCTTTCCGTCGAGCATCGGGGGCACCGCGAGGGAAGCCTCCTTGTGGGCGCGATTCTGGGGAGACCAAGGGCACTCGGCTCGGTCCGCCGCTTACGCAAAGGGGTTGGGGGACGGCACGCTCGACGCCGTTCGGGATCTCGCGTTGGGACGCGAAGTCCGCGCGCTTGGTCTCGTGGTGGACAAGGTCGACAAGATCATGCACGGCATGCAACTCGGCACGGCGGGCATGCACAACCAAGTCCGCCAGTGGGCCAAGGACGGATTCATGGCCCGTTCGCTCGACCTCTTGCTGGACGGCGGGTTCGCAGTGTTCCTCACGTCCGATCACGGCAACATCGAGGCGACGGGGCGCGGCCGGCCACGCGAAGGGGCACTGGCGGAGGTCCGCGGCGAGCGGGCACGAATCTACTCAGACGCCACCCTGCGAGCCCGCGTCAAGACAGAGTTTCCCGAGGGGATCGAATGGCCGGCGGTGGGTCTGCCAGAGGATTACCTACCCTTGATCGCGACCGGACGGTCCGCTTTCGTCGGGATGAATGAACGCATCGTGGGACACGGCGGCATCTGTCTCGAAGAGGTCGTCGTACCGATGGTCCAGATTGAGCGGGCCGGGGCATGAGCCGGCAAGATCAGATCGGTTTCAGCCAGCGCATTCGGCTGGAGTGGCTGGAGTACACCGCGAACCTGGTGTTGGCGGGCAACCCGCGGGACGCGATCATCTTCGCCCTGGACGAGCGATTGGGAGAAACGCTGTCCGTCGACAGCGAAGTCAAACGGGGAACCCGGCACAAGGCCATCAGCATCCTGCTCAGGACTTGGGTCAACGTCCCTACGGAACTCCGGTCACTGCGCGACGTAGGACTCGAACTGCTCGGAAACTCGGATGCGAACGGTCGAATGCTCATCCACTGGTGCATGTGCATGGCGGTCTATCCGTTCTTCGGCACGGTGGCAGGGGTGACGGGGCGCGTGCTGCGGTTACAGGACAACGTCGGCGCGGCCCAGGTGCAACGACGACTCCGGGAGCAGTTGGGCGAACGCGAGACCGTGGCCCGTGCCGCCCGGCGTATCTTGCGCTTGTTCGTCGATTGGGATGTGTTGGGTGAGGCCGGCCGCAAGGGGCTCTACTGCAGCACCCCGAAGCGAACGATCCAGAGCTCTGCTCTGGCCGTCTGGGTCGCGAAAGCCCTCCTGGCCGCTCAGGGCAATCGGTCTCAGTCCCCCGCGGCGCTGTTTCGCGGACCTCATCTGTTCCCGTTCGAGATTGCGCCGCCTCCCCTAAGCGAACTGGAAGCGTGCGCTGCTTTCGAGGTCACACGGCACGGCCTTGATCACGAGGTCTCCGTCTGTCTTGCAGACCCGGATCTATCCGCAAAGCGTCGTTAACACGCGGCCCTGGAGTCCGGGTTGTATCGTCGTTCCCCGATAGTCGACTTCAAGGCAGTCCGTGAATCGCCTCCCGGCGCTCCATTTCCTTGGCCTGCTGCTCCAACTTGCTTATGGCCGTCGCACCGAGGCGGCCGATTTCAGCGACGCGGAAGTCCACCTCAGCTTGGAGCCTCTCGAAATGACCGCGGCGTTCCGCCCACATATCGCTTTCTTTTCCTTCCCATGACCAGCTCCCACCCAAGTTCGCATCGACGACATCTTCGGAAGAGTAGCCATGGTCCAGCGCAAGGACAGCCATGTCTCGCCAATCGCCGCTCGGCTCGCCCAAGAGGGGACAAAGGTGGTGGGGCTTGAGCTGCTCCAATTGAAGAAGACGTCCATAGACCTCAGGGTCGCCTGCCACCAGCGCGTGGACTATCTCCGAAACACCGAACACTCGTTCATCAGGATGGTGCGCTTCCAAGACGCGGGTTCTTTGAGCTGAATCCAACGCCGCGACGGCTTTCCTTGCAGCTTCCTGAGCGTGGAAACCAATGGCGCTTTGGTCGGAGCCGAGGCAACGGATTAGCCACTCCACGGCCAGCTCGCCGTCTTGCTCTAGCCCGGATCGCTCACCGATTTACTGTGTCGGGCGATACTGTTGACTATCGGGCATGTGCTTTCGGCTAACGATTACATCACGGCATGGGTATGGCGGTTGTTCCCGCCGAGGAGGGTATCCGGGTTGCCGCGAAGCCCTGTTTTCGGGGTGGAACCGGGCGATCGCGACGGTCAAGGCGAGCCGTATCCTCGGCGTCTTGCCGATGGTTGCCGATTGGCGATGACGGGCGCGAC